>DATNGJ010000064.1:0-23165 GCA_035605915.1 Usitatibacter sp.
CCTTCCCATCCCGAACAGGACCGTGAAACGACGCCGCGCCGATGATATTGCGGATTGCCCGTGAGAAAGTAGGTCATCGCCAGGGCCCTATTCAAGACGCCCAAGCCACCCAAGGCTTGGGCGTTTGCATTTCGGGGCGTCCGCTAGAATGGCTTCCCACGAAACCGGAGGAATGCCATGCAGACGGTGCTCTCCGAAGAGCTTCCCCTTTCGAGCCTGCCCTCGCGGGCTTCGATCGTGGTCACCGAAGACCATCCCTCCAACGAGTGCTACCTGCTGCGCCGCATGGCGTCCCGGGTGCGGCCTCACGCGCCCGGAACGGACTAGCGGTGCTGCGATCGACGCCGTTCGCGTGGGGCCTCGCGCTCGTCCTCGCGCTCATCGCCGGCATGCAGGCGCTCGGCGAGTTTCCGCGCCAGTCCGGCGTCGACATCTACCAGTTCTGGGGCGTGCCGCGTGCCAGGGCGGTTTCGGGCGAGCCGCACAGTCCCTACGTCGACGGCGCGGGTTACGCGCGAACGTTGAACGCGCTCGCCGATTCCTCTTCGAGCCTCGCGTTCCGGCGCGCGAACGAGCGGCGGCGCGTGCTCGAGCCCATGGGTACGCCGTTCCTGTACGCCGCGTATTCGGCCTTCCCCCGCGACTTCGATGCCACCCTGGCGCTCTACACCTTCGTGCTTTATGCGGCGGCCGTGGGCAGCGTGTTCGCCCTCGCTCGCATGCGCGGCGTGAAGGCGCCCTACGCCGCGTGCGCCGCGCTCGCCGTCGTGCTCACGTTCCGGCCGTTCTTCTTCGACGTGGCGGTGGGCAACGTGAATTCGCTGCAGCTCGCGATCCTCACCGCGGTCACCTGGCTCGCGCTGCGCGCCGCGGCGCGTCCCGCGAAGCCGCTGGACGCGCTCTACCTGGGAATCCTCGCTCCGTTCGTGGCGTTCAAGCCGAACACGCCCTGGATCGCCGCCGCGATGGCGCTGCAGCAGGGCACGGCGCTCGGCTCGCGGCGCCTCGCGTTGGGGCTCCTCTCGGGCGCGATCCTCGGCGCCGCGGCCCTCGCGATCGGCATCGCGTATTTCGGCGATGCGGCGGTGTGGGGCGAATGGCTGCGGCTCGTACGCGGCCTCGACGGCTCGGGGCTGCGCCTCACGCTCGACCAGGGCAACCTCTCGATCCCGATGTGGCTCGCGGACCACCGCGTCCTGGGCCTGGGCGTGGTCGGATGGGGGCTCGCGTTGGGCGCGTTGCTTCTTGCGGCCGTCGCGGCGGCGCTCGTTGCGGGCGCCGGACCGGCGAGCGCGGCGGCCGGGCGCGCGATCGCGGCCGACCCGTGGTTCGCGATGTCGCTCGGAGTCCTGCTCACCTTCCTCAGCTCGCCGCTCGTCTGGCCGCACTACGGCGTGCTCGCGCTGCTGCCGATGGCGTGGCTCCTGCTCCCGAGCGTCGCGGGGCGCCTGGGCATCGCCTGCGCCTGCGCGGCCTACGCGGCGTCCTCGACCCTCTTCGTCGACTCGCTCCTGCGCGCCGGCCAAGGCTCGCTCGCGCGCGCCGCGATGGTGCTCGCGTGGACCGCGCTCATCCCGGGGCTCATCGGCTACGTGTTCGATCGGGCGCGCAGGGCGCGGCCGCATGCGGCATCGACGTACAATCGGCGACTCGTCGAAAGGGAGGAATGGCGATGAGGCTCCTCGCGTGCACGCTCGTTTGCCTGCTGCTCGCTCCGTGCGCCCAAGCGCAGCCGCAGGACTTCAGCAAGGTCCGGATCAAGGTGATCCGCGTCGCGGGCAACATCTACATGCTCGAGGGGGCGGGCGGCAACATCGGCGTTTCCGTGGGCGACGACGGCATCGTCATCGTGGACGACCAGTTCGCACCCCTCGCCGACAGGATCCAGGCGGCGTTGAAGGGCATCACCGACAAGCCGGTGCGCTTCGTGATCAACACGCACTGGCATTTCGACCACACCGGCGGCAACGGCTACTTCGCGAAGCAGGGCACCATCATCGCGCAGGACCACGTGCGCGAGCGGCTCTTGACCGGCGGCACCGTCCTCGGCAACAAGGTGAAGGCGGCCGATCCGCGCGAGCTGCCGATCATCACCTTCAACGACCGGCTCTCGGTGCACCTCAACGGCGAGGACATCCGCGCCATCCACTTCCCGCACGGCCACACCGACGGCGACAGCGTGGTCTTCTTCACCGAGTCGAAGGTCGTGCACATGGGCGACGACTTCGTGACCTACGGCTTTCCGTTCATCGACCTGGAAAGCGGCGGAAGCGTGCGCGGGATGATCGCCGCGTGCGAGGCGGTGCTGCGAAGCGTGCCGCCGGATGCGAAGGTGATCCCCGGCCACGGCTCGCTCAGCACGGTCGCGGACCTCAAGCCTTATGTCGCGATGCTCAAGGACGCCACCGCGCGCATCGAGAAGGGCATCCACGACGGCAAGAGCGCCGCGCAGCTCAAGAAGGAGAACGTGCTCGCGGGCTACGAGGGCTGGGGCGGCCCGGGCAAGTTCATCACCACCGACAAGTTCATCGACACGCTCTACGCCGACCTCACCGGGAAGAAATCGGGCGAGTTCATCCCGCACAATTAGCGCCCTCAGCGTTCGCCGGGCGCGATGCCGGCGAGCTCGCGGGCGAACATCGCGTGCAGCTCGCGGTCGACGGGCTTCTCGCGCACGCGCGTGCTCGCCGGGTGCTTGCCGAGGTAGTTGCCGCCCTTCCAGTCGCGTGACGGCCGGACCGGGCGCGGAGCGAATCCGCCGCCGCAGTTCGGGCAGACGTTCATCAGGACGTTCGCGACGCAATCCGCGCAGAAGGTACATTCGTAGCTGCAGATGCGCGCCTCGGTGGAAGCGGGCGGGAGCGGCTTCGCGCAGTTCTCGCAGGTGGGGCGCAGCTCGAGCATGGCTCTCCTCCTTCAGCCGATCATGGACCTCGTCCGGCGATATTCATGGACGAAGTCCGGCAATTCGGCAAGGGGATCGTGACCTAACGACTTCCGAAGATATCCACAATTCGCGGCGGGTCGTGGAGTCCTTCGGTTTCACCGCTACACTCGTCGAATGCCCCTCAAGACCACCACCGGCAAGCATGGCGGCCCGGCCAGGGGCCGCGGTGCGACCATCAACCTCGAGGGCCGCTACGAGCGGTGGTCGCGCGACGCCGAGGACGACGGCTGGTTCCAGGAGCCGGAAGAGGGCCTCGCGCGCGAGAAGACCGTCGTCACGATCGAGCGTGCGAAGTCGATCATCTCGCGCAACGAGTCGCCCGATGTCGGCTTCACCCAATCGATCAATCCGTACCGGGGATGCGAGCATGCCTGCTCGTATTGCTACGCCCGCCCGAGCCACGCCTATCTCGGCCTCTCGCCCGGCCTCGATTTCGAGACGCGCCTCTTCGCGAAGACCAACGCCGCCGAGCTGCTGAGGGAAGAGCTCGCCAAGGCCGGCTACAAGTGCACGCCCATCGCGATCGGCGTGAACACCGATGCCTACCAGCCCATCGAGCGCGAGTACCGGGTCACGCGATCGATCCTCGAGGTGGTGCGCGAAGCGAAGCAGCCGGTGCACCTCATCTCCAAATCGGCGCTGGTGGAGCGCGACATGGACCTCCTCGTGCCGATGGCGAAGGAGCGGCTCGTCACCGTGACGCTCTCCGTCACGACGCTCGACAACGAGATCTCGCGCCGCATGGAGCCGCGGGCGAGCGCGCCCGCAAGGCGCCTGAAAGCCATCGAGCGCCTTTCCGCGGCGGGCATCCCGACCACCGTGAACGTCGCGCCCGTCGTGCCGTTCCTCACCGATTCCGAGATGGAGGCGATCCTGGAAGCCGCGGCGAGAGCGGGCGCGGTGGGCGCCGGCTACCAGCTCATGCGGCTCCCGTGGGAAGTGAAGGACGTCTTCAAGGCGTGGCTCGAGGCGAATTTCCCGCTCAAGGCGGCGCACGTGATGTCGCGCGTGCGGGAGATGCGCGAGGGGCGCGAGAACGATCCCGAATTCGGCTCGCGCATGCGCGGCACGGGCCTCTTCGCGGAGCTCCTGCGACGCCGCTTCCAGGTCGCGCGCGAGCGATTCGGCCTGGACGGCCACGGCATGGATTTCGAGCTCGACACCTCGCTCTTCCGCCCGCCCTCGCGCGCGGGGCAGGGCAGCCTCTTCTGAGCGGAAAAGGGATCTGACCCCTTTTCCGGTTTTTCGGAACCATCGCGGGGTCCCGAAGGGTCCAACGGCTATAATTGGGCACAAATGCCGGCGCGGGACACAATCCTGCGACACGGCGTGATGGCGCCCACAAAGCACCCGCTCTCGGAGGAGTTCGCATGTCCGCACTGCCCGTCTCGCTGGAGGACAAGTACACCCTCGCCTCCAGCCGCATCTACCTCACCGGCACCCAGGCGCTCGTGCGCCTCGCGATGATCCAGCGCGAGCGCGACCTCGCCGCGGGATTGAACACCGCCGGATTCATCTCGGGCTATCGCGGCTCCCCGTTGGGCGGCTTCGACCAGGCGCTGTGGAAGGCGAAGGACCACCTGAAGGAGCACCACATCCATTTCGTCCCGGGCGTGAACGAGGAGCTCGCGGCGACGGCGGTATGGGGCTCGCAGCAGGTCGGCCTCTTCCAGGGCGCAAAATACGACGGCGTCTTCGCGATGTGGTACGGCAAGGGTCCGGGCGTGGACCGCTGCGGCGACGTGTTCAAGCACGCGAACGCCGCGGGCACCTCGAAGCACGGCGGCGTGCTGCTGGTGGCGGGCGACGACCACGCGTGCAAGTCCTCGACGCTCCCGCACCAGAGCGAGCACGCGTTCGACGCGGCGATGATCCCGGTGCTCTATCCGACCGGCGTGCGGGAGATCTTCGAGCTCGGGCTGCACGGCTTCGCCATGTCGCGCTATTCCGGCTGCTACGTGGCGTTCAAGACGATCTCCGAGACGGTGGATTCGTCGGCCTCGATCCCGGTCGATCCCTCGCAGCCGCAGATCGTGCTGCCGGGCGATTTCGTCATTCCCGCCTCGGGCGTCAACATCCGCTGGCCCGATGCGCCGATGGAGCAGGAGCTGCGCCTCCAGCACGACAAGATCTACGCCGCGCTCGCCTACGCGCGCGTGAACCGCCTGAACCGCGTCACCATCGACTCGCCCAATCCGCGCCTGGGCATCATCGCCTCGGGCAAGAGCTACCTCGACGTGCTGCAGGCGCTCGAGGACCTGGGCATCGACGAGAAGCACGCGGCGGAGATCGGCATTCGCCTGTGCAAGGTCGGCATGCCCTGGCCGCTCGAGCCCAACGGCGTGCGCGAATTCGCGAAGGGCCTGCACGAGGTGCTGGTGGTCGAGGAGAAGCGCCAGCTCATCGAGTACCAGATGAAGGAGCAGCTCTACAACTGGCCCGACGCCGAGCGCCCGCGCGTGATCGGCAAGTACGACGAGCACGGCGAGTGGGAGGTGCACCGCAGC
The DNA here is from genome assembly GCA_035605915.1 of Usitatibacter sp. Classification (GTDB taxonomy): domain Bacteria; phylum Pseudomonadota; class Gammaproteobacteria; order Burkholderiales; family Usitatibacteraceae; genus Usitatibacter. The sequence goes on from DATNGJ010000064.1 coordinate 5,455, forward strand.
GAATGGCTGCTGCCGGCGGCGGGCGAGCTCACGCCGGCGATGATCGCGCGCGTGATCGCCGCGCGCATCGGGAAGTTCTATACCTCGCGCATCATCGAGGCGCGCATGAAGTTCCTCGAGGCGAAGGAGGCCGCGCTCGCGCGCCCGCGCGCCAAGGTCGCGCGCATCCCGTATTTCTGCTCCGGTTGCCCGCACAACACCTCGACCCGCGTGCCCGAGGGCTCGCAGGCGATGGCGGGCATCGGCTGCCACTACATGGCGATCTGGATCCGTCCCGGCGAGACGATGACCTTCACGCAGATGGGCGGCGAAGGCGCGCCGTGGATCGGCATCCAGCCGTTCACCGAGACGAAGCACATGTTCGCGAACCTCGGCGACGGCACGTACTACCACTCGGGCCTCCTCTCGATCCGCGCGGCGGTCGGCGCGAACGTGAACCTCACGTACAAGATCCTCTACAACGACGCGGTGGCGATGACCGGCGGCCAGCCCGTCGACGGCCCGTTGAGCGTGCCGCTCATCACGAAGCAGGTCGCCGCCGAGGGCGTGAAGACGATCGTCGTGGTGACGGACGAGCCGGACAAATACGGCGCCGGCGCCGACTTCGCCCCGGGCGTCACCGTGCGCCATCGCGACGACCTCGATGCCGTGCAGCGCGAGCTTCGCGAGACGCCGGGCGTCTCGGCGCTCGTGTACGACCAGACGTGCGCGGCGGAAAAGCGGCGCCGCCGCAAGCGCGGCAAGTTCCCGGATCCGGCGAAGCGCGTCGTGATCAACGACCTGGTGTGCGAGGGTTGCGGCGATTGCAGCACGAAATCCAACTGCCTCTCGGTGGTGCCGGTGGAGACGGAGTTCGGCCGCAAGCGCGCGATCGACCAGAGCAGCTGCAACAAGGACTACTCGTGCCTCAAGGGCTTCTGCCCGAGCTTCGTGACGATCGAGGGCGGGAGGTTAAGGAAGAGCAAGGGACGTTCTCCCTCTCCCCTGGGAGAGGGCCGGGGTGAGGGTGGCTCTCTTTCCACCCCCGCGCTCCCCGCCATCGACCGCCCCTACGGCATCCTCGTGACCGGCGTAGGCGGCACGGGCGTGGTCACCATCGGCGCGCTGCTCGGGATGGCGGCGCACCTCGAGGGCAAGGGTGTGGCGGTGCTCGACATGACGGGCCTCGCGCAGAAGGGCGGCTCGGTGTACTCGCACATCCGCATCGCCGAGAGGCCCGAGGACATCCACGCGGTGCGCATCGCGGCGGGCGAGGCGAAGGTGGTGCTGGGCTGCGACATGATCGTCGCCGCTTCCGACGAGGCGATCGCGAAGATGCAATCGGGCGTCACGCGCGCGGTGATCAACGGCGACGTCTCGCCCACCGGCGGCTTCACGCGCGATCCGGACCTGCAGGTGCCCTCGGGCGAGATGGCCGATGCGATCCGCGATGCGTGCGGCCCCGATGCGGTCGACATCGTCGACGCTTCGCGGCTCGCCACGGCGCTGATGGGCGATTCCATCGCGACCAACCTCTTCATGATGGGCTACGCATGGCAGAAGGGCTGGATCCCGCTCGCCGAGCGATCGATCCTCGCGGCGATCGAGCTGAACGGCGCGGCGGTGGAATCCAACCAGGCGGCGTTCGCGTGGGGACGGCGCGCGGCGGTGGACCTCGCTTCGGTCGAGCGCGCGGCCGGGCCCTCCGAGGCGAGGCCCGAAAGCCATCGCCTCTCGGAGTCGCTCGAGGAGGTGATCGCGCGGCGCCGTGCCTTCCTCGCCGATTACCAGGACGAGGCCTACGCGCGCCGCTACGTCGATTTTGTGGAGCGCGTTCGCACGGCCGAGCAACAGCGAGCGGCCGGCTCCACGGCGCTCACCGAGGCCGTCGCGAAGAACCTCTTCAAGCTCATGGCGTACAAGGACGAGTACGAGGTGGCGCGGCTCCATACCGCGACCGATTTCCTCGACCGCGTGAAGGCGCAGTTCGAGGGCGACTACGAGGTGAAGATGCACCTCGCGCCGCCGCTCTGGGCGAAGAAGGACCCGGCGACCGGGGAGCTGCGCAAGGGTACGTACGGGCCGTGGATGCTCTCGGCGATGCGCTTCCTCGCGCGCTTCCGGAAGCTGCGCGGCACGCCGCTCGACGTGTTCGGCTACTCGAGCGAGCGCCGCACGGAACGCCGGCTCATCGACGACTATCGCGCGGTGATCGAGGAGATCCTCGGCACGCTGGAGCGCGATCGCCTGGAGCTGGCCGTGGAGATCGCCGCGATCCCCGCGAAGATCCGCGGCTTCGGCCACGTCAAGATGCGCAACCTCGACGAAGCGAAGCGCCGCGAGGCCGACCTCCTCGCACAGTGGCGCTCGCCGTCCACGGCACGAGCGCGCGCCGCGATCCCGATCCGCGCCGCCGCGTAAAGCGAAAAATCGGGGACGTACCCCGTTTTCTCTTAGGCGGAACGCCCTTCGACCGTGTTCCGCCTAAGAGAAAACGGGGTACGTCCCCCTATTTCACGTGGTCGGAGAAGCGCAGGGAGTAGCGGTTGGGGTGGATCGAGAGGGTGCCCGGGGCGCCGAAGGGGAGCGTCACCTTGCGCGGCACGTGGCCGAAGGGAAGCCCCGTGAGCACCGGGAAGGGCAGGAGCTTCCTCAGCGTCTCCACCACCTCTTCCATCGAGTAGGGATAGCGCAGCGGGTTGGTGGGCACGCAGTCGGAGAAATCGCCCAGCACGAGCGCGCGCTGGCCGCCCAAGGCGCCCGAATGGTAGAGCTGCATGAACAGCCGCTCCACCGCGTACGGCTCCTCGGCGATCTCCTCGACGTACAGGATGCCGCCCTCGATCGAGGGGAAATACGGCGTGCCGCAGAGATGCGCGAGCAGCGAGAGATTGCCGCCCCAGAGCGTGCCGTCGATCCTGCGCGCGTCGTAGCCGTGCTCGCAGGCGATGTCCTCGATGCGGTGGCTTGCCCGCGAGAGCGCCATCCAGAAATGTTGCTCGGTGAAGGTGTCGAGCTGCGGACGGCCGAAATCCACGGCGAGCATCGGGCCGTGGAAGGTGAGGAGGTTCGCGCACGCGTAAGCCGCCATGTTGAAGGCGGTGAAGTCGCTGAAGCCGACGAAGGCCTTCCCGCTCGCCGCCACGCGCGCCCAGTCGATGCGCGCGAGGAGCCGCGTGATGCCGTAGCCGCCGCGCGCCGCGATCACGAGGTCGATCGAAGGATCGTCCACCAGCGCGTGGAATCCCGCGAGGCGCTCCTCGTCGCTCCCCGCGAAATAGCGCCACGCGTGCAGCGTCTCGCCCGGCACGACCACCTTGTGGCCCAGCTCGCCCAGGTACGCCATGCCCAGCTGCAGCGCCGCCTCGTCCACGCGGCCCGAGGGCGCGCAGATGCCGATGGTGGCGGGCTCCTTGAGCGCGCGCGGCAGGCGCAGCGCATGCTCGCGCTGCATGCCGGCGAGGGAACGCCCCTGCAGGTTAGCCGCCACGGGGTCGGATCTCCTCGAAGGCGATGTGGTTGCCGTCGGGGTCGCGCACGACGAACCAGCGCGTCCCCCAGTGGGTCGCCTCGGGCTTCGTCACGACCGGCGTGCCCTTGGGGAGCGACTTGAAGCGCGCGTCGAGATCGTGGATGTCGATGTGCACCGTGGGCGTGGGGCCCGCGCCCTCGTTCTGCGCGAGCACCAGCTCGATGCCGCCGCCCGAGAGCACGAAGCCGCGGCCCGAGCCGTTGCCGCCCCACTTGCGCACGACCTTCCAGCCGAGCGTGTCGCGGTAGAACGCGAGCGATTTCTCGAAATCCGACGGCGAGATGAAGAGGTGATGGAACCGGTCCGTCATGGCGCGCCTCCCTGGGGCTGGCGTCTTTCGGCCTGTGCGTCGACCACGGCGAGCGCGGTCATGTTGATGATGCGCCGAACCGTGGCGGTCGGGGTGAGGATGTGCACGGGCTTCGCCGCGCCGAGGAGGATGGGCCCCACGGTGATGCCCCAGCCGCCGACCGTCTTCAGCAGGTTGAAGGAGATGTTCGCCGCGTCGAGCGTCGGCATGACGAGGAGGTTCGCCTCGCCCTTCAGGCGCGACTGCGGGAAGGCGGCGTGGCGCACGTCCTCGGAGAGCGCGGCATCCCCATGCATCTCGCCTTCCACCTCGAGATCGGGCATGCGGTCGCGGATGAGGGCGAGCGCCTGGCGCATTTTCGCGGCCGAGGGCGCGTCGCTGGTGCCGAAGCTCGAGTGCGAGACCAGCGCCACCTTGGGCGTGAGGCCGAAGCGGCGGATCTCCTCGCTCGCGAGCGCGGTCATCTCGAGCAGCTGCTCCGGCGTCGGATCGAGGTTCACGTAGGTGTCGCAGATGAAAACCGTGCGCCGCGGCAGCAGCAGCGCGTTCATCGCGTAGTAGTTCTTCACGCCGGGTCGCCGGCCGAGCACGTTGTCGATGAACGGAAGGTGGCCCTTGTAGGTGCCGATCGTGCCGCAGATCATGCCGTCGGCCTCGCCGCGCCGCACCATCATGGCGCCGATGAGCGAAAGGCGCCTGCGCATCTCGAGCTTCGCGTACGGGATCGTCACGCCGCGCCGCTCCATCATCCGGTAGTACTCCATCCAGTATTCGCGGTGGCGCGGGTCGTCCTCCGGGTTCACCAGCTCGAAATCGGCGCCCGGCTGGAGGCGCAAGCCGTAGCGCTTGATGCGGCGCTCGAGGACCGCGGGCCGGCCCACCACGATCGGCTTCGCCAGGCGCTCGTCGGCGATCACCTGCACCGCGCGCAGCACGCGCTCGTCCTCGCCCTCGGTGAAGACGATGCGCCGGGGCGATTCCTTCGCCTTCGCGAACACCGGCTTCATGATGAGACCCGAGTGGTAGACGAACTCGTTGAGCTTCTGCGCGTACGCCGCGAAATCCTTGATGGGGCTCGTCGCCACACCGCTCTCCATCGCGGCCTTCGCCACCGCCGGGGCGATCTTCACGATGAGGCGCGGATCGAATGGCCGCGGGATGAGGTAGTTCGCGCCGAAGCTCAGCTGCTCGTGGCCGTACGCCTGCGCCACGATGTCCGACTGCTCCGCGTGCGCGAGGTCCGCGATCGCGTGCACCGCCGCGAGCTTCATCGCCTCGTTGATGGTGGTGGCGCCCACGTCGAGCGCGCCGCGGAAGATGAACGGGAAGCACAGTACGTTGTTCACCTGGTTCGGGTAGTCCGAGCGCCCGGTCGCGATCACCGCGTCGTCGCGGACCTTCTGCACCTCCTCCGGGAGGATCTCGGGCACGGGATTGGCGAGCGCGAGGATCAAGGGCTTCGGCGCCATCTCGCCCACCATCGCGGGCTTGAGCACGCCCCCCGCGGAAAGGCCGAGGAACACGTCCGCCTTCGCGATCACCTCGGCGAGCGAGCGCGCCTCGGTCTTGCGGGCGTAGCGCGCCTTGTTGTCGTCCATCTCCTGCTTGCGGCCCTCGTAGACCACGCCCGCGATGTCGGTGACCCAGATGTTCTCCCTCTTCATGCCGAGCGCCACCAGCATGTCGAGGCATGCGAGCGCCGCGGCGCCCGCGCCCGAGGCGACCAGCTTCACCTTCGCGATGTCCTTGCCGACGACGCGCAGGCCGTTGAGGACCGCCGCGCCGACGATGATTGCCGTGCCGTGCTGGTCGTCGTGGAAGACGGGGATCTTCATTCGCTCGCGAAGCTTGCGCTCCACGTAGAAGCATTCCGGAGCCTTGATGTCCTCCAGGTTGATGCCGCCGAAGGTGGGCTCGAGCGCGGCGATGATGTCGACCAGCTTGTCGGGGTCGCGCTCGTTCACCTCGATGTCGAAGACGTCGATGCCGGCGAATTTCTTGAAGAGGACCGCCTTGCCCTCCATCACCGGCTTCGCGGCGAGCGGGCCGATCGCGCCCAGCCCCAGCACCGCGGTGCCGTTGGTCACCACGCCCACGAGGTTGGAGCGGATGGTGAGGCTTCGCGCCTGCGAGGGATCCTGCACGATCGCCTCGCACGCCGCCGCCACGCCGGGCGTGTAGGCGAGGGCGAGGTCGCGCTGCGTGAGGAGCGACTTGGTCGCGGCGACCTCGATCTTCCCCGGCACGGGGCTGCGGTGGTAGTCGAGGGCGTTCTTCTGCAGGTCGTCGAGCATCCGGTCTAACTCGTTGAGGCGAAAAAGAATTTCTCGCTTGTTGGGGACCGCACATTCTATCATTCGGGACCAATGAGAGAATGGCTGCCGAAAAAGGGGTCAGATCCCTTTTTCTTCATCGACGGCCGTGGACCGCTGCGAAAAAGGGATCTGACCCCTTTTGGGGGAGGTGGGGGTGAGCGGACAATTCCGGCTGATGCGCGAGCGGCGCTTCGCGCCGTTCTTCTGGACGCAGTTCCTGGGCGCCGCGAACGACAACCTGCTCAAGTTCGCCTTCACGCTGCTGGTGACGTACCACGCGGCGGAGTGGGGCGGGGCGGATCCCTCGACCGTCGGCTTTCTCCTCGGAGCGCTCTTCATCGCGCCCTTCCTGCTGCTCTCGGCCACCGCCGGCCAGCTCGCCGACAAGCTCGACAAGGCTTGGCTCATGCGCCGCGTGAAGGAGCTGGAGATCGCGATCATGGCGATCGCGACGTTCGGCTTGCTCATGCACGCGCCGCTGCCGCTGTATACCGCGATCCTGTTGCTCGGCGTGCATTCCACGATCTTCGGCCCGGCGAAGTACGCGTACCTCCCGCAACATCTGCGCGAGGAAGAGCTGACCGGCGGGAACGGCATGGTGGAGATGGGGACGTTCGTGGCGATCCTGCTGGGGACGGTGGCGGGTGGGTTGCTGGCGAAAGTGTCGAGCGTCACCGCGTGGCCGATCGCGGCGGCATGCCTTGCCATCGCGATCTCGGGGCGCACGGCAGCCCAGTTCATCCCGCGCTCGCCGTCCGACGATCCTGCCCTGAAGATCGACTGGAATCCGATCGCGGTGACGTGGCGCAACCTCCAGCTCGGCGCGCAGCAGCGCGCGGTGTTCAACTCGCTGCTCGGCATCTCGTGGCTGTGGTTCTTCGGCACCATCGTGCTCACGTCCTTCGCCCCCTTCGCGCACCAGGTGCTGGGCGGCGACGAGAACGTGGTGACGCTGCTCCTCATGACGTTCTCGCTCGGCATCGGCCTGGGTTCGATCGCGTGCGAGCGGCTCTCGGGACGCAAGGTCGAGATCGGGCTGGTGCCGTTCGGATCGATCGGGATGACGGTGTTCGCGCTGGATCTTTATTTCGCGAGCCGCGGCCTGCGGCCGAACGGCGAGGAGACGGTGTCGGTGTTCCTCGCCAACGCGCGGCATTGGCGCGTGATGGCGGATCTCTTCCTCCTCGCGCTCTTCGGCGGCTTCTATTCGGTGCCGCTCTACGCGCTGATCCAGGCGCGCGCGCAGCCGGCGCATCGCGCGCGCATCATCGCCGCGAACAACATCCTCAACGCGCTCTTCATGATCGTGGCCTCGCTCTTCGCGATCGCGCTGCTGAAATCCGGGTTCACGATCCCGCAGCTCTTCCTCGTGCTCGCGATCCTCAACGCCGCCGTCGCCGCGCACATCTACATGCTGGTGCCCGAGTTCCTGATGCGGTTCCTGTGCTGGATCCTGGTGCACTCGATCTATCGCCTCGAGAAGAGCGGCATCGAGAACATCCCGGAGAAGGGGCCGGCGATGCTGGTGTGCAACCACGTGAGCTTCGTCGATCCGCTGGTGATCCTCGCGGCGAGCCCGCGGCCGATCCGCTTCGTGATGGACCATCGCATCTTCTCGACGCCGATCGTCTCGTTCGTCTTCCGCACCGGCAAGGCGATCCCGATCGCGCCGGCGAAGGAGGACGCGAAGCTCCTCGAGGCGGCCTACGACGAGGTCTCGAAGACGCTGCGCGCGGGCGAGCTGGTCGCGATCTTTCCCGAGGGACGCATCACCGACACGGGCGAGCTCTATCCCTTCCGCAGCGGCATCGAGCGCATCGTCGAGCGCGATCCCGTACCCGTCATTCCGATCGCGGTGCGGGGACTCTGGGGCAGCTTCTTCAGCCGCAAGGGCGGGCCCGCGTTCTCGAAGCCGGGGCGCCTGCTCGGGATCTTCCGCAAGATCGCGGTGGTGGCCGGGCCCGCCGTCGCTCCCGCGGTCGCGACGCGCGCGGCGCTGCAGGAGATCGTCGGCGGCCTGCGCGGCGATTGGCGTTGAACGGGGAGACGACACCATGATGTGGATCGGGCTCGCGGTGGGCGCGTTGATCGGCTATGCGTGGTGGGGCTGGTTCACCGCGATGGTGCTCGGCTTCGTCGGCTGGCTCGCGGGGCTGATCGTCGATTCGAACCGCAAGCCGCGGACGCCGGTCACGATGGGAGGGCCGTTGTCGACGCCTGGCCAACCTTCTTCGAGCGATACGGGGCCGGTGTTGAGCGCGGCGCAACGCTTCGAGCGCCTCGAGCGCCGGCTCGCGATGATGGAGTCGAGGCTCGATCGATTGGAAAGGGCCGGCGGCGTCGCTGCGGCCGAGCCTGTCGCGGCCGCGCCGGTTCCGCAGCCGGCTGCCGCCGAACCGCGGCCCGACGAAAAAGGGGTCGGATCCTTTTTTCCTCCTGGCGAAAAAGGGGATCCGCCCCCTTTTTCGCCTCCGCCTTTTTCGCCTCCGCAGCCCAATCCCCTCGTCGCGTGGATCACCGGCGGCAATGCGATCGCGCGCGTGGGATTGCTGATCCTCTTCTTCGGCCTCGCGTTCCTGCTCAAGTACGCGGCCGATCGCGACCTGCTCGCACCCGAAGCGCGCGTCGGGATCGTCGCGGCGGCGGGGATCGCGCTCCTCGTGGGCGGATGGCGCTTGCGCGAACGGCGCGCGGGCTATGCGCTCGCGCTGCAGGGCGCGGGCGTCGGCGTGCTCTACCTCACGACGTTCGGGGCGCTGCGGCTTTATCACCTCATCGCGCCGGAGCTCGCGTTCTTCGTGCTGGTCGCGATCGTCGTGCTCTCCGCGTTCATCGCGGTGGCGCAGGACTCGCCGATCCTCGCGGCGTTCGGCGCGGGCGGCGGCTTCCTCGCGCCGATCCTCGCCTCGACCGGGCAGGGCAGCCACGTGATGCTCTTCTCGTATTACGTGGTGCTGAACCTCGGCATCCTCTCGATCGCGCTCTTCAAGGCGTGGCGCGGGTTGAACGTGATGGGGTTCCTCTTCACGTTCTTCATCGGGCTCGCATGGGGAATCCGCTATTACCAGCCGGAGTATTTCGATTCGACGGAGCCGTTCCTGGGAGCGTTCTTCGTGTTGTATGTGGCGGTGGCGATATTGTTCGCACGAGGGCAGGCGACCCCCTCCCCGGCCCTCCCCCAAGGGGGAGAGAGCACGTTGGATGCGCAAGGCGGAGGGAGCCAGGCGCAAGGGAGAGCTCGAACGCACTACGTCGACGCGACGCTGGTGTTCGGGACTCCGCTCGCGGCGTTCGGGCTGCAGACGGCGCTCACCCGGGGGATGGAGTTCGGGCTCGCGTGGTCGTGCGTCGCAGCCTCGGCGTTCTACCTCGTGCTTGCCGGGATCCTTCGCCGCGATCGGCGCGATCGGCGCGATCTCCCCGAGCGCCCCGATCGCCACGAGAGCTTCGCGATGCTGGTCGAGGCGTTCTTCGCGCTCGGCGTGGTGTTCGCGACGCTCGCGATCCCGCTCGCCCTCGATGCGCGCTGGACGTCGGCCGCGTGGGCGGTGGAGGGCGCGGCGATCGTGTGGTTCGGCATCCGGCAGCAGCGGCGGCCCGCGCGTGCGTTCGGCCTGCTGCTCGAATTCGCCGCGGCGTTCTTCTACCTCGACGGCCTGCGCTCGCTGCCGGCGGTCGTGCCGATCGTCGATGCGCCGTTCCTGGGCGGCGTGCTGCTCGCCGCGGCGGCGATGTGGACCGCGCGCCTCCTCGAGCGCAATCGCGAGCGCGTGCGGCCGTTCGAGGCGGGGCTCGTGCCGTTCGCGTTCCTGTGGGGCGTCGCGTGGTGGTTGTTCGCGGCGCTGCGCGAGATCGACGCGTTCACGGCGTACGAGCTGCGGCTCTCGGCGCACATCGGGCTCCTCGCGGGCACGGCGCTCGCCTCGTCGCTCCTCGCGCTGGGGCTCGCATGGCCGGTCGCGGCGTGGCCCGCGCTCGCGCTCATGCCGGCGCTGGCGTTGTCGGTCGCGACCGCGGCGGTCTCGCAGCCGCATCCATTCGCGCACTACGGATGGCTCGCGTGGATCGCCGCCATCGCGGTGCAAGTTTGGGTGCTGCGGAAGAATGCCGAGGCCGCGCCAGCCGGATATGCGAGCGTGCTGCACACCGGGACGGTCCTCGTGATCGCCGCGCTCGGCGTGCTCGAGCTGCACTGGGCCGCGGTCACCTACACCGCGTATCACTCGGCGTGGTCGGTGGCCGCGGCGATGGTGGTGCCGGCGCTGCTGGTGATCGCGATGGCCAGCGAGCAGATGGACGAGCGCTGGCCGGTCGCGATCGAGCCGCGCGCCTATCGCACCGGCGCCCTCGCGCCGTTGGTCGTCGCGCTGGCGACGTGGGTCGTGTACGCGAACGTCACGCACGATGGCCGCAGCGATCCGCTGCCGTATCTTCCGATCGTGAACGCGCTCGATCTCGGCGTCGTGCTCGCAGGCTTCGCGTTCGCATGGGCATGGCTGGGGATGCGGCGTCGACCGCGCGAATTCCCGAAGGGCCTCGCCTCGAGGGAGAGCGGCTGGCTCGCCGCGGCGCTCGCCTTCCTGTGGCTGAACGGCGTGCTGCTGCGGAGCATCCACCATTGGGCCGACGTGCCGTACCGTTTCGACCCGATGATGGACTCGGTGATCGTACAGGCGGCGCTCTCGATCTTCTGGACGCTCCTCGCGCTCGCGCTGATGGTGACGGCGACGCGGATCTCGCGGCGCGGCATGTGGATGCTGGGCGCCTCGCTCATGGGCGTGGTGGTCGTGAAGCTCTTCGTGGTCGACCTCTCGAGCGTGGGCGGCATCGAGCGGATCGTGTCGTTCATCGGCGTGGGATTGCTGATGCTCGCGGTGGGCTGGTTCGCGCCGGTGCCGCCGCGGCACGCGGAGGCGCGCGCATGAGATGGGCTGCATGGATTCTCGCGTGGACCGCGGCGGGTGCGTTCGCGCAGGAGCCCCCGGATTTCTCCGCCTCGGCGAGCGTCACGCCGGCGAACGGCGATGCGCTGCAGCGTCTCACCTTGCCCTTCGCCGCATATCGGGACACTCGCCGGGACCTTGCCGATGTGCGCGTGTTCAACGCGAAGGGGGAGACCGTGCCGATCGCGCTCGCGGGCGATCCGGAGGCGGTGTTCGAACCGCCGCGCACCGTGCCGCTGCCGTTGTATCCGATCACGAAGCTCGTTCGCCAAGCGGGCGGCAAGGGCACCGAGGTCGCGATCCGCACGCAGGACGGCACGCTGGTGGAGCTGCACGGGACCGGCGCGGCGGCGAAGAAAAACGCGGTGGCGGCGGCGTACCTGCTCGATGCGAGCCAGGTCAAGGACCCGTTGGCCGGCCTCACGTTCCAGTGGGACGCGGGGCCGGGCACCGAAGTCGTGCCGGTCTCGGTCGAGGCGAGCGACGACCTGCAATCGTGGCGCACGGTGAGCCGCGCGACGCTCTGGCACCTGCAGCGCGGCAAGAGCGACGTCGGCCACGCGCACGCACGGCTGGTTCCGGCCTCGAAGGCGAAGTACTACCGCGTGACCTGGAGCGGCGTGCCGGAATTCGCGTTGCGCGCCGTGGCCGGCGAATACGAGGGCAAGGTGCGGAGCGCCCCGCGCGAGATGCTGACGGTCGGCGGCCGCGCCGGCGAGAAGCCCGGCGAATTCGTGTTCGACCTCGGCGCTCGATTGCCGGTGGAAGCGGTGCGCGTCGTCCCGGCCGAGGCCAACTCCATCGCGATCTACCTGCTGCTCTCGCGCGATCCGCCCGACACGGCATGGCACTTCGTGCGCGGGGGCGGCTTCTATCGGCTGCAAAGCGGCGGCACCGAGATCGAGTCCGCACCCGAGGAGGTGGGCCGCCGTTCCGCGCGCGAATGGATGGCGCGCGTCGACCCGGGCACCGCCGGCATCGGCAAGATGCCGCCCGAGCTCGAGGTGCAATGGCGCGGCTACCAGGTCGTGTTCGTGGCGCGCGGGGCCGGCCCGTTCCGGCTGGCGTTCGGCGATCCGGACGCGAAGCCCGCGTGGGTGCCGGTCTCTTCGCTGATCCCCGACTACAAGCGCGGCGACGAGCTGAAGCTTCCCGAGGCGACGGTCGGCGCGGTCGAGGGCGGGCCGCCGCGGCGCTTGGCGTTCCTGCCCGCGCGGTTGGCGGAGCTCGGCCCGCGGAAGCTCGCGCTATGGGCGACGCTGATCGGTGCCGTGGCGATCCTCGCGTTCATGGCGTGGCGGCTGCATCGGCAGATGCGGGCGAAGTAAGCCTCGCCGGTTCGGGTGCGCTCAGGAGCGCTTGCGGTTGCGCCAGTAGAGGAGGGGAGCGATCGCCATCCCGCCCGGCACGAACACCGCGAGCAGGATATATGGAGCGATCGACGTGCCCGCGCCGCGCCATCCCGCCAGTGCCGCCAATACCCTCGACATTTCCGGCTCCGATCGATCCCGGGGCGTTGCGGCCCCGACATGCAGTAGTCGAACCAGGCGAGCGGAATTCGACGTTCGCTCGAGACTGCATTGGACGCCGGGGAGGTTTACGGCGGTGCGCCGGCGCGTGGGCCGAGAGAGGCAGCGGAGGGCGGGGTTTTGTGACGGCGGGTTCATGCGGCCTCGCCCGCGACCCTCCGGTCAAGGAGCCGTCGGGACGGGTGCCCGCCCGGCATGGAGCTCAGCGAAGAAGACATCCAGCCCGACCTCGACCGGCAGTCGAAGATCCGTCACGAGATGACGACCGACAAGCGCCCGTCGGGGCGAGAGCGCGGTTTCTCCTTGATCACGATCTCGACGTCGCGGCCGAGGCGGGTCAGGCAATCCATCAGTCGACGCTCCGAGACGCCGTGGAACTCGCCGCGCAGAAGGTTCGACAGCTTCGGCTGCGTGAGTCCGACAAGCTCCGCGGCCTGACCCTGGGTGAGCTTGCGCTCCTTGATGATCGAGCGGATGGCGAGGACGAGCTCGGCTTTCACAAGCATGGCGTCGGCGTCCTTGAAGCCGAGGTCGGCGTAGACGTTTCCGCTGCCGCGCTCGAACTTCACCCTCTGCGCTCGCTTGGTTCGTTTCATCGCATTTCTCCGGCGATTTCCCGTGCTGCCTTCAATCGCGTCTTTACCAGGTCGATGTCAGGCTTGGGCGTGGCAATTCCGTGCTTGGACTTCTTCTGGAACACGTGGAGCACGAATATCGCTGCGCCGAACCGTGCGGTGTAAACCGCCCGGTAGGCGTTCCCTTCCCAGTCCTCGACGATCTCCAGCACGTCCGCCGACCCGAAGCCCTTCAGCGGCTTGGCGTCCTGATGCCTCTCATCGGACTGCGCCAGGTAAAGCCCGAACCCGAACTTGCGTACGACGCGTGGCGGCAGGCGCATCAGGTCCGCCTTCGAAGAGGCGACCCAGACGAGGGGCTTGAGATTCGGCGACGTGCCCATTATACCAAAATGGGTATACGCGCATCCGGGCTCAGGGCGTGAGCCCGTCGGCTTTTAGGGTCACAATTTTGTGACCTTAAACGCCGCCGCAACCCCTTGTTCTTCAAGCCGAAGGTGGGATGCAGTAAACTCGCATCACCATGTCCGGCTCCACCCTCGGCACGCTCTTCACGGTCACGACGTTCGGCGAATCGCACGGGCCCGCGATCGGGTGCGTGATCGACGGGTGCCCGCCCGGCATGGAGCTGAGCGCAGAAGACATCCAGCCCGACCTCGACCGGCGCAAGCCCGGCACCTCGCGGCACGTGACGCAGCGGCGCGAGGAGGACAAGGTGGAGATCCTCTCCGGCGTGTACGAGGGGAAGACCACGGGTACGCCGATCGCGCTCCTCATCCGCAACGAGGACCAGCGCTCGAAGGACTACGAGAAGATCGCGCGCTCGTTCCGGCCCGGGCACGCGGACTACACGTACCTGCGCAAGTACGGCATCCGCGATCCGCGCGGCGGCGGACGCTCCTCGGCGCGATTGACGGCGCCGGCGGTCGCGGCGGGGGCGGTCGCGAAGAAGTGGTTGTACCAGCGCTACGGCGTCGTCGTGCGCGGCTACCTCTCGCAGCTCGGGCCGAATCGCGTGGAGTTCAAGTCGTGGGAGGACGTGGGCGCCGAGGGGAATCCTTTTTTCGTCGCCGACGCGTCGCGCGTGCCCGAGCTCGAGGCGTACATGGATAAGCTCCGGAAGTCCGGCGAGTCTTGCGGTGCGCGGCTGACTGTCGTTGCTTCGGGCGTCCCTTCCGGCTGGGGCGAGCCGCTCTACGACCGCCTGGACGCCGACATCGCGAAGGTGATGATGGGCATCAACGCTGTCAAGGGCGTTGAAATTGGCGCTGGCTTTCGCAGTGTCGAGCAGCTCGGCACCGAGCACTCCGATGAGATGACGTCGGATGGGTTCCTCTCCAACAACGCGGGCGGGATTCTCGGCGGGATCTCGACCGGGCAGGACATCGTAGTTTCGATTGCGGTTAAACCTACATCGTCAATTCGATTGCCAAGGCGGACGATCGACATCGAGGGGAATGCGGCGACGATCGAGACGCATGGGAGACATGATCCTTGCGTTGGAATTCGCGCTACGCCTATTGCTGAGGCGTTCTTAGCGCTGGTGCTGATTGATCATGCGTTGAGGCAGAGGGCGCAGAACGAGGATGTGAAAGGCGTGATGAGAGCCGTTCCGGCCCGGGCGAAGAACACGAAGGGCAAGTCCGAAGGCGACAAGCTCGAGGATCCGGATCCGCTCGAGGCGTGAGCGAGGTCCTAGACGCCCGCGCCTACGCCAAACTTCGCTAATGCCGGCCGCCCAAGATACAAAATCACCGATAAAGGAGAAGCCGCTACTCGCTTGATGGTCGCGCGAGGGCCGGAGCCAACAGCTCTTCAAGAAGAAACGTTTTCGGGCTCGACTAGTGAATCAGGGAGCAATTTGAGGCTCGTCCGAAATGCGGGAACAGACCGAGCTGCTGATCTGATTCGCCCGGAGCTTAGGCCAGGTTCGCGGCTCGACGTAATGAGCTCAGAACTGTCCCTCTTCGCCTTTGCAGAGCTTTCTAAGGAACTATCTGGTGTCGGCCAAGCAGCGCTGTTGCTGCTCGCTGATGGCGCCGACCTGTCCTTTTTCGGCACGATGGTAGATCGCCGCTGATATGTCAGTGGTTCGATGCGCAGTGGGCTGCGCTGCCTGCTGGGGCTGCAGCCAAAGCGCGGCTGTTGCGGGACCTACGCGCCTTTGCTGATCATCGCGATCCCTGGCTCGTCTACAACCTGATCCTGCGCAGCCTTTTCTCTGGCCGCGGCGACGAGTTGGACGAGGAGCGGGTCGTGAAATCAGCCACTGGCATCCGCGGTACTGTAGTTTGGAAAAAGCTCTATAAGTTTCAGCGTGACGGTGTTGTTGGGGCGATCGACAAGCTGAATCGCTTTGGTGGCTGCATCATCGCCGACAGCGTGGGTCTACGAAAGACGTTTTTGTTCATCGTTGAATACGTGGCATGCGTTGGCGAGGGCGCATAGTGTACCGCTGTCACATCCTCGTCGAGCTTATCCTGGCCAGTAGACCTTGCGAAGAGGGAGTAGCGCCTGGGTCTCGATGTCCATGCGATCGTAGTACTCGACAATTGCATGGACCAGATCGTCCGCATCCATGAGAGTCAGCGGGATGGTTGCCCGATCGGCCTCGTACTTTGCGTCCTTCGAAAAGCCACCAGTGCTAACGTAAAGGCCCTTATCGTCGCGATGACGTCCCCCCAGGAAGCTCCTGATCTCCTGGGAACCCATTGTCGAGCTTGGCCGGTGCTTGACCTCCACAACAATGCGGGGATTCTCGAAGCCAAATCCGTCGGGTGAGGCGATGATGTCTCGCCCTCGATCAGCGCCCGCTGGAGAAATGCGAGTCTTGTAGCCCATCGCGCGAAGGAGGCCGGCTACGAGTCTCTGCATGTCTTCCCAGTCCAGTTTTGACAATCGGTCCTTTATGAACTCCAATGCGCGCGCAGTGACGTCCTCGAGCAGCTCCTTCTCGTCTTCTCCTTCGGATAGCTCCACTGAAATTTCTGCGAGAGCTGGGCCTCCTTTAAGCGCGCGCTCTAGGTCCATGGCCGCCTCGGAGGGCACACGAAAGAATGTTGCGATTGCCCCGAGACTATTTTTCGAGGGAACCGTCAGGGCATCCCGCGCCACTTCGCCACGCCATTGAACGCGTCGTAAAAATGGATCGCCCGGAAGGGTTGTTTCGTCATACTCGCATTGGCCTGCAATCGTTCCAACGAGATACTTGCGAGTCGAGGGGTCATACGTGACGATTCCGTCACCAATCGCGACCTCATTCTGAAACCGAAAAAGCATAGCTGCCCAAACGGCGATCTTTCCTTCCTTCCAACCTGGGATCTGAGCGCGAATCTTGCCTTCTATCTCCGCTTTTTTTATGTTCGCGATGGGGCCTATCGTTAGTCCCATTGCCACTAACCCCTTATCCTTGAATTCTTCGAACAATGAGCCGCCCTGTGCTCGAACCATCCACACGGCTTTGGCCATCAGCTTGCCCCCCTTTACGGAATGATAACCGGATGGTCAGTTCGCCTTCTCAAACGCTTCGAACCGCGCCGCAAGCCGATCGCGATCCGGCCGATCCTTATCCCGCCGGGGAAAATTGATCCGATTCCCATGCAACGACTTCAAGGCCTCGAGCGTGGGACCATCTCGCGTAGCGAGTAATCGTTCGGAAACGACGATCCCATAGTCCGGGTCAACGCCGATCAAGTGATTGTCGAACGCCGCGTGATGCAGCTTCGTGAGTGGTAAGCCGTTGGCCACGATCGGCTGGCCCAACAGTTCGTCCCCATCGGCCGCGATGTGCGCCGCATCGAGAAGGCTAGTTTCCGGCAATCCTGAGAAAGCGCATCGACCGCCGTACGCGGCGATCACCGCGGCGCGAAAGAGCGTCTGGTGCAACCGCGCCTTGACCTGCCTCAGCGCATAGCGGCGCTCGAGCGTCGTTTCTTGTGGGTCGGCGCGCAGCTCGCCGGGCAATCCCATCGAAACCTGCGCCTGAAGCGATTTCGCGTCCCATCCCACGATGGTGACTGGAATGATCGCGTGATAGTGGCCGGGGAACGCGCCCAGGAAGTAGATCAGCGGAACCCGTTTCTCCATCGCTTCGCGCAGCCACCGGTTGTCGGCCGCCTCCGGATTCGTTCCCATGAAGGAGTAGGCGACCGTCTCGTCGCCGTTGTAGATCTGGTTGTGCGCCGCCTTCTGGTCGTCGTACCAGATCTTCGCGCCCTTCCTCGGGACCACGGTCTTGATCGAGAGCGCGTACTTCATCTGCGTCGGCTTGAAGATGCCGCGCTGCGGGTTGATGAGCGGGATTCGCTCGCCCTGGAACACGAAGCCGCGCGCGAGATCTTCGGAGGTGAGGGGATCGCGCAGCTCAAGCATTCGGCGCACCTGGATGAAGGCTGCGGTGCGGATTTGCTGGTCGAGGGCGTCGGTGATGGGCATTCGGGGGCATTGTGATCCAGGGGATCAGCCGAATGCAAAACGGGATTTAGGGTCCCGGCTCATCGCTGCGATTTCGGCCGGGATACCCATTCAT
>DATNGJ010000065.1:0-19066 GCA_035605915.1 Usitatibacter sp.
TGCGACACGGTGGGCATCACGCGCCCCACGGTGAAGCACAACTTCCTGGTGAAGGACGTGTCGCAGCTCGCCGTGACGATCAAGAAGGCGTTCCACATCGCGACCACCGGCCGTCCCGGGCCGGTGCTGGTCGACATCCCGAAGGACGTCTCCAACACGCCGACGCACTTCCACTATCCCCAGAAGCTGCACCTGCGCTCCTACAGCCCGGTCACCAAGGGCCATGGCGGCCAGATCAAGAAGGCGCTGCACCTCCTGCTCGAGGCGAAGCGGCCGATGATCTACGTGGGCGGCGGCGCGATCCTCGGCGAAGCCTCGGGCGAGGTGACGGAGCTCGTGCACCTGCTCGGCTATCCGGTCACCAACACCCTCATGGGCCTGGGCGCGTATCCGGCGACGGATCGCCAGTTCGTCGGCATGCTCGGGATGCACGGCACGTTCGAGGCGAACAACGCGATGCAGAACTGCGACGTGCTCCTCGCGGTGGGCGCGCGCTTCGACGATCGCGTGATCGGCAATCCCGCGCACTTCGCCGCCGGCAACCCCGCGCGCAAGATCATCCACATCGACATCGATCCTTCGTCGATCTCGAAGCGCGTGCGGGTGGACGTGCCCATCGTGGGCGGCGTGAAGGAAGTGCTCGGCGAGATGCTCGCGCAGCTCAAGGCGGGCAGCGCGCGCCCGGACGCCGCCGCGCTCGCCGCCTGGTGGAAGCAGATCGACGCCTGGCGCGCGCGCGACTGCCTCAAGTACGATCGCGCCTCGGCGCTCATCAAGCCGCAGTCGGTGATCGAGAAGCTCTACGAGGTGACCCGCGGCGATGCGTACGTCACCTCGGACGTCGGCCAGCACCAGATGTGGGCGGCGCAGTTCTACAAGTTCGCGCGGCCGCGGCGCTGGATCAACTCCGGCGGGCTCGGGACGATGGGCGTGGGGCTTCCCTATGCGATGGGCGTGAAGCTCGCTTTCCCCGACGCGGACGTCGCGTGCGTCACGGGCGAGTCGTCCATCCAGATGTGCATCCAGGAGCTCTCCACCTGCAAGCAATACCACCTGCCGGTGAAGATCGTGAACCTCAACAATCGCTACATGGGCATGGTGCGCCAGTGGCAGGAGTTCTTCCACGGCAACCGCTACAGCGAGTCGTACATGGACTCGCTGCCCGACTTCGTGAAGCTCGCCGAGGCCTACGGGCACGTCGGCATGCGCATCGAGAAGCCGGCGGACGTGGAGGGCGCGCTGAAGGATGCCTTCGCGATGAAGGACCGGCTGGTGTTCATGGACTTCATCACCGACCAGACCGAGAACGTCTTCCCGATGGTGCCGGGCGGCAAGGGCATGTCGGAGATGATCCTCTCCGAAGAACTCTAAGCGTCGTCCCCGCGCAGGCGGGGACCCAGATTAACCGCGCCGCGTGCTGGCTGGATTCCCGCCTCCGCGGGAATGACGATCGCAAATGCGCCACATCCTGTCCATCCTCGTCGAAAACGAAGCCGGTGCCCTCTCGCGTGTGGCCGGCCTTTTCTCCGCCCGCGGCTACAACATCGAGACGCTCACCGTCGCGCCCACCGAGGACGCGACGCTCTCGCGCATGACCATCGTCACCACCGGCTCCGACGAGATCGTCGAGCAGATCACCAAGCAGCTGAACAAGCTGGTGGACGTGGTGAAGGTGGTGGACCTCTCCGAAGGCAAGCACATCGAGCGCGAGCTCATGCTCGTGAAGGTGCGCGCCGGCGGCAAGGATCGCGAGGAGATCAAGCGCACCGCGGACATCTTCCGCGGGCGCATCCTCGACGTCACCGACAAGTCCTACACGATCGAGCTCACCGGCACCACCGAGAAGCTCGACGCCTTCCTCGACGCGCTCGATCGCGGCGCGATCCTGGAAACCGTGCGCACCGGCGTATCCGGCATCGGGCGCGGCGAGTGGGTGCTGAAGGCCTGAACCCATCCCCATCGAAGGAACGCAAATGAAGGTCTATTACGACAAGGACGCCGACCTCTCGCTCGTCAAGGGCAAGAAGGTCACCATCATCGGCTACGGCTCGCAAGGGCACGCGCACGCGCAGAACCTGAAGGATTCCGGAGTGAAGGTCACGGTGGGCCTGCGCAAGGGCGGCGCCTCGTGGCAGAAGGCGGAGAAGGCGAAGATTCCCGTGAAGGAGATCGGGGAGGCGGTGAAGGGCGCCGACCTCGTGATGATCCTGCTCCCGGACGAGAACCACGCGCAGGTCTACCAGGAGTCGGTCGAGCCGAACATCAAGAAGGGCGCCGCGCTCGCCTTCGCGCACGGCTTCAACATCCACTTCAAGCAGATCGTGCCGCGCGCCGACCTCGACGTGATCATGATCGCGCCCAAGGGTCCGGGCCACCTCGTGCGCTCGACCTACACGCAGGGCGGCGGCGTGCCGGCGTTGATCGCCGTGCACCAGAACGCCTCGGGCAAGGCGAAGGACCTCGCGCTCTCCTACGCCGCGGCGATCGGCGCGGCGCGCGGCGGCGTGATCGAGACCAACTTCCGCGAGGAGACCGAGACCGACCTCTTCGGCGAGCAGACCGTGCTCTGCGGCGGCATCGTCGAGCTCATCAAGGCGGGCTACGAAACCCTGGTCGAGGCGGGATACGCGCCGGAGATGGCGTACTTCGAGTGCCTGCACGAGACCAAGCTCATCGTGGACCTCATCTACGAGGGCGGCATCGCGAACATGAACTACTCGATCTCCAACAACGCGGAGTTCGGCGAGTACGTGAGCGGCCCGAAGGTGGTGGGCGCTCCGGCGCGCCAGGCGATGAAGGAGATCCTCGAGCGCATCCAGAACGGCGAGTACGCGCGCGACTTCATCCTCGAGAACCGGGCGGGCGCGCCGACGCTCAACGCGCGCCGGCGCCTCCTCGCCGAGCACGACATCGAGAAGGTGGGCGAGAAGCTGCGCGCCATGATGCCGTGGATCCGCAAGAACAAGCTGGTGGACCGGTCCACCAGCTGATCGCCCGCATGGCCACGCACAGCGCCGTCCTCCCCGCCCCCGACAATGGCGTTCGGGGGCAGGCTCCGACGCGGATCGCTCTCACATGACGCCGTACCCGCACCCGGTCATCGCGAAGGAGGGGTGGGCCTACCTCGCCATCGCGGTGATCGTGGCGGCGGTCGCCGCGGCCTTCTTCGGCTGGTGGTCGCTCCCGTTGTGGCTCGCGGCGCTCTTCGTGCTGCAGTTCTTCCGCGACCCGGCGCGCGACGTGCCCGACGATCCGGGCCTCGTCGTGTGCCCCGCCGACGGCCGCGTGCTGGTGGTCGGAAAGGAGCGCGATCCGTACCTGCAGCGCGAGGCGCTCAAGGTGAGCATCTTCATGAACGTCTTCAACGTGCACTCGAACCGCTCGCCGGTCGACGGCGCCCTGCAGACCGTCACGTACAGCGCCGGAACCTTCCTCAACGCCTCGCTCGACAAGGCCTCCTCCGGCAACGAGAGGAACGCGCTGCACCTGCGCACCGATTCGGGCGTCGACGTCACGTGCGTGCAGGTCGCAGGGCTCGTCGCGCGGCGCATCCTCTGCTACGTGAAGGCGGGCGACCGGCTCGTGCGCGGCGAGCGCTTCGGTTTCATCCGCTTCGGCTCGCGCGTGGACGTGTACCTGCCGCCCGACGCGCGGCCGCGCGTGGCGATCGGCGACAAGGTGAAGGCCGGCTCGACGGTGCTCGCCGAGCTCGGCGCCGCATAACGCCGCCATGGCCGCTCCCATCCCGCGCGCGGCACGGCCCACCCTGGAGCGCGCGCGCAAGCGCGGCGTCTACCTGCTGCCCAACCTCTTCACGACGCTCGCGCTGTTCGCGGGCTTCTTCGCGATCGTGCAGGGGATGAACGTGCAGTTCGAGCAGGCGTCCGTGGCGGTGTTCGTCGCGATGGTGCTGGACGGCCTGGACGGCCGCGTCGCGCGCCTCACGCGCACCCAGTCCGCCTTCGGCGCGGAGTACGACAGCCTCGCCGACATGGTGTCCTTCGGCGCCGCGCCCGCGCTCCTCATGTACGAGTGGGCGCTGCGCGGCATGGGGCGCATCGGCTGGATCGCGGCGTTCGTCTACTGCGTGGGCGCGGCGCTGCGGCTCGCGCGCTTCAACACGCAGCTCGCCGTCGCGGACAAGCGCTGGTTCACGGGGCTGCCGAGCCCCGCCGCGGCGGCGCTCGTCGCGGGCATGATCTGGGCGTTCAACGCGCACGACATCCGCGGCGAGGACGTGCGCTGGCTCGCGGCGGCGGTCACGGTGTATGCCGGCATCACCATGGTCACCAACGTGAAGTTCTACAGCGGCAAGGACATCAACCTGCGCCGCCAGATGCCGTTCTGGGTGGCGATCGTGATCGTGGTGACGCTGCTGCTCATCTCGATCAAGCCTTCGCACGTGCTGTGGGCGGTGGCGGTGCTCTACGGCTTGTCGGGCTACGTGGCATGGGCCGTGCAACGCGTGAGGAGCGGGGCCACGCAGAAGCAGTACGCGGGCATCCGCGACGCGCTCGAGGAGGGCGATACCGGCGCCTTCGCGCGGATGCTCGCCTCGACGCCCGTCGACAGCGTGATCGGCGCGGGCGGGCGCACGCTCCTCATGGTGGCGATCCAGGAAAGCAACCTTCCCGCGATCGAGGTCCTGGTCGCGCGCGGCGCGCAACTGGAGCTGCGCGACGAGCAGGGCACCACCGCGCTCGCGCTCGCCGTGGAGATGGGGTTCCACGAGGCGGTCGAGGTCCTGCTCGGCGCGGGCGCCGATCCGGACGCGCGCGACCTCTCGGGCGTGACGCCGCTCGACATCGCCGAGGAGCACGGCGCCCACGACATCACGGCGCTGCTGCTTCGCCACGGCGCGAGCTCGGGCCGCGACGCGTTCCTGCCCGGCGGCCCCTGATCCGCCCGGGGCCCGCCCCGGGCATTTGCCAAGCCCGCCCGGGACCGGCTATATTGGCTTCATGCATCCTTCAGGCGACCCCCTCTCGCTTCGCCTCTGCGGCCTCGGCGCGCTCGCGCTGGGCCTCGTGCTGCTGCGCCTCGCGCGCTAAATACTCCCTCCCCCGATTCGTGCAGCATCCGGCCGTCCCAGGTGAGCGGGACGGATGAATCCATCCGATTTTCGACGGAGCGATCCCATGAAGGACTCATTGATCATCTTCGACACCACCATGCGCGACGGCGAGCAGAGCCCGGGCGCGGCCATGACGCGCGACGAGAAGGTGCGCATCGCCAAGCAGCTCGAGCGCCTGCGCGTGGACGTCATCGAGGCGGGCTTCGCGGCCTCCAGCCCGGGCGATTTCGACGCCATCCGCGCGGTTGCCGCGGTGGTGCGCGAATCCACGGTGTGCACGCTCGCGCGCGCCAACGACAACGACGTGAAGCGTGCCGGGGAGGCGATCCAGGGCGCGGCCTCGGGCCGCATCCACACGTTCATCGCGACCAGCCCGATCCACATGAAGCACAAGCTGCGCATGGAGCCCGACGCGGTGCTCGAGGCGGCGGTGCGCGCGGTGAAGCAGGCGCGCCAGTACACCGACGACGTGGAGTTCTCGGCCGAGGACGCGGTTCGCTCCGACGTGGATTTCCTGTGCCGCATCTTCGAGCAGGCGATCGAGGCCGGCGCCCGGACCATCAACGTGCCCGACACCGTCGGCTACAGCACGCCGGAGCTCTGGGGCGAGCTCTTCCGCAACCTCCTCTCGCGCATCCCGAACGCGGACCGTGCGGTATGGTCCACGCACTGCCACAACGACCTCGGCATGGCGGTCGCGAACTCGCTCGCCGCGGTGATGGCGGGCGCGCGCCAGGTGGAGTGCACCATCAACGGCCTGGGCGAGCGAGCGGGCAACGCGGCGCTGGAGGAGATCGTGATGGCGGTACGCACGCGCGCGGATTTCTTCCCGTGCACGACGCGCATCGACGCGACGCAGATCGTTCCCACGAGCAAGCTCGTCTCCACCATCACCGGCTACCCGGTGCAGCCGAACAAGGCGGTGGTCGGCGCGAACGCCTTCGCGCACGAGTCGGGCATCCACCAGGACGGCGTGCTCAAGCACCGCGAGACCTACGAGATCATGCGCGCGGCCGACGTCGGCTGGGGTGCGAACCGGCTCACGCTGGGCAAGCTCTCGGGCCGCAGCGCCTTCAAGGCGCGGCTGCAGGAGCTCGGGATCGCGCTCGCCTCCGAGGAGCAGCTGAACGCGGCGTTCGCGCGCTTCAAGGAGCTCGCCGACAAGAAGCGCGAGATCTTCGACGAGGACATCCAGGCGCTGATGTCCGACGAGACCGTGACGCCCGAGGTGGAGCGCTACAAGCTCGTCTCCCTCACGGCGCACTCGGAGACCGGCGAGCAGCCGTTCGCGCGCGTCGTGATCGGCGACGCCGGGCGCGAGGCGCGCGCGGAGGCGCGCGGCGACGGGCTGGTGGACGCGACCTTCAAGGCGGTCGAGAGCATCGTGCAGAGCGGCACCGACCTGCTGCTCTACTCGGTGAGCAACGTGACCGAGGGCACCGACTCGCAGGGCGAGGTGACCGTGCGCCTCGCGAAGGACGGCCGCGTCGTGAACGGCATGGGCTCCGACACCGACATCGTCGTCGCCTCCGCCAAGGCCTACATCAACGCGCTCAACAAGATGGGCGCCAAGGCCGAGCGCGTGAACCCGCAGTACGGCGCGGAGGCGCAGGCGATCTGATGCCGGCGCCGGGCGGCATGCCGAGGCTCGGCCTCGGCACCTGGCACATGGGCGAGAGCGCGGGGCAACGCGCCGCGGAAGTCGCGGCGCTGCGCCTCGGGCTGGACCTCGGGCTCTCGCTCGTCGATACCGCCGAGATGTACGGCGAGGGCGGCGCCGAGCGCGTGGTGGGCGAGGCGATCCGCGGGCGGCGCGACGAGGTCTACCTCGTCACCAAGTTCTATCCGCACCATGCCTCGCGCCGCGCGCTGGCGAAGGCCTGCGCGGGATCGCTCGAGCGCCTCGGCGTGGAGACGATCGATCTCTACCTGCTCCATTGGCGCTCGAGCGTCCCGCTCGCCGAGACGGTCGAAGCGCTCGAGCGGCTGCGCGCCGAGGGCAAGATCCGCGGCTGGGGCGTCTCGAATTTCGACGTGGCCGACCTGGAGGAGCTCGCGGCGCTGCGGGAAGGCGGCCACGCCGCCGCGGACCAGGTGCTCTACAACCTCGCGCGCCGCGGCGTCGAGTTCGACCTGCTGCCCTGGTGCGCGCAGCGTGAGGTCGACGTGATGGCCTACTCGCCGCTCGACGAGGGAGCGCTTCCCGCGCATCCCGCGTTGAGGGCGGTCGCGAAACGCATCGGCGCGACGCCCGCGCAAGTGGCGCTCGCGTGGCTGCTGCGGGACCCGCGCGTGGCGGTGATCCCGAAGTCGTCGAACGTCGCGCATGTGCGGGCCAACGCGGCGGCGCGCGAGGTGAGGCTCGACGACGAGGCCCTCGCCGAGCTCGATCGCGCCTTCCCGCCGCCGCGGCGCAAGCGCCCGCTCGAGATCATCTGAAGCGCGGCGCGGGCGCGCGCAGCCAGGCCGCGACGATGGCGAGCCCCGCGGCGACGTAGGCGAAGCCCGCCGGCACCCACATCACCAGGCCGCCCACCTGCTGGTCCTCGAGCGGCGTGAGGTTGAAGGGATTCGTGCCGGCGTACTCGGCGTACCACGGCGTCGGCGCCACCGTGAGGAGCGCGCCGAGCGCGCTGGTGTGCAGCAGCGTCGTGAAGAGGCCCGCGAGCGAGGCCCCGTCGGGCGCGCGCACGCCGCGGCCGAACACCGCCCACCAGAACGCGAGCGCCGATCCGAAGAAGCATGCGTGCTGCAGCACGTGGATGCGCTCGTCGGCGAGCGCGGCGTCGAAGAGGAGCGGCAGGTGCCACAGCCAGAGCGCGGCGGCATGAAACGTCCACGCGCCCACCGGCTCGGTGATCCAGCCCCACAGGCGTGCGAGGGCGCGCGAACGGCCGAGGCGCCCCAGCGCGCGCACCCACGAAGTGGGAAGCGCCCAGGCCCACGCCTCGAGCGGCCGGCCCAGCACGAGGAGCGGCGCCGCGACCACCATCAGCAGCTCGTGCTCGACCATGTGCAGCGCGAACGAGCGGTCCGCGAGGTCGTCGAGCGGCGGGGCGAGCGCCGCGGCGAGCGCGAGCCACCCGAGGGTAAAGCGCAGCGCCTGCGCCGGACGGATGCCGCGCCCGCGGCCCGCGGCCTTCCACAGCACGAGGAGGCCGCGCGCGTAGAGCAGCGCGGCCGCGCCGAGGATCAGTTGAAGCAAGGCGAGATCACCCAGCTCGGATACCACATCGCGGCGATGACGAGCGCGGAGAGCGCGCCGGATGCGGTCGCGAGCCCGGCGAGAAAGTGCCGCACGTCCGCCTTGTGCGTCGACGACCGCGCCGGGCGGGTCGCATGCCACAGTTGCGCGGCGAGCGCCGTGCACGCGAGCACGGCGAGCAGCAGGACCAGGTGCACGCCGTGGGCGGCGAGCGGTTGCTGGTGGGAGCAGGCCCAGCCCGAGACCGCGTAGGCGACGCTCTGGTCGGTGAGCGCGAGGATCGGGGCGAGCAGCAGCGCGAGCCAGATGCGCATGGCGTTCCCTAGAACTTCGGCGCCCAGTAGATCACCGCGTAGATCGGCAGCCACGTGAGCACGATGAAATCCCAGTAGCCGGAGTTTTCCGCGATGTCCACGAAGCGCTTGCCCTCGAGCGGCCCCTTGTACATGAGGACGGTGAGGACCAGCGTATCGGCGACGTCGGTGACCAGGTTGAACGTGTGCAGCCCCAACAGCGTCCACACGGTGGATCCGTAGGCGCTCTCGTCGAAGCCCACGTTGAGGCGCGTGAACTCCATCCAGCGCACGACGCAGAGCCCGAGGCTCACGAGCGAGAGGCCGACCAGTCCCATGCGCACCTTCGGCAGGTCGCGATTCATCGCCGCCTTCTCGGCGACGGTGTTGGGAATGGCGCTCACCACGATGAGGACCGCGTTGAGCGAGCCCCAGAAGAGATCGGGCCCGCCGGTGCCTCCGCGCGGCCACCCCGGGTCGAGCGCCCGGAAGTAGAAGTAGATCACCACCATGAAGCCGAACGCGACGCCCTCGATCGCCATCATGCCCGCCGTGCCCCACCACATCAGGCTGCGGTGGCTGAAGCCGTAGGAGGGCAGGTTCGCGACGTCCAGCGCATCGCCGCGCCGCACCGCGGGGACGCTCGCCGGAGTCGCCTCGCGGCGCCGGCTCACGGCGCCTTCTCCAGGGCGAGCGCCTCGGCGGTCGCCTTCTCGCGCGGCCAGAACCAGCCGATGAACGCGATCGCCGGCGGGATGAGGCCCCACACGAATCCCTGGGTCGAGAAGATCGACCAGTCGAGCCACAGGCTCACCGCGAGCGCGGCGAAGAACGGCCAGATGGTCGGCTGCGGATAGCCGTAGCGCACGTCGGGCAGGGCGTCGATCACGGTCGTGACGAGCCCCTCGCGCGTCTGCGCGGAAAGGCCGCTCACGTGCGTCGGCGCACCCTCCTCGCGTGACCAGAGCGGCTCGCGCGAGGAGACCACCGGGATGCGCACGAAGTTGTACGGCGGCGGCGGCGAGGCCACCGACCACTCGAGCGTGCCGGCGCCCCACGGATTCTCGCCGGCGGGCTTGCCGCGCCACAGGCCCGCGAGGACGTTGGCGACGAAGAGGAGCACGCTCCATCCCATGATGAACGCGCCCACCGTCGCCACCAGGTTGAGCGTTCCCCATCCGGACTGCGCGGCGTAGGTGTAGATGCGCCGCGGCATGCCGTGCAGGCCGAGGATGTGCATCGGGAAGAACGTGACGTTGAAGCCGATGAACATGATCCAGAACGTCCACTTCGCGATGCGCTCGTCCATCATGCGGCCGGTGATCTTCGGGAACCAGTAGTAGAACGCGCCGAAGAGGGGGAACACGGCGCCGCCGATGAGGACGTAATGCAGGTGCGCCACGACGAAGTAGCTGTCGTGCACCTGCAGGTCGATCGGCACCGAGCCGAGCAGGAGCCCGCTGAGCCCGCCCAGCACGAGGATGAAGAAGAACGCGAGCACGTAGAGCAGCGGCGGGCGCCACTGGATGCGGCCGGTCGCGAGCGTCGCGATCCAGCAGAAGATCTGCACCGCGGTCGGGATCGCGATCATGAGGCTCATCGCGGTGAAGAAGCTCTTGCCCACGTCGGGCACGTTGGTCGCGAACATGTGGTGCACCCACAGCCCGAACGACAGGAACCCGGTCGAGATGAGCGAGAGCACGACCGCGTCGTGGCCGAACATCGGCCGGCGCGCGAAGGTCGGGATGATCGACGAGATGAAGGCGAGCCCGGGAATGAAGATGAAGTACACCTCGGGATGGCCGAAGAACCAGAAGAGGTGCTGCCACAGGATCACGTCGCCGCCCGCGCCCGGGTTGAAGAAGTGCGTTCCCAGCATGCGGTCGAGCTGCACCAGGTTCGCGCCGAGCATCACGGTGGGCATCGCGAAGATGATCATGATCGAGGTGACGAGCGTCGCCCACGCGAAGATCGGCATCCGGCGCAGCGACATGCCGGGCGCGCGCATCTTGAGGATCACCGTGGCGAGGTCGACGGCGACCATGAGCCCCATCGCCTCGCTGAAGTTCACCAGCACGTTCCAGAAGTCCGAGCGCTTGCCGATGCCGTACTGCGGGCCGGCGAGCGGCACGTACGCGAACCAGCCGGCGTCGGCGCCGGTGTTGCAGAGGAAGCCCGCATAGAGCGTGAGGCCGCCCACGAGGTAGATCCAGTACGCCGACGCGGACATGCGCGGGAACGCCGTGTTGCGCGTGCCCACCATGAGCGGCACGAAATAGAGCGACATGCCCTGCATCATGGGCACCGCGAAAAGGAACATCATCGTGGTGCCGTGCATCGTGAAGAGCTGGTTGTACAGGTCCGGGCCGACGAAGTGGTTGTCGGGGACCACGAGCTGCGTGCGCATGAGCGCCGCGAGGAACGCCGCGGCGAGGAAGAAGGCGAAGGCCGTGACGATGAAGCGCTTTCCGGTGGACTTGTGGTCGATGTTCGAAAGCCAGCCGACGATTCCCTTCGGCGTGCGCCAGGTCATCGCGAGCGTCTCGGCGGCGCGCGAGCCGGGCCCGTCGCCGTCGCGCAGCGTCTCGCGCGGGGCGCTCATCGCAGCGTCTCCAGGTAGGCGACCACCGCGTGCAGGTCGTCCGGCGCGAGCAGGTTCGCCGGCATGTTGGCGCCCGGCTTGATCGCCTGCGGATCGTGGATCCACGCGGCGAGGTTCTCGGGCGTATTGGCGAGGCGTCCGGCCGCGATCCGGGCGCGGCTCGCGACATGCGTGAGATCCGGTGCGCTGCGTGCGCTCGCCGTCGTTCCCAGGATCGCGTGGCACATCATGCAGGTGCCCGACAGGAAGAGGTCGCGGCCGCGGCGCGCCTGGGGATCCGCGGGATCGGCGGCGGGCCGGCGTTGCGCCTCCGCCCAGGCCGCGTATTCGCCGGGCGGCATCGCGATCACGTCGAGCGCCATGAAGGCGTGCTGCAGGCCGCAGTATTCCGCGCACTGGCCGCGGTAGTCGCCCGGGCGGTCGGCGCGGAACTCGATCTGCGCGGTGCGGCCGGGAATCAGGTCCTTCTTGCCGTCGAGGCTCGGCACCCAGAAGCTGTGGATCACGTCGTCCGAGTGCAGGGTCACGATCACCGGGCGGCCCACCGGCACGTGCAGCTCGTTCGCGGTGTGGAAGATGCGGTCGGGCTGCGGGTCGTCGTAGGTCGCCTCCCACCACCATTGATGGCCGGTGAGGTCGATGTGGACGGCGTCCTGCAGCGGCAGGCTCGCAAGCGCGCGATCCGTGCTGATGCTCCCGACGAGGATCACCACGAGCAGCACGATGCACACGCCGAGGGCGACGGCGACGCCGCGTGCATGGCGCCGCTCGGCCGCGGGCGGCGGCGAGATTTCCGGCGGCGTGCTCGCCTGCGCGCGAGGCGCGCGCCACAGCGCCCACGCGAGCGCCGCGAGGATCGCGACGAAGACGACGGCGCAGATCGCGACCGCGAGCCACCAGAGCGAGGCGATGTGCGCGGCCTGCGGGCCGGCGGGTTGCAGCGCGTCGTGCGCGGCCTGCGGCCAGGCGGCCGGCGAAGCGAGCGCGGCGAGAAGCGCCGGTGCGATGGCGTGAGCCTTCATCCGCCCACCTTCGCGTCGGAGTCCTTGGGCGGTTGCGGCTTGCGCATGCTCTCGGGCGGCGCGCCTCCCAGGCCTTCGTCGCGGTTCGGCGCCGCCTCGTTGGGAATGAGGCCGCTCATCGAGCGCACGTAGGCCACGAGCTCCCACACCTGCGCCTCGGGAATGCGGCCGCGGAACGAAGGCATGCCGCGCGGTCGACCGTCCATGATGGTCGAGAAGACCGAGTCGGGATCGGATCCGTAGATCCAGCTCGTGTCCATCAACGCCGGGCCCATGTTGCCGCCACCCTGCGCGTGGCAGCCCGAGCAGTTGTACCAGCGGAAGAGCATCTTGCCCTGCGCGACCTCGTAGGCGCTCTTCTCGTCGTAGCGCCCGGCCGAGGCGGTCTCGCGCATGCCGGGTCCGGGCTGCCCGGGCTGCAGGTCGGGCAGCGATTGCGGCTGGGTCCGAAGATCGGACGGCACCGGCTTCGGATCGAAGCGCCGCGTCTCGCGCTCGCACCCTGCGGCGAACACGAGAGCGAGCGCGACGCACAGCCACGCGGCGCCGTGGGCGCGAAGGCGATGCCGCGCGCGGCTAGGGAAGCGCGAAGACATAGAGCGTCCCGCCCTTCCGCGTGTACTTCGGCAGGTCCTTCATCGCATTCACGAAGCCGCCGCCCGCCGTCGCGTCGCGCGGATCGAGGTCGCCCGAGACGATCGCGCCCGCCCATCCGCCGACCCCGTCCAATATCGCCACGTACTGCTTGCCGTCGGGGCCGCGATAGGTGACCGGCTGGCCGACGATGCCGTAGCTCGTCTTGTACTTCCACAGGAGCTTGCCGGTGCGCGCATCGAGCGCCTTGAACCAGCCGTCCATGGTGCCGTAGAACACCACGTCGCCCGCCGTCGCGAGGGCGCCGCTCCACACCGGAAAGTACTCGTGCACCGACCAAGCCTTCCTGCGCTTGACCGGATCCCACGCGGTGAACTCGCCGCGATAGCCGCCGGGGCCGGGGTGCATCTTCAAGTCGGCGCCGACGTACGGTGTGCCGGCGATGTAGCTCGTCTCGTGGACCTCCGCGTCCTGGCAGAGGTTGTTGCCGGGGATGTAGAGCAGGCGCGTGCGCGGCGACCATGCCGAGGGCTGCCAGTCCTTGCCGCCGGCGGAGCCGGGGCAGATGTCGCGCACGGGCTTGCCGGCGTGCTCTTCCTTCGCCGGGTTGTAGCGCAGGCCGCCGGTCGCGAGGTCGACGCCGAGCGTCGTCGTGATGTAGGCGAACGCATCCGCGGAGAGCACCTCTCCGGTGGCGCGATCGAGCACGTAGAGGTAGCCGTTGCGGTCCGCGTGCAACAGAACCTTGCGCGTGCGTCCGCCGATCTCGAGGTCCACCAGCACGTTCTCGTTCACGCCATCGTAGTCGTGCAGGTCGTGCGGGCTCCACTGGTAGAACCAGATCGCCTCCCCGCTCGCCGGATCGCGCGCGAAGACGCCGCTGGTCCATTTGTTGGCGCCGGGCCGCTGCTCCGGATCCCACGGGCCGGGATTGGCGGTGCCGTAGTAGAGGAGGTCGAGCTCCGGGTCGTAGGAGACCCAGCCCCACGCATTGCCGCCGCCCGTTTTCCAGGCTTGCGGCGGCCAGGTCGTGACGCCGAGATCCTTGCCCTGGTCCTGCGCGTAGTGCGGCTTGAAGCGCGGGCCGATGCGCACGTCCGCATCCGGCCCGGTGCTGTACGCGCGCCACGCGATCTTTCCGGTCGCCTCGTCGAGCGCGGTGAGCCAGCCGCGCACGCCCATCTCGCCGCCGCTGTTGCCCACGATCACCTTGCCCTTCACCACGAAGGGCGCCATCGTCATGGTCTCGCCCTTCGCGACGTCGCCCAGGTGCGTGCGCCACACCGGCTCGCCGCTCGCGGCGTCGATCGCGACCGTGTCGCCGTCGAGCGTGTTCATGAAGATGCGCCCCGCGTCGTAGGCGACGCCGCGGTTCACCGTGTCGCAGCAGGCGACACCTTGCGCGCTCGGCTTGGGATGCGGCTCGAACTTCCACTTCACGTGCGCGCCGGGCTTGGTGAGGTCGAACGCGTACAGCGTATTGGGAAACGGCGTCGCCACGTACATGGTCGAGCCGACCACGATCGGCGCGGCCTCGTTGCCGTGCGTGGTGCCCGTCGCGAAGCTGAAGGCGAGCTTCAGCGCGTGCGCATTGCGCGTGTCGATCTGGTCGAGCGGGCTGAAGCGGGTGTTCGCGACGTCGTGCGCCGGCATCGGCCACGAGCCCTCGTCGACGGTGGGCCGCTGCTGCGCGCGCGCGGGGAATGCGGCCGCAATGACCAGCGCGGCGAGCAGCGCTCGTGCTCCTCTAACGGGCCGGTGTCGCGTCATGCGCCCTCGTTGTCGTTTTGCGCTTTTTAGAGCGGGCACCCGTATTGCAGTTCCGAGCGGCCTTTGCTGCGCGCGGATGACCGGAAAAAAACACATCCGGTCACGCGCGTCGGTGGGGGGCGACAGGGGAAACGGCCTGCATTCAGGGCATTGCGCAAGAAATCCGCGAGACGCGTTGCCCGCGGGCGACGAATCATCGGTGAGCGGCGTCTCCTCCGCGCTGCGCGTTACACGTGTTCGAGGGGCGTAGTGCGGGCGAATGCGCCGTTTGGCACGGATCGTGTTACTGGGTTTTCACAATTTCGCTTTGCACCATTCCAACTTTCATAATTTCCACGAGGGAGGTCGTCATGAAATACGGAGAAGGTCTCTTCAACCGCGCGCGCGATCCGCGCGCCATGCCATCGCCGTCGCAACCGGTTGCGGCCAACGCGCCTTCGCTCGGACCGACGCCGGCCTCGAACGCGGCGCGGCCGATCCCCGCGGCAGCCGCACCCGCCGATGCAGCCCACGGTCGCGACGAGGGCTCGGGCAGCAAGCTCATCGTGGGCCCGAACATCAAGCTGAAGGGCGTCGAGATCCACGATTGCGACACGCTCGTCGTCGAGGGGCGCGTGGAAGCGACCATGGTGAGCCGCACCATCCAGATCGCCGAGCATGGCGCCTTCGACGGCAAGGTCGACGTCGACGTCGCCGAGATCCGCGGCGCCTTCCACGGTGAGATGACGGCGCGCAAGAAGCTCGTGATCCACGCGAGCGGGCGCGTGGGCGGCAAGATCCGCTACGGGAAGATCCTGGTGCAGGAAGGCGGCGAGATGACCGGCGACATCGCCGCGATCCACGACGCGCCGGTGGCCCTCGCCGCGAAGGCCTAGCGGTCCGGGCTCCCGATGCCCCCGCGTATCATGCGCGGGGGCATCGTCATGGAGGAGCCTGGCATGGAAGGGGCGCCGCGCATCCGGCTCGGCATCGCCGGAACCGGACTCATGGGCCGCGGCATCGCGCAGGTCGCGGCGCAGGCGGGATGCGAAGCGTATCTCTACGACGCGCGCGCGGGCACGGCCCAGGCGGCGAAGGAATCGATCGCCGCGCAGCTCGCGAAGCTGGTGGCGAAGGGCAAGCTCGGCGAGGCCGAGGCGAGCGCGGCGCTCGCGCGGCTCCTGCCGGTCGCGAGCCTCGACGGCCTTTCCGGCTGCGGCGTGGTGGTCGAGGCGATCGTCGAGGACCTCGAGGCGAAGCGCGAGCTTTTCCGCGCGCTCGAGCGCGTCGTCGGCGACGATTGCATCCTCGCGACCAACACGTCGTCGCTCTCGGTCACCGCGATCGCCGCGGCGTGCGCGCATCCCGAGCGCGTCGCGGGGCTGCACTTCTTCAGCCCGGTGCCGCTCATGAAGGTGGTCGAGGTGATCGACGGCGTGCGCACCGGCCCCGGCGTGACCGACCGGCTGGTCGATCTCGTGCGGGCGTTCGGCCACGCGCCGGTGCGCGCGAAGGATACGCCCGGCTTCCTCGTGAACCATGCCGGCCGCGCCTACGGCACGGAGGCGCTGCGCATCCTCTCCGAGGGCGTGGCGGAATTCCAGGAGATCGACGACATCCTGCGCGACGGAGCGGGATTTCGCATGGGACCCTTCGAGCTGCTCGATTTCACCGGGCTGGACGTCTCGCAACCCGTGATGGAATCGATCTACCACCAGTTCTACGAGGAACCGCGCTTTCGGCCGTCGCCGGTGCTGCTGCAGCGCCGCCTGGGCGGTCTCCTCGGGCGCAAGGCCGGCCGCGGCTTCTATGCGTACGTCGACGGCGTGAAGCAGCCGCTGCCGCGGCGCGCGGCGCCGCCGGCCGCGAAGCCGCGCGTGTGGGTGAGCCGCGCCGATGCGCAAACGCACGCGCGCCTCGAGGCGCTCGCGGCGAAGCTCGGGGCGAGCCTCGAATCGGGTGAGCGGCCCACGAGCGGCGCGCTCTGCCTGCTCGCGCCCTGGGGAGCGGACGCGACGTCGGCGGCGCTCGCCGAGGGCCTCGACGCGCGCCGTTGCGTCGCGATCGACGCCTGGTTCGGCCTCGATACGCATCGCACTCTGATGGGAACTCCCGTCACCGAGCCGGCGGTGCGCGATGCCGCCCTCGGCCTCTTCGGCGCGGACGGCATCGGCGTCACGTGGATTCGCGATTGCCCGGGATGGGTCGCGCCGCGCGTCGTCGCCCAGGTCGTGAACGTCGCCTGCGACATCGCGCAGCAGCGCATCGCGACGCCCGCGGACATCGATCGCGCGGTGACGCTCGGGCTGGGCTATCGCAAGGGACCGCTCGCGATGGGTGACGCGCTGGGGCCGGCGCGCGTGCTCGCGCTGCTCTCGTCGTTGCTCGACTTCTACGGCGATCCGCGCTATCGCCCGAGCCCGTGGCTCACGCGGCGCGCGCGGCTCGGCGTTTCCCTCACGACGCCCGAGGAGTGAAACAAGAAGGGGTCAGATCCCTTATTCGTCGGGAAAAGGGATCTGACCCCTTTTCTTCAATCGCCGCGGGCGAGCGTTTCGGCGAGGCCGACGTAGGTCGCCGGCGTGAGGCCGAGGAGGCGCTCGCGCGCCTCGGCCGGAATCGGCAGCGCGCGGATGAAGGCGTGCAGCTCCTCGCGCCCGATGCCGCCCTTGCCGCGCGTGAGCTCCTTGAGCTTTTCGTAGGAGCCGGGAACACGGTGCGCGCGCATCACGGTCTGCACCGCTTCGGCGAGCACGTCCCAGCTGTCGCCGAGGTCCTCGGTGATGCGGCGCGGGTTCGCCTCGAGCTTCTCGAGGCCGCGCAGGCAGGAGTCGTAGCCCAGCAGGCAATAGCCGAAGGCGACGCCGACGTTGCGCAGCACCGTGGAATCGGTGAGGTCGCGCTGCCAGCGCGAGATGGGCAGCTTCTCGGCGAGGTGGCGCAGCAGCGCGTTGGCGAGCCCGAGGTTGCCCTCGGAATTCTCGAAGTCGATCGGGTTCACCTTGTGCGGCATCGTGGACGAGCCCACCTCGCCCGCCTTCACCTTCTGCGTGAAGTAGCCGAGCGAGATGTAGCCCCACGCGTCGCGGTCGAGGTCGATGAGTACGGTATTGAGCCGCGCCGCCGCATCGAACGCCTCGGCGAGCGCGTCGTGCGGCTCGATCTGGATCGTGAGCGGGTTGTACTCGACGCCCAGGCTTTCGACGAAGCGGCGCGAGAAGGCGGGCCAGTCCATGCCGGGCACGGCCGCGACGTGCGCGTTGAAATTGCCGGTGGCGCCGTTCGCCTTGCCGAGCATGCGCACGGCCGCGAGCGCGGAGCGCGCGCGCTTCAGGCGATGCGCGATGTTCGCCATCTCCTTGCCGAGCGTGGTGGGGGTGGCGGGCTGCCCGTGCGTGCGCGCGAGCATCGCGAGCCCGGCATGGGCCCCGGCGAGCGCCTCCAGGCGCTCGACGATGCGATCGACCGCCGGCAGCAAGACGCGGTCCCGGCCGCCCAGGAACATGCGTGCGTGCGCGAGGTTGTTGATGTCCTCGGAGGTGCAGGCGAAGTGGATGAGCTCCGCGGCGGCCGCGATCTCCCGGTTCGACGCGAAGCGCTCGCGCAGCCAGTACTCGACCGCCTTCACGTCATGGTTGGTGGTCGCCTCGATCGCCTTCACGCGCTCCGCATCGGCCGGCGAGAAGTGCGCCGCGGCCTCGCGAAGCTCGCCCACCGTGCCGGGCGAGAAGGGCGCGAGCGGCGTGAACGCGGGATCGGCGGCGAGCGCGAGCAGCCACTCCACCTCGACCGCGACCCGCTCGCGGATCAGCGCGAACTCGCTGAAGTGGTCCCGCAGTGCGCGCGTCTTGCCGGCGTAGCGCCCGTCGAGGGGGGAGAGGGCGGTGAGGGCAGAGGCCATGGGAGGGGTGGAATTTTATCACCCTCCGGCGATGACGCCCCCGCCGAGGCACACCTCCCCGCGATAGAGCACGGCCGATTGCCCCGGCGTCACTGCCCACTGCGGCGTGGCGAACTCGAGGTCGAACGAGCCTCGCTGCGAAACGCGCAGCTCGCATGCGGCATCGGCCTGGCGATAGCGCGTCTTCGCGGCGAGCGCATCGTCGGGCGAGGGCGCCTCGCCCGCGATCCAGCTCGCGTCCTCGGCGTGCAGGCGCCGCTTCTGCAGCAAGGCGTGGTCGTGCCCCTGCACCACGACGAGCGTGTTCGTCCCGAGGTCCTTCGCCGCCACGTACCAGGGCTGCGGGCTCGCCTCGCGGCGCCCGCCGATGCCGAGCCCCTGGCGCTGGCCGAGCGTGTAGTACATGAGTCCCTCGTGCGCGCCCACGCGCTCCCCTTCCGGCGTCACGATGGGGCCGGGCTCGCGCGGGAGGTAGCGCGAGAGGAACGCGCGGAACGGCCGCTCGCCGATGAAGCAGATGCCGGTGGAATCGCGCTTCGCGTGGTTGGGCAGGCCCGCCTCGCGCGCGATGCGGCGCACCTCCGTCTTGTGCAGATGGCCCACGGGGAAGACCGTGCGCGTGAGCT
>DATNGJ010000066.1:0-6640 GCA_035605915.1 Usitatibacter sp.
CCCGCGCGCCCGTCACCAGCGCGCGAATCACGCGAACGTTTCTGCGGCCGCGAGGCGAGTGCCGGCGGCGTCTTTCGGCTTGAGGATCGGCGCGCCTTCGAGCGGCCACGCGATGTTGAGCGCCGGATCGTTCCAGAGGAGCGTGCGCTCGTGCTCCGGCGCGTAGTAGTCGGTGGTCTTGTAGAGGAACTCCGCGCGCTCCGAGAGCACGAGGAATCCGTGCGCGAAGCCGGGCGGGACCCACAGCATCCGGCGGTTCTCCGCGGAGAGCCGCTCCGCCACCCATTTGCCGAACGTGCCCGATGCGCGCCGGAGATCCACGGCCACGTCGAACACCTCGCCCGCCACGACGCGCACGAGCTTTCCCTGCGGCTGGCGCACCTGGTAGTGGAGCCCGCGCAGGACCCCTTGCGCGGAGGCCGAGTGGTTGTCCTGCACGAACGCGACGTCGCGCCCCAGGAGCTCCCCGAAGGCGCGGCGGTTCCAGCTCTCGAAGAAGAACCCGCGGGCGTCGCCGAAGACGGCCGGCTCGATCACGAGCACGTCCGGGATGGCGGTCGGAATGGCCTTCACGCGCGGCGCCTAGAAGACGCGGTCGTGCAGCACCGCGAGGAGGTACTGCCCGTAGGAGCTCTTCTTCATGGGGTGGGCCAGGCGCTCGAGCGCGTCCGCGTCGATGTAGCCCATGCGGTAGGCGATCTCCTCCGGGCAGGCGATCTTGAGCCCCTGCCGGCGCTCGATCGTCTCGATGAAGTGCGCGGCCTCGAGCAGGCTCTCGTGCGTGCCGGTGTCGAGC
Source organism: Usitatibacter sp. (assembly GCA_035605915.1). GTDB lineage: Bacteria > Pseudomonadota > Gammaproteobacteria > Burkholderiales > Usitatibacteraceae > Usitatibacter. The sequence goes on from DATNGJ010000066.1 coordinate 797, forward strand.
CATGCGGTGCCGCGCCCCATCACCTCGACCTTGAGCGAATGGCGCTCGAGGTAGATGCGGTTCACGTCGGTGATCTCGAGCTCGCCGCGCACGCTCGGCTTGAGCGAGGCGGCGATGTCGCACACGCGCTCGTCGTAGAAGTAGAGGCCGGTCACGGCATAACGCGACTTGGGCCGGGCGGGCTTTTCCTCGATGCTCACCGCGCGCCCGTCGGCGTCGAACTCCACCACGCCGTAGCGCTCGGGATCGTGCACCGGGTAGGCGAACACCGTCGCGCATTCCTCGTCCTGCGTCGCGCGCTGGAGCGAATGCGCGAGGTCGTGGCCGTGGAAGATGTTGTCCCCGAGGATGAGGCAGCTCGGGCCGCCCGCCACGAAACCGCGCCCGACGAGGAATGCCTGCGCGAGCCCGCCGGGATTGGGCTGCACCGCGTACGAGAGCTCGAGCCCCCAGTCGCGCCCGTCGCCCAGCAGGTCCTGGAAGCGCGGCGTGTCCTGCGGCGTGGAGATCACCAGGATCTCGCGGATCCCCGCCACCATGAGCGTCGCGAGCGGGTAGTACACCATCGGCTTGTCGTAGACCGGCAGCAGCTGCTTGGAGACCACGCGCGTCGCCGGATAGAGCCGGGTCCCGGAGCCGCCGGCGAGGATGATGCCCTTGCGGTTCATGCCGCGCTCCGCGCCGCGTAGTTCACCTCGAGCCACTCGCGGTACTCGCCGCTCTTCACCTGCTCCACCCAGGCGCCGTGGTCGAGGTACCAGCGCACCGTCTTCGCGAGGCCGGACTCGAAGGACTCGCGCGGCGACCAGCCCAGCTCGCGCTGGATCTTTCCGGCGTCGATCGCGTAGCGGCGATCGTGGCCCGGCCGGTCCTTCACGAAGGTGACGAGGCGCCGGTATCCGCCCTCGCGCGCGCGCGCCGCGTCGAGCGCGTCGCAGATCGCGTGCACCACCTCGAGGTTGCGCCGCTCCGAGTTGCCGCCGACGTTGTAGGTCTCGCCGGAGCGCCCGCGCTCGAGCACGACGCGGATCGCGGCGCAATGGTCGCCGACGTAGAGCCAGTCGCGCACCTGGCGGCCGTCGCCGTACACCGGGATCGGCTTTCCTTCCAGCGCGTTCGAGATCACGAGCGGGATCAGCTTCTCGGGAAACTGGTACGGGCCGTAGTTGTTCGAGCAGTTCGTCGTGAGCGTGGGCAGCCCGTAGGTGTGGTGGTACGCGCGCACCATGTGATCCGAAGCCGCCTTCGACGCCGAGTACGGACTGTTCGGCGCGTACGCTGTCTCCTCGCTGAACGCCGCGTCGTTCTCGCCGAGCGAGCCGTAGACCTCGTCGGTGGAGACGTGCAGGAAGCGGAACGCGGAACGCGCCTCGCCCTCGAGGCGCTGCCAGTGCGCGCGCACGGCTTCGAGCAGCTCGAACGTTCCGACCACGTTCGTCTCCACGAACGCCGCCGGCCCGTGGATCGAGCGGTCCACGTGGCTCTCGGCCGCGAAGTGCACGATGGCGCGCGGACGATGCTCCGCGAGCAGGCGCTCCACGAGCGCGCGATCGGCGATGTCGCCGCGCACGAAGAGGTGGCGCGCGTCCCCGGCGAGCGAAGCGAGGCTGCCGAGGTTGCCCGCATAGGTCAGCTTGTCGAGGTTCACCACCGGCTCGCCCGTCGCGGCGATCCAGTCGAGCACGAAGTTCGCGCCGATGAAGCCCGCGCCGCCGGTGACGAGGATCAAGCATCCCTCCCGGCCGATTGCTGCAGCTCCATCAGCTTCAGGTACTTGTGGAAGGTGCTGTTGCACCCGATCACGATGTGCGCGAAGCCGGGACCTCCGTCGAGGAAGCCCAGGCGCAGCACGTAGAACTTGAGGAAGCGCGCGAGCGGGCTCGCGGCGAGCCGCCAATAGCCGGCGCGCACGCCCTGCTTGTACAGCGCCTGCGCATGGAGGGTGGAGTAGCGGTTCTGCTTCGTCATGTAGGTCGCGAGATCCTCGGCGGAGTCGTGCAGCAGGTCGCCCTGCAGCCTTCCCACCTCCGCGGTCGTGAGCACGGCCTCGTGCACCTCGTCGTTCGACCAGCTCGCGTGCGCGCGGTGGAAGAGGCGCACGGTCCAGTCGGGATAGCCTTCGCCGTGCGCGAGCCAGCGGCCGAGAAAGCGGTTGCGGCGCGCCACGCGCCAGGCGCGATAGCGCCCCGAGGCGAGCGCCTCGCGGATGGAGCGCTCGAGGCGCGGCGTGATGCGCTCGTCGGCGTCCAGGCACAACACCCAATCGTGGCGCGCGATGGAGACCGCGTGCTGCTTCTGGCGCCCGAAGCCCAGCCATTCCCGCGTCTCGACGCGCGCGCCGTGCGCACGGGCGACCTCCGCCGTGCCGTCGCTGCTTCCGGAATCGACCACCAGCAGCTCGTCGGCGAACGCTGCGCTCGCGAGGCAGGGGCCGATCTGCGCGGCGGCGTTGAGCGAGATGATGGCAACGGTGAGGGGAAGTTTGTCTTCGGTGGGCGGCGCCACGATGGACCGGGACTGCGGCACGAGGCCGTCATTCTACCCTCCGGCGTGCGGATTAGAATGCGCCATGCCCGCGCCGCGCATCCTGCTCGTCAAGCTCTCCTCGCTCGGCGACGTGGTGCACCTGCTGCCCGGCGTGACGGACCTCGCGGCGCACCGTCCCGGCGTCCACGTCGCCTGGGCGGTCGAGACGCCGTATGCCGAGCTCGCCGCGCTGCATCCCGCGGTGAGCCGCGTGATCCCGGTGCCGCTGCGCCGCTTGCGCGACCGGCCATGGTCTCGGTCCGCCTGGCTCGCGCTTCGCGCGGCGAAGGCGCAGCTGCGTGCGCAGCGCTGGGATTTCGTGGTCGATGCGCAGGGCCTCATCAAGAGCGGGTGCGTCGCGCGTTGGGCCCGCGCGCCGGTATTCGGCCCCGACCGCGCGAGCGCGCGCGAGCGCTTCGCCGCGCGCTTCTACGACGTGAAGATCGCGGTGCCGCGCGAGATGCACGCGGTCGAGCGCAACCGGCGGCTGCTCGCGCAGGTCTTCGGCTACGAGGTGACGGCGCCCGCGCGCTATGGGCTCGCGCCGCCGGCGCAACCTCCCGCCTGGGCGCCGGCGGGCCGCTACGCCGTGCTGCTCCACGCCGCGAGCCGCGCCGACAAGCGCTGGCCCGACGATCGCTGGGTGGCCCTGGGCCGGCGCCTCGGCGACGACGGCTACTCGATGGTGCTGCCCGGCGGCAACGAGGCGGAGCGCGCCGACGCCGCGCGGCTCGCGCAGGCGATCGGCCCCATGGCGAGCGCGGCGCCCGCAATGCCGCTCGCCGAAGCGGCCGCGCTGCTCGCGCACGCTGCGGGCGTGGTCGGCGTCGACACCGGCCTTTCGCACCTCGCCGTCGCGCTCGGCGTCCCGACGGTCGGCATCTACTGCGCGACGTCGCCCCGGCTCACCGGGCTGCACGGCGGCGCGCTCGCCGTGAACCTGGGCGGTCCGCGCGCCGCGCCCGACGTGGACGCGGTCGCCTCCGCCGCGGGTATCGGTCGCGGGGCCGCATGATCCGCGCCTTCTACGCGCTGGCGTGGATCGTCGCCACGCCGTTCGCGCTCGCGCGCCTCGCGTGGCGCTCGCGCCGCCAGCGCGGCTACCTCGATCGCCTCGGCGAGCGCTTCGGTCGTTACCGCAGCGTGCCGGTCGCGCCGCGCATCTGGATCCATGCCGTCTCCGTGGGCGAGACGCGCGCCGCGGCGCCGATCGTCGATGCGCTCGCACGCCGCTTTCCCGGCCATCGCATCCTCCTCACGCATATGACGCCGACCGGCCGCGAGACCGGCGAGACGCTCTTCGGCGATCGTGTCGAGCGCGCGTGGCTACCCTACGACCTGCGCTTCGCGGTGCGCCGGTTCCTCGCGCACTACCGCCCGCGCTTCGGCATGATCCTCGAGACGGAGCTGTGGCCGCGGCTCCTCGAGCAATGCGCCCACGAGGGCGTACCGGTCGTGCTCGCCAACGGCCGGCTTTCGGAACGCTCGGCGCGCCGCTACGCGCGCGTTCCGTCTTTCGCGCGCTGGGCGTTCGCGAACCTCGCGGGCGTCGCCGCGCAGACCCAGGCCGACGCCCAGCGCTTCCGCGGCCTCGGCGTGCGCGGCGTGGAAGTCACGGGCAACGTGAAATTCGACCTGGAGATACCGCCCGCGATGGTCGACCTCGGGCGCACGTTCCGCGATCGCTTCGGCAGCGCACGCCCGGTGTGGGTCGCGGGCAGCACGCGCGAAGGCGAGGAGGCACTGCTCCTCGATGCGTTCGCGCGATCGGAGGCCGCGCGCGAGGCGCTGCTCGTGATCGTGCCGCGCCACCCCCAGCGCTTCGACGAGGTGCACCGCATCGCCGCCGCGCGCGGCTTCACGGCGGCAAGCCGCAGCGAGGAGCGCCCCGTGGATGCAGGAACGAGCGTTCTCATCGGCGATTCCATGGGGGAGATGCTCGCCTATTACGCGGCCGGCGACGTCGTGATCATGGGCGGGAGCCTGCTCGCCCATGGCGGCCAGAACCTCATCGAGGCGTGCGCCCTGGGCCGACCCGTGATCGTCGGGCCTCACACCTACAACTTCGAGGAAGCGAGCGAAGGGGCCATCGCCGCGGGCGCGGCGCTGCGCGTCGCGGATGCGCAAGCGGCGCTCGACGCCGCCGCGTCGCTCTCGGCCGACGCCCCGCGCCGGCGCGCGATGGGAGAGAAGGCGCGCGACTTCGTCGCCGCGCATCGCGGCGCCATCGGGCACCTGATGGATTGGCTCGCGCCGCTCGTCGAGCCTGCGGACGCCCGCTAGCGCGTGAGCGCGCGGTTCACGCTCTCGACGTCGATCTCGGCGAGCTGTCCCGCCGCCGCCTTGAGGCGCAGCGTGTTGAGCAGGTAGTTGTAGCGCGCCTGCTGCAGGTCGCGCCGCGTCTGGTACACCTGCTGCTGCGCGTTCAGCACGTCGACGCTGGTGCGCACGCCGACGTCGCGGCCGAGGATGGTCGAATCGAGCTGGCTCTGGGTCGAGGTGAGCGCGCGCTCGAGCGCCTTCACCTGCGCGATGCCGCTCGTCACGTTGAGGTAGTTCTCGCGCACCGATTGCGCGACGGTGCGCACGGTGCTCTCGAGGTCCTGGTCGGCCTTGTCGCGGTTTGCGATCGCCTGGCGCACGCGCGACTGGATCAGGCCGCCTTCGTAGAACGGAATGGAAAGCGTGAGTCCGATCGAGGACGTATTGGTGCGCGAGCCGACGATGTCGGCGTTGGACGTGACCGGGTTGTATCCCCGGCTGTAGCTGCCGGTGAGGTCGAGGGTGGGAAGGTGGCCGGCCTTCTGGCGGTTCACTTCCTCGCGCGCGATCTCGTCGGCGGCCCTGGCGGACACCACCGTGAAGCTCGTGTCCTGCGCGGTACGCACCCAGGCCTCGATGTCGTTCGGCTGCGGCGGCGCGAGCACCAGCGGATCCTTGAGCGGCGACAGGTGCTCGGGGAGCTTGCCGAGCAGCTGCTGCAGCGCGCGGCGCTTCACCTCGAGGTTGTTCTTGTCCGAGATCTCCTGCGCCGCCGCCTGGTCGTAGCGCGCCTGCGCCTCGAGCGTATCGACGATGGTCGCGGTCCCCACCTCGAAGTTGCGCTTCGCCTGCGCGAGCTGCTCGGAGATCGCCGCCATCTGCGATTCCGAGAGCGCCACGTTGTCCTGCGCGAGAAGCACGTCGAAGTAGGCCTGCGCGACGCGCACGATGAGGTCCGACCCCGCCGAGGCGAGCGCCGCCTCGGCCTGCACCACCTGCTGCTTGGCCTCGCCGATCGCGATCCAGTTCTGCAAGCGGAACACCGGCTGCGAGAGA
>DATNGJ010000067.1:0-35584 GCA_035605915.1 Usitatibacter sp.
CGCGGCGCTGGCTGATTTCTCGCGCGCTTTCGACGATCTTGGTGGCATGTCGAAGATCGCGCTGGCCCTCCTGTTGATCGCGCCGGCGGGCATGGCATTCGCGGGCCTCGCGCGCGCCGACGAGCCCAAGACGGTGTGCAGCATCACCGTCAATTCGCCCGACGAGCGCGACGCCTTCCGCAAGCACCTTCCGCCCGGCAAATACAGGTTCGTCGAGCTGCTCGACCGCAAGCACGACGAATGGATGGGCCAGGCGTGCGAGCGGCACGTGCAGTGCGACGTGCTGGTGATCTCGGGCCACTTCAACGCCGGCGAGACGTTCTACTCGGACAAGGTCGACGTGGAGGCGAGCCTCAAGATGGACGAGCTCGAGCGCGCCTCGTGCAGCCATTCGTGCCCGGCGCTCTTCGCGCACCTGAGGGAGGTGTACCTCTTCGGCTGCGAGAGCCTCAATCCGCACGCGACGCAGTATTCGTCGAAGTACGGCGAGAGCGGCCACGACCGGATGCGGCGCATCTTCGCGGGCGTGCCCGTGATCTACGGATTCTCCTCGCACGCGCCGGTCGGACCGGCGGCCGCGACGCTCCTCGATCGCTACTTCGCCGCAGGGGGCGCCTCGGAGGTCGGCACCGGGTACGCGAGCGCGAAGCTCCTGCGCGTCTTCGGGCGCAACTCGCTGGTCGCGATCCGCGGCGCGCGGCCCTCCGATCCGGGCGCCGAGGAGCGGCGCGACATCTGCGAGTTCTTCGACCAGCGCGAGAGCCCGGCCGCGAAGCTCGCCTACGTCCACGAAATGCTGCGGCGCGATCCGTCGCGCGGCCGCAAGTACCTCGCGCGCATGGAGAACCTGGTCGCATCCTTCGGCGAGGACGTGCGTCGTTCGCCGCAGTACCAGTCGGTCCTCGCGGATTTCCGCGCCGACGAGCAGACCCGCGCGCGCTACCTGCAGCTCGCGCACGCGGCGCCCTTCGCCGTGCGCGCACGCATGCTTTCGCTCGCGGCGCAGCTAGCCTGGCTGCGCGACGACGAGCTGCGCTCGGAGCGGGTTGCGCTGCTGGACGACATGCTCGCCTCGCGCACGATGGGTTTCGGCGAGGTGGACCTCGCGTGCTCCCTCTCCGCCGCAGATGCGCTCCCCGGCGCGCTCTCGCAGGTGAGGCTTCCGCCAACGAGCACGCACCCGGTGGCCGACTCGGCGCTCCTCGCGTGCCTCGGAAGCCGCGAGGCGAAGGCGCGCATCCTCGCCGCGCTCGCGAGCCCCGAAGACAAGGACGTGGAGCTCGCGCAGCTCTACCTCCAGCACCACCCGGTCGCCGACGGCCCGGAGCTGCGCGCGCTCGCCGAGGAGGTGACGCGCATGCCGCCCTCCGCGGCGCAGCTGCGCGCGCTCGGCGCGCTCGCGCGGCTGCACATCGCCGACCGCGAGATCCTAGACGAGCTCGCGCGCGCGTTCGCCGATGCGAAATCCGTGAACGTGCAGCGCGCCATCGCCGAGGTGTTCATCCGCTCCGATCCTTCGGCGCTGCCGAAGCCGGACCTGGTGGGCCTGCTGCGCCGCCATCGGCTCAAGTCGCCGGACGGCCGGCCCGACCTCATCGACCGGCTCATCTCCAGCCTGCAGCCGAACGCGGCGTCCTGAGGTCGTTCGCGCCCTGACGGGATCGTTCGAGATCGGGCCTCGCCGGAATCCAGCTAGCTCTTCAACCGGTACCCGGTCCGGAACATCCACGACGCGGCCGCGAGGCACACGAGGCAGAAGCCCGCCGCCATCGCGAAGGAGATGCGCACGTCGACGTCCGCGGTTCCGTAGAAGGTCCAGCGATAGCCGCTGATGAGGTAGACGATCGGGTTGAAGAGGCTGAACGCGCGCCAGGCGGGCGGCAGCATCGCGATCGAGTAGAACGCGCCGCCGAGGAAGGTGAGCGGCGTCACCACCAGCATGGGAATGAAGCCGAGCTGCTCGAAGCCGTTCGCCCAGATGCCGATCACGAAGCCGAGCAGGCAGAAGGTGAGCGTCGTGAGGACCAGGAACGCGGCCATGGCGAGCGGATGCTCGACGTGCACCGGCACGAAGAGGTTCGCGGTCGCGAGGATCACCGCGGCGAGCACGATCGACTTGGTGGTCGCCGCCCCGACGTAGGCGAGCACCACTTCGAGCGCGGAGACCGGCGCCGAGAGCACCTCGTAGATGGTGCCCGTGAACTTCGGCAGGTAGATGCCGATGGAGGCGTTGTTGAGGCTCTCCGTGAAGATCGAGAGCATGACGAGGCCCGGCACGATGAACGCGCCGTAGGGCACGCCGTCCACCTCGCTCATGCGCCTGCCGATCGCGGCGCCGAACACGATGAAGTAGAGCGAGGTCGTGATCACCGGCGTGACGAGGCTCTGCCAGAGCGTGCGCCCGAAGCGCGACATCTCGAAGCGGTAGATCGCGGAGATGGCGTGGGTGTTCATGTCGAGGTCTCCTTCTCCCCTGGGAGACGCTCGCGGCCGGGCTCGTGCACCAGGCTCACGAAGATGTCCTCGAGCGAGCTCTGGCTGGTCTGCAGGTCCTTGAACTCGATGCCGAGCTCGCCCAGCCGGCGAAGCAGCGTGGGCACGCCCGTGTGCTCCCGGCGCGAGTCGAACGTGTACTCGAGATCCGTGCCGCCGTTGCGGAGCGCGAGCGGCCATTCCGCGAGCCCCTCCGGGATCGCGGCGAGCGGCGCCGCGAGGTGCAGCAGCAGCTGCTTCTTGCCGAGCTTCGCCATGAGCGTCGCCTTCTCCTCGACGACGATGAGCTCGCCCTTGTGGATCACGCCGATGCGATCGGCCATGTCCTCGGCCTCCTCGATGTAGTGCGTGGTGAGGATGATCGTGACGCCGCTCTCGCGCAGCCGCCGCACGAGCGCCCACATGTCGCGGCGCAGCTCCACGTCCACGCCCGCCGTGGGCTCGTCGAGGAAGAGGACCTGCGGCTCGTGGGCGAGCGCCTTCGCGATCAGCACCCGCCGCTTCATTCCGCCGGAGAGCGTCATGATCTTGTTGGCACGCTTGTCCCACAACGAGAGGTCGCGCAGCACCTTTTCCAGGTGCGCCGGGCTCGCGGGGGAGCCGAAGAGCCCGCGGCTGAAGCGCACCGTCGCGCCCACCGTCTCGAACATGTCCGTGTGCAGCTCCTGCGGCACGAGCCCGATCCTCGCGCGCGCGGCGCGGTAGTCCGAGCGGTTGTCGTGCCCGTCCACGAGCACCGTGCCCGAGGACGCGTTCACGATGCCGCACACGATGTTGATGAGGGTCGTCTTTCCCGCGCCGTTGGGGCCGAGGAGGGCGAAGATCTCGCCCTTCGCGATCTCGAGGTCGACGCCCTTGAGCGCCTGCAGTCCGGAGGCGTAGGTCTTGGTGAGCCGCGAGATGGAAAGGATGGACGCCATCGGGGGAGTCTAGCAGCCGCCGACGCTTCGCTTGGTTCTTTGATCGCCGGCAGGGGCTGCTAAAATTGCGCATGAATTCAACTTCCGATCTCGCCGCCGAGGTCGCGCGCCGGCGCACCTTCGCGATCATCTCGCACCCGGACGCCGGCAAGACCACGCTTACGGAGAAGCTGCTGCTCTTCGCCGGCGCGATCCACATCGCCGGCAGCGTGAAGGCGCGCAAGGCTAGGCGCCACGCCACCTCGGACTGGATGGAGATCGAGAAGCAGCGCGGCATCTCGGTCGCGAGCTCGGTGATGCAGATGGAGTTCCGCGGCGAGGTCATCAACCTCCTCGACACGCCCGGGCACCAGGACTTCTCCGAGGACACGTATCGCGTGCTCACGGCGGTGGACGCGGCGCTCATGGTGATCGACGGCGTGAACGGCGTGGAGGCGCAGACCATCCGCCTGCTCGAGGTCTGCCGCGCGCGCGACACGCCGATCATCACCTTCATCAACAAGATGGACCGGGAGACGCGCGAGCCGCTCGCCCTCCTCGACGAGATCGAGCGCGTGCTGCGGATGCCGACCGTGCCCTTCACCTGGCCGGTGGGCATGGGCAAGCGCTTCGGCGGCGTCTTCGACATCCGCGCCGACCGCATGCGCGTCTTCCGGCCCGGCGAGGACCGCCGCGTCGACGAGGAGGAGATCGTCGCCGGCCTCGCGAGCCCCGGGAACGAGGCGCGCTTCGGCGACGCGTTCGTCCAGGCGAAGGGCGAGATCGAGCTGCTGCAGGGCGCCTCCCAGGCGTTCGACCGCGAGTCGTTCCTTGAGGGCGGCCAGACGCCCGTCTTCTTCGGCTCCGCGATCAACAATTTCGGCGTGCACGAGGTGCTCGACGCGCTGGTGGACCTCGCCCCTGCACCCGGCCCGAAGGCCGCGGTGCAGCGCGTGATCGAGCCGACGGAGCCGAAGTTCACCGGCGTCGTGTTCAAGATCCAGGCGAACATGGATCCGGCGCACCGCGACCGCGTCGCCTTCGTGCGCGTGTGCTCGGGGCGCTTCGAGCGCGGCATGAAGCTCGTCCTCTCGCGCACCGGCAAGGAAGTGAAGACCGCGAGCGCCGTATCCTTCCTCTCGCAGCGCCGCGAGGTGCTCGAGGACGCGTATCCCGGCGACATCGTGGGCCTGCCGAACCGCGGTCTTCTGCAGCTCGGCGACACGCTCACCGAGGGCGAGAGGCTGCAGTTCACCGGACTCCCGTTCTTCGCGCCGGAGATCTTCGTCACCGTGGAGGTCGCCGATCCGATCCGCAACAAGCAGCTCCGGACCGGGTTGCAGCAGCTGGGCGAGGAAGGCGCGATCCAGGTGTTCCGGCCGCACAACGGCGGGGCGCTCCTGCTCGGCGCGGTGGGCCCCCTGCAGCTCGACGTGGTCGCGCACCGCCTGGAGCACGAATACCAGGCGCGGGCACGCATGGTTCCCAGCGCTTACAAGCTCGCGCGCTGGGTGACGGCGCCGACGCCGGCCGAGCTCGAGCGCTTCGTCGAGGCGAACGCCTACCGCATCGCCTACGACGTGGTGGACGCTCCGGCGGTGCTCTACAACCACAAGCTCGAGCTTTCCGCCGCGCAGGAGATCTGGCCGGACGTTGGATTCCACGCGATGCGCGAGCACGGCGGCCTGGTGGTGCATTCGGACAAGCTCGCGGCCTAGCGCGCGTTAACTACATCGGCAATCCCCCGCACCCGGTTTCGTGACGAACCCCCTTGGGTTTTGCGGCTTCCTCGGGGAAAATCCGGCGAGCAGGTGACGGCCCGCGCGCTCCCGGGCGCGGCGTCGCCCACGGGACGACAATGACGCTGCTGCAGCGACAACTGCGACGGCTGGCGGAGCCGTACGTGTTCTTCCCCCTCATCGCGATCATCCTGCTCGCGGTGATCTGGGGGACGACCGTGGACGTGATCCGCGTCGAGCGGCGCGTGGCCGAGCGCACCGCGCTCGCGTCCACCCAGGAGCTCGCCGATACGTACGAGGCGCAGGTCGTGCGCGCGATGCGCGAGATCGACCAGACGCTGCGGCTCGTGAAGTTCACCTGGGAGCGCGGCCGCGGGCGCGTCGACATCGGCGAGCTGCGCGAGAAGGGCCTGCTGCTGCCGGAGCTGCTCTTCTCGATGCGCATCACCGATGCCGCGGGCGACGTGGTGGCGGCCACGCATGCGGGCGGCCCGCGCAACGTCGCCGACCAGGGGTGGTTCCGCCGCGCCGCCGACATCGACTCGATCGTGGTGGGCGTCCCGCGCATGGATCCCGCCGAGCACGAATGGAAGGTCGACTTCAGCCGCCGCCTGCAGTGGCCCGACGGCTCGTTCGGCGGCACGGTGGTGATCTCCGTGGCGGCCTCCTACTTCGTGAGCGGCTACGAGCCGTCGCGGCTCGGCCACTTCGGCGTGCTCGCGATCCTCGGCGCCGACGGCGTGTTTCGCGCCCGGCGAACCGGCGACCAGCTCTCGATCGGCGACCTCGCCGACTACAACGACGTCGTGCGGGGCGCGCAGGCCGATGCGGCTCCGGCCGTCGCGTGGAATCCCTGGGACAACCGCGAGCGCTACAGCGTCGCGCGGCCGCTGTTCGAGTTCCCGGTCGCGGTGATCGTCGGTCTCGACCGCGCCGAGCAGCTCGCGCCGGTCGAGGCGCGCGCGCGCGAATACGCGTGGCGCGCCGCCGGCGCGAGCCTCGTGCTGACGCTCCTCCTCGGCGGGCTCGGGTTCCTGAGCTGGCGGCTCTCGCGCACGCGCATCCTCGCGAACCGCGCGCTGCAGGAAGAGATCCGCGTGCGCCGCGGGGCGGAGCGGGCGCTCTACCTGCGCAACCGCGCGATCGAGTCGAGCGTGAACGCGATCGTGATCGCCGATTGCGCGCGCACCGGCTATCCGATCGAGTACGTGAACCCCGCGTTCGAGCGCATCACCGGCTACAGCGCGGCGCAGGCGATCGGGCGCGACATGGATTTCCTGCTCGGCACGGAGGTGGAGCAGCCGGGCATGGGCGAGATCCGCGTGGCGCTCAAGGAGCGGCGCGAAGGCCAGGCGGTGCTGCGCAACTACCGGCGCGACGGGTCGCCCTTCTGGAACGACTACACCGTCGCCCCGGTGCGCGACGAGGATGGGCGGGTCACGCACTACGTGGGAGTCATGAACGACGTGAGCGAATCCAAGAACTACGAGGAGCAGCTCGCGCGCCAGGCCAACTTCGACACGCTCACCGGGCTCGCGAACCGCAACCTGCTGCGCGACCGCCTGCAGCAGGCGATCGCCCGCGCGCGGCGCGAGGGCCACAACCTCGCCGTCATCTTCCTCGACGTGGACCACTTCAAGATGGTGAACGACACGCTCGGCCATACCGTGGGCGACGAGCTCCTGCGCGCGGTGGCCGGGCGGCTCGGCTCGTCGGTGCGCGAGAGCGACACCGTGGCGCGCCTGGGCGGCGACGAGTTCGTGGTGCTGCTGGTGACGCGCGCGGGCGACGGATCGCCGGAGGCGGACGTCACGGCCCTGGTGGAGAAGCTCCTCGCGCGCATTTCCGAGCCGGTGGCGCTCGCCGAGCGCGAGGTGCGCCCGACCGCGAGCATCGGCGTGAGCGTCTATCCGCAGGACGGCGTGGATGCGGACACGCTGCTTCGCAACGCCGACGCGGCGATGTACCGCGCGAAGGAGCTCGGCCGCGACCGCTTCCAGTTCTTCACCGCCGACATGCACGAGCGCATCCGCCGGCGCGTGGAGCTCGAATCGAGCCTGCGCCGCGCGCTCGAGCGCGGCGAGTTCGAGCTGCACTACCAGCCGCAGGTGGGCCTCGTCGACGGCGGCATCGTCGGCGTGGAGGCGCTGCTGCGCTGGCGCCATCCCGAGCGCGGGCTCATCGGGCCGGCGCAGTTCATCGGCTTCGCCGAGGAAAGCGGCCTCATCGTGCCGATCGGCGCGTGGGTGCTGCGCGAGGCGTGCGCGCAGAACAAGCGCTGGCAGGAGATGGGCCTCGCCCCGATCCCGGTCGCGGTGAACGTCTCCGCACGCCAATGCGAGCAGGAGGACCTCGACCAGACCGTGCGCGCCGCGCTCGATCTTTCGGGGCTCGCGCCCGAGTACCTCGAGCTCGAGATCACCGAGAGCATCTCGATGGCGAATCCGGAGGAGAGCGTGCCGCTCATGCAGCGCCTGAAGCGCACCGGCGTCGCGCTCTCGATCGACGACTTCGGCACCGGGTTCTCGAACCTGGGCTACCTCAAGCGCTTCCCGATCGATCGCCTGAAGATCGACCTCTCGTTCGTGCGCGAGATCACGACCGATCCGGGCAGCCTCGCGATCTCGGAAGCGATCATCACGCTTTCGCACAGCCTCAACCTGAAGGTGCTCGCCGAGGGCGTGGAGACCGACGCCCAGCTCGCGCTCCTCGCCGAGCGCCGCTGCGACCAGGTGCAGGGGTTCTTCTTCAGCCCGCCGGTGCCCGCGCCCGACATCGAGGCGCTGCTGCGCGGGCATCGCTCGATCCATCCAAATGCAAACCGTATCCCGGCCAGGAAGGAACATCATGCGCAACCGACTCCGTAGCGCTGCCGTGCTCTCGCTCGCCTTCGCCTCGGTCGCCGCGCCGCCCGCGAAAGCCGACGACCGCCCGCTGTTCTCCTTCAGCGGGTACGGGACCATCGGTGCCGCGCATTCGAGCAACGACCAGGCCGACTATCTCGTCGACGAATTCAAGCCCAACGGTCCCGGCCACACGCGCCGCTGGAGCGCCGACGTGGATACGCGCCTGGGCCTGCAGGGCCTCGCGCAATTCACGCCGCAACTCTCCGCCGTGGTGCAGGTGATCACGCAGCAGCGCTACGACGACACGTACCGGCCCGAGGTCGAATGGGCGAACGTGAAGTACCAGGCGACGCCCGACTTCAGCGTGCGCGCGGGCCGCGTGGTCCTGCCGATCTACATGGTCACCGATTCGCGCCGCGTGGGATACGCGAACCCGTGGGTGCGCCCGCCGGTCGAGGTGTACAGCATGGTGCCGGTCACCCACGTGGACGGCATCGACGCGAACTACCGCGCGCTCGTCGGCGACACCACGGCGAGGCTCGAGGTGACCGTCGCGCAGTCCGACTCGCACTTCCCGGGCGCATCCGGGTTCACTCCCGGCGTCGCGAAGGCGCGCGGGATCTTCGCGTTGGTCGGCACCGTCGAGCGCGGCTTCGCCACCTTCCGCGCCAACTGGGGACGCGCCGACCTCACGATCGATTCCTTCGGCCCGTTCGCCGACGCCTTCCGCCAGTTCGGTCCCGTGGGCGAGGACATCGTGAACCGCTACTCGGTGGACCGGCGCAACGTCGATTTCATCGGCCTGGGCGCGACGTACGACCCGGGGCGCTGGTTCGTGACCGGCGAATGGGCGAAGTTCGACACCCACTCGATCCTCGGCGACAAGAGCGCCTGGTACGTGAGCGGCGGGCACCGCTTCGGCAAGTGGACGCCGTACCTTACCTACGCGGCGATCAAGGCCGACAGCCGAACTTCGGATCCGGGGCTGCCGCTCGCGGGGCTTCCCCCGCAGGCGGCGGCGACCGCGGCGTTCCTCGACCAGACGCTCAACCAGACGCTGGGCCTCATCCCGCAACAGCGCACGGCCTCGATCGGCGTGCGCTGGGACTTCGCACGCAGCGCGGCGCTGAAGCTCCAGCTCGACGAGGTGCGCGTGGATTCCGGTTCGCGCGGCACGTTCGGCAACTTCCAGCCGGGCTTCGCGCCCGGGTCCTCGGCGCGCATCTTCAGCGCGGTCGTGGACTTCGTCTTCTAGGGGGCCGCCATGAAACATCGACTCCTGGGTATCATCCTCTCGCTCGGTCTCGCGTCGCTGCCGTGCTCGGGCGCCGCCGCCGAGGACGTGGTGCCGGTCGTCTCGGCGAAGAGCCACGTGAAGGACCTCAACGCCGACCAGGTCGCCGACATCTTCCTCGGCAAGACCAGCCGCTTCCCCGACGGCACGCAGGCGGTGCCGATCGACCAGTCCGAGGACTCGCCCGCGCGCGACAAGTTCTACGCGCAGTTCACCGGCAAGTCGCCGGCGCAGATCAAGGCCTACTGGTCGAAGATCATCTTCACCGGGCGCGGACAGCCGCCGCGCCAGGTCGCGGGCAGCGCCGAGGCGAAGAAGCTGGTCGCGCAGAATCCCAACGCGATCGCCTATATCGACGCGAAGCTCGTGGACGACAGCGTGCGCGTGGTGGACGGGCGCTGAGGAAGCTCACGCGAGCTGGAAGAGCAGCAGCGAGCGCCCCGTCACCTCGTATTCGCGCCCGGCCTCGAAGCGCGCATCGGCGGACGGTTCGGCGGCCATGTTGGTGTCCATGCGCAGCTGCCATGCGCCTGCGCCGTTGGTCTGCGGCAAGCGGAACTTCACCACGTCGTGCCAGGCGTTGAAGATGATGAGCAGCGTCGCGAGCTCGCCGCGGCGCCGGATGCCGGTCTCGCGCGCGCGGCCGTCGAGGAGCATCCCGAAGCAGCGGATCGCCGCATCGCCCCATTGCTCCGGCTTCATCGGCGCGCCGCTCGCGTCGATCCAGGTCACGTCGCGCACCTCGAGCTCCTCGTCCCACGCGCCGGTGAGCCAGCGCACGCGGCGCAGGACCGGATATTGGTGGCGCAGGCCGGTGAGGCGGCGTGTGAACTCGATGAGCCGCTTCGCGCGATCGTCGTGGTCCCAGTGCACCCAGGAGATCTCGTTGTCCTGCGCGTAGGCGTTGTTGTTGCCTTTCTGCGTGCGGCCGAACTCGTCGCCGGCGGTGATCATCGGCGTTCCCTGCGAGAGGAGCAGCGTGCCCATGAGGTTCTTGATCTGCCGCTCGCGCAGGCCGTTGATCGCCTCGTCGCCGGTCTCGCCCTCGGCGCCGTGGTTCCAGGAGCGGTTGTCGGAATGCCCGTCGCGGTTCTCCTCGCCGTTCGCCTCGTTGTGCTTGTCGTTGTACGTGACCAGGTCGTGCAGCGTGAAGCCGTCGTGGGCGGTGAGGAAGTTCACGCTCGCCCACGGCTGGCGCCCGCGGTGGTGGAAGGCGTCGGGCGATCCGCACAGGCGCGGCGCCAGCGCGGCGGGCGTCGCCTCGCCGCGCCAATAGTCGCGCACCGTGTCGCGGAACTTGTCGTTCCATTCGGCCCAGCCCGGCGGAAAGGCGCCCACCTGGTATCCGCCCGGGCCGCAGTCCCAGGGCTCCGCGATGAGCTTCACCTTCGCGAGCACCGGGTCCTGCATCACGGCCTTCATGAAGCCGTTGTGGGTGTCGAAGCCCGAGGGCTCGCGCGCGAGGATGGTGCCCAGGTCGAAGCGGAATCCGTCCACGTGCATCTCTTCGGCCCAGTAGCGCAGGCTGTCGCAAACCATGTGGATCACGGTGGGGTGCGAGAGGTTGAGCGTGTTCCCGGTGCCGGTGTCGTTGATGTAGTAGCGCCGGTTGTCGGGAAGCAGCCGGTAGTACGAGGAGTTGTCGATGCCCTTGAAGGAGAGCGTCGGCCCGAGCTCGTTGCCCTCGGCGGTGTGGTTGTAGACCACGTCGATGATCACTTCCAGTCCCGCATCGTGGAAGCGCGCGACCGTCTCCTTGAACTCCTGCAGCGTGCGCGCGGGATCGGCCGCGTAGCGCGGATCGGGCGCGAAGAAGCCGATCGAGTTGTAGCCCCAATAGTTGTGCAGGCCGCGCTCGAGGAGGAAGCTGTCGTCGACGAAGGTGTGCACCGGCAGAAGCTCCACGGCGGTCACGCCCAGCGACTTCACGTACGCGAGGACCTCGGGCTGCGAAAGGCCGCGGTAGGTGCCGCGCTCCGGTTCCCGCACCGCCGGATGCAGCCTGGTGAATCCGCGCACGTGCGTCTCGTACACGATCGTGCGGTCCCAGGGGACGTGCGGCCGCTTCGCCTCGCGCGCCCAGTCGAAGTTCGCGTCCACCACGACGCACTTGGGCACGAAGGGCGCGCTGTCGCGCTCGTCGAAGGAGAGGTCCGCCGCGGGGTCGCCCATCTTGTAGGAGAAGACCGCCGGATCCCAGCGCAGCTTTCCGACGTGCGCCCGCGCGTACGGGTCCATCACCAGCTTGTTCGGGTTGAAGCGCAGCCCGTCCTCGGGCTGCCACGCACCGTGCACGCGATAGCCGTACACTTGCCCCGGGCCGATCTCCGGGACGTAGCCGTGCCAGGTCTCGTCGCGGTACTCGGGAAGGACGATGCGCGCCGACTCGCGCCCGGCGGAGTCGAAGAGGCAAAGCTCGACCTTCGTCGCGTTCGCCGAGCACAGGGCGAAATTGACGCCGTGCCCGTCCCAGCTGGCGCCGCGCGGGTAGGGCGAGCCTTCGCGGATCGCCGCTTCGATCTGCAGGTCGGGCGCGTTCATGATTCCTGTTCTTCCCGGGGGCGCAGGATGGCGCAAGGCTTTGACACCGCGTCCGAGCTCCGTTTCCAATCCGACGGGCGTAGGCTAGAATGCGGCAATCTGTCAGCTTCATGCAAGGTTCGTCCGATATATCCCTAGGGGTTACGCACCGATTCCCATTCGCCGCCTGCAAGAAAGGCGGCTTTCCATTTTCTCCGCAGGCGGTCCCGTGCGACGACTCGTCACCCAGTACAACAAGGACTACTACGGCGGCGCGCTGATGATCTTCATCGGCCTGTGGGCCGCGATCCAGGGCAGCAGCTACCAGCTCGGCACGCTGAGCCGCATGGGCCCCGGATTCTTCCCCACCGCGCTCGGCGTGATCCTGGTGATCATCGGGATCGCCATCGCGCTCTCCGCGCGCCGGGTGGCGAAGGACGCACCGGAGGAAAAGCCGCTGCCGCCGGAGTGGCGCGGCTGGATCTGCATCATCGCGAGCTGCGTCGGCTTCGTCGCGATCGCGAAGTGGGGCGGGTTCGTGCCGGCCACCTTCGCGATCACCTTCATCTCGGCGATGGGCGACCGCGAGAACACGGTGAAGGAGGCGACCCTGCTCTCGCTCGCGATGGTCGTGATCTGCATCGTGGTCTTCTGGTGGGCGCTCAAGATGCCCTTCCAGCTCTTCGCCTGGGGAACCACATGATCGAGCAGTCGCTGGCCGACCTGCTGAAGGGCTTCGACGTCGCCCTGCAGCCGCACAACCTGCTGTGGTCCTTCGTGGGCGTGCTGGTGGGGAACCTCATCGGCGTGCTGCCCGGATTGGGTGCCCTCTCGGCGATCTCGATCCTCCTGCCGCTCACCTTCACGATGCACCCGATCCCGGCGATCCTGATGCTCGCCGGCATCTTCTACGGCTCCCAGTACGGCGGCGCGATCGGCGCGATCCTGCTGAACCTGCCGTGCCATCCGCCGCACGCGGTGACCTGCCTCGACGGCTACCCGATGACCAAGGCGGGCAAGGGCGGCACGGCGCTCGGCATCACGATGATCGCCTCGTTCTTCGCGGCCTCCTTCGGCATCATGGTGATGATCTTCGCCTCGCCGATCCTGGTGAACATCGCATTCAAGTTCGGCCCGGCGGAGCTCTTCTCGATCATGCTGCTCGGCCTCATCTGCGGCGGCACCATGTCGCGCGGCTCGCCGCTGAAGGGCGTCGCGATGACCGTGATCGGCCTGCTCATCGGCATCGTCGGCACCGACGTGAACAGCGGGGTCGCGCGCTTCACCTTCGGCTTCGTCGAGCTCACGGACCGCGTGGAGCTGGTGGCGCTCGCGCTCGGGCTCTTCGGGGTCACCGAGTTCCTGCGCAGCGTGAACCGCATGCACGTCGTGGGCAGCGGCATGCGCGTGCGCATCCGCGACATGCGCCCGAGCATGAAGGAGCTCAAGCAGGCCTTCATGCCCATGCTGCGCGGCACGCTCGTCGGCACCGCCTTCGGCGCGATGCCCGGCACCGGCCCGACCATCACGACCTTCGTCGCCTACGCGATCGAGCGCAAGATCTCGAAGACGCCCGAGCGCTTCGGATACGGAGCGCTCGAGGGCGTTGCGAGCCCGGAAGCATCGTCCCACTCGAAGACCCAGGTCGACTTCATCCCGACCATGAGCCTCGGAATCCCGGGCGACGCGGTGATGGCGCTCATCCTCGGCGCGCTCATCATCCAGGGCATCCAGCCCGGGCCGCAGCTCATCACCGAGCACGCGGACCTCTTCTGGGGCCTCATCGCGAGCTTCTGGATCGGCAACATCCTGCTCGTGCTCCTCAACGTGCCGCTCATCGGCGTCTGGGTGAAGCTGCTCCAGGTGCCATATCGCTTCCTCTTCCCGTCCGCGCTTTTCTTCATCGCGCTGGGCGTCTACAGCACCAACAACAGCCTGTTCGAGATCGGCGAGGTGCTGGTGTTCGGCCTCATCGGCTGGGTGTTCGTCGCTCTCGACTTCCAGGTGGCGCCGATCCTGCTGGGCTACGTGCTCGGCCCGATGGTGGAGGAGAACTTCCGGCGCGCGCTGCTCCTTTCGCGCGGCGACATGGCGGTGTTCGTGACGCGCCCGATCAGCTGCGCGTTCGTGGTGCTCTCCGCGCTCATCATCGCGCTGCAGGCGTTCTTCGCGCTTCGCGGCAAGCTCAAGAAGCGGCGCGGCGCCTCGCTGCAGCCGCCGCCCGCGCCGGGCGCGACGGTGCAGCCGGTGCAGGAGGGATGACGCCCTAGGGCTTCGCCTCGGCCGGCTCGCGCATTTCGTTGTCGAACATGGAGCCGACGAATCCGACCATCGTGCCGTCGGGCATGAACCGCGGAACCGCCACCATCTCGAGCGAGCGGTAGGCACCGTCGGCGCCGCGGAAGCGCAGCCGCATCTCGAAGCGGCGCTTTTCGCGCATCGCCGTGGCGTACCCGTCGAGGTAGCGATCCCGGTCCTGCGGGTGGACGTAGGCCGCGATGCCCAGCCGCGTGATCTCGCCCTCGCTGCCGCCGACGTAGCCCTGGAACGCGCGGTTCACGAACTGGCAGACGTCCAGGTCGTTCACCCAGATGAGCACCGGCGCGGAATCGGCGAGCAGCTCGAAGCGCTGCTCGCTCTCGCGGATCTGGAGCTCGGCGCGCTTGAGCGTGTCGATGTCCACCAGCAGCAGGACCGCACCGTCGATCTTGTTCTCGAAGGTGCGGTAGGGGCGCATGCGCAGCGAATACCAGCGCCCGTTGCGGTCCTGCACCTCGCGCTCCTTCACGCTCACGTTCTGGATCACGTCGACGATGAGCTCGTCGAGGTTCGGCACGTCGATGTTGAGCTTGATGTCGGAGAGCGGGCGGCCGATGTCCGCGTGGATCATGTTGAGGATCCTCTCCGCCGGCTGCGTGAAGCGCCGGATGCGAAGGTCCGGTCCCAGCATCACGATCGCCATGTTGACGCTCGCGAGCAGGTTGGTGAGGTCGTTGTTGATCTGCGAAAGCTCGACGTTGCGGTTCTGCAGCTCGTCGTTGACCGTGGCGAGCTCCTCGTTCGCGCTCTGGATCTCCTCCTTCGAGGTCTCGAGCTCCTCGTTGATGCTCTGCAGCTCCTCGTTGGCGCTCTGGACCTCCTCGTTGGCGCTCTGCAGCTCCTCGTTCGCCGCCTCCTGCTGCTCGATCACCGACTGCAGGTACTCGCGCGTGGCCGAAAGCTCGTGCTTGAGCCGCAGGTTCTCGTGCTTGCTTTCCTTGTCGCGCATCGGCGGCATTTGCTCCGCCGCCGCGCGCGCCTGGGCCGCGAGCTCGCGCGCGCGCGCTTCGGCGCGGCCGGCGGGCTCCTCGAAGAGCACGGCGTAGGCGCCCTCCGCCATGTTTCCCACGCGCACCGGAATGACGACGACATCGACCTCGCGCCACCCGCCATTCGAGCGCACGCGCAGGCCCTCCTCGCGCACCACCGCCCTTTCCCGCCGCGCCCGGCTGAGCAGCCCGCGCACGCCGACCAGCAGGCCCTCGCGCAAGAGCTTCAGCAGGTTGAGCGTCGCCCTTCCCGGCGCCGGCGCGAGATAGGGCCCGGTATCGCCGCGGAACTGCAGCACGTCGAGATCGTCGTTCACCACGACGCCGGCCGGCGCGTAGCGGCCGAGGAGCAGGCGGTCGGCCTCGCGCAGCGGGTCCGGCCCCGGCGCTTCCCGCGGCAGCGCCGGACGTACTTGCGCGGCCGCGGCGCCGGCGCCCCAACGGCCGGCGGCGAGCGGCACGGCGAGCTGCATGGCGCGCTTGGAGGATTTGCGCAGGTACATCTTCGTCTTCGCGTCCAGCAGCTCGAAGAGGTCGCGATACGAGGCGATGGTCTCGGAGGCGCCCAGCCACAGGAAGCCGTCGGGCCGCAGGGCGTAGTGCAGCAGCGGGATGACGCGCTGCTGCAGCGAGCCGTCGAGATAGATGAGGAAGTTGCGGCAGGCGACCAGGTCGATATGCGAAAACGGCGGGTCGGTGAGCGCATTGTGCTTGGCGAACACGCACAGGTCGCGGATCGGCTTCGCCACGCGATAGCTGCCATCCACTTCGGCGAAGAAGCGGCGCAGCCGCTCGGGCGGCACGTCCCGGGCGATGATCTTCGGGTAGAGGCCGCTCCTCGCCTTGTCGATGCTCGCGCCGTTCACGTCGGTGGCGAAGATCTGCAGCGGAATGCGCTTGCCGGTGGCCTCCACGTACTCGGTATAGGCCATGGCGATCGAGTACGCCTCCTCGCCGCTCGAGCAGCCGAGCGACCAGACCCGGATCGGCTCGTTGCGATCGCGTTGCGCGCCGAGCCGCGGAAAGACGACGCTCTTCAGCGCCTCGTAGGCCTCCGGATTGCGGAAGAAGCCGGTCACGTTGATGAGCACGTCCTGGTAGAGCGCGCCCACCTCGTCCGGCTTCGCCTGGAGCAGGCGCACGTAGTCGCGCAACCCTTCCATCTTGTGCAGCACCATGCGCCGCGTGATCCGACGTTGCAGCGTATTGCGCTTGTACTTCGCGAAATCCACGCCCGTCGCCTGGCGCAGGATCTCGATCACGCGCCGGAATGCCGGCTCCTGCTCAGCGAACATCGACGGTCCCGCCGGGGCGACGTACGGGTGCTGCGAGATGCGCGCGAGCTCGTGCGCGATCTCGGCGGGCGACAGCACGAAGTCCACCACGCCGGAGGCGACGGCGCTGCGCGGCATGCTGTCCTGCTCGGCGGTGGCGTCCTGCGCGAAGGTGATGCCGCCGGCCGCCTTGATCTCCTCGAGCCCCAGCGTGCCGTCGTTGGAGGAGCCGGAGAGCACCACGCCGATCGACTGGTAGCCGTGATGGTCGGCGAGCGAGCGCATGAACTCGTCGATCGGCCGCGCCTGGCCGCGGTGCTCCACGCGCGGGGAAAGCCGCAGCCGCCCGTCGTCCAGGACCAGGGTGCGGTTGGGCGGGATCACGTAGACGTGGTTCTCCTCGACGCTCGCGCCTTCCTTCGCTTCCGTGACCGGCATCCCGGTCGCACGCGCGAAAATCTCCGAGAGCAGGCTTTCGCGCGTGGGCAGCAGGTGCTGCACCACGACGAACGCCATGCCGGTGTCGCGCGGCAGCGCTTTCAGCAGCTCGGTGACCGCCTCGATGCCGCCGGCCGAAGCGCCGATCGCGACGATCGGAAACGCGGGCGACCGCTCGGTGGGCTCGACGGGATCGACCGTCGCGGCTGCGGCGGCCCGCGCAGGGACGGTCACCGTCGCGGGCGCGGCGGCGCGTCGCGCGCGCTTGCCTTTCGGACGGGCCGAGGATGGATCGGCGGGAGGCTGCTTCTTGCGGGCCATGGCATGCGCTCGGGCACTTGGCGCCTGCGGTTGGGCGCCTGTCACGCCGATTCTCCCCCAAAAGCCGCGAGGCGGCGAACGGCGAGGCGGCGCCCGAACGCCGCCGCACACGCCTTGTCTGAGTCGTCCATGGCGAGCGAGCGCATCGTCGTGGTGGGCGGCTCCGCGGGCGGGGTCCGCGCGCTGCAGACGCTCGCGTCCACGCTTCCGGCCGACTTTCCCGCGCCGATCCTCGTCGTGCAGCACATCGGGAGCCACCCGAGCATCCTGCCGCAGCTGCTCGCGCGGAGCGGGCCGTTGCCGGCCGCGCATGCACGCGACGGCGAGCGCATCTCGCCGGGGCGCATCCACGTCGCGCCGCCGGACTACCACATGCTGGTGGATGGGGATTTCATCCGCCTGTCGCACGGCCCCAAGGAGCAATACACCCGGCCGGCCATCGACCCGCTCTTCCGCTCGACTGCGGTGGCGTGGGCGCAGCGCACGATCGGGGTGCTCCTGAGCGGGCTCCTCGACGACGGCACGGAAGGCTTGCAGGGCATCAAGCGCAGCGGCGGCATCGCCGTGGTGCAGGATCCCGCGGATGCCGAGATGCCCAGCATGCCGCTGAGCGCGCTCGAATACGTGGACGTGGACTACCGGCGGCCGATGTCTTCCATGGGCGCCCTGCTGGTGTCGCTGGTCGCGCGGCCCGCGCCGGCGTCCGCGAAGGTCGCGCCGATCCGCGAAATCGTCGCCGAGAACGACATCCTGCTCGGCAAGGGAGATTTCATGGAGAACCTGCGCTCGATCGCATCCCCCTCGACGTTCGCCTGCCCGGAATGCCACGGCGCGCTCTGGGAAGTCGACCACGCGAAGCCGCGGCGCTTCCGGTGCCACACGGGCCACGGCTACACGCTGCGCACGCTGCAGCACGCGCAATCGACTTCGGCGGACGAGGCGCTGTGGAGCGCGCTGCGCGCGCTGCAGGAGAAGCAGCTGCTGCTGGAGACGCTGGCCGAAAGCCATGCACGCGCGGGCGACGCGGACGAGGCGCGTCGCCTCGCCGAGGAGGCCGCGCTCGCCCGCGAGCACGGCGAGACGCTGCGCCGCCTCGTCGAAAGCGTTCCGCCGCCGCCACAATAGCTACGGCCCGCCGCGCCCGCCCACCGCGGCGAACACCTGCCCGCTCGAGTAGCTCGATTCCGGCGAGGCGAGGAGCACGTAGATGCCGGCGAGCTCGGCCGGCTGTCCGGGCCTTCCCATCGGCGTCTCCTGGCCGAAGGTGGGCAGGTCGTCGCGCGGCTGGCCGCCGGTCACCTGCAGCGGCGTCCAGAACGGACCGGGCGCGACGGCGTTCACGCGAATGCCCTTTTTGATGAGCTGCTTCGCGAGCCCCTTGGTCCAGATGAGGATCGCGCCCTTGGTCGCCGCGTAGTCGATGAGGTCCTCGCTCGGCTCGTAGGAGTTGATCGAGGCGGTGTTGATGATGGTCGAGCCCGGCTTCATGTGCGGGACCGCCGCCCTGGTGATCCAGAAGTTCGCGTAGACGTTGGTCTTGAAGGTCTCGTCGAACTGCTCGCTGGTGATCTCGAGCACCGATGGGCGCGCGATCTGGCGCGCGGCGTTGTTCACCAGGATGTCGAGGCCGCCGAGGTCCTTCACGGCCTGCTCGACGAGGCGCCTGCAGAACGATTCGTCCTTGATGTCGCCCGGAATGGTCGCCGCCTTGCGGCCCGCGTCGCGGACGAGCTGCGCGATCTCGTCGGCGTCGGGCTGCTCGTCGGGCAGGTAGTTGATCGCGACGTCGGCGCCCTCGCGCGCGAACGCGATCGCGGCGGCGGCTGCGAATACGCGGTGCGTGGGTCGGACGGAGTGGATGGGACGGGTTGGTCCATGGCGGCTCCTTGCGGACTTGCCGGCTGCGATCGCCGTGAGACGCGGCCGCTGCTCGCCGGTTCCGCGCGCAACGCTTATCATTCCGCATGGAGCCAACGCCGCAACGGAGCGCCGCATGTCGTTCGCAGGCTTGATCGTGCTGTTCGCCGTGGTCGGCTTCTTCGCGTGGAAGATCGTGAAGCAGCGCAGCGCCGCATTCGCGGCCGCCGCCGACGGGCTCGGCTTCACCTACCAGCGGACCGGATCGCCGTTCGAGGGAACCGACCTTTCCGGCATCACGCTTCTCACCGGCACCGTGCAGCACCGCTATCGCGACGTGCTGCTGCCGAAGTCGGCGAAGCTTCCCGTCGTCGTCTCGCAATTCAACTACCTCATCTTCCGCAACACGCTGGACAAGGGAAGCGGCGCGGTGGTCTCGGGAGGATCGGGCCAGCAGCACTCGATCCTCGCCTACCGCATCGCGCACGGCTCGCTCGCGCGCTTCCGGCTCTTCACGCGCGGCGTCTTCGGCAACCCGCTCCTCGTGCGCGCGCTCGTGGACCAGCCGCAGCGCACCTGGCTGCACGTGCAGGTCTCGCCCGACTGGCTGCTCCTCTACGATCCGGCCATCCTGATCCTCAAGCCGGAAGCGGTCACGCCGGCGCTCGATCGCATCCGCCCGATCGCCGAAGCGATCCTCGGAGGTTCGGCCGCTGCGGCGTGACGTTTTTCCGCGCGGCCGCGCGCCTGTAGAATCCGCGCTTTCGCGCCATGCTTCCCTTCACCACCCGACCGGAAATCCGCGGCACCTTCGGCGTCGCCGCCTCGACCCATTGGATCGCGGCGGCGGTCGCGATGGGCGTGCTCGAGCGCGGCGGCAACGCGTTCGACGCTGCGGTCACCGCGGGCTTCACGCTGCAAGTCCTCGAGCCGCACCTCAACGGCCCCGGCGGCGAGGTGCCCGCGCTCTTCTGGTCGGCGCGCGAGAAGCGCATGCGCGGGATCTGCGGGCAGGGCGGCGCGCCCGCGCTCGCCGACGCGCCGGCGTTCCGCCGCATGGGACTCGAGCTCGTGCCGGGAATCGGATTGCTGCCGGCGACCGTCCCGGGCGCGTTCGCGACCTGGCTCACGATGCTGCGCGACTATGGAACCTGGAGCCTCGCGGACGTGCTGCGCCCGGTGATCGA
This sequence comes from Usitatibacter sp., assembly GCA_035605915.1. Lineage (GTDB taxonomy): Bacteria > Pseudomonadota > Gammaproteobacteria > Burkholderiales > Usitatibacteraceae > Usitatibacter. Next base: position 20,177 of record DATNGJ010000067.1, read on the forward strand.
GTACGCCGAGGAGGGCGTGCCGCTCGTGCCGCGCGCGGTGCAGGCGATCGTCTCGGTGCGCCCGCTCTTCGAATCCGAGTGGAAGAGCTCCGCGAACGTTTGGCTTCCGGGCGGGCGCGTGCCGCGGCCGCTCGAGGCGTTCGCGAATCCCGCGCTCGCCGCGAACTACCGGCGCGTGTGCGAGGAGGCGCAGCGGCGCGGCGGCGACGACCGGGTCGCCACCCTCGAGGCGGCGATCGACCTCTGGCAGCGCGGCTTCGTCGCCCGCGCGATCGACGCGTATTACTCGAAGGAGAAAGTCCGCGATACCACGGGCGAGAGGAACGGCGGCTTGCTGCGCTACGACGACATGGCGAAGTGGCAGCCGCGCTACGAGGAGCCGCTCACGCTCGACTTCGGACGCCATACGGTCGCGAAATTCGGGCCGTGGAGCCAGGGGCCGGTGCTGCTGCAGCAGCTCGCGTTGCTGCGCCACGCCGGGCTCGAAGCGCACTCGCCGGAATCGCCCGAGTGGATGCACCGCGTCGTGGAAGCGGCGAAGCTCGCGATGGCCGATCGCCTCGCGTGGTACGGCGATCCCGATTTCGTGGACGTGCCGGCGACGGAGCTGATCTCCGAGCGTTACGCGAAGGCGCGCTGGGCCGAGGTGGAGGAGAGCGCCTCGGCGAAGCTGCGTCCGGGCTCGCCCGGAGGCGCCGCACCGAAGCTGCCGGACCTCGAGGCCGCCTCGCGCACGCTGCGCGGTTCCGACACGCGCTTCGGCATCGGCGAGCCCACCTTCGCCGAGCTTCCGCCGGCGTGGGAATGGGCCGAGCACGAGCTCTTCGTCGGCGACACGGTTCACGTCGACGTGATCGACCGGGAGGGGAACATGGTCTCGGCGACGCCTTCGGGCGGATGGCTCTCGTCGAGCCCGGTGGTGCCCGAGCTCGGCTTCTCGATCAGCACGCGCCTGCAGATGACCTGGCTCGAGGACGGCGTGCCGGGACAGGTCGCTCCCGGCAAGCGGCCCAACTGCACGCTCTCCCCGTCGCTGGTGCTTCGCGACGGCGAGCCCTACATGGCGTTCGGGACGCCGGGCGGCGACCAGCAGGACCAGTGGCAGGCGATCTTCTTCCTGCGCCACGCGCTGCACGGCATGAACCTGCAGCAGGCGATCGACCATCCGTCGTGGCACATCAACCATTTTCCCGCGTCCTTCTGGCCGCGCGAGACCGTCCTCAACCGCGTCACGCTCGAGTCGCGCACTCCCGCGGCGACGATCGAGCAGCTGCGCGCGCGCGGCCACCAGGTGGTGGTGGGCGACGCCTGGTCGGAAGGCCGGCTCACCGCGTGCGCGCGCGAGCGCGACGCGAACGGGCGCTGGATCCTCAAGGCGGCCGCGAACCCGCGCGGCATGCAGGGCTATGCGGTGGGAAGATGAAGCTCGTCATTCCCGTTCGTATCATCCGTTTTTATCATCATTCCCATTTTTTTGTCGTCATTCCCGCGCAGGCGGGAATCCATCCGGGAACCACACCATGAAAATCGTGGCGCGCTGCCTCGCATTCGTCGCCGTCGCCTTCGTCTCGCTCGCGCACGCCGCGTGGCCCGACCATCCGCTCAAGATCATCGTGCCGTGGGCGCCCGGAGGCTCCACCGACATCCTCGCGCGCGCGGTGGCCGACAAGCTCACGCAGTCGCTGGGGCAGCCGGTGATCGTCGAGAACAAGCCGGGCGCCTCGGGCAACATCGGCTCGGACCTGGTCGCGAAGGCGAAGCCCGACGGCTACACCATCCTCTTCGGCTCGATGAGCACGCACGCGATCAACCCGGCGATGGACTCGAAGATGCCGTTCGACGGCGTCGAGGATTTCACGCCCATCTCGATGCTCGCGTTCGTCACCAACACCATGGTGGTGAACGCGTCGCTTCCGGTGAGCAACGTGAAGGAGTTCATCGCGTACTGCAAGGCGCATCCGGGACAGGTCGCCTACGCGTCGGCCGGCCCGGGCTCGACCAATCACCTGTCCGCCGCGCTCATGGAGAAGATGGCGGGCATCAAGATGCTGCACGTGCCGTACAAGGGTGGGGCGCCGGCGGTGCTCTCGACGGTCTCGGGGGAAACGCAGGTGCTGTTCACGGCCGGAACGCAATCGCTGCCGCAAGTGAAGGCCGGCAAGCTCAAGCTCCTCGCGGTGACCGAGGACCATCGCTCGTCGCTCCTGCGCGATACGCCCACCGTCGGCGAGACGCTCCCCGGCTACGAGATGGCGGTGTGGTACGGAGCGTTCGGGCCGAAGGGCCTGCCGCCGGCCATCACCCGGCGGCTCAACGCCGAGATCAATCGCGCGATGATGCTGCCCGACGTGAAGAGCCGCATGGAGGCGATCGGCGTGGAGCCGGTGAACGTCACGCCCGAGGCGTTCTCGAAGGTGCTGCACGAGGACGCGCGGAAGTGGGGCCAGCTCGTGAAGGAGCTCGGCATCCAGTCGGAGTAGGCCCATCGCGCTCGCGTTCGTCGTTCCGTTCGGCGCCGGGGGCGCCGCCGACCGTGCCGCCCGCGCCTTCGCTCGCGCGCTTCCCGCGGCGCTCGAAGTCGTCGTCGAGGATCGGCCGGGCGAGGGTGGGCTCGCCGGCGTGCGCCGCGCGGACGCGGCTGCGAGCGAAGGATCGCCGGTGCTCCTGCTCGCCACGCCGAGCACGCACGTGCTGCTCCCGGCGCGAGCCGGCGCGGGCGCGGCGGCCGATGCGCGCTTCGTGCCGCTCGCCTCGCTCGGGCGCGCGCCCAACGTGCTCCTCGCCTCGCCGCGCCTCGAAGTGCGAAGCGTGGAGGCCCTGGTCGAGCGCGCGCGCCGGCAGGCGCTCGTCTACGCGTCGGCCGGGCGCGGGCAGACGATCCACCTGTGCACCGCCTACTTCTGCGCGCTCGCCGGCATCCGCATGACGCACCGCCCGTACGACGCGGGCAGCGCGCACGCCTACGCCGACCTCGCCGCGGGACGCGTGCACGTGTATTTCGACAACCTGCTCGGATGCCGCGACGCGATCCTCCGCGGCGATGCGATCCCGCTCGCGATCTCCGCGAACGAGCGCAACCGCCTGCTGCCCGGCGTGCCGACGCTCGCCGAGCGCGGATTCGCGCGCCACGCGCTCGAGATCTGGTTCGGTGTCGCCGGTGCCGGGCTCGACGCGGCGGCGCGGGGCGCGATCGACGCGGCCCGATCGGACGCGGGCTTGCGCGAATCGCTCGCGGCGATCGGCCTCACGGGCGCGGTCGGGAGCGGCAGCGAGCTCGCGCAGGAGATCGAGGCGTCGCGCGACGGTTGGCGCTACGCGCTGGAATCGGCCGAATGAAGCGAGCGTCGAGCGTGCGAGCGGCCGGGCACAAGGGCCATGCGATCTCCGTCACGATGGCGGACGAGCTGCGCGCGCAGGCGAAGGTGACCGGCGTCGAAGCGGAATTTTCACGCGCATGACGCAGTCTGTGCGTGCATGAACCCGATCTTCGTTCGCGCGGCAACGGCAGTCCTTTCCTCGCTCTGCACCGGCGCCTTTGCCGCGCGCCCGATGGTGACGGACGACGCACGCATCGTGGATCCCAAGGCCTGCCAGGTCGAAAGCTGGGTCAAGGACAGTCGCGCGAGCACGGAATACTGGGCGCTGCCCGCGTGCAATCCCACCGGCAAGCTCGAGATCACCGCGGGCGGGGCGCGCACGAGCGGCGACGAGGCCGGCCTCACCGACAAGGAGGTGCAGGCGAAGACGATCTTCCGGCCGCTGGAGGAGGGCTGGGGCTTCGGCCTCGCGCTCGGCACCCTCGTGCATCCCCGCGAGGAGCGCTCCCGCGCGTGGCCGGGCAACCCGTTCTTCTACGTCCCGGTGAGCGTGAAAGTCCGCGGCGACGATTGGCTCGTGCACGTGAACGCCGGTGCCACGCGCGATCGCGATGCGGCGCGCACCCTCGTCACCTGGGGACTTGGAAACGAGGTCCGGCTCGCGCGATCCACGTTCCTCATCGCCGAGGCGTACGCATCCGACCGCTCGCGCCCGTTCTGGCAAGCCGGATTGCGCCACTGGATCGTGAAGGATCGCGTGCAGATGGACGCGACGTACGGCGATCGCCTCGCGTCCGGGTCGCGCGAGCGCTGGCTCACGGTGGGCCTGCGCCTGCTCTCGCCGCCGTTCCTGCCTTGAGCCCGGCGGCAATGGCTTAGAATCGAGCCTCGATGCGTGCGCTCGCCCATCTCTTCGAGAAGAACCGTGCCTGGTCGGAACGCATCCGCCGCGCGGATCCCGATTTCTTCCCGCGCCTGTCGCGCCAGCAGAGCCCCACGTATCTCTGGATCGGCTGTGCCGACAGCCGCGTGCCCGCCAACGAGATCGTCGACCTCGCGCCGGGCGAGCTCTTCGTGCATCGCAACGTCGCGAACGTGGTGGTGCACACGGACCTCAATTGCCTCTCGGTGATGCAGTTCGCCGTGGAGGTCCTCAACGTCGAGCACATCATGGTGGTCGGGCACTACGGCTGCGGCGGCGTCGCCGCGGCCCTCGAGAACCGCCGCGTGGGCCTTTCCGACAACTGGCTGCGCCACGTGCAGGACGTGCACATGAAGCACGCCGATCGGGTCGCGCGGCTCGCCAGCCCGGGCGAGCGCCACGATCGCCTGTGCGAGCTCAACGTGATCGAGCAGGTCGCGAACGTGTGCCAGACCACGGTGGTGCAGGAAGCGTGGAGTCGCGGGCAGAAGCTCGCGGTCCATGGCTGGGTCTACGGATTGAAGGACGGGCTGCTGCACGACCTCGACGCGACCGTGATGCGCCCGGAGGAAGCGGCGCCCGTCTGCCTGGCGGCGATCGCGAAGCTCTAGCCCGCCGCGCCCCCGAAGAGCGTGCCCACGCCCGCGGTCACGCCCATGGCGATCGCGCCCCAGAAGGTGACGCGCAATGCTCCGGTCACGATCGGCGCGCCGCCCATCCATGCGGCGAGCACCCCGAGGAGCGCGAGGAAGACGAGGGAGGCGCAGCCCACGATCGGGATGAGCCCCTCCATCGGGCTCAGCGCCGTGGCGACGAGCGGCATGGCGGCGCCGAGCGAAAAGCTGGCGGCCGAGGCGAGCGCCGCCTGCAGCGGGCGCGCGCGCAGGCTCTTCGTGATGCCCAGCTCGTCGCGCGCGTGCGCGGCGAGCGCGTCCTTCGCCATCAGCTGCTTCGCCACCTGGTCGGCGAGCGCCGGCTCGAGCCCGCGCTTGCGGTAGATTCCGGCGAGCTCGCGCCGCTCCGCGTCGCGGTCGGTCGCGAGCTCCTCGCGCTCGCGCTCGAGGTCCGCCTTCTCGCTGTCCGCCTGCGAATGCACCGAGACGTATTCGCCCGCCGCCATCGACATCGCGCCCGCCACCAGCGCCGAGGTTCCGGCGAGGATCACGGCCGCGTGGCTGGTGCTCGCGGCCGCGACGCCGACGATGAGGCTCGAGGTGGAGACGATGCCGTCGTTCGCACCGAGCACCGCGGCACGCAGCCAGCCCGTGCGCGCGGTCGTATGGTGCTCGCCATGGCGCCTCCTCATCCCCCCGCTCCCTTCGCAGCCCCTGTCCTCTGGACCGCGCGCCCGTCGCGGCGTTCGCTAGACGCCCAGGGCACCATCGCGCTCGAGCGCCTTGTAGTGCACGAACGAGTAGGCCACCGGGACCAGCACGCCGGCGAGCACCAGCGCGATCCATGCGAGCGTCCCCGCAAGCCCGCCCCACAACGCCGCAGCGAAGCTCGCGATGCCCGTGGCCACGATCGTCTTCCCGGCGAGGCGATGCGTCGCGTACCACACGCGCTCGCTCGCGAGCGTCCACGGCGTGCGGATGCCGATGAAGAAATTGCGCCGCACCTTCCCCATGAGGTTGCCGATGAACACCAGCAGCACCGACACGCCGCCCAGGAGCGCAGCGCTCACGTCGACGTGGCCCGTGAGGCCGGCGAAGAGCAGCACCGCGGTGATGTATCCGGCGAGGAGGATCGCGCCGAGCATGATGCGCAAGTAGGTGGGCGTGAAGCTCTCGAGCGCGAAGCGCTTCGGCGAGAGCACCGGGAGCAGGGCGAAGATCGCGAGCTCCGCCAGCATCGCGCCGGGTCCGAGGACCATCATCAAACCGCGCGGACCCCAGCCGTCGACCTCGCCGTGGACGTTCCAGTGCAGGGGAATGCGTTCCGGTAGCTGCGGCCAGGCGAGGATCGTCGCGGCGAACCCGGCCGCGACGAGGATTGCGCATGCGGCGAAGTAGCGAGCCTTCATTTCCTGCCTCCTTCCCGGGTCCCGGCGAGGTCGATCGCCCAGGCGACGACGTCCTCGAGGACGGTGGTGTTGAGCGAATACCAGATGGTGGGCCCTTCGCGCCGCGCCGTGACGAGATCGGCATCCCTGAGCACGGCGAAGTGGTGCGAAAGCGTGGGCTTGCTGGTGTCGAAGCGCTCGGCGATCTCGCCCGCGGTCATCTCGCCCTTGCGCAGCAGGCGCAGGATCTCGCGCCGGGTCGGATCCGCCAGCGCCTTGAACGCGTCGTTGCCCAGCCGCATGATCGTAAGATGCTTGTCTAATTAGACGACGATCGAAATATGCGGCAGGTGCGGGAGGTTGTCAAGGGTCAATGATTCGGCCTCGCGGCCGGTGCCAGAATCGGGCGCATATGGCGAGTCGAGCGAAGGCGAGGAAGCCGGCGCCGCGGCGTGGAGCGCCCGGCGCGACGGTGCAGGTGGACGGACGCGAGGTCGCGATCTCGAACCCGGCGAAGGTGCTCTTCCCGGAGGCGGGCTACACCAAGCTCGACCTCGTGCAGTACTACCTTTCGGTGGCGGAAGGGGCGCTGCGCGGCGCGGGCGGGCGGCCGAACATGCTGGTGCGCTATCCCGATGGCGTGGGCAGCGAGTTCTTCTACCAGAAGCGCGCGCCCGAATCGCGCCCCGCGTGGATCGAGGTGGTGCCGTTGCGCTTTCCTTCCGGCCGCAGCGCCGAGGAGGTGGTGCCGCGCGATGCCGCCGCGCTCGCGTGGATGGCGAACCTCGCCTGCCTGGAGCTGCATCCGCATCCGGTGCGGGCGAAGGACCTCGACCATCCCGACGAGCTGCGCGTGGACCTCGATCCGGTTCCCGGCGTGAAGTGGTCGCAGGTGCGCCAGGTGGCGCGCGTGGTGCAGGCGACGCTCGCCGACTTCGGCCTCACGGGCTGGCCGAAGACCTCCGGCAAGCGCGGGATGCACGTGGCGGTGCGCATCGTGCCGCGCTGGACCTACGACGAGGTGCGGCGCGCGGCGCTCGCGCTCGCGCGCGAGGTGCAGAAACGCGCGCCGAAGCTCGCGACCACGAAATGGTGGAAGGAAGAGCGCGAGGGCGTCTTCCTCGACTACAACCAGAACGCGCGCGACCGCACCGTGGCGAGCGCCTATTCGGTGCGCCCCACGGACGATGCGCGCGTCTCCGCACCGCTCGCCTGGGACGAGGTGGACGCCTGCGAGCCGCGCGATTTCACCATGGCGACGATGCCGGGGCGGTATGCCGAGCTGGGCGACCTGCACGCGGCGATCGACGAGCATCCGGGGTCGATCGTGGGATTGCTCGAGCTTTCCGCGCGCCACGAGCGCGAGGGAATGAGCGATGCGCCGTGGCCGCCGCAATACCGCAAGGTGCCCGACGAGCCGCCGCGCGCGCCGCCCTCGAAGCGCCGCCTCAGCGCTGCTTCTTCCGCGCCGCGCCGAAAACCTTCTCGAGCTCGTAAGCGGTCGTGACCTCGAGCTGGTCGTAGCGGCAATCCGCCGGCGCCTTGTCCGGGCGCAAGCGCACGAACACCGCCGCGTGGCGGAAGCGGTTGCCCTGCAGGTGGTCGTACTTCACCTCGCACACGCGCTCGGGCCGCAGCGGCTCCCATGAGAGATCCTTGCCCGCGCTCCAGCGGCTGTGGCTGCCGGGCATGCGCGTCGATTCGTCGGACGCGCTCGCCCAGTCGCGCCATGGATGGTCCTTCGGCGCGTCGCGGCGCAACGGCTCGAGCTCCGCCGCGAGCTTGCGGCGCGTCGCCATGGTGAAGGACGACGTGACGCCGACGTGGTGCAGGACGCCGCGATCGTCGTAGAGACCGAGCAGGAGCGAGCCCACGATGCCTTCGCCTTCCTTGTGCCAGCGCAAGCCCGCGACGACGCAATCGGCGGTGCGCACGTGCTTCACCTTGATCATCGCGCGCTTGCCCGGCTCGTAGGGAAGGTCGGCGAGCTTCGCCACCACGCCGTCCAGTCCCGCACCCTCGAAGCGCGCGAGCCACTCCGCGGCGACAGAGCGATCGCGAGTCATCGGCGTGAGGTAGAGCGGCGGCTTCGCTCCGGCGAGCAGCTTCTCGAGCGCGGCGCGGCGCACCGCCTGCGTCTCGCGGCGCAGGTCGCGGCCGTCCACGGCGAGCGCGTCGAACGCGACGAAGGCGCTCGGCCTCTCCTGCGCGAGCCTCGCCACGCGCGAGGCGGCCGGATGCAGCCGCAGTTGCAGCGCGTCGAAATCGAGCCCCTGCGGACCTGCGATCACGATCTCGCCGTCGAGCACGCATCCGGGCGGCAGGCGCTCGAGCAGCGCCTCGTGCAGCTCGGGGAAATAGCGGTCGAGCGGGCGCAGGTCGCGGCTCTGGATGTACGCGTCGTGCGCGCCACGATAGACGATGGCGCGGAAGCCGTCCCATTTCGGCTCGAAGAGGAGGCCCTCGTCGGCCGGGAGACCCGCGCCGATCTTCGCGAGCATCGGCTCGATGGGCGGCGCGATCGCGTATTCAGGCGCCGCGCGGCGGGGAAGGGCGCTCATGCCGGTTGGACCCGGCGCGGGGCGAACGTTCCCGGTCGGCGCGAGCGTTACGCGCGCGACTCCAACTCCTCCCAGCGCGCGAGGAGCCGCGTGAGCTCCGCCTCGATCGCCGTGTGCCGCTCGTTCATTGCGCGCAGGTCGAGCGTGCGGTCGTGGTAGGTGGCGGGATCCGCGAGCCTCGCGCCGAGGTCGGCCTGCTCGCGTTCCAGCGCCTCGAGCTTCGCGGGCAAGGCTTCGAGCTCGCGCGATTCCTGATACGAGAGCTTCCTCTGGCGCGTGGTGGCAGGCGCCGCCTTCGTCGCGGCGACCGAAGGTTTCGCCTCCTCCGGCTTCGTCCGCATCCTCTCCCAATCGGAAAAGCCGCCGACGTACTCCTTCCATTTCGCGTCGCCTTCATAGGCGATGGTTTGCGTCACGACGTTGTCGAGGAAGGCGCGGTCGTGGCTCACGAGGAGCAGCGTGCCCGCGTAATCCTGCAGCAGCGACTCCAGCAGCTCGAGCGTCTCGATGTCGAGGTCGTTGGTCGGCTCGTCGAGCACCAGCACGTTCGCGGGACGGCTGAAGAGGCGAGCGAGGAGCAGGCGATTCCGCTCGCCGCCGGAGAGCGATCTCACGGGCGCCCGCGCGCGCTCCGGGGCGAACAGGAAATCGCCGAGATACCCGATCACGTGCTTGCGCGTGCCGCCGATCTCCAGCGTGTCGGAGCCGGGCGAGATCGTGTCGGCGAGCGTCGCTTCCTCGTCGAGCGCGGCGCGAAGCTGGTCGAAGTACGCGGGGGCGACGCGCGCGCCCAGGCGCACGTTGCCCGTATCCGGCGCGATCTCGCCGAGGATCAGCTTGAGGAGCGTGGTCTTGCCGCTGCCGTTCGGGCCGATGAAGCCGATGCGGTCGCCGCGCATCACCCGGCAGGAGAAATCCTCCACCACGCGCCGCGCGCCGTACGCCTTCGCCACGTGCTCGAGCTCGGCGACCAGCTTTCCGGATCGCTCTGCCTCGGCGACGGCGAGCTCCACCTTGCCCATGCGCTCGCGGCGCTCGGCACGCGCGACGCGCAGCTGCTCCAGGCGCCGCACGCGGCCCTCGTTGCGCGTGCGCCGCGCTTCCACGCCCTTGCGGATCCACGCCTCTTCCTGCGCGAGCTCGCGGTCGAACTTGCGGTTCACCACCGCCTCGATGGCGAGCATCCCGGCCTTGCGCTCCTCGTACGCCGTGAAGTTGCCGGGGAAGCTCGCGAGCCGGCCGCGGTCGAGCTCGAGGATGCGCCGCGCGACGCGGTCGAGGAAGCGCCGGTCGTGCGTCACGAAGAGCGCCGCGCCGGAAAAGGCGACGAGCATTTCCTCGAGCCACTCGATGGCGCCGATGTCGAGGTGGTTCGTGGGCTCGTCGAGGAGCAGCAGGGCGGGATCGCCGGCCAGCGCACGCGCGAGCGCGACGCGCTTGCGCAAACCTCCGGAAAGCTCCGCGACCAGGCGATCGGCGTCGAGGCCGAGGCGCGTGAGGGTCGCCTCGATGCGATGCTCGAGCGCCCAGCCGCCGGAGGCGTCGAGCGACTCGTGCAGGCGCGCGAGTCGCGCGAGGTCGCCGGCGTGCGCCGCCGCGTGGTAGTCCACGAGCAGCCGGCGCGCTTCGCCCACGCCGCTCGCGACCGCCTCGAAGATCGATTGCCCGGGCTCGAACGCGGGCTCCTGCGCGACGGCGGCGAGCTTGAGCCCGGGCGCCGTCCACACCGTGCCGTCGTCCGGGCGCGCGGGGCCCTCGACGATGCGCAGCAGGCTCGATTTCCCGGTGCCGTTGCGGCCGATCAGCCCGATGCGCTCGCCGGCCTCGACCACGAGATCGGCGCGATCGAGCAGGGGAACGTGGCCGTAGGCGAGCGAGACCTGGGAGAGCTGGACGAGGGGCACGCCTCCATTCTATCGGCGGCCCGCACGCCGGCGATCGCCTGGTGGCTCGCCCCGGCCGCGATGAAGAGCAGCAGCAGGAGCGCGAGGGCGAGCAGGCGGAAGGCGAAGGTCATGCGCGTACACTAGCGCGGAACTAGGGCGAGTCCCGCCCTATTTCCCCGATAGGGTGACGGTATGCCGCAGCCCACCACCCGCATCCTCGCGGTGCTCGAGATCCTGCAGTCGCAGGGACAGATCGGCGGCGCCGAGCTCGCGCGGCGCGTGGAGGTCGACCGCCGCACGCTGCGCCGCTACATCGCCACTCTCGAGGAGATGGGCATCCCCATCACCACCGAGCAGGGCCGCTACGGCGGCTACCGCCTGGTGCCCGGCTACAAGCTGCCGCCGATGATGTTCACGGAAGAGGAGGCGCAGGCGCTCTCGCTCGGGCTCATCGCGGCGCGCGGCCTCGGGCTCGCCGACGCGGCGCCCGCGATCGAGAGCGTGCAGGCGAAGCTCGACCGGGTGCTGCCGAGCGCGCCGCGGCGCACGGTGTCGGCGTTGCGGGAAAGCGTCGCGCTGCAGACCGGCAATGCACGGACGAATGCCGATGCGAAGCTGTTGCGCATCCTGAGCGAGTCGGCGCAAGCCCGGCGCGCGGCGGCGCTGCGCTACCGGGCCGCCGACGGCACGCTCACCTCGCGCGAGTTCGCGGTCTACGGGCTCGTGTTCCGCTCGGGCCGCTGGTACGTGGTGGGCTACTGCGAGCTGCGCAAGGGATTGCGCACGTTGCGCCTCGACCGCGTCGCGCACGCCGAGGTGACCGCGCGCGCCTTCGAACGGCCGCCCGAGTTCGACGCCTCGCGGTATCTCGATCGCGCGATGGCGACGCTGCCGCGCGCGATTCCGATCGAGGTGCTGCTGCACGCCGATCTCGAGTGCGCGCGCCGCGAGCTCTTCGCGGGCCTGGGCCTTGCCGAGCCGTGCGCCGAAGGCGTGCTGCTGCGCGGCTCCGCGGACGACCTGGAGTGGTGCGCGCGCGAGCTGATGCGGCTGCCCTTCCGCTTCGACGTGCGCGCGCCCGTCGAGCTGCGCCGGATGGTGGGGAAGATCGCCGGCGAGATCGCGCGCAGATGCGCGGCGGGGACCGAAGAATCGAAGGGCGCTGGATCCGCCGATCAACGCCGATGAACGCCGATGAAGGCGGGTCAGGGCGGAGGTGCCACGCAAGAGCGGGATCGCCGGTGCTTTCCGGTCTTCAGCGGACGCGGAGCAGCTCCGCGCACACGGCATCGGCGAAGGCGCGGGTGCCGAGCGTTCCGCCGAGGTCCGCCGTGCGGCGCGCCGGATCGGCGAGCAATGTATCCACGGCGCCCTCGATCGCCGCGTGCGCACGGGCGAACGCGTCGATCGCGTGCCGGATCGAAAGCCACTCGAGGAGCATCGCCGCGGAAAGGATGAGCGAGGCGGGGTTCGCCTTGTCCTTTCCCGCGATGTCGGGCGCGGAGCCGTGCTGCGCCTGCGCCATGCAATGCGCGGCGCCCGCGTTGATCGAGCCGGCGAGCCCGAGGCTTCCGGAAAGCTCCGCGGCCTCGTCGGAGAGGATGTCGCCGAACATGTTGGTGGTCACGACGACGTCGTAGCGCCGCGCGTCGCGCAGCAGCAGCGCCGCCATGGAATCGACCAGCTGCTCCTCGTAGGCGACGTCCGGGAACTCACGCGCGACGCCGCGCACCTCGCGCAGGAAGAGCGCCTCGGAAACCTTGAGCACGTTGGCCTTGTGCACCGCGGTCACCTTGCGGCGGCGCTTGCCTGCGAGCTCGAACGCGCTGCGCGCGATGCGGCTCGAACCTTTCGCGGTGATCTTGCGCACGGCGAGCGCCATGTCGGGATCGGGCATGAACTCGCCGATGCCCAGGAACATGTTGCGGTCCGCGTAGAAGCCCTCGGTGTTCTCGCGCACGATGACGAGGTCCATGGGCGTGCGGCCCCAGTGCGGCAGTCCCTCCCGCGAGCGGCTGGGACGCACGTTCGCGTAGAGGTCGAGCTTCACGCGCAGCTCCGAGGACACGTTGATGCCGCCTTCGGCGCGCGGTGGATAGTCCGCGTGGGAGATGGGTCCCAGCACGATGCCGTCCGCCTCGCGGCAGCGCTGGACGAGCTGCGGCGTGATGGTCGCGCCGTGCGATGCGAGGCTCGCGAGGCCGACCTCGTGCCGCTCGAGCGCGAGGCCGAGAGCGAAGCGCTCGCTCGCCGCTTCCAGCACCCGCATCGTCGCCGCCGTGATCTCCGGCCCGATGCCGTCGCCCGGCATCGCGACGATGCGCATCGCCCTCACCACACGCGGCAGCGCCTGGTGCTCGTCATCGGCTGCCCGGGCTTGCACGAGAACGCGGCGGCGAACTGCGGAAGGTTCACGACCAGGCCGTTCACGCGATACTTCGCGGGCGAGTGCGGATCGGTAATCGCCATGAGGCGCTGGTTCTCGGGCCGGTCGTTCTCGCACGCCCATTGCGCGTAGCCGACGAAGAAGCGCTGCTCCGGCGTGAGGCCGTCGCGCGGCTCGAGCGTCTGCGCCGCGGTCTGCGCCTTCCACGCGGTCCAGGCGAGGAGGAGGCCGCCCAGGTCCGCGATGTCCTCGCCCTGCGTGAGCCGGCTATTGACGTGGATGTCGTCCACCACGACGTAGTTCGCGTACTGGTCGACGATGCACTGCGCGCGCTCCTCGAAGGCCTTCGCGTCGGACTCGGTCCACCAGTCGCGCAGGTTGCCGTGGGAGTCGAATTTGCGGCCCTCGTCGTCGAAGCCGTGCGTGAGCTCGTGGCCGATGGTGCCGCCCGTGTCGCCGTAGTTGGGCGCGTCGTCCATGCGCGCGTCGAAGAGCGGCGGCTGCAGGACACCGGCAGGAAAGTTGATGTCGTTCATCTGCGCGTCGTAATAGGCGTTGACCGTGGGCGGCGTCATGTACCACTCGCCGCGGTCGAGCGGCTTGCCGATCTTCGCGAGGTCGCGCCGCGACTCGAAGCGCTGCGCGCGCACGACGTTGCCGAAGAAGTCGCCGCGCTTCACCGCCACGGAGCTGTAGTCGCGCCATTTGCTCGGGTAGCCGATCTTGTTCACCAGCGTCGAGAGCTTCGCGAGCGCCTCGCGCCTGGTCGCCGGGCTCATCCACGCGAGCGACTGGAGATCGCGTCCCATCGCCTGCTCGATCTGCTTCGTCATGGTGAGCGCCTTCGCCTTGAGCTCCGGGCTGAAGGCGCGCCGCACGTACTCCTTGCCGAGCGCCTCGCCGAGCTGGCCGTCGACCATCGCGACGCAGCGCTTCCAGCGCGGGCGCAGCTGCGGCACGCCGCGCAGCGTCCGGCTGTAGAAATCGAAGTTCTCGTCCACCATGGCCTTGCCGAGGTAGGGCGCGGCCGAGTGCGCCATGTGCCAGCGCAGGTAGGTGCGCAGGCTCGCGAGGCTCTCGGTCTCCAGCACGCGCTCCAGCGCCTGGAAGAACGCGGGCTGCGTCACGTTGAAGGTGTCGAGCTTCGCGAGGCCGAGTGCGCGCAGGTATGCGTCCCAATCGAACGCGGGCGTGAGGCGCGCGAGCTTCTCCCGGTCCACCTTGTGGAAGAGCTTGTAGGGATCGCGCTGGTCGACGCGCGTGAGCGTGGCGCGGGCGAGCTCGGTCTCGATGCGCATCACGTCGTCCGCTTGCGCCTTCGCCGCGGCGGGCGCATCGCCGAGCAGCGCGAAGGCGCGCGCGACGTGCTGCACGTACTTCGCGCGGATCTCCTTCGAGCGCTCGTCCTCCCGGGTGTAGTAGTCGCGATCGGGAAGCCCCAGGCCGCCGGCCGCGGCGAACGCGATCACGCGCGTCGCATCGGCGTAATCCTGGCCCGATCCGAAGCCGAACAGGAGCCCCGCGTCGCCGGTCGCGAGGTGCAGGTCGGCGAGGAGCGGGGCGATCGCCAGCTTCGATTCGAGCGCGGCGATGCGATCGAGGTACGGCGCGAGCGGGGCGTTGCCGCGCGCTTCGACCGCGGCTTCGTCCATGCACGCCGCGAAGTAATCCCCGATCTTCGCCTGCGTCGCGTCGCGGCCGGTGGTGCGCTTGGCCGCGGAATCGAGGATGCCCCACAGGAAGCGCTCGTTCGCCTCGGCCATCTTGCGGTAGACGTCCCAGCTCGCCTGGTCCGCCGGGATCGGGTTCGCCGCCTGCCAGCCGCCGCACGCGTAGCGGTAGAAATCGACGCACGGGTCGGCGGAACGGTCCATCGCGCTCACGTCGAGGCCCGGCGTGTACGGCAGGCGATCGAGCGGCGTCTCGGGCGGCGCGGCGCAGGCGATTCGCGCGCACAGCGCGACGATTGCGAAAGCGGCCGGGAATGAATGGCGCATCGAAGCGGTCCTGGGCGGGTGCGGCCTACTCGGTCATCTCCCACTTCTCGGCGCTCGCGCCGGCGAGGTTGCGCACGCGCTCCTCGTCCTTCGCGAACTCCGCGGCCGGCCCCTCGTAGACCACGCGCCCGTCGTCGAGCACGTAGGCGCGGTCGGCGATCTCGACGGCGGCCCGGACGTTCTGCTCGACCAGCAGCACCGAGATGCCCTCGTTACGCGCCGAAACGACGACGCGGAAGACTTCTTGCACGATCAGCGGCGCGAGACCCTGGCTCGGCTCGTCGAGCAGCAGGATCTTGGGGTTGAGCAGCAGCGCGCGGGCGATCGCGAGCATTTC
>DATNGJ010000068.1:0-18721 GCA_035605915.1 Usitatibacter sp.
GGGCGCCCGGCTCGGCGATCACCGCGTCGCCGATGAACGCGAAGCTCGCCGACACGCCGCCCATGGTGGGATCGGTGAGGATCGAGATGAACGGCTGGCGGCACTCGGAGAGCTGGTGCAGCGAGGCGGTGGTCTTCGCCATCTGCATGAGCGAGAGCAGCCCCTCCTGCATGCGCGCGCCGCCCGTTGCGGTGAAGCACACGAACGGCAGCCCCTCGTCGCAGCACGCCTGCACCGCGCGCACGAACCGCTCGCCCACCACCGAGCCCATCGAGCCGCCGAGGAAGCCGAACTCGAACGCCGCGGCGACCACCGGCACGTTCATCACGGAACCCTGCATCACCACCAGCGCGTCGGTCTCGCCGGTCTCCTTCTCCGCCTCGTCGAGCCGCTCGCTGTACTTGCGGCTGTCCTTGAACTTGAGCGGATCCATCGGCACCACCTCGGAGGCGAGCTCCGCGCGGCCCTCGGCATCGAGGAAGAGGTCGAGGCGCTGGCGCGCCGAGAGGCGGTTGTGGAAGCCGCACTTCGGGCACACGTGCAGGTTGTTCTCTAGGTCGGTGAAGTAGAGCACCGCCTCGCACGACGGGCACTTGCTCCACAGCCCTTCGGGTACGGCCTTCCTCTGCTGCGTTCCCTCGCGCTTGATCTTGGGTGGAAGGAGCTTGCGGAACCAGCTCATTTCTTGGATCCCCGATCGCTACCGGCTGCCGCCGGCGTCGAGGATGACGTGCCGACGGGCGTCGAGGATGACGTGCCGACGGGAGTCGAGGATGACGCGGCCGAGTCCATGGCGGCGCGGAATTCGGCGATGAGCTTGCGCGCGCGCTCGGGCGCCGCTCCCGGCGCGCCCTCCTCGAGCTCCTGCACGATGCGGCTTCCGATGACCACCGCATCGGCCACGCGTCCCACCTTGCGCGCGGTCTCCGCGTCCCGGATGCCGAAGCCCACGCCTACGGGAATCTTGGTGTGCCGGCGGATGCGCGCGAGCATCGACTCGACATCCTTGGTGTCGATGTGCGCGGCACCGGTCACTCCCTTGAGCGACACGTAGTAGATGTAGCCCTGCGCGAGCTTCGCGACGCTCGCGATGCGCGCCTCGCTCGACGTGGGCGAGAGCAGGAAGATCGGGTCGATGCCCGAGCCCTCGAGCGCCCTCAGCCATTCGCCGCTTTCTTCCGGCGGATAGTCGACGATCAGCACGCCGTCGACGCCGGCCTGGCTCGCGGCGGAGACGAACGCGGCGAGTCCCATGCGCTCGATGGGATTCGCGTAGCCCATGAGCACCACCGGGGTCGACGGATCGTGCGTGCGGAACTCGGCCACCATCGCGAGCACGTCGCGCAGCGACACGCCGTTGCGCAGCGCCCGCTCCGACGAACGCTGGATCACGGGGCCGTCGGCCATCGGATCGGAAAACGGCACGCCCAGCTCGATCACGTCGGCGCCGGCTTTGACGAGCGCGTGCAGGATCGGGACGGTTTGCGAGGGCGCGGGATCGCCGGCGGTGACGAAGGGAATGAGGGCGCTGCGACGCTTTGCTCCCTCTGATCGTCCCGGACCCTCACCCCGGCCCGCTCCCGAGGGAGAGGGAGAAATCAATTTCTCGAAGGCTTTGGCGATGCGGCTCATCTCAGAACGTGATGCCGGAGGCCTTGGCGACGGTGTGCATGTCCTTGTCGCCGCGGCCGGAGAGGTTCACGAGGAGGATCCTGTCGCGCGGCATCGTGGGCGCGATCTTCATCGCATACGCGACCGCGTGGCTCGATTCCAGCGCCGGGATGATGCCCTCCAGGCGGCAGAGCGCATGGAAGGCCTCGAGCGCCTCGTCGTCGGTGACCGCCACGTACTGCGCGCGTCCGGTGTCCTTGAGCCAGGCGTGCTCGGGGCCCACGCCGGGATAGTCGAGGCCGGCGGAGATCGAATGCGTGTCCTGGATCTGGCCGTTCGCGTCCTGCATGAGGTAGGTGCGGTTGCCGTGCAGCACGCCCGGCGAGCCGGCGGAGAGCGAGGCCGCATGCTTGCCCGTCGTGAGGCCCAGGCCGCCCGCCTCCACGCCGATGAGCTTCACCGCGTCGTGCGGGATATAGGCGTGGAAGATGCCCATCGCATTCGAGCCGCCGCCCACGCACGCGAGAACCGCATCGGGCTGGCGCGCCGCCATCGCGACCATCTGGCCGAGGCATTCCTTGCCCACCACGGAATTGAAGTCGCGCACCATCATCGGATACGGGTGCGGGCCCGCGACGGTGCCGATGATGTAGAACGTGTCCTCGACGTGGGTCACCCAGTCGCGCATCGCCTCGTTCAACGCGTCCTTGAGCGTCTTCGAGCCGCTCTCCACCGGGACCACGGTCGCGCCGAGGAGCTTCATGCGGTAGACGTTCTGCGCCTGGCGCGCGACGTCCTCCGTGCCCATGTAAACCACGCACTCCATGCCGTAGCGCGCGGCGACGGTGGCGGTGGCGACTCCATGCTGGCCCGCGCCCGTCTCGGCGATCACGCGCGGCTTGCCCATGCGCCGCGCGACGAGCGCCTGGCCCACGGTGTTGTTCACCTTGTGCGCGCCGGTGTGGTTCAGGTCCTCGCGCTTGAGGTAGATCTGCGCGCCGCCGCACTGCTCGGAAAGGCGCTTCGCGTGGTAGATGGGGCTCGGGCGCCCGACGAAATGCTCGAGCTCGTAGTCGAGCTCCTTGCGGAATTCCGGATCCTCGCGGCATTCGCTGTACGCGAGGGTGAGCTCGTCGAGCGCGGCGCGCAGGGTCTCGGCGACGAACACTCCGCCGTAGGGGCCGAAGTGCCCCGTCGCGTCCGGGAGCGAATAGTGCTCCCAGTCAGGAGGGTTGCCCTGCATCTTCACGTCGCACGCTCCGAATGAATTCGACGATCTTCGCGGGGTCCTTGACGCCGCGGCTCGACTCCACGCCGCTCGACACGTCCACCGCCCACGGCCGCACTTCCCGCATCGCCCGGCGCACGTTCGTCGCGTCCAGGCCGCCGGAGAGGATCACGGGCATCGGGAAATCGGCGGGGATCGCCGTCCAGTCGAAGGTGAGGCCCGTGCCCCCCGGCGTCCCCGGCGAATGCGCGTCGAGCAGCAGCGCTTTCGCGGAGGAGAACCGGCGTGCGTATTCTAGCAAATCGGTCCCCTTCTCCATGCGCACCGCCCGCACGTAGGGCTTGCCGAAAGCTGCGCAGAATGCCGGCGGCTCCTCGCCGTGGAATTGCAGCAGGTCGAGCGGGACTTTCGCGAGCACTTCACGCACGCGCGCTTCGGTCGCATCGACGAAGACTCCGACCGCCGACACGAAGGGCGGCAACACCGCCGCGATCTTCGCAGCGGCTTCCGGCGCCACGAAGCGCGAGCCCGGCTCCCAGAAATTGAGCCCGATCGCATCCGCGCCCTCGCGCGCGGCGAGTTGCGCGTGCGACGGCTCGCGGATGCCACAAATCTTCACGCGCGTGCGGTTCATGCTCGACGGTCGAAACGAAAATGGGGTCAGATTACATTTTTCCCCGGCGGAGCGGCCCTTTATGGCGCCGATCTGAAAATGTAATCTGACCCCATTTTCACCATTTTCACTTCACTGAAAAGGATCGACGAGCGGGTGGCGGGGGAAGGCCGGCAGGCCGAGCGCCGGATCATACTCGACGGCGGCGAGGTAGAGGCCGTCGGGCATGAAGGTCGGCGCCGAGCGCGTGCGATCGCGCGCGGCGAGGAGCTCGCCGATCCAGGCCGGTCGCTCGCGGCCGGCGCCCACGTAGACGAGCGCGCCGACGATGTTGCGCACCATGTGGTGCAGGAACGCGTTGGCGCGGAAGGTGAACGCGACCAGGGGCCCGCTGCGAACGATGCGCGCCTCCATCAGGTCACGCACCGGCGACTTGGCCTGGCACTGCGCGTCGCGGAACGCGCTGAAATCGTGCTCGCCCTGCAGCACACGAACGCCCTCCTCCATCGCCGCGACGTCGAGCGGCTTGTGGAACCAGCCCACGCGCTTGCCGAGGATCGCGGGCGCTACGGGCGCGTCGAGCAGCAGGTAGCGATAGGTCCGCGAACGGGCGTCGAATCGCGCGTGGAAATCGCCGGGCACCGCGGCGGCCCACAGCACCCGCGCGCGCTCGTCCAGGAAGGTGTTGGTGCCGCGCACCCAGGAGAACGGCTCGCGCTCGACGGGCGAGTCGAAATGGACCACCTGCGCGGTCGCGTGCACGCCGGCGTCGGTGCGTCCGGCCGCGGTCACCTCGATCGGGGAAGCGGCGAAGCGCGCGAGCGCGGCCTGCAGGTGATCCTGCACGCCGCAGCCCGAAGGCTGCGTCTGCCAGCCGCAGAATGCGGAGCCGTCGTACTCGACGCCGAGCGCGATGCGCATGGCCCCCCGGAGGGGCTCAGAGCGAGGCGATGAGCTTCTTCGCCTCTTCCTTCTGCGCGGAGGAGCCTTCCTTCGCGACCTCGTTCAGGATGTCGCGCGCGCCGTCCTTGTCGCCGATCTCGAGATAGGCCTTGGCGAGCTCGAGCTTGGTGCCGACCGCTTCGCCACTCGATTCCGCGGCGGGCGAATCGAGGCTCAGGTCGGCGAGATCGAGGCCGCCCGAGCCGGCGGCTGCAGGAGCCGGTGCCGGCGCGGAAGAAGGCTTCGAGGACGAGAGATCGAGCCCGGAGAGGTCGAAGTCGAACGCCGGCTTCTCTTCCTTCTGCGACTCGGCGGGGACGTCCATGCGCGCGGCGTGCGAGCCGCCCGGCAGGTCGAAGTCGACCGTGGACGCGGCCGGCGCTCCCGCCGCGGGCTTGTGTGTATCGAGGTCGAGGTCGAAGCTCGGCGCGGGCGCCTGCGCGGCGGACGAGCTCGACTCGAGGTCGAAGTCGACGTTGGGCTTCGGCGCGGCGGCGGGCGGCGACATCGCGGTGTAGGTCGCGGTCGCGCCGGCGGCGGCGCCGTAGAGCGGGTTGCCCGGATCGATCTGTGCGCCCATCGCTGCGGCCTTCTGCCACAGCGGGGAGCTCTCGCCGACGGCCGAGCGCAGCTCCTTCGCGACGGTCTCGAACGCGGTCGCGCTCTTGCGCGCGTGGTAGATCTCGAGCAGCTTCAGCGCGATCTCGTGGCGGCTCTTGTCGCGCGCCATCGCTTCCTTGAGGATCTCCTCGGCCTGCGCGTCGCGGCCGTAGGCGATGTAGACCTCGGCTTCGGCCACCGGATCGACCTCGTCGGTGTCGATGGTGCCCGGACCGGTCTTGTCGAAGTCGGTGAGGAACGAGCTGTTGCCGGTGTCGACCAGGCCCGCGGCGGGCTTCTCGGTCGTGCCGGGCTTCAGGTCGGACGGAAACGCGCTCGACATCTGGCTCGGCTCGCCTTCGTATCCGGCGGAGCGGCGCCGGCGCAGGGCCATGAAGCCCGCGATGCCGAGGAGCGCGATCACGCCGACGCCGCCCGCGAGATACAGCGGGTTGTCGAGGAGATCGTCGACGAGGCTGGGCGGCGGCGGTGCACGCTTCTTCGGAGCCGCCTTCTTCGGCGCGGGCTTGGGCGCGGCGGCCGTCTTCGGCGCTTCGGGCTTGGGCGCTTCGGCCTTCGGCGCTTCGCTCGTCGGGGCTTGCGTCGCGGGCGACGCGGCTTCGGTCGTCGGCGTCTCGGCCTTCGGAGCTTCCGCCGGTTTCACCGGCTCGGGCGTGGCCTGCGTGAGCGTAGTGGGCTCGGCGGGCTTCGCCGCTTCCTTGGGCGCGGCGGTCGGCGCGGGCGGGACCACGGCGACGCTCGGCTGCTTGCTCGCGGCGCCGCCCTTCAGGTCGAGCAGGCGCTGCATTTGCTGGATCTGCTTCTCGAGGTCCGCGACGCGCGACTGCGATTCCTTGAGCGCGTTGTCCTTCGCGGTGAGCTCTTCCTGCATCGCGGCGAGGCGATCGGACGCGCTTGCCTTGCCACCCTTCGTGTTCTCGGAGCGCGAGATGCGCAGGCGGTCCTGCGGCTCGCTGGAAGTCGCCGGCGGCGGAGCCGATACGGCCGCGGAGCCGATCGCGCCGGAGGCGAGGTTGGCGGGCTCGCTCGCCGCGGGACGCGAGGCGACGCCGCCCGCGAGCTGCTCGCGGTACGCGTTCCAGTCCTGCACCTGCGCGTGGATCTCCTTGCGCGCATCGGCCTCGGTGACCTGCGAGACCTCTTCCGCGGACGGGATGCGCAGGATCTGGCCGGTCTTCAGGCGGTTCATGTTGCTGCCGGAGAACGCGTCCTTGTTCTCGCGATAGAGCGCGACGAGCATCTGCTCGAGGCTCACGTCGGCGGGCTTCACCTGGCTCGCGATCTTCGAGAGGTACTCGCCCTTCTCGACGGGGCCGTAAGTATCGGCCGCGGCAGTCGAGCCGCCGGCCTGCTGCATCTCCGCCTGCGCGGAGGGCGTGCCGGTCGCGTCGGCGGGTACGGCGGAGGGCTCGGAAGCGGCGCCTGCGGCGGGCGCGGCGGGCGTCGAAGGCGCGGCCGCCGGCGATTCGGCCGGCGGCGTCTGCGAAGCGGGTTGGGCTTGCGGCGCCGCGACCGCCGGGGCCGCGGCGGCCACCGTGGGCGGTGCGACCTTGGCCTGGCGATAACCCGGCGGGTCGAGGAGGATCGGGTATTCGCGCTGCAGCTTCCCGGCGGGCCACGACACTTCCACGAGCGCATCGAGGAACGGCTCGTTGATCGGGCCCACGCTGGTGATCTTGAGATACGACGTTCCGTTGGAGCGCTTCTCGACGGAGAAGCGCAGCAGGCGCAGCAGAGGGGAATACTCGATGCGGGCGTCGCGATACGACTCGACCGGCGCGACGCGTGCGTTCATGACCTCGGCTTCACCGGGCTCGGTGGCCACCAGATCGATCTCGGCGTCGAGCGTCTGGCCGAGCGCGGAATTGACGGTCAGCTTGCCGAGCCCCGCGCCTTGCGCCGCGAGCGAAGCGCTCAGCACGAGCGCGATCGCAACGCCGCTTTTGATGATCTTCATCGTTCTCCCATCCCCGCCCCGATGACCGTTGAAATGCAGCGTAACATCAGGGGTTTATTGTTGCAACCTCAACCGGTTCTTCACATTACCGCCAGAACGGGTCGACATTCAAGCGTATTTTGCTCCTTGAAACGCCGTTCGGGGGCCTAGGCGGCGGCGCGCGCCGGGACCCGGGCCTCGAGCAGGATTCCCAGCATGCGCCGCAGCGGCTCGGCCGCTCCCCACAGGAGCTGGTCGCCGACGGTGAAAGCCGAAAGATACTCGCCGCCCATGCGCAGCTTGCGCAAGCGTCCAATCGGCACGTCCAGCGTGCCGGTGACGGCGACCGGCGTGAGGCGTTGCAGCGTTTCCTCGCGCTGGTTGGGCACGACCTTGACCCACGGATTGGCGCTCGCGAGGAGCTTCTCGACCTCCTCGAGCGGGATGTCGCGCTTCAACTTGATGGTGAGGCCCTGGCTGTGGCAGCGCATCGCGCCCACGCGCACGCACAGGCCGTCCACCGCGACCTCGCGATCGCCCGAGCGGCCGAGGATCTTGTTGCTCTCGGCGTGGCCCTTCCATTCCTCGCGGCTCTGGCCGTTGCCGAGGTCCTTGTCGATCCACGGCAAGAGGCTTCCGGCGAGCGGCACGCCGAAGTGCTCGGTGGGGAATCGGTCGTCGCGCAGGATCCCCGCCACCTCCCGATCGATCTCGAGGATCGCGGAGGCGGGATCCTCGAGCAGCGTCTTCGCGGCGTAGTGCACCTCGCCCATCTGCTGCAGCAGCTCGCGCATGTTCTGCGCGCCGGCGCCGGAGGCCGCCTGGTAGGTCATCGCGCTGACCCACTCCACGAGGTCGGCGCGCAGCAGGCCGTCGATCGCCATCAGCATGAGGCTCACGGTGCAGTTGCCGCCGATGTAGTCCTTCACGCCCTGCGCGAGCGCGCGGTCGATCACGGGCTGGTTCACCGGGTCGAGGATGATGACGGCGTCCTGGTCCATGCGAAGCGCGGAGGCGGCGTCGATCCAGTAGCCGTCCCAGCCGGCGGCGCGCAGCTTCGGATGGATCGCATGGGTGTAGTCGCCGCCCTGGCAGCTCACGAGGATGTCGTAGCGCTTGAGCTCGGCGACGTCGTTCGCGTCCTTGAGCGCGGCCACGGGCTTGCCCACGCTCGGGCCCGGGCCGCCGACGTTCGAGGTGGTGAAGAACACGGGATCGATCGCGTCGAAATCCCGCTCCTCGCGCATGCGCTCGAGGAGCACCGAGCCCACCATGCCGCGCCAACCGATGAATCCAACCTTCGTCATGATCCTTCCCGTCCTCAGAGGTGTTTCACCACCGCCGTGCCCATCTCCACGGTGGTGGCCGGTTTGCCGCCCTTCTCCGCGATGTCGCCGGTGCGCAGGCCCGCGGCGAGCGCCGAGCGCACCGCCTTCTCGATGCGCTCGGCGATCGCGGCCTTGCCGAACGTGTAGCGGAACATCATCGCCGTCGAGAGGATCATCGCGAGCGGGTTCGCGAGGCCCTTGCCCGCGATATCCGGCGCCGAGCCGTGGATGGGCTCGTACAGCCCCTTGCCGTTCGCGTCGAGCGAGGCCGAGGGCAGCATGCCGATGGACCCCGTGAGCATCGAGGCCTCGTCGGAGAGGATGTCGCCGAACATGTTGCCGGTCACGATCACGTCGAACTGGCGCGGGTTGCGCACGAGCTGCATCGCGCAGTTATCCACAAGCATATGCGAAAGGGCGACGTCGGAGTATTCCGGTGCCATTTCGTCCGCAACGTCGCGCCAGAGCTGGGTGGTCTCGAGCACGTTCATCTTGTCGACGCTCGTGAGGCGCTTGCCGCGGGCGCGGGCGGTCTTGAAGCCGACCTCCAGGATGCGGCGGATCTGCGGCTCGGTGTAGCGCATCGTGTTGAAGCCTTCGCGGCTCCCCTTCTCGCCCGTCACGCCGCGCGGCTGGCCGAAGTAGATGTCGCCGGTGAGCTCGCGCACGATCACGATGTCGAGGCCGCTCACGATCTCGGGCTTGAGGCTGGAAGCGCCGGCGAGCTCGGGGAAGACGGTCGCCGGGCGAAGGTTCGCGAAGAAGTCGCATTCCTTGCGCAGGCCCAGGATCGCGGCTTCCGGACGCCTGGGACGCGGGAGGGCGTCGTACTTCGGGCCGCCGACCGCGCCGAAGAGCACGGCATCCGCCTCCCTGGCGAGCTCGAGCGTGGATCTGGGCAGCGGATCGCCGCCATCGTCGTAGGCGGCGCCCCCCACCAGCGCCGCTTCGGTCTCGATGGCGAGGCCCTCGCCGCGCAGGGCGTCGAGCACGCGCACGGCTTCGGTCATGATCTCCGGGCCGATCCCGTCGCCGGCGAGGAGCGCGATCTTCACGTCGGCGGATCCCCGACGACTCGGGGATGACGATTGCGGATCACGAAAAGATCCACGGCTCGGAGCGCTTGCGCTTCTCCTCGTACTCGCGGATCTCGTCCGCGTGCCGCAGCGTGAGGCCGATCTCGTCCCAGCCGTTCACGAGGTTCTGCCGGGCGGTCGGGTCGACGTCGAAGTTCATCGGCTTCTCGCCCGCGGCGGTGACGGTCTGCGCGGGCAGGTCGACGGTGAGCTGGTAGCCGATCTTCGCCGCGACCTCGTTGAAGAGGTGGTCGACCTGGAAGTCGCGCAGGACGATCGGGAGCAGCCCGTTCTTGAAGCAGTTGTTGAAGAAGATGTCGGCGAACGAGGGCGCGATGACCGCCTTGAAGCCGTACTGCTGCAGCGCCCACGGCGCATGCTCGCGCGAGGAGCCGCAGCCGAAGTTCTTGCGCGCGAGGAGGATGGTCGCGCCCTTGTAGCGCGGCTGGTTCAGCACGAAGTCCGGGTTGGGCTTGCGCTTGCCGAGGTCCATGCCGGGCTCGCCGACGTCCAGGTAGCGCCACGCGTCGAAGAGATGCGGCCCGAAGCCCGTGCGCTTGATGGACTTGAGGAACTGCTTCGGGATGATCGCGTCGGTGTCGACGTTCTCGCGGTCGAGCGGGGCCACGAGCCCGGTGTGGACGGTGAATTTCTCCATGGAAGATGCGGGTAGCGATGCGGCGCGCGGGGAAACAACGATTATAGCGGGCGGCGAGCCACGTTCGGCCGCTGCATCTCCTACAGTCGGCACTGCCGGCGGATTACGCCATCCGGTCCGCCTCGCCTGCATTAGGCGGCCGCGCGCCACGGGTATGGTTCGCGTATGGGAAACGAACTCGACCTGGCCCAGACCTTCGCCGAACGCTGCGAGCAGGCGCGCGCATACCTGCGCCGGGAGATGGACGAGCGCGGCTTGCGCGAGCAGGACGGCTGGTGCATCGCCGAGACGATGCGCGCCACGGGCGGCCGCACGGAGCTCGTGATGCGCCCGCTTCACCTGCATTTGCCCGCACCCGATGGCCTCGAGTGCATCGTCGAGATCGACGAGGACGAGACCATCGAGTCGAATTGCGAGCCCTGAGGGCAGCACGCCACCCGTTGGGCATCGCGGATCCCGCAGTTGTCGTCCGCCGCGTGCAAATCGCGTTGTATCGACTATGCCGCCACCCGCACGCGGCCACCCGCAGCCTACCCGCGCCGAATGTCGACGAAGTGCCCCGCGATCGCCGCGGCGGCCGCCATCTCTGGGCTCACGAGGTGCGTGCGGCCGCCCGCGCCCTGGCGGCCTTCGAAGTTGCGGTTGGAGGTGGAGGCGCAACGCTCGCCGGGCGACAAACGGTCGTCGTTCATGCCGAGGCACATCGAGCAGCCGGCGTCGCGCCACTCGAAACCCGACTCCTTGAACACGCGGTCGAGGCCTTCCTTCTCGGCCTGCGCCTTCACGAGGCCCGAGCCCGGCACCACCAGCGCCTGGCGCACGCTGGAAGCGACGCGCTTGCCCTTCACCACCTTCGCGGCCGCGCGCAGGTCCTCGATGCGCGAGTTGGTGCACGAGCCGATGAAGATCTTGTCGACCCGAATCGCGGTGATCGGCGTGTTGGGCTCGAGGCCCATGTAGGTAAGCGCGCGTTCCATCGCGTCGCGCTTCACCGGGTCCTTCTCGCCCTCCGGATCGGGCACGCGGTCCTCGATCGAGACCACCATCTCGGGCGAGGTGCCCCAGGTGACCTGCGGCTTCAACCGCGTGGAATCGACCTCGACCACCTTGTCGAAGCGCGCGCCCGGATCCGACACCAGCGTCTTCCAGTAGGCGACGGCGCGATCCCACTGCTCGCCGCGCGGCGCGTAGGGACGGCCGCGCAGGTACTCGATGGTCTTCTCGTCCACCGCGACCATGCCGGCGCGCGCGCCCGCCTCGATCGCCATGTTGCACATCGTCATGCGGCCTTCCATCGAGAGCGAGCGCACCGTGGAGCCGCCGAACTCGATCGCGTAGCCGGTGCCGCCCGCGGTGCCGATCCTGCCGATCACCGCGAGCACCAAGTCCTTCGCCGTCACGCCCGCCGGCAGCGCACCGTCGCATTTCACGAGCAGCGTCTTCGATTTGCGCTGGACGATGGTCTGCGTGGCGAGCACGTGCTCCACCTCGCTCGTGCCGATGCCGAACGCGAGCGCCGCGAACGCTCCGTTGGTGCTGGTGTGCGAATCGCCGCACACCACGGTCATGCCGGGCAGCACCGCGCCCTGCTCCGGCGCGATCACGTGCACGATGCCCTGGCGCTGGTCCTTCATGCCGAAGTAGGTCTTGACCGAGAACTTGTCGACGTTGCGGTCGAGCGTCTCCACCTGCAGGCGCGAGACGGGATCGGCGATGCCGGTCTCGGCGCGGTTGGGGGTGGTTGGGACGTTGTGGTCCGCGGTCGCGACGATCGATTCCACGCGCCAGGGCTTGCGATGCGCGACCTCCAGGCCCTCGAAGGCCTGCGGGCTCGTCACTTCATGGACGACGTGGCGGTCGATGTAGAGCAATCCCGTGCCGTCCGCTTCCTCGCGGACGACGTGGGAGGACCAGAGCTTTTCGTAGAGGGTCTGCGGCATGGTGCGATCCGGCGGTGAAGCTCAAATTATACTCACGGGATGCCCCAGCCTTCACCGCCCCGGGAGCGCGCGAGCCCGGATTCGCGGCGCTATGTCCTCGCCGCGTTGATGTGCACGCTGATGCTCGCGGCGATGGACA
Source organism: Usitatibacter sp. (assembly GCA_035605915.1). Lineage (GTDB taxonomy): Bacteria > Pseudomonadota > Gammaproteobacteria > Burkholderiales > Usitatibacteraceae > Usitatibacter. The sequence continues at coordinate 12,093 of DATNGJ010000068.1, forward strand.
CGACGATCGTCTCCACCGCCATCCCGCAGATCGTCGCGGAGCTGGGCGGCTTCCGCAAGTTCAGCTGGGTGTTCTCGATCTACCTGCTCGCGCAGACGGTGACCATCCCGATCTACGGCAAGCTCTGCGACCAGTTCGGCCGCAAGGCCATTCTCACCACCGGGACGCTCGTCTTCCTCGGCGGATCGGTCGCGTGCTCGGCGGCGTGGAACATGACGTCGATGATCGCCTTTCGCGGCATGCAGGGCCTGGGCGCCGGCGCGATCATGGCGACGGTGTGGACCATCGCGGGGGACCTCTACTCGGTGCGCGAGCGCGCCGCGATCCAGGGCTGGTTCTCGAGCGTCTGGGGGATGGCCGCGATCGCCGGGCCGCTGCTGGGCGGGACGTTCGCCGAGTACGCGTCGTGGCGGTGGATCTTCGTCATCAACCTGCCGATCGGCGCGGCATCGCTGGCGCTCATCCGCATCTTCCTGCACGAGTCGTTCCAGCCGCGCCGCCCGCGCATCGACTACGCGGGCTGCGTGCTGGTGCTGGCCGGCGTGGGGCTGCTGATCTTCGGCCTGCTGCAGGGCGGCCAGGCGTGGCCGTGGCTCTCGGCGCCCAGCCTCGTCGTGTTCGGCGTGACGGCGCTCCTCGCCGCCGCGATCGTATGGGTGGAGCGCCACGCCGCGGAGCCGGTGATGCCGGGCTGGCTCTGGCGCCGCCGCGTGATCGCCGGATCCAACGTCGCGATGCTGGGAATGGGCCTCGTGATGATGGCGCCCAACGCGTACCTGCCGACGTTCTCGCAGACCGTGCAGGGGCTGGGCGCCGTGGCCGCCGGGTTCGTGCTCGCGAGCATGAGCATCGGATGGCCGACCGCGTCGACCCTTTCGGGGCGGCTGTATCTGCGCATCGGCTTTCGCGACACCGCGCTCGTGGGCGCGGGGCTCGTCGCCATCGCATCGCTCACCTTCGCGCTGCTGCCCGAGCCGCAGCCGGTGTGGGCGGTGGTGCCGAACCAGGTGGTGCTCGGCGCGGGCTTCGGGCTCCTCTCCACGCCGGTGCTGGTGGGCGTGCAATCGGTGGTGGGCTGGGAGCAGCGCGGCGTGGTGACCGGGGCCAACATGTTCTCGCGCTACCTCGGCCAGAGCCTCGGCGCCGCGGTGTTCGGCGCGGTCTTCAACGGCGCGGTGGCGGCGCGCCTCGCCGATGCGCCGGCCTCGCTGCGCGGCCGCTTGCCGCAGGGCGTCGACGGCGTGATCGATTTCCTGCACACGGCCCACGGCAACACGGCGGCCGAGACGTACCTGCGCCACTCGATCGCGATCGCGACGCGCAACCTCTTCATCGGCATGGGCCTCGTGGCGGTGGCGATCCTGCTGGTGCTCGCGACGGTGCCGCGGCGCTTTCCGACGTCGAAGTGACGGCATCTCCAGCCGCGCGTCCCGAGGCCCAGGCCCACTGGAAGTTGTATCCGCCGAGGTGGCCCGTGACGTCCACCGCCTCGCCGATGAAGTAGAGGCCCTTCACGTCGAGCGCCTCCATGGTGCGCGACGACAGGCCCCGCGTATCGACGCCGCCCAGCGTCACTTCCGCCTTGTTGTAGCCGAGCGTTCCGGAGGGACGCAGCTGCCAATCGGCGAGCTCGCGCGCCGCCGCTTCCAGCGCGCGATCGCCGAGCTGGGCCATAGGGGAAACCAATCGATGCTCCGCGCACCATTGCTGGGCGAAGCGCGCGGGCAGGCGCTCGGCGAGCACCGTGGCGGGAAGCTCTCGCGAGCGGCGCCGCTCGAAGAGCCACGCGCGCGCATCGGTGCCGGGAAGCAGATCGACGTGGATCGGCTCCGCCGCGCCGGCCTGCTGCCAGTACGAGGAGATCTGAAGGATCGCGGGACCCGAGAGGCCGCGGTGCGTGAAGAGCAGGTTCTCGCGGAAGCGGCCGCCCGCGCATCGGACCTCGACCTCGAGCGACACGCCCGCGAGCTCGCCGTAGCGCGCGAGGAACTCCGGCTCGAACGCGAGCGGCACCAGCGCCGGCTTGGGCGCGATGACGGCGAGCCCGAACTGCTCGGCGATGCGATAGGCGAAGGGCGAGGCGCCGATTTTCGGCACCGTGAGCCCGCCGGTCGCGACGACGACGCTCGCTGCCTCCACAGCGCCGCGCGAGGTCTCGAGGTCGAAGCCGTCGTCCGCGCGCCGCACGGATCGCACCTCGCCCGGCTGCCATAACTCGACGCCGCCCGCGTCGCATTCGGCCCGCAGCATGTCGATGACCTGCCGCGAAGACTCGTCGCAGAAAAGCTGGCCCAGCGTCTTCTCGTGCCACGCGATGCCGTGCCGCTCCACGAGCGCGAGGAAATCGCGCGGCGTGTAGCGCGCGAGCGCGGAGCGGGCGAAGTCGCGATTGGCCGAGAGGTAATCGCCGTGGTCGGCGCCCACGTTGGTGAAGTTGCAGCGCCCGCCGCCGGAGATGCGGATCTTCTCGCCGATCTTGGCGGCGTGGTCGACGAGCAGCACGCGCAGGCCGCGCTGCCCCGCGGTGGCCGCGCACATCATGCCCGCCGCGCCGGCGCCGATGACGACGGCGTCGTAGTGCGCGGACCGGGTCAAGTCTTCGCCATCGGCAGCGGCTGCAGCAGGCTCGCGCGGTTGCCCTCGGTGTCCACGAACGAGACGTAAGCCCCGACGCCGGGCTCCTTCGGGCGGCCGTCGGCGCCGGTGGCGCCGGTGCCTGCGAGCACGTAGCCGCCCATCTGCGGGCCCATGGGCTGCATCTTCCAGCCGAACACGGCCTCGTAGAACTTCGCCACGCGATCGGCGGATTCGTACGGCATCTCGAAATGAACGACGGGGTCCATGGCGGCCTCCATGAGCGGTGTGCGGGAATCGATCCTATGGTGCCCTCAAATCGCGATTTGCATTCGCGGGATCCCCTGGCTCACGCCCTGAGCCTGGCGTCCCCTACCCTGCCGTCATGACTTCCCGCCCAGGGGTCGTCATTTCCGCGCAGGCGGGAATCCATCGGCGGCGGGAACGATCGGAGGCCGCCATGCACCCGTCCCTCACGGACCACGCCCGCGCGCGCATGCAGCAGCGCGGGATCACCAAAGACGCCCTCGAGCTGCTGCTCGATTTCGGCCGCGAGACGCACGACCACCGCGGCTGCACGATCGTGCGCTTCGACAAGCGCGCGCGAAGGCAGGTGCTGCGTACGCTCGGCCGCGAGGCGTTTCGGCGCTTCGAACGCTATTTCAACGCCTACGCCATCGTCGCGGAGGACGATGCGGTGGTGACGGTGGGGCATCGCTTCCGCTCGCCATCCCGCGCGCAGTGGCCGAGCTCGTCATCGCGGGCGCGCCAATCGACGCAACGGACCGGGATCCACCCATGAAGAACGGCCTGCGGTACGTCGTCGGGAAGCGCATCGCCGGGGTGGTCGTCGCCGAAAGCGAGCGGCCACCGCCGCAGCAGGTCTTCCTCGTGTTCACGGATGGCACATGCTTCGAGCTGTACGGCGAGAGCTTCCGGTGCTGCTCCGGGCTCGACGACGCCGCGCACATCGAGGGGTATGTCGAATCCAACCGCGGGCGGATGGTGGCCGTGTACGGCCAGTCGCCGCCCAGGTCGGCGCCGATCGGGCCGGAAGCGCAGCCGGATCGCGGTTGCTCGCCGCAGACGCTCGAAGCGCGGATGAGCCGCGACCTGGCCGCGTGGGACGAGGCGAAGGCGGCGATCAAGAAGGCCAAGGGCTGGGCCGGTTGACGATGGAGTGCCGTCATGAGCCCTCGCGAAGGATGAAGCCCCGCTATGGCGGCTTCAGCGCCGTCACCTTCTCCGCCACCGCCCGACACGCCGTCACGAGCCCCTCGACCAGCCGCTCGTCGATGTCGAAGTCACCTTCGTACTCGCCGACATTGCGGATGTCGTGGCATTTGGAGAGAACACGCCACACCTCCGGCCCGAGTCCGAGCGTGTGTGGCAGCGCCTGGAAGACGATGTAGCGATGATTGGCGCGATAGCCGTGCCAACGCAGTGCCGCGAGACAAAGCCCGTGGGCGGCGTTGTAAGCGAGATCGAACCGGCTCTCGATCGAGTTCGCGGAGTTCCCCGCGTCGGCGAGCCGCGCCATCGCCGCGCTTCTCAGGCGCTCGAACTCGCGCGCATCGGGCGGCTACTTCGCGAGCGGTTTCCCCACTCCGACGAGCTTTTCAAGCGCGGAGATCATCCGGGGAGCCGAAGAGCCAGATCTTCGGTTGCTCCATCACGCGGACCGCGAACGAGTTGCGCTCCTTCAGGCGCTTCGTCCATTCGCTTCGTGTGTACACCGTGGGATTGATCGGGCGGCCGAGGTCGCGCGTGGCGTCCTCGAGCGCCGAAAACGCGTCCGCATAAGTGAGCGAATCGCTGACGATCATGATGTCGATGTCGCTTAACGCCGTGTCGCTTCGCTTGGCCAGGGAGCCGAAGATGAACGCAGCAACGATTTCTCTCGCAAGCGTTCCCAGCGCCCGCCGCAGCGGCTCCGCGATCCCGACGGTCTTCTGCGCGATCGAGCAAAGCTCCGCGAAGAGCGGCGAATCGGGGTTGGCCTGGTAGTGCTTCTGCGTACCGAGCCGACGCACGGTCACAAGGGCGCTCCCCTCCAATCGGGCGAGCTCGCGCTGCACCGCCCCCGATCCCGCCCGCACCTTGGTGATGATCTCCGTCGCGTAGAAGCTGCGATCCGGCTGCCCGAAGAGGAGACCGAGCACGGCTTGCTGCGTGCGGGAGAAGAGCGCGTCTGCCAGTCCCGATCCGGCCGTGCGCTTATTTGGCTTTCTACCCATTTCGGGTATTCTACTACCCAATTTGGGTATGCGCAACATATCGCCACGAGCCGTCCTTCAAATTCAACGTTTCCGCGCGGTGCAGGATGACGCATGAATCTCCGGACATCGCGACTCGCGCGGCCCCGCGACGTTCAACGTCCGCACGCGATGCGCCTCGACGAATTCCTCGACGGCCCGCACGGTGTCGTAGAGATCGAGCCGGCCCACGAGAAGCGGCTTCGCAGCGGAGCGCGCCGCATCGGCCGTGAGCCGGGAACCGCCCGAGAGTTCGCCCTACCCCGTCATTCCCGCGTAGGCGGGAATCCACGGACGTTCCACCTCGTGCGCTCGCCGTAGCGCTTCGACGGCGTCTCGACGAGCGGATAGCGCTCCGCGATGACGCCATCCTCTGCGCGCCGGTCCTTCGGACACCAGCCGCCGATCGCGAGGCCGCAGTCGAGCGCCGCATCGAGGGCGGCTCGATCGACGCCGGTTTGGCCGCCGGAGATAATTCGGATGCGGGGCATGGGCCATTCTCTTCGAACGGATGAGGAAGCGAAACGACAACGGGTCTACACTGCCCTCCACCGATGAGACGAAAGCCGAAGACCTCATTTCTCGAAGACGCCATCACGGTTGCCGCAATGCTGCCGTGGTGGGCCTGCCTGCTTCTGGCGGCGATATCTTTCGGATTGTTCCACTGGCTCGCGGGAATGAGGACCGCCGCGCACACGGCGCCCGCGGTAGTCAGCAATCTGTGGTTGGTTGTCATCGGTACCGTCGGTCAGCTGCTCGCTCCACTCGTCTTCCTCATCGCTGCGGCGATCTCGGCAGTCAGGCAAGTAAGCCGGAAACGAGTCGAGCCTTCGTACCCATCGCCGAAACCAGGGAGCACGAATTCCACGCGTGAGCCGACGGACGATGCGGAGTCGCAGGAGGCGGATCATGATCTGTACGACACCTGGAAGGACGTCTCGAAGACCGAGGAGGTCCGTCCTCCCCTGGATACCAGTCGCTGGAGCAAGGACTTGCTGTACGCGCTCGAATGGAAGCGGTTCGAGCTCCTGTGCGCGGCGTACTTCGAAACCCTGGGCTTCAAGACGAAGGTCGCACGCGAAGGAGCCGATGGAGGCGTCGACATCCACCTTTCTGCCGAAGGATCGAGCGTTCCGGCCATCGTGGCCCAATGCAAGGCGTGGAGGACCTACACGGTCGGCATCAAGGCGATTCGCGAGCTGCTCGGCGTGATGACCGCCGCGCGCGTTCCGGAAGGCGTGTTCGTCACGACGAGTGCCTACACGGCCGAGGCGCGGCAGTTCGCAGCCGCAAACCACATCGACCTGATCGATGGCGACGACCTGCTTCGGAAGATCGCGGCCACTCGTCCCGAAGACCAGGCGGCGCTCCTTCAGTTGGCCACGGCCGGCGACTTCATGACGCCGACCTGCCCTTCTTGCGGAATCAAGATGGTCGAGCGCGTGGCGCAGAAGACCGGAGAGAAGTTCTGGGGATGCGTCCGCTTTCCGAATTGCAGGTTCACGATGCCTCAGCGATCGAGCTAAGCCCGCGCTTGCAGGATCACCAGAATGCCAATCAGCGACGACCTCGACCAGCAAATCCGCACCGCGGCATTCATCCAGGTGCGTCGGATGCTCGAGCTGCGCGATCCGCTGACCTCCGAAGATCTAGCGCGCGGCTTCGAGTTTCGGGGCGAGCGAATCCCGCTCATCAATCCACAGCGGGGAATCTTCAAGCCGACCGAGATGAAGTACGCGCTCTCGATCAAGACCGTGGTCCCGAGGAAGGGCGCGAGGATCTGGTACGACGACCAGAAGG
>DATNGJ010000069.1:0-82806 GCA_035605915.1 Usitatibacter sp.
CACCAGAGAGAGCCTCGCAACCTTCATCCACGTCGACGAAACGGCCATTTCCGCCTCGTGATGCGCCCAAAGACTATTCAAGTTGAATCTCCGCGTCAAACAAAATCGAAAGGTTTTTACAACAGTGTGTCGTTTCTGCAACAACCCACTTGAAGTTCCAAGGGAAAGCCGCTGTTTACAATAAGGATTCAGCCTCGCCACAGCCCCTGTTCCGGTGTGCTTATTTCCCTCTCGGAGCGACGTCCGGAGGAGGCAACGGAAGGTCCTTGGGCTTGGGCAGCATCGACTCCAGCGCGGGCAGCTTCTTGCGCAGCTCCAGGGTCACCTCGCGTGCCTGCGTCGAGTCGCTCACGATGCGCGGCGTGATGATGAGCACCAGCTCCGTCCGGGTCCGCTGGTAGCCCTGGGTGCCGAACAGGGCACCGAGCACCGGGATCTTGGAAAGCAGCGGAATGCCCGACGAGCTGGTGTTGAGCTGGTCGTTGATGAGGCCGCCCAGGACGATCGATTCGCCCGAATGCACCACCACGCTCGTCTGCGCCGAGCGCGAGTTCACGTTCGGGTTCGGGTTGCTGGCGCTGGTGCTGTTCGGGTCGGGGACGCTCACTTCCTGGTCGACGTCGAGCGTGACGAGGCCGCCCGAGTTGATGCGCGGCGTCACCGCGAGGAGCACGCCGGTCTCGAGGTACTGGAAGCTGTTCAGTACGCCGGTGCCCGTGCTCACGCCGGTCTGCGCCGAGGTCTGCACCGAGATGCGGTCGCCCACCTTGATCTGCGCCTTCTGGTTGTCGAGCACCATGATCTGCGGCGAGGCGAGGATCCGCGCCTTGCCGTCGCTGCCGAGGGCATTCAGCACCGCACGCACTTCCGCGCCGCTGAAGTTGATGAGCTGCAGTCCGTTGAACCCGGGCACCGTGCCCGTGGGCGAGGCGGGAAGCGCGCCCCCGATGTTGAGCGAGCCGGACGTGTTGTTTCGCGTGTGGATGAAGTAGTCGAGGCCGAGGCTCAGGTTGTCGGTGAGCGTCACCTCGGCGAGCAGCACCTCGACCAGCACCTGGCGCGGCACCACGTCGAGCTGCCGCAATGCATTCTCTATCGTCTCGTAATCGGAAGGCGTGGCGAGGATGAGGAGCGAGTTGGTGTCCTTGTCCGCGATCACGCGCACCTCGCTCGTGGTGGCCGCCGTGCCGCCCGGAAGCGAGAACGTGGCCGACGGCGCGGGCGTCACGGTGGTGCTGGTCGTCGAAGGCGGCGTGATCTGGCCGAAGGTGGAGCTCGTGAGCTGCGCGGGACGCGCGCCCGGCGCGAGCGAGGGAGCGCTGGTGGTCGTGCGCCGTGTCGAGAAGAGGTCGCCGATGAGCTGCGCGAGGCTCTCGGCCTTGCCGTTCTTCACCTGGTACACGTAGAAGCGCGAGCCGTTCGACGTGGCGCCCGCCTGGTCGATGCGGTCGATCCAGCTCTTCGCGACGTCGAGGTATTTCGGCTGCGTGGTGACCACGAGCAAGGCATTGAGGCGCTCGATCGGGATCACGCGCACGACGCCGGCGAGCGGGCTCTGCGCCGCCGTGCCGAAGATCTTGTCGAGATCCGCCACCAGCGACTTCACGTCCGCCGTGTGGATCGGGAAGAGCCCGATCGAGTAGCCCGACAGCCAGTCCACGTCGAAGAGGTCGATCGTGTCCACGAGGTGGCGCAGCTCCCGCTCGCCTCCCGCGAGGATGACGAGGTTGCGGACCTCGTCGACGCGCACCGTGTCGGGCGGTGCGAACGGCTCGAGGATGCGTGCCATCTCGCGCGCGCCCACGTACTTGAGCGGCACGACCAGGACCGAGAACCCCGCCGCGATCGGCATGGTGCCGCCGCCGAGCTGCGGTGTGACGGAGCCGCGCACCAGGTTGATCGGCAGGATCTTGTAGATGCCGTCCTCGTGCACGACCGCGGCGTTGTTCTGGCGCAGCAGCATCTCGAGCGTCGGCAGCAGGTCCTTGATCGGGATCGGCTTCACCGTGCGGAACGTGACCGTTCCCTGCACCTGCGGATGCACGGTGTACGACTGCTTGAGGTAATCGCCCAGGATCACCTTGGCGACCTCGCGCACGTCGAGCGCCTCGAAGTTGAGGCTCGCCTCCTCCGGGCCCGGAGGACCTGCAGGGCGCGGCGGCGCCGGGTTCACGAAGTTGCCGGTGCCCTTGTAGACCTTCGCCTCCGCCCGCGGCGGGGGCGCAGTCGCCGCGCTCGCCGCGGGGGGCGGCGCCACGGGACCGAACGGTGCCTTCTCGGCGGCGGCCGGCTCGGCGGCTTCCTTGTGCAGGCTCGGCGGAAGCAACGAGCATCCGGCGAGCAGCAGGGCGAACACGCCCGCGGCGATGCCGATGCCGTGCTGCAGTGTGTCGAACGCGAAGCGCATCACAACTTGCTTGTCGTGGTCTCGAAAAGGCACGGCCATGTTAGTCGCTCACTGTTCCTGTTGAGCCCGCCGTGCACGTCGGCGCGCGAGCAGTTCTTCGGGGGTGAGCGGTCGCGTCGTTGCCTGAGGCAGCGCTCCCGGCTCGGGGTTCTGCGCGGGCGCCTCGCGCGGCGGCCCGAAAGCGGGCTCCGGCGCGTGGGCGGGCGCGTTGGGTGGCGGCGGCGCGGCGGGGTTCCTCGGCCCGACGTGGGCACTGAACGGGCCTTCGGGCGTCGCCGCGCCCGCCGCGGCCGGCTGCTTGAGCACCTGCAGGGGCAGCACCTCCTGCTCCTTGCCCGCGGCGAGGGTCACCGAGTCGGGCTTCACCTCGGCGAGCTTCATGCCGGCGAGATCGTGGCCCTCCTCGACGCGGTGGACCTTGCCCGTCGCCTTCTCGCGCAGCATCGCGATCTTCATGCCGGCCGCGATGATCACGCCCTGGAGCACGTACTGGCCGCGCTTGAAACTGGCCTCCGCCGCCGGCTCCGCGGCGGGCGCCGGGCGCCGCGTGGGCGTGAAGAGCGGACGCGCCACCATTTCGGTGTACGTCGTCGCCGGATCGATCGGCGCCGGCGCCGGCAGCAGCTTCGCCTCGTTCGGCACGGCGCGCTTGGAAACGCCCGCCGGGATCGTCGGGCCGAGGCGCGTGCCGAACCCGGTCTCCAGACCGATGGCCGCCACCAGGATCGCGGCGAGCACCGCGAGCGAGGCGATCGTCGGCTGCCGCAGGAAGGCGTTCACTTCGCGCCCCCCAGCGAGTATCCGTACACGTCGAACTGCACGAACATTTCCGGCTCCGCGCCGGCCGGGGGCCGGAACGTGGCCGGCACCTGCGTGCGAATCGTCGCGTTGTCGACGAAGAGATACGGCGCGTTGCTCTCGACGGACCCCAGGATCTTGAGGAGCGCGAAGATGTTGGCGGTGAGCTGCACGTTGATGCTCACCTGGCGATAGCGGCCATCGTCGTGCGTGACCGGGGCGCCGATCGTGATGAGCCGCCCGCCGCTCGATTCGACCAGCGCACGGATCGCTTCCTGCGCCTGCGCGGCCGAGAGCGCCGCGCCGCCCGCCCGCAGGTAGAAGCTGTGCGGGTCACGCGCGGCCATCGCCTCGTTCTCGCGCACGACTTGCGTGCGGGTGCTGGCGATGCGGCGGTAGCGATCCAGCTTGTCGAGACCCTCGGCGAGGGCCGTGTCGTAGTGCCGGTTGAGCAGCCAGACCGGAACGGCGATCGCCACGACGACCGCGATCACGGCCGCGATGAAGATCCCCAGCGCGAGCGCGCGGCCGCGCCTGGGGTCGGCGGCGAGGCGGAAGGGCGCGTTCATTTCACGGCCTTCGGCGCGGTCCCGGCCGGCGCCTCGCGCGGCGGGCCGAAGGCCGGTTGCGGCGCATGGTCTGGCGCCTCGCGCGGCGGACCGAACGCCGGTTGCGCCGCGTGCGCGGGCGCGGAGGCGGGGGCCGGCTTCGCCGCGGGCGTCGGCTTCGCCTGCGCGGCGGACGAAGCCGCGGCGCCATTCGCGGGCGGACGGCGCGCTGCGGGCTGCGCTTGCGGCGGCGGTCGCGACGCGGCGGGCGCGGAGCTCGAGAGGATCGGCCCCGGCTCGGGCAGCGGGCGCGGCGGCGCCTCGGCCTGGATCATGAAGCGCTCGGAATTCGGCGTGGAGCCGCGCGTCATCGTTCCGCGCGGCGTCGGATTCTTGAGCAGCGCCGACCTGGAGAGGATCTCGATCAGCTTCGACGACGAGGTCGTCTCCCCGGTGATCTCCACCTCTCGCACCTTGCCCGTCGAGCGGATCTGCATCTGCTGCAGCCAGGTGGTGTCGGGCAGCAGGCGCGACACCTCCTCCACGTAGGCGAGCACCGGATAGAGCGACTGCTTGCGGCCGACGATGAAGTTGTAGTCCTCCACCTGGCGCTGCATCGAGTCCGCGATCGCATTGGTCGAGGACGCTTCCCGCTGCGCGCGGGCGAGGAGCGGCTGCAAGGCGATGATCGTCTGGCGCTTCTGCCATGCGGGAATCAACAGCGCGAGCGCGAGCAGGACTGCGACCGCGCCCACGAGCGAGCGCTGCACCAGCCGCTCGCGCGCGGTCTCCCGCTGCCCGCGCTGCTCGCTCGGCAGCAGGTCGAGCGGCAGCGCGCCGGCGCCGTGCGCATCGCGCACCAGCACGCCCTGCACGCTCGCGCCGAGCTCGCGCAGGCGCTGCACGCGCGGGTCCACCAGGTCGCGCCGCGCGACCGCGAGCTGCAGCACGATCTGCCCCGCAGCCGCGTCGCGTGCCACGACGCGGAAGTCGAAGTAGACGTCCTCCGCGCGGAACGGCGTGAGGCGGTCCATCTCGAACGCGAGCACCTGCGCCAGGTTCTCCTCGGTGGCGGCCGGCATCGCGGCGCGACGCACCAGCGCTTCGCCGGGCCCGAGGCACAGGCGCACGCGCCCGCGCGTTTCGCCCGCGCGCCGCAGCAGCGCCTGCAGCGCGAGGCGCACGCGGGGCAGGTCCAGGCCGGCGAGCTCGATGCGCGCATCGGCGCCGACGGCGGGAGGCGCGTCGAGGAGGACCAGCTGCTCGCCCTCGAAGGCGACCAGCGGCACGTCGGCGACACCGCGCAACACCGGGAAGCGTTCGTAGACGAAGGCGCGCAACTCGCCGGTCCACCAGCGCCAAAACGCGTCGAGCCGCACGCGCCACGGCGGCGCCGCACGCGGGCCCGGAAGATCGGTGGCAGCCATCAGTGCGCGGCCTCGGCGTTTTCGCCCGGCGGCATCGCCGGCGGAAGCTCGGTCGATTCGCGCCATACGACGAAGGTCACGGGCTTGCGCGGCGCGGGCCGCAACAGCGCGACCGCCTCGCGCGCGAAGAACGTTCCGTCGTCCAGCCGCGCCTCCGAATGGATCGAGATCACGAACGAGCCCGTCACCGCGAAGCCGGCGGCCTGCGTGAGGGGAGGAAGCGGCTCGCCCGCGCTGCGGGCGGCTTCACGGCGCGCGATGTAGTCGTCCACGATCTCCGGAGTCAACCCGGGAATGGCGAGCAGCACGTCGCGCGACGCGACCTGGGGATTCACACCCGGCTGGCGGGAATAGATCGTGATCGACGGGGCGATGCGGCGATAGACCTCGGGGCGCATTCCAAGCACCAGCTGCAGCTCCTCGATCGCCTGGAAAGGCGCGTTGGCGGGTCGGTAGGGAAGGCCGGCGGCCTTGTAGTCGTCTTCCTCGGCGCCGTGCAGCCGTTTGAGCGAGTCCGCGTCGCGCCAGTCGAGAACCGCATCGAGCAGCGCATCGGCCTGCTCGTCCTTGAGGCCGGCGGATACGAACAGGCCGCGCAACAACGCGTCCGGAGCGGTGTTGATGTCGATTTTAGCAGACTCGTCGCTCATCTCGACCCGCACCGGGATGCCGTCGAAGCTCCACTCGTGCACCGTGCCGTCGCGTTTCCATGCCTGGTCCGAATTGTCGTTGCGATAGGCCTCGAACACCGCGCGCTGCACGCCCGCATCGGCGGCGGCCTGCGCGCGCGCCATCGATACGGAGTTGCCGATGATCATCGCCTCGGTGCGCCGATCGAAGATGAAGCTCGACGCGACCACCGCGAGGAGGATCGCCGCCCACATCACGAGCACGAGCGCCACGCCGCGCTGGGACCGTGCGCCGCGCATCACGTTCTCCGCGGGCGGCAACCGCGCTGCAACGACGTCTCCAGGCAGCCGGCCTCCTCGCCCAGGCCGAGCTTCACCAGCACGTCGGGAAACGGCGTTCCGTCCGCCGCCTTCATGCGCACGCGCACCGCCTCGGGCATCCGGCTCTTGTACGGCCAGCTGGGAAGCCAGCGCGGGTCGGCGAAGTCGTTCTCCGAGCCGAAGTACGAGAACTCCACCTCCTGCACTTCCTCGACGAGGATCGAGGGCTCGGCCTGCGCGAGGGGAGTGAAATCGGCCGCATCCGGGTCGGCCAGCGCGCGACGCATCACGAGGTTGGTCGTCCCCGGGTGCTTGGGATCGTCCTCGACGTCGATGCTCACGAGCGCGAGGCCGCCCTGCGCGATCCCGGCCGGCCGCGAGGACACGAAGCGCAGCGCATGCGCCTCGCCCTCGAACGCGAAGCGCAGCTCCATCGGATCCTTCCAGCGCATCGGGAAGGTCTCCGCGAGCTCGCGGCGCAGGAAGTTCTCGCCGATGCGCCGGTCGGCCATGCGGCGGCCGTTCACGTCTCCCGCGTCCCAGCTGCGCAGACCGAAGGTGATGCCGGAGTAGAGCAGCGTCATCATCGCGCCGAGCAGCACCAGCGCCACCACGAGCTCGATGAGCGTGAAGCCCGCTTGCGCCCGCCGCCTCACGCGCGGCTCCCGAGGCGCAGCGTCGCAAGCGCGAGCGCATGGTCCTTGCCGTCGGAGCCGCGCCAGTCGACCCTCACCTCGACGTGGTAGAGCTCGTACGCGGTCTGCATCGGACGATCGGGCTGCGCATCCGGCGCCACGTATGGAACGACCGTCGTCGTCCAGTGGAAGCGCGGATCGGCCGCGTCTCCCTGCAACATTCCCTCCTTGAGCGGCTCCTCGAGCCCCGCGTCGGATAGCTGCGTGCGCGCGACCGCGAGCGCGCGCGAGCGCTCCTCGAGCAGCGAGGCGCGCGACATGCCGTCCGAGAAGATCTCGAAGCCGGTCGAGAGCACCAGGCCGAGGAGCACGAAGGCGACCACGACCTCGATCAGCGTGAAGCCGGCCTCGCGTACGGCGGAGCGAGGCCGCCCCCGCGACGGCGGGGGCCCCGAATGCGCGCCTCTAGTCCTCAATGGAGACCCTCCCCGTGAGCCAGTCGACGTCGACGAGGAACTGGCGCTTGCCGGAGGAGACCGTGATGCGTCCGCCGGTCGAGCTTCCATCCGGATAGAAACGGATGCCGCCGGTGCGCTCGCTCGTGACCTCGCTCTCCGCGGTATAGAGCTTGAGGTCGACGTCGCTGGGGAGCTTGCGCGGGCTCTTGTCGCCGGGGAGCATGAACTCGCGCGCCTCGAGGTCGAGCGTGAGCGAGGCGTCGTGGCGGGTGGCCATCGCGGTGGTCTGCGCTTGCCGCAGGCCGGAGGCGAGCGTGCGAGCCGCCGATTTCAGGTCGGCGCTCGTCGCTCCGCGCATGGGAACGCCGAGGAGCAGCGCGTAGATCGCCACGCCGATCGCGAGCACGATGACCAGTTCCAGCAGCGTGAAACCCGAGGCCTTCCGCACGGGAAGAAAGCGCGAGCGCGCCTCAGTTCGAGACGTCGCGGTTCTCGCCCTCGCCGCCATCCTTGCCATCGGCGCCGAGCGATACCAGGTCGAACGGCTTGTTCTGCCCGGGCACCGTGTAACGGTAATCGTTGCCCCACGCGTCCTTCAGGTCGTCGGGCTTCGCGTACGGGCCGTTCCACTTGCCCTCGGTGCCGGGCGGCGCCTGCAGCAGCGCCTGGAGGTTGTCGGGGAGCTTCCCCACCTCCAGCTTGTACATCTCGATCTGGCCCGCGAGGTGCTGGATGCGGATGCGCGCTTCCTGCGACTTGGCGCGCCCCATCTGCTCGAAGATCTTGGGCCCGATGAAGGCCATGATCCCGGCGAGCAGGATGAAGACGATCACGATCTCGAGGATCGTGAAGCCGCGCTGGCGGCGGGAACGGGAATGGGTCATCGGAACCTCTTCTAGCTGATCGGGATGTCGTAGACGGAGAGCATCGCCGAAAGGATGGAGATGATGATGAACCCGATGATGAGCGCCATCAGGACGATCACCACCGGCTGCAGCAGCGCGAGGGCGCGGCGGATCGCCACCTCGACCTCGCGATCGTACGTCTCGGCCACTTGCATGAGCATGTCGTCGAGCCGCCCGGTCTCCTCGCCGACGAGGATCATGTGCACGGCGAGCATCGGGAAGCGGCCGGTCTCCATCATCGGGCGGCCCAGGCCGCGGCCTTCCTTGAGCTCGCGCGCGACCCCGCCGATCGCCTCCGCGAGCCAGGCGTTGGCCATCGTCTCGCGCACGATGTTGAGCGCGGCGACCAGCGTGACGCCGTTGCCGAGGAGCGTGCCGAGCGTGCGCGAGAACCGCGCCATCTCCACCTTCGCGAAGAGGTCGCCCACCACGGGAGCGGTGACGAGCCGCCGGTCGAAGCGGTAGCGCGCTTCCGGATCGCGCAGGCGCATGGCGAGGAAATACGCCACGAGCGCGACGCCGATCAGCATGAGCCAGCCGTAGTTGCGCATCGCATCGCCCGCGAAGAGCACGACCTGCGTCATCACCGGGATGCTCTTGCCGGCGCCGGCGAAGATCGGCTTGAAGCGCGGCACGACGGCGCCGAGCAGCACCACCACCGCGACGATCGAGACCACCGCGAGGAACGCCGGGTACGTGAGCGAAGCCTTCACGTTGTCGCGCAGCGCCTTCGAGCGCTCCATGTACTCCGCGAGCCGGACCAGCACGTTGGGCAGGCTTCCGCCCGCCTCGCCGGCGCGGATCATGTTCACGTAGAAGCGCGTGAAGACGCCGCGTTGCGCCTCCAGCGCCTTGGAGAGCGAGGTGCCGCCGCGCACCTCGTTGCGCAGCTTCGAGAGCAGCTCCGCCACCCTCGGGCTGGAAGCGAGGTTGATGAGGATCTCGAAGCTGCGGTCGAGCGGCAGGCCCGCCTGCAGCAGCGTCGCGAGCTCGCGCGTGAGCACGGTGACGTCGTCCTGCGAGACGCCGCGGCGCGAGAAGAGCGGGCGGCGCGCGGGCGCGGCGGCCGCCGCCTTGGCGGCACCGGCTTCCTCGGCGCGGATCGGGATGAATCCCATGGACTGGATGCGCGCGACGGCGGCGCTCGTGCTGGAGGCCTCGAGCACGCCTTCCTGCACTTCCCCGGCGGGATTCACCGCCTTGTACTGGTAGAACGGCACCGGCGGCGAGCCTCAGTCCTCGCGCGTGACGCGCAGGACTTCCTCGATCGTGGTGACGCCCGCGAGCGCCTTGCGCAGGCCGTTCTCGAACATCGTCTCCATGCCTTCCGTGATCGCGGCGGCGCGCAGGTCGCCCGCGGTGGCATGGCGCATGATGAGCGAGCGCAGGTTGTCGGTCATGGTCATCACCTCGATGATGCAGATCCGGCCCCAGTATCCGGTGCCGGCGCATTCGGGGCATCCGACGGGCTTGTAGAGGGTGACGTCGCCCTGCGTGATATAGCGGCGCAGCCCCATCTGCTCGACCACCTCGGGCAGCGCCGCGTGCGGCTCGCGGCACTTGGGGCATAGCGTGCGCACGAGGCGCTGCGCCTGCACGCCGATCACGGTGGAGGTGAGGAGGTAATCCTCGGCCCCCATGTCGAGCAACCGGCTGATGGTGGACGGGGCGTCGTTGGTGTGGACGGTCGAAAGCACCAGGTGGCCGGTCAACGCCGACTGCATGGCGATCCGCACCGTCTCCACGTCGCGGATCTCGCCCACCATGATGATGTCCGGATCCTGCCGCACGATCGAGCGCAGCGCGTTCGCGAACGTGAGGTCGATCTGCGGCTTCACCTGGATCTGGTTGATGCCCGGCATCTGGTATTCCACCGGGTCCTCGACCGTCACGATCTTCACGTCCGGCTTGTTCAGGCGGTCGAGCGCGGTATAGAGCGTGGTGGTCTTGCCGCTTCCCGTGGGGCCGGTGACGAGGATGATGCCGTTGGGCTCGTCGAGGAGCGCCGAGAAGCGCTCGATCGCCACGCCCTCGAAGCCGAGCGACTCGAAGTTGAGCGGCACGCCGCCCTTGTCGAGGATGCGCATCACCACGCTCTCGCCGTGCATCGTCGGCACCGTCGAGACGCGCAGGTCGATCTCCTTGCCCTGGATGCGCAGCTTGATGCGCCCGTCCTGCGGCAGGCGCCGCTCGGCGATGTCGAGGCTCGCCATGATCTTCACGCGCGAGATGACGGCGGCGGAGAGGCGCCGCGGCGGCGACTCCACCTCGTGCAGCACGCCGTCGATCCGATAGCGCACGATCAGGCGGTTCTCGAAGGGCTCGATGTGGATGTCGGAAGCGCGCGACTCGACCGCCTTGGTGAGGATGAGGTTCACGAGGCGGATGACCGGCGCTTCGGAGGCGAGGTCCTTGAGGTGCGCGACGTCGCCGAAGTCGTCCTCCTCGACGCGCGTCTCGATGTTGTCGACGATGGCGCCCATCGACGAGCGCCCGCCGCCGTAGAGCCGCTCGAGCGCCGCGTCGATCTCGTTGGGCGCCGCGATGTACGGGCGCACCCGCTTGCCCGCCGCCATCTGCACCGCCGAGAGGAGGAACGAATCGGTCGGATCGGCGACCGCGAGCGCGACCTCTTCGTCGTCCTCGCGCAGCGGCACCGCCTGCGAATCGCGCAGGAACTTGGCCGAAAGGCGCTCCTCGAGGAGCGGGAGCTCGGGAAAATCCGCCGCCGAGGCGATCGGAACGTCGAGCTGGTCGGCGAGCGCGTCCGCGAGGTCGCGGCCCGACACCATGCCGAGCCGCTGCAGGATCACCCCCAGCTTTTCCGTGGTGCCGCCTTCCTGGAGCTTCAGCGCGCGCTCGAGGTTCGCGGGGTCGAGCTTGCCGCGCTCGACCAGGATTTCACCGAGACGCTTGGGCAAGGCGGTCCCTTCCGAATCTAAACATCTGAAAAGTATAACGTCTCGGGGCCAAAAAAAGCGGGCGGTTACCCGCCCGCGTCAGTGGCCTCTAGAGCCAGCAATCACACTTGGCGGACGTTGGAGGACACACGGCGTAAAAAGTTCCTACATTCCGCTTCCGTTCCGCCGACGCCCACAAAAAAAACGGGCCCCGCGGGCCCGCTCGAAAGGAAGCCGCGGCCGCGGCTCCCGGTCTCGGGTTGCGGTGCGCTATTCCACGCGCTCGCCGTGGAGGCTCAGGTCGAGGCCCTCGCGCTCCTCCTCTTCGTTCACGCGCAGGCCGATCGCGACGTCGATGATCTTCAGCAGGATGAAGCTGCCCACGCCGCTCACCACGAGCGTCGTCGCCACCGCTCCGAGCTGGACCAGGAAGCTGCCGTCGGTGCCGCTGATCTCCTTCACGTTGAGCGGCCCGGTGAGGAGCGCGCCCACGATGCCGCCGATGCAGTGCACGCCGAACGCGTCGAGCGAATCGTCGTAGCCCAGCGCCTTCTTGAGGCTGGTGGCGGCGAAGAAGCAGACGACGCCCGCGGCGATGCCGATGACGAACGCGCCCGGCACGCCGACGAACCCCGATGCCGGCGTGATCGCGACGAGGCCCGCGACGGCGCCCGACGCGATGCCCAGCACGGAGGGTTTGCCCTTCGCCATCCATTCCGTGAACATCCACGCGAAGGCGGCGACCGCGGTGGCGAGCTGCGTCACGACCATCGCCATGCCCGCGCGCCCGTCGGCGGCCACCGCGGAGCCGGCGTTGAAACCGAACCAGCCCACCCACAGGAGCGAGGCGCCGATGAGCGTCAGCGTGAGGTTGTGCGGCGCCATCGGCTCGCGGCCGAAGCCGATGCGCTTGCCCAGCACGAGCGCGCACACGAGCCCCGCGATGCCGGCGTTGATGTGCACCACGGTCCCGCCCGCGAAGTCGAGCACGCCCTTCGTCGCCCAGAAGCCGCTCGTGCCCTCCCACATCATGTGCGCGATCGGCGAGTAGATGAGCAGCGACCAGAGCCCGATGAACCACAGCAGCGCCGAGAACTTCATGCGCTCGGCGAAGGCGCCGGCGATGAGCGCGGGCGTGATGATCGCGAAGGTCATCTGGAACATCATGTAGACGGATTCGGGCACGGTGGTCCCGAGGTGGCTCACGGTGAGCTTCGCGGCCTCCTTCTGGAACAGCATCCCGTTGAGGAACAAGCGGTCGAGGCTGCCGAAGAACTGCCCCCCCGGCATGAACGCGATGCTGTAGCCCGCGATCACCCAGAGGATCGTGACGAGGCAGGTGATGGCGAAGCTCTGCATCAGCGTCGCGAGCACGTTCTTCTTGCGCACCATGCCGCCGTAGAAGAGCGCGAGGCCCGGGATGGTCATGAGCAGCACGAGCGCGGTGGAGGTGAGCATCCACGCGGTGTCGCCGCTGTTGATCTTGTCGGCCGCGACGAGCACCGGATGATCCGGCGCCGCCGGTGCGGCAGGAGCGGCCGCCGGCGCGGCGGGCGCCGCGGATGCGGGGGAGGTGCCCGCCGCAGCGGCGGAAGCGGGCGCGGAGGAGGAAGCGCTCGGCGCCTCGTCCGCCTTCTTGTCCTGCGCGAATGCGGCGGCGGCGAACGCGAGCGTGGCGCCGAACGCGACGATCGTGATCAGGCGTTTCATCGGTTGGCTCCTTTCAGAGGGCTTCTGCGCCGGTCTCGCCGGTGCGAATGCGGACCACCTGCTCGAGCTCGAAGACGAAGATCTTCCCGTCGCCGATCTTGCCGGTCCTCGCGCTCTTCTCGATCGCCTCGATGGCGCGATCGACGAGCGCGGCGTCGATCGCCACCTCGACCTTCACCTTCGGCAGGAAGTCGACCACGTACTCGGCGCCGCGGTAGAGCTCGGTGTGCCCCTTCTGGCGCCCGAACCCCTTCACCTCGGTGACGGTGATGCCCTGCACGCCGATCGCCGAGAGCGCCTCGCGCACCTCGTCGAGCTTGAAGGGCTTGATGACGGCGGTGACCATTTTCATGTGCGCATCTCCTCCGGTTCAGAACGTCTTCGAATAGGAGACGAAGCCCACGACGCGATCGCGGCTCCAGTCCTTGCCCTTGACGGTGTAGAGCTCGCTCCTCGCGTCGGTGGCCTTGTAGTAGGCGCCGGCGTTGAGCCCGTTGCCGAAGTCGTACGTCGCCCCGGCCTTCCATACCGTGTACGAGAGCTCGCCGTTGTCGAACCCGCTCGACTGCGTGCCCTTGTTGCGCTGGTGGCCGAGCACGCCGTTCAGGGTGACCGCCTTGAGCATCGGCAGCGGGTAGTTGACGTCCAGCTCGATGTAGTCCGAGCCCTTGCTCTCCGGCACGCCGAAGGTGTCGTGGAACGAGTACGAGTACCTCACCGAGGCGATGCCGTACGCGAGTCCGGCGTATGCCTCGTCCGTGTTCGGCTTCGGATGGAAAGCGCCGGAGCCCGGATACTCGTAGCGCAGGTAGCCCACGTCGAGCGTCCAGTCCTTCACGAACTCCCAGCGATAGCCGCCGTAGAGGTCCCACTCGACGTTGGCGTTCGTGGAGAAGCCGTTCACGTCGGCCGTGTCCTTGAGCCACTTGATGTTCGAGAGGAACGTGCCGAGGTAGAAGCCGCTCCGGTGCGCGTAGTCGAGGTTGAACTGCAGCGCCGGATCCTCGGACGACTGCGCGATGCCGCGATACTCGTACTCGCTGTAGAGCGCGATCTTCGGGGTGAGCGTGTGCTCCGGCGCGGGCGCGTCCTCGGCCCGCACGGCGAGGCTCGCGAACGCGAGCGGCACCGCGATGGCGAGCGCTTTGGGCAGCTTGGGCATGTTGATATCCTTATGGCAGTTGGGAGGCGACGACTGCGCGGGGGAACAGCAGCAAGCGTGCCAGTCGAGCCCGCGTTCCAACGCCCTGTTTCCAAACGAATCGCACGGACGACTCCGGCGCGGCGCACCGGCGACGTGCGGGCGGAAGCGGCCACGGCACCAATCGGGTGCGGCCCTCGCCCCGCACATCCGGTCACGGCCATCGGGAATCGAGATGAACGAAAAATTCTTGAGCGAACTCTCCGCACGCCTCGCCGAGCTCGCGGCGGCGAACCCGGCGAAGGATCTCGAGCGCAACGTGCGCGGCCTGCTCTCGAGCGCCTTCGCGCGCGTGGACCTCGTCTCGCGCGAGGAGTACGACGCGCAGGCGCAGGTGCTCGCGCGCACCCGCGAGAAGCTCGCGGCGCTGGAGGCGCGCATCGCCGAGCTCGAGGCGCGCGCCGGCCGCGCCGAATGAGCGACGCGCGGTTCGCGCCGGCCGACGCGCTCGAACGCGCGCGCGAGGCCTACCGCCGCGGCGCGCTCGACGAATGCGAGTCCCATTGCGCTCGCATCCTCGCGACGGACCCGAACCACGCCGAAGCGCTCACCCTCGCCGGCGCCGCGCGCATCGGCCGCGCCGATGCCCAGGGCGCGCTCGGCTACTTCACGCGCGTCACCCGCGCGAACCCGCGTTCCGCGGAGGGCTTCAGCAACTGCGGCGTCGCGTTGCAGCGCCTCGGGCGCCTGGACGAGGCCGAGCGCAGCTTCCGCAAGGCGCTGGAGCTCGCGCCGGCGCAGGTCGACGCGGCCTACAACCTCGCGGTCGTCTACGGCGCGCGGGAACGCTGGGACGAGGCGCTCGCCGCGTACCGCCGCGTCGTGCGCATCGCCCCCGATCATGCGCTCGCCTGGAACAACCTCGGCAACGTGCTGCAGAAGCTGCGGCGGCCGGAAGAAGCGCTCGAGGGCCATCGCCGCGCGATCGCGTTGCGGCCCGGCATGGCGGATGCGTGGAACAACTGCGGCACCGCGCTCTCGGGCCTCAGGCGCTTCGGGGAAGCGCTCGCCTGCTACGACCAGGCGTTGCGCGTGACTCCGCTGCATCTCGATGCGACGGTCAATCGCAGCGCGGTGCTGCGCGAGATGGGCGATGCGGCGGGCGCCCTCACGGCCGCCGAGGGCGCGCTGAAGGCGGATCCCGCGCGCGCCGAGGCCCACGTGAACCGCGCCCTCGCGCTCGAGGAGCTGGGCCGCTTCGGCGCGGCGCTGGAGAGCTACGATCGCGCGATCGCAGTCGCGCCGCGGCACGCGGAGGCGGCATGGAACAAGGCGCTGCTGTTGCTCCTCCTCGGCGATTACGCGCGGGGCTGGCCGCTCTACGAGCATCGCTGGCAAACCGTCGAGCTGCGTGAGCGCGCGCGCCACTTCCCGTTCCCGCCGTGGCAGGGAGAAGACCTCGCGGGCCGGCGCATCCTGCTCCACGCCGAGCAGGGCGCGGGCGACGCGATCCAGTTCGCGCGCTACATCCCGCGCGTCGCCGCACTCGGCGCGCATGTCACGGTCGAGACGCCGGCGCCCCTCGCCGCGCTCTTCGCGTCGAGCTTCCCGTCGATCCGCGTCATCGAGAAGGGCCACGCGCCCGGCGCCTTCGATTTTCATTGCGCGCTCGGCAGCCTACCCCTCGCGTTCGCCACGACGCCCGCCTCGATCCCGTGGGATGGGCCGTACCTCCGCATCCACGACGAACGCCGCGCCCGCTGGCGCGAGCGCCTGGGAGCGGCCGCGGCGCGCCGGATCGGGCTCGCATGGTCCGGCAATCCCGAGCATCGCAACGACCACAATCGCAGCATCGCGCTCGCGAAGCTCGCGCCGCTGCTCGAGCTCGATGCCGAGTTCCATTCGCTGCAGAAGGAGGTTCGCGCCACCGATGATGGCGCCGCGAAAGCCGCGCCGAACCTGCGCCTGTGGGGCGCGGAGCTGCGCGACTTCGCCGACACCGCCGCGCTCGTGGAGTGCATGGACCTGGTGATCACGGTCGACACCGCGCCGGCCCACGTGGCCGGCGCGCTCGGCAAGCCCGCGTGGCTGCTGCTGCCGCGCAAGCCCGACTGGCGCTGGATGCTCGAGCGCGACGACAGTCCCTGGTATCCCGGCCTCACGCTCTTCCGGCAGGCACGGCATGGCGAGTGGAGCGACGCGGTCGAGCGCATCCGCGCCGCGCTCGCGCAAGGCGCGCCCGGTCAACCGAAGCGCTCGGTCGCGGATTAGGGAACTGGATGAAACCGCTCGCCCCGCCGCCTTGCCCATCGGACTGGTCCACAGCCGCGCCCTCGCGGGCCTCGAAGCGCCGCTCGTGCGCGTGGAGGCGCACGTCGGCAACGGGCTGCCCGCCTTCCACATCGTAGGGCTGCCCGAGGCGGAGGTGAGGGAGTCGCGCGATCGCGTGCGCGCGGCGCTGCAGACCGCGGGCTTCGAGTTTCCGCAACGGCGCATCACCGTGAACCTCGCGCCCGCGGACCTTCCCAAGGAAAGCGGCCGCTTCGACCTTCCCATCGCCATCGGCATCCTCGCCGCCACCGGGCAGGTGCGCGACCGCGAGCTCGGCGCGCTCGAGTTCGCCGGCGAGCTTGCGCTCTCCGGCGAGCTGCGCCCCATCCGCGGGGCGCTCGCCATGACCTTCAACGCGCATCGCGACGGGCGCGCGTTCGTCCTTCCCGCGATGGTGGCGGCGGAAGCCGCGCTCGCGCGCGGCGCGACCATCCTTCCCGCGCGCTCGCTCGCCGAGGTGTGCGCGCACCTCGATGGCCGCACGGCATTGGAGCCGTGGCGCGGAGCCTGCGAGCGGCGCGAGCCCGAGTATCCGGACCTCGCCGACGTGCGTGGGCAGCCCGTGGCACGGCGCGCGCTGGAAGTCGCGGCGGCCGGCGGCCACTCGATCCTGACGTTATGACCGTCTAGACCCACCAACTGGCTGGGGTCGGCGGGGCCGGCAATCCGGGGAGGCGGGTGCCGCCCGTGAACCAAGGTAGACCTTCAATAGACTGACCAAAAATTCTCTATCCTATTGTTTTACCGCTTTTTTCTGTCCCATGAGCGACTTCGTGACTGCACCAACGTTCTAGAGTATTGTGCGAGACTCGCAAAAAATTGAGCCTTCGGAAATTTTTCGGGGCTCATCGTGAAAAACCAAGACCTCGTCGTGTTCTGTTTGAACTGGCTGCAAATGAATTCCGCCCTGATCGTGCAATTGCTTCAAGTGCTGCTCCCGTTCGCAGCGCTCGCGGTCGTGGGCTACGCGTTGTACAAGCTCGCCCCCGGGAAAGGGCGGAAATGATCAAACGCAAGCACTGGCATCGGTTGCCCTCGCGCCCCGTTCTCGATGCGCTTCCCCAACTTAGCTGGGGATCGGGTGAAACCTCCGCCGCCCGCGATGCTGCAGCGTTGATGGTCTACGTATCGCTCGCCTTTATGGCGCAGCGTGAGTACTTGAAGCCGGATACCGAGGTCTCCATCGCTGCCGCCACGTACGACGCGCTGACAACGGCGACGGGCCTCTCCCGGCAGATGATTTCCTTGGCTCTTTCGCGGCTAGCTGAGCTGCAACTTATTCAGAAGCAGGGATCGCCCCAAAACCGTCGGTATCTGCTCACGGGTTCTGAAGGCTATTGGTTCAAGCTGCCCTGCCTCGCACTGATTGGCGAGTCGGAAATTCGCCCTTTCCAGCACTTCAAACTTCGCTCGAAGGTTGAGCTGTACGCGCTGAAGTTGTATCTATATCTCGCGGCTCGCCGGGACAACGACACGCTCTATTCGATGTCTTCGCGAGAGACTATCGCGGCGGCCACCGGAATTCCCGAGCGCCACGTACGTCGAGCGCGGAGTTTCCTTGTGAGTTGCGGTCTGCTCGACGTGGTAACGCAAAAGTACAACGAGTACGCGGGAAAGAACGAGCCCACGCGTTACTACCTATTGGGACACGCGCAGCTTGTTCGGCCTGATCTGCAAGCTGCGTAGATTTCCAAGGAGCGCGAAAGCGCCCTCTCTTTCAAATCGAGTGTAGTCGTTCGACACGGGTGCCCCGGACTCCTCTTACAGCCACGAGTTCATACTGCGCGATGTCGACATCAGGGGCCACTCGATGGCAAAGCGGAAACTAACGGACAGAGCGGCGAAGAACATCCTTCTCGAGTGGCCAACTCGCACTTCTCGGCTTTGGCCACCACCTGGTCACAAAGGCTTTTGGCTGCGCGGACAACCTTCGGACGGACGGGCACCAGGCCCTTGCCTGTCAGCGCCAGGAGCCAAGCTATTTCACACGCAGCCGGATGGCCTTTGGGTCCATTTTCAAAAGCGGACGAGCTGTGACGTCGTCGTGGTTGAGAGTTGTGGATCGATTCAGAACCTCAATGACAAGCGTTCGCGTTATATCCCCGCATCTCATAGTTTGGTGCTTGCCGGCACGGCCGCTTGGCTTCTCGAGAAGATCGCGGTTCGTGGGCGAGGAACCATCGCGAGATGGGAAGCCCTCGGATCATATTCAACCAAGGTTCCAAAGGCCGACTTCACGGTTCCCGTTCGGCACCTACGTGTGTTGTACGCGCTGCCTAACGACCTATACCACAAATGGTGCGCGAATCACACGCCAACAGGCTACGAGTTCTTCTGTCCCCATTCATCGCTTGATAGCTACAACAGCCAAAAGATGCAACGATTCTTGAGACAGCTATCGAGCGCCTCTCAGTACTATGCGACGGTCCGCTACCGGCCCTAATACCCCGAATGCGGCCTCCACTATCAATTAAGTTCGTTGAAAAGGCCGAGGCAGCCCTGATCGCGGCAGTGGAGGTATTCAACAAACCTAGCTTCCGCTACCGAGAGGAAACTTTCGCGCTTCTCGCGATAAACGCGTGGGAGCTGCTGCTTAAGGCCCAATTACTTCGCGGCGCAGGCAATGATCCGAAAATAATTCGTATGTACGAGCCACGAAAGACAAAAGCGGGAAGGCCGTCCAAGAAGCAATACCTGAAGCGGAACAGGGTGGGCGCACCTCTAACTCTATCGTTGACAGCTTGCATGAACGCCCTCGAGAAGGACCCAAGCACGAGAGTGCAATCGGAAATCCGCGCTAACCTCGATGCCCTCATGGCAATCAGGGATGAGGCCGCACATTACGTAAACGCTAGTCCGCTGCTAGCAAGACAAGTTCTTGAAGTTGGAACGGCAACTATCAAGAATTTTGTGGTTGCCGCCAAGGCTTGGTTCGGTCGAGACTTTAGCGAGTCGCTATCGCTGGTGTTGCCGCTCGCGTTCGTGGCGGAAAGAAGACATGTCGACTCGGTGGTCGTCACGCCGGGCGAAAATCGTCTGATGAAATATCTTGAAGGACTTGCATCGGCTGAGCCCATCGCCGACTCGCCTTATGCCATTGCGATAAAAGTCCACATCCGTTTTGAGCGTTCCAGACTGGCCACGGCATCGAAGGTACAGATTACGAAGGACCCAGACGCAGTGAAGGTTGTCCTCAGCGAGGAGGACGTGCGACAGCGTTATCCATGGGACTACAGGGAGCTAGGCAAGCGCTGTGCGCAGCGCTACGCGGATTTCAAGATGGACGGCAAGTTCCACGGTTTGCGAAAGCCACTGTCGAGCAATCCCCGTTATATGCACTCTCGATTTCTCGACCCGGGAAATCCCAAGAGCGGACGCAAAGATTTCTACAGCTCCGCAATCCTTGAGGTGTTTGACAGGGAATACAAGCAGAAATAGAGCTCGAAAGCGCTTCCCGTTGCCCACGGGAGGTCTTGAGAGGGCCCGAGCCATTCGCCCGCGAATTTCTAATGGATATATCCATCACCTCGCGTCTGAGTCCTTGCAGATCTTGGTATTCATCTACAGGAGGCATCACAGGAGGCATCACAGGAGGACAACAAGTGGCTAAACCAAGGACTGCCAGAATATTCATCAAGCGCGGCGAAGAAATCCGGCAGTTCATGTGGGCCAATCAAATGGCGGATGGCAGCGTCTACTTGGGGTTCCCGTGGGAAGCAAAGCAGAAGGTCGAATTGGTGCTAGATGAAACCGGACCAATTCCCGCCGCGAAGTTGGTTGTGAGAGAGCTCCTCGAGCGGCCGAAGATCTCGTTTCACAGCTCGGGAAATTACAAGCTTCAATCATTCGTTGGCAAGACCGAAGATGCCATCGACCGGGTGACGGTTACTGGCCCGAAGTTGGTAGACATCAAGGGGCCAGAGAGAATGGTCGAAATCATTCTTCCCAAAGAGTTGCCCCAAGTGGGCACAACCCCAAGTGACAACGACATTACGTTGGAGGCTCATCCCGAGGAACGCCCTTTGAGATGTACCATCTCCTGCATCCGCAATGACATCGCAGCGGAGATGATGAACAGCGATAAGCCCTTTGTTTCGACTTCAGCTTGGGAAGCTACTGGCTACTTGCAGAATCCGTCGCATACCTGGGCGTGGACGCTACGCTCCTCGAGGGAGGATGAGGTCTATTCCAACAATGTAAAGGTCTTGTTGCTTGGCCCTGTAAAGTGGGGCGGTCCATCCCCGAAATAAAGCGCTGTTGCTAGCGCACATGGGAATTGGCACATTCGAGACGCTTGAGAGACTCGGGTGCACAAGTGAAAATTCGCGCCACATTCATCGGCATTAACCGGCACGAGCATCCGGACATCAGAGAGCTTACGGGTGCGCGGCCTGATGCGACGGCGCTCTGGGCGCTCTTCTCGGACACGCTCGCGGATCTTGACGCCACCCTTCTTGTGGACGAGGAAGCAACCAAGTCCGCAATCAAATATGCGATGGACGTCGCCTTGGGCGATGCGGGGCCGGACGACATCGCTATCTTTTGCTTCTCGGGTCATGGCACCCATGACCACCGCCTCGTGACATACGATGCGGACTGCAATGCCTTGGCGGCCACGACCATCTCAATGGACGAGCTCGCGGAGCACTTTAAGAAGAGCAAGGCTCGGGCAATTCTCTGCATTCTGGACTGCTGCTTCAGCGGCGGCGCCCCCGCAAAGGTACTCGAGCAAAGTCCGATCAGCCGCATCGCGGCGTCACCGTTTGACGCGATCGTTGGCAAGGGACGCATATTGATCGCCGCATCGGCTCCAAACGAGGCGGCTTGGGAACAGCCGGGCACCGGGCACGGCCTCCTCACGAAATCACTGATTGACGTCCTCACTGGCTCCGATGAAGTCAACATTTCGCTCACGAGCGCCGTCGATGAGATAACGACGAGGACGAGAACAGAGGCGGAGCGCATCGGGGTTGCCCAGAATCCGGTGTTCATCAATCATGTGGAGGGCGGACTCATTTTCCCGCGCCTCATCCCCGGCAAGCGGTACTACAAGGCATTTCCCGAGCGCAAAACCCAAGCGCTCTCCGGCGCGATCGAGGAGCTCGCGAGCTTCGGAATCCCACCAGAGGTCATCGGCAAGTGGACGCCGAAGTATGCGGCCGGCCTCAATGCGCTTCAGCTCGAAGCGGTCAACAGGCACCGCGTGCTCTTAGGCAATTCGCTGCTTATCGTGGCGCCAACTAGCTCTGGCAAGACGCTTATCGGTGAAGTGGCAGCTATTCGCTCGGTTGCCGACGGTCAGAAAGCAGTGTTCCTCTTGCCGTACCGTGCGCTAGCCAACGAGAAGTACGAGGACTTCGCCGCCACGTACGGGGCCTTGGGTATTCGCGTGGCGCGATGCACTGGCGACTATTCGGACCAGGCCGCGCTCATAATGAGCGGGCGCTACGACATCGCGCTCCTCACCTACGAGATGTTCCTCGCCGTCGCGCTATCCAGCCCGACGGTGCTCATGCAGCTGGGCCTCGTCGTAGTCGACGAGGGGCAATTCATCACGGACCCGAACCGCGGCATCGTGGTCGAACTTCTCCTCACGCTCCTCATCCGAGCTAGGGATCGGGGCATCAATCCACAACTTCTTGTGCTATCTGCGGTCATCGGGAACATCAACGCGTTTGACCAATGGCTCGGCTGCGAGAAACTTGTGACGACCGAGCGCCCTGTGCCGCTCCTCGAGGGCGTCCTCGATCGCTCGGGTACATACGAGTACTTGGACGAGAAGGGCGAGCGCAAGGTGGAGCAGCTCTTGCCCCCCCACGCCATTCAGCAGCGCAGAGAAAAGCCGAGCTCCCAAGATGTGATCGTGCCGCTTGTGCGACAACTCGTGCGGGACAAAGAGAAGATCATTGTATTTCGCAATATGCGCGGCCCGGCGGAAGGGTGCGCCGAATACCTTTCAAAGGAGCTCGGCCTCCCCGCAGTAACTGACGCTATCGAGGCGCTGCCGGCACACGATACCTCCGGATCTTCGGACCGGCTTAGGAGCTGCCTTATGGGCGGCACGGCCTTCCACAATACGAACCTAGGACCGGAAGAACGAGCGATCGTGGAAACCTATTTTCGAAATCCCTCTGGCGGCATCGAGGCGCTTGCGGCAACGACGACCTTGGCGGCCGGCATCAATACGCCCGCCTCGACAGTCATCCTCGCTGAAAACGAGTTCGTGGGCGAGGACGGCCGGCCGTTTACGGTCGCCGAATACAAGAACATGATCGGTCGCGCTGGACGCCTTGGGTATAACGAAAAGGGAAAATCGATCCTTCTCGCCGAGAACAGTATCGAGCGGCGGCAGCTTTTCCAAAGATACGTGCTCGGCACACCGGAGCCGGTCCGTTCATCGTTCAGCAGTGACGCTCTTCCCACCTGGGTTCTGCGCCTCCTGTCACAGGTTCGCAAGGTGCCGCGCACCGAAGTCTCCAAACTGCTCGTGCACACCTTCGGCGGCTATCTTCAGGTACGCGCAGATCCCTCGTGGGCCGTGGCGCTGTCCGCCGAGATGGAACACTTACTGGAGCGCATGCTCCGTGCGGGCCTTGCTGAAGATGAAGGAGGCCAGATCCAGCTCACACTTCTTGGCAGAGCCTGCGGCCGGTCGTCGCTCTCATTCGAGTCTGCGCTTCGGCTCGTTGAGTTGCTCAAGCAGCGCGATCCTAAGCAGTTAGAGTCCGATGACCTTGTCGCGCTTCTCCAAGTACTACAGGAGGCGGATGACGTATATACGCCGCTCCTCAAAAAGGGCACAACCGAGAGCCGCCGCATTACCGACGCCCAGCAGCGCTACGGCTCGGAAAGCGTCCGCTTGCTCCAGCGATTCGCAAACGAAACGCAGGACTATTGGGCGCGGTGCAAGCGAGCGGCGATCCTCTGGGATTGGATGCATGGGGTAAGCACCGAGGAGATCGAGCGGCATTTTTCGCCGACTCCCTATCAGGGACGGGTCACCTATGGCGACATCCGGCGGATTGCCGACGCCACGCGTTTTCATCTAAGGTCTGCGCAACAGGTAATCGCCGTCCTCGTCACGGACGACGTCGAGATCTTAAGATCCATTGACGCTACGCTCGAAAGCCTGGAAGTCGGCCTGCCGAGGGAATCGCTCGGCCTCCTCGACATGCGAGCTTCGCTTAACCGTGGGCAGTACCTGGCCTTGCATCAAGCGGGCGTGCGCTCGAAGGAAGCCACGTATGAGCTGCCAAAGGAACAGATCGTGGCGATAGTTGGCCAACGGGGCTACGACGCCATCGAAAAGACACGACCGGCCACCGCCAAGACGAATCCGAGAATCCAATACACACCTTAGGCAGCTAACTCAGGTCAGGAAGCTACGCCATGTTTGAGAAATTGCTTCGAACTCTAGAGGAGATTGGACAAACGAAGAAGATCTCAATTCCGATTGAGGCAGATCCGAAAGGTTACATTGACAAGCAATGTCCGAATTCAGAATGCGAGTTCCTGTTCAAGGTTCACGAGCAGGATTGGAGCGACGCAGGGCGTGGCGATTCCATGTGGTGTCCGATGTGCGGTCTGACCTCTCCGACCGATCAATGGTTTACGAAGGAGCAGGTGGAGCACGCAAGAGCTGAAGCCGTATCAATGCTTCAAGGGAAGATCAACGATGCCATGCGTGAAGACGCAAACGCGTTTAACGCTAGGCAACGGCGCGACGGTTTCATTCGCATGTCCATGGCCGTGACGGGAGGACGAAACCGCACATTCGTGATCCCGGCTGCCGCGAGGGAGGAGATGCAGCTTGAGATTCGTTGCGAACGGTGTACTTGTCGATTCTCGGTCATTGGGGCCGCATACTTCTGTTCATCGTGCGGTCATAGTTCGGCTGATCGAGTGTTCGAGGACTCATTGCGAAAGATTCGCGCGAAGACGGACAACGTGGAAGTCGTTCGCAGCGCGATCGCGTCGCGGGGACAGAAGGACGACGCCGAACTAACCTGCCGCTCTCTAGTGGAATCTTCCCTAGCAGACGGAGTGACTGCCTTTCAGCGTTTCTGCGAGAGCATCTACCCGGGCTCCGAAGCAGTCCCGAAGAGCGCGTTCCAACGGATAAATCAAGGAAGCCGCCTTTGGAGGATTGCCATTGGTGCCGGCTACGAGGAAGTACTTGATGGGGAAGAACTCCACTCCCTCAAGGTCCTGTTTCAACGACGGCATCTCTTGGCTCATCAGGAGGGAATCGTAGACGAGGACTACCTCAAGAAATCTGGCGATACATCTTATAAGGCCGGTCAAAGGGTTGTGGTTACTGCAAAGGATGTTGACGCGTTGGTCGTAATCCTGGACAAGCTTGCCAAGTCACTTCGTGTAGCGATTGGTCGGCAAGATAAGGGCTCTTAGAACGCTGGAGACGACCTGAGTTGAACGCTGAGCAATTGGTCAATGGATATATCCAATACGCCAATGGCCTAGCGGACATCGCTCAGTTGTCGGGAGGCTCACTTGAGCCCGCATCCTCCGAAACGTGGTTATGGACTGACCCCCAGTCCCGCTGAACAAGCGGATCTAAGCAATCGGCCGCGAGGCGAATCCAAACAAGCTCGGATTCCAGCGATTGATTTGTTGCAGCGGCTGTTGGGCCTGACCCAGCCCGCTCCAACGCGTTGGCGTACTCTCGCAGCTCGGCGGCTCGTCGCCAATCCTTCGCGAATGTCTGAGTCTTGTCGAGGCGATCAAGTTGTTTCCGCTTGAATTCTTGCTGCGCCTCCTTTCGAGCCCATTCCTGTTTCCACCTTTCGCTTTCTTCTTCGCGAATCTGATCATCGATACGGAGCTCGATCAGCTTGAGCCAAAGGCGCGGCACAACGTCTTCGAGCTTTTGCTCTAACGGAGTTGCTACGCCGCATCGGACGGTGAGTAGCGGGTTGTAGCGATTTCTTCCCAACAGGCAGAGTTTGAGTTTGCCGCTCGGCGTTCGCACTACAAGATCAGGTTTGTACCAAGATTCTCTCGTCTGTCTTACCTTCTCGGCGGCCGTCGGCTCCCTGACACTTCGCGTTAGCTCCTCCTCAAGCACAAGGTCGACACTTTGCCCCATAACTTCAAGATGTGTCTTTGTTTCCCCGCCCCTTCCCTGAATGAGATTCGCGCCGGCCTGTAGGGCGGCGGACACTATCGCATCGACGATCTTCAAAGCCCGTTCCTTTTCGCGCTCCGAGACCCGCAGCTGAAAGACACCATTGCCACGAGACTCGAGAAGGTCACCAGGCCCACGCGCACGGCCCCCCATGCTCCTTGCGGTTCGGCGGACCACCAGATGTAAATCCTCAACGGTTGCCTTTAGTTGAGGCTGTGGCCACTGAGAGGGCGTCTCCGTTTCGACCAGCGCTTGGACGCGCGTTGCGCGCTCGTCAGCGTGTTCGTCAACGAAAATCTCGCGTACGTAGCGAGTCTGTCCTTCGTGCTTAGCGCTGAGTGGGGTAATGCGCGGCTGCTTGCCCGCCGCGACCTTTGCCCAGTATCCCAGTGGCGGTAATGGCACTCCGAGCTTTTGGCAGATCTTTCGGAGACCCACATCGGAAAGATCGTATCGCTGAGCAACGGCGCGAACTGGCTCGGCCCAGACCTCGCGGTAGAGAGGTTCCCGCTCCAGGACAACCATTCTCCTGCTCATCAACGCCCCTTTCGTCTCTAGCTTGTGGTCGGAATACGGAAAACTCATTAATTAGGTTGCGGTTTCTGGCTTCTCGCCTGGGTCGAGACTGATAGCTTGGGCGTATGCGCTACTTTCCGCCCGCGCTCATTCCTATTCGGGGCCAATTTGCCGGTACGCGGTATCGGAGGAAAACCGCTTGGCAGCGGTTCCTTGAACGAATAGGCTTTATCTAGAATGCCGTTTACGCGCTGACATTGGGCATCGGCGAATGTGCAAGCTGCGCGAAGTAAGGATTCTAGGTGCGGGGCGCTTCTTCCACGGCCACAGCTGCCCTAGAGAAAGCGGGTTTCTCAACGTAGGCAAGCGAAAAGGTGGTGCCGCAATAGGAGTCGATGCAAACGCCCAGGACGAAACACGCGTTTCGTCTTGGGTGAAGCTGGCCACATCGTCCATCCAGGTGCAGAGGAGGTGTATGAGTAAAGGCAAGCTGTTCGTGGAACGTCGGCCTGAAGGCGACTACGCGGTCAGGAAACCTGATTCGCAAAGAGCTAGCTCCGTTGCCGCCACGCAGGCCGAGGCAATAGCACAGGCGCGGAGTATGGAGCCAACCGCGACCGTTCTTGTTGAGCGAGTTCGCTTTACTAAGGGAGGGAAGCCAGACAAGTGGCGCAAACCGTAGGTACTTCTCACATCGCAGAGGACCAAACAGCCATCGACCGACCTACGACTTGAGAAGGTTCCCGACGACAGCCTTCATCACTGGAGGACAGACACCGTTCCCAAGCAGTCGAATCTTGTCGCGGCGGGTCCCTTTAGGAAGCTCGAAGGTGGGCGCCAGACCCATTGCCCGCTTGAGTTCGGAAACCTGCAGCATCCTCATCTTATGACCGTCCTTCGACGGTCTCACCAACGCGAACCGATCCACTGTAGTCACGGTTCTGAGCGGTCGATCCAACCGCTGCCAACCGCCACAGCCATCGGTGCCGTAGTAGACGATCAAGAATGGCTTGCTCTCCCCCAACTCAGCAATTGCCCGTTTCGCACGAGCTTTCGTATCCGCGGCTCTGCCCTTCTTGAACAGAGGTGTCATTTCCCACTTTGAGTCGGGGTCGAGAATGTCTCGAACGTTCTGCTTACCCCACGCGCGCGTAAGTTTCAGCGCAGACGGTTCCATTTCGAGATCGCAAACGATGAAAAGACGGCGGCGTCTTTGCGGCACGCCGAATTCTGTAGCGTCTAACACCTGCTCTTTGACGTGATAACCCATGCATTGGAGATCCTGAACCAACTCAGGATAACGAGACCACGGCCTCATATAGACCACGTTTTCCATGACGATCCAACGCGGCATGAATTCCTTCGCAAATCGCACCACCTGAAGTGCTGTTGCGCGACTCTCCTCGGAGCGCGGTGCGCTTCCCTTCGCACACGTATGATTTGTACACTCTGGAGATGCCAGGAGGAGATCAATGTTGCCGATTTGCCTGCGCAATGCCGAGGGAGAAACGTCCTCTAGTGGCTTGTTGATGACTTTCGCGCCGGGAAAGTTAGCGGAGTAGGTCGCCGTTGCAATGGGGCATAGATCGACCGCGCCGACGAGGGTCGCGCCGCCGGCCCTTGCACCAGAGCTGCTTAATCCCGCCCCGCAGAACAAATCGAGCGCCCGCACTCAACCCTCCGGACTTGCATGGATTTGAAAAGGTGCATGATGCCTGGTTTCGGCCGTTCCTGCACCTTTGCGACAATGCCCAAGGGCCCGATCTCACGAAATTGAGCAGCCCGATGCCCGATGTTCTGACGCCGCAACAGCGAAGCTATTGCATGTCCCGCATAAAGGGCGGGGACACCAAGCCCGAGGTCCAACTCAGGAAGGCCCTATGGCGCCGAGGACTCCGGTATCGCCTCAGAAGCAAGTTGATGGGTCGGCCAGATCTCGTCTTTCCGAGACATAAAGTGGTCATTTTCGTAGATGGGTGCTTCTGGCATCGCTGCCCCAAACATTTTGTGCGCCCACGAACAAACGCGGCGCGGTGGGAGAGAAAGCTGGAATCCAACGTCAGCCGGGATCAGCGGGTAAGCTCCGCGCTGAAGATCATCGGATGGAGGGTAATTCGGGTCTGGGAGCATGAAATCCGCGACGACTCTGAAAGAACTGCCGCCCGCCTTGCTCGGTTAATACGCCGAGGGAGTGAGCCCTTATGACGATGGTCACGTGGCCTAGGGATCAACTCGTCAACGCTGACCTGGTGGTAGATGCCGTATATGAGGGCGGCCGTGCAGGAAATGCGGGCGACGACCCCCTAGGACCACTCTTGGGTGTGAGCAATCAGGGTGGATTTCGACATTTGGGACGAAAGGAACGACCCAACCTTCTCGCGATTACATCCTCCATGAGCGAGCCTGATTGGCCCGATCATCTCGACCTCGAGACCGGACTCTTTACTTACTACGGTGACAACCGAAGACCGGGAAGGGAGCTACATGACACTCCACGATGGGGAAATGCAATGCTGCGAGATCTTTTCGCGCGAACACATGCACAACCATCGCGACGCGGCGAAGTGGCTCCTGTTCTCGTCTTCAGCACTGCTGGCGTGTACCGGGATGTCCGATTTCTGGGCTTGGCTATCCCAGGTGCGACTGGTATGCCGCCTACCGAGGATTTAGTCGCGATATGGCGCCATGTCGACGGGCAAAGATTTCAAAACTACAAGGCTGTCTTTAGCATTTTGAACACTCCGCGTCTTTCCCGCGCATGGATAGAGGACATCCGGAAAGGATCTTTCACGACGCCTAACGCGCCACCAGAGTGGATTTCCTGGACTACTGGTGGGCAACCGGCCCGACTTCGATCTAGCTCGACAATTTTGTATCGGACGAAAGACGAGCAGCTACCGCAGGGCGACAACGACAAGCGGATGGTGAAATCGATTTACGACTTTTTCACTGCCGACCCGTACGAGTTTGAGGAGTGCGCCACACAGATTGCCGAAATGCTATTACCAGGGATAGTCGAACGCGACTTGACTCAGCGATCACGAGATGGCGGCCGCGATGCTACTGGGAAATTTCGGGTCGGCTCGGAATCCACAGGAATCAAAGTTGATTTCGCTCTAGAGGCTAAGTGTTACTCATCGGAGTCCTCGGTCGGCGTAAAGGAAATGTCGAGACTCATTTCTCGACTCCGCCATCGGCAATTCGGCATCCTCGTTACAACCTCATATGTGCATTCTCAGGCCTACCAGGAAATCAGGGACGATCAACACCCAATTCTGATCATTAGCGGAAGTGACATTGCTGCAATCCTCAAGCAAGTCGGAATTCGGGACGAGCAGGCAACGAGAGATTGGCTGGTCGCCACCTTCGGGTTGCCCGCAAAACGCAAGGGGTTGCCATCGAGGGCGAAATGATCGGTGAAGCCGACGAAATTCAGACGCGCGTTCGAGCTAAGGCTGAGCGAGGGGAATTTCTCGGCCAACTATTGGCTTTGTCGAGAAATCAATCAGCGGATTTGCATGAAGACTTCATTCGGAATTTGTCCGCCCTTGCGGTCAGTCTGAGAGGGATATTCGAAAACGAGGGATTGATTCAGCGATTTGATCGCTCGGCGCCGGAGTTCTGGAAGGACGTCAGCGGAAAAACCGTTTCATTCGTGGACGGCGGGGTAGCCAGAATCGACCTCCCCTCCGCCGCCCCGATGGGAATTCGCGTGGGAGCCTACTCGGTCACGATTGGTGATAGGTCCGATGCGCGCGAGCGGTTTTCAACAGCGCTGGTGCTGGTTGACGAGTTGTATAGCGGTGAAGGCTGGAGTTTCGAGGACGTTTTCGACGACACGCAGAAGATGACAGATGCCGCCCGAATCATTGGCGAGGCATCAGTCGGGTTGCGGCAGCTGCAGGAAAACGAGACCTTGTCCGCCGTCTTTTTGCATGGACCGCTTATCAATCCCGTCGCGCCCTATGGGACGCCAGGCTTTCCCGCGTTCACAGATGAGGGTGCACGTCGACTATTTGGAAATGACGGCACGAAGTTTTCGGACCGGGAGCGCCACTTTGTTGTCCTCTATCGAAAGATTCTGGAGAGCTTCGCAAGTATTGGGAAGCCGGTAGTCGGCGTAGTCGAACGATCTATTTCGCCGCGACCGGCAGTCATATTTGCCCACCTCGATGCAATGCTGGAGAAAGGATCACTAAGCCCAGACGACTCTCACAAGATCCGCACAAAGCTAACTGATTATCGACTAAACGATTCCGCGGTCATGGGGGTGATGCTCGCTCGCGGTGAATACGTCACTCCCGCTTCTGTGGATCGACAACAGCCCGCGAACAAATGGCCCAATGAGTGGTACTCAGACATAAAGGCATATCCTGCCGCCCGTTCAACATACATCAAGAGCAGTGATGAAGCGGAGCCCTTTCGGGTTGAAATGCATGAATCGATAGAGGTCACGGCGTGGGTCTTGGAGATGGTCTACCAAACTGCGCGGCTTCTTCCGAACTACGGATTTCCAGTAGGTCTCGATATCGTCGATAAGTTTGCCAAAGTTCCGAATTGGATGAGCCAAGGCATTCGCAAGGAACATGCCGTTGCGTTGCTCCGCAATGCTCTGAAGAGTGGGGATCCAAAAGTAATTGAATACGCAAAAAAGACGCTGACAGCACGCGGACGGGATTGGCTGTTCAGGCCAAAGGCATAGTCGAGACGAACAGAAGATGGAGGGGACCTGTGACTGCTCTTGAGAATTGGCCGTCGATTGGGACTGTAGTTGGGAGCACTTCGACTGACGGATTCACTTTCGTCCTCCGGAGCATGCACGCGAAGCTGGGCGACATTGTGGCATCGCGCCTGCGCGTACCGTCGGAGGGCGGACAAGCCCAAACAGATGTCCTTGTCTGGGGAAGAATCACTTCAATCAACCGGTTCAATCCCTTCTTTCCGGCTGAAGCCGCGCAAGAGCTCGCGAACGAGGGACTTTCTCTGCTGGATACAGTCCTCTCAAATACTCGTGATCAGCTTGAGGCGCAGGTATTGATTCTCGGAAGTACCCCGGACAATTCAACTGGCGCTCTGGCGATGTCGCCCCTCACGTATCCGGTCCAACCTTCTTCGCATGTGCTAAGGCCTCCAGCGGACGCTGTCCTGCGCCTTCTCACCGGGGATGACTTGAAGAAGGCGAGGCTCCGCATTGGCACGCTCATCGGCAGAAGCGACGTACCCGTTTCTATTGCTGCACGAGA
Organism: Usitatibacter sp.; assembly: GCA_035605915.1. GTDB lineage: Bacteria > Pseudomonadota > Gammaproteobacteria > Burkholderiales > Usitatibacteraceae > Usitatibacter. The sequence continues at coordinate 31,115 of DATNGJ010000069.1, forward strand.
AGTGGTGTCGCGCCATCTCGCGATTCTTGCAATGACGGGGGGCGGAAAGACTGTCGCGGCGCGGAGGGTACTTCGTGAATTGATCAAGCAGCGCTATCCGCTAATTATTTTTGACCCGCACGGTGACTATCTTGGGTTCTACGAACAGCGCGAGCATCTTGGCGGGGCAGACATAAAGCTGTTCTATCCAAAAATCAAAGTCGATGACGACGCCCGTGACACAGTGGCCGACCTGATACAAAAGCTTGGCGCCTCGATCACCGAGGCGCAAATGCCGTTTCATCGGCACGTAATTACCCATACTCAGGTAGCGCCCAACATGACGGCTGCCGGTTTTCTTGAGGCTGTGATTGACCATGCCAGAAACATCCTTGCCAAGAAGACCAGTGGCAAGAAGCAAAAGGGTCACGTTCCGGACGACTTGGAGTCAGTCCGCGACTCCAGCATGCATGTTGTAATCCGAAACCTGACGAATGTTCACACGGCGCTCAAAACGATGGAGACAAACAACGAGCGTCTGCGGGGCCGCTTTCCTGGCTTCGCTTTCTCCGAGATGCCCGACCCGAAACACGATCCAGAGCGGATCGTTTATCCGAATCAAGTATCCATTTTTTACCTGGCTGGTTATGACCATTTGGCCCAAAGCACTATCGTCTCGATAGTGCTTGAGAATCTCTTTGCTCACCGCGCAAAACTCACAAATGATATTCCTCCGTTTCAAGCTGTCATCGAGGAAGCACATAATTTCATTCCTTCTCGAACAGAGGGTACAGATGACACTCCTTCGCTCGCAACCATTCGGAAAGTGATTACGGAGGGTCGAAAATTCGGAACCGGGTTGATTCTGATTTCGCAGAGGCCTGCCAGACTGGACGAAACCACCCTTGCTCAATGCAACAGCTTTCTCGTTCTTCGGCTCGTGAACCCTCGCGACAAGAGCTTCGTTCGCTCTGTGATGGAAAACTTGTCTGAGGCTGACGCAAATATCCTTCAGACGTTTGGACCAGGCCAGGGACTGGTTAGCGGTCAGGCCGTACGCTTTCCACTTCTTGTGAAGATTGACTTCGATCAGGACCTCATAAGCAAAGCTATCGGCGACGAGGATTTCCTGGAAGAGGCATCGAAGTGGAAAAAGACTGGAGCACAGGAACGCAAGACGGAGAACTCGCGTCTAGCCCAGGATCTCGATCAAATCGAGAAGGGCATTGCATCGGGGAGCACCAAACCGAATGTCCGAAGATCACCAAAGAGTCGAAAAATTCGACCAAAATTCTGACAGCAGTTAGATCAGCTTCTCATCCCGACCACGGCGAAGAACCCGAAGGCCGATTCTCGCTTGTTTGATTGACGGACGTTTGACCCATTGAAGTGCCGCGTATTCGCTAAGTGTGTGCGCAACCCCGCGCTCGTAGTAGTCGAGCGCGTTCGTGGAAACGCCCCAAAAATTTAGCTTCGCCCAGGTGGTCGCGTCATACTTCATGCATTCTTCGACTGCCTCTTCGTCCAGTGACGAAGTCGCAGATTGTGTTGATTCATCCTGCTTTCTCTCCTCCACCTCGGAGGACGGACGCTGGACAGGAGGTTCCTTCTTGACTAGCTCGGGAGGCTCACTGGAGATCTTTAAGCCAAGTGAGCGCACCGCTTCCCAACATTCAGCCTTCTTGCACCATTCAGTAACGTTCTTAGCGCCCGCAGATTCCCTGATGGTGGCATCCACGCGCCTTGTCCAGTCAGTCAGCATCCGCTCCAGCTCGTCAGACACCTCCTGATTGGTCCACACACGGTCAAAATTCAACTCTCCCATGGATATGTGGGACAGTAGCGAGTACGTATAAACCGCGATGTTGGCTCGGTACGCCGCGAATTTCTGTGTTCGTACTATCCTTTCGCAGGCGCGAAACAGGATCGCTTGCGCGATGCAGCGTCGGTAGAAGTCGGCATCCGGCTGCCAGTTAGGCGGAAACAACTCGGGTAACTCCGCCATAAACACCGCGAAGTTTTTCTGAGCACCCATGCTGACCGTGTGTGGACGACCCATCCACGCAATCAGGTACCTCGCCAAGTCCGTCTTCGTTATTTTTTGATTGGATGGCGTGACCCTCTTGAACTCACGGCGTTTCGTAGGCGTCGAGCCCTCTCGTTGTAGTGCGTCCTCATATGAGCCACGGGCTCGCTCGTAAAACCATCGCGTCTCCTCGCCGGGACACCAAACATGCCCTGACAGCCGCTCCATTTGAATGTGAAAATCGTTGTTCGCTGAGAGATCGGCAACCTGTATGACGTTCTGAGTATTAGCGAACCGCGAAATCAACGGGACAAATTCCTGCAGCTTTTCCGCCGCCACTTTAGTAATCTTCACGGCGATCGACACACGCCCTAAATCGATCTTGTCTACCTTCTTGGCCCGATACAGAGACGCCGTTGTCTGAGCGCCGTTGACGATTTGAAGGCCCGATATTTTGGAAATGACCATCTCGCCGTTGGAGAGTCCAACTTCTAAATGATCGGCCGTAGCCACGACGCCGTTGTTATAAGCCATGAACCGATCAGGACTATCTCTTAACGTGTCCCGAATGCCCTTGTTTACTTTCCCTTTGGCTTGTAGAAAGGATCGGACGTTGAATTCGAACAGTCGTTGCCCGTAACGCTCATAGAGATCGAACAGAAGCTTTCCAGGAAATATCGCAAGGTAAGTATCGTATTCAGGTGCTCTCGGGACCATCTCCAGGCAGGAAAGCGGCCTGCCGAGCAGCGCGACGAAATCTATTTCAATATCCGACCTCGAGGTGGCATTGCCTGACAACCGAAACAGTCGCTCTGCATCAACGATCTCAAACCGAAGTAGAATGCCTGCTATCTCAAGGTCATCAACGTCGCGCTCACGTGCCACGGCATTCGTAAGAATGAATACCCTCACCGAAGACAGTCTCTTCAGGGCGCCATGAACGCGACGCGCCGCGTCCATGGTTTCTGGCGTGGCGGCAAATCTATCCCACTCTCCCTTGGACGCGTAATCAAAGAACCTGGCGGCCTTTCCTGCCAGCTCCCCTACCACGGACGCGGCCAAAGTTGGAAAGTCGCCCTCATCCTCCACGTACTTAGCAAGGAAAAGATCTAGACGATCTTCGTCTTCGGTTATCGCAAGTGCAGATATCGCACACCGCCGACGCCCGCTCGTATCCTCGAATGGGCAAAGCTGGGCATCAACGGTGATGCCTTCCTCTTCAAGCTGCTCCAGTACCACTTGCGCGAGGGCTTCCTCCGGTCTTATCTCACCGAGGCCGGACGCCTCCGTCTCACGCCTAGTGGATACTTCAGCGTTGAGTTCCGCGATAAATTTCTTGAACACAATCTCGTCGATACCGCTGCTCATTTTGTCCTGGCCCCGGGACTGTTGCGCGTCAAATGAACATCCGCGCCGAGGCTAGTGACCTCAAACGCGAGTCGGTCACGGATTCTATTACTGAGTAGCGAAATCGGGAAAGGCTGCGTTCTTGAGTTACATCAACCCCCGCTCTGCAAAGCTTACCGCACCGGTACCCACGACGATGAAGTGGTCGATCGCCTTTACGTCCACGAGTGCGAGCGCGTCTGCGAGCGTCCGAGTTAGGGCTTGATCTTGGATGCTCGGCTCGGCGGCTCCGGACGGATGATTGTGGGCGAAGACAACTGCTGCGGCATTGTGCTTTAGCGCCGCCTTCACTACCTCGCGCGGATAGACGCTGGTCTGCGTTAACGTCCCGCGAAAGACTTCCTCGCAAGCGATAAACCGGTTCTGGGCATCGAGGAACAGAACGACAAACACCTCGTGGTCTTTCGTGGCTATCTGAAGACGCAAATATTCGCGAACCCCGGCCGGTGTTGCGAGAATTGGACCATCACGGTGGAGTCGGCGTTCTAAGATGCGAAGCGCAGCCGCGATAAGCGAGTCTTCTCGCGCTCTCCGATTAAGGCCACTTCGGTCGCGTTGAGCGCCCAACGATCTATGCCCGGCCTCTGAGGCCCAGCCAGCAAAATCGAAGCCGGCGGGCTAGACGACGTACCGGCGTATCCGGCCGAACGCCGTGGTCGGATGGGATAGATGGTTCAGTACGCTGCTTCATGGCAACCGCCGCAATGAGCCTTAGACGTTCAGCATTGAGCCGAAGACCGGACTGTTGACCTTCGATCTTGATGTTGGTCTTTCGCGCGATGATCTCCAAACTCCTCCGCTGTTTCGGGAAACTCCGCTGAGCCCATGCGTTTACATCGAAGACTTGCGTCAACAAGCGTCGAGCTTTGCGGTCCTTTACGGTCGCCAGCTCAGGCCGTAGGAACTTCTTCCAGATGCCCGCGTTGTGTACGACGATTGTCGCGTCACCGATCAGTGCGTCTAATTCAGGGAATTGCTCCGCAAATGGTTTCCTTTCGGGATCGTCGGGCGTCTTGAACGAGAGCTGAACGACTCGACTGCAGGTTCCGTCCTCGAGCTGCTCGACCGCCACCATCTCACGAAAGCAGTGGCCTTTCTTCGGGTCGTTTCCTGTCGTCGTGAACGCAATTGCAACTTGGCGCATCACTCCTCCTCTAGATTTGAGTCATTCACTGCGTGAGAATCCGTGTCCCTGCTCGGCTAGAGCGCCCAGCCAATACTCAAGGAATACATTCAGGCGCGTGTGAACTCCTAAGTCAGGCAGCTCGCCGTCGCGCGGGTACGCGACCTCGTAGGTGAACGCATCCTGGTACGTCAGCGCTTCGGCCACCTTATTCTTGAGGAGAACTGCAACTTCCATGTCAGGATCGGCAATCAGATCGCCCGACGGGTGCCGCCAATAGTGACTGAGGGCAATTCGGAGGTAGCCATCTGTTCGTTCGAGAATGTCGAGGTTCAAGTCCATGAATCCGGCAGCCTTCGAAACGGCGTGCTCTCGAATCAGGTGCAGCTCGGGAGCAAGCTTGAGGAGTTTGTAGTAGAGCCGACTACTTCTCTGGGGATCGAGTCGAGGGCGACTGACGATCACGCGGAACGCGGTTTCAAAACCACATCCAAGACTTCGAACACTCGCGCACGAATGCTCGGCTCCTTCGATTCACGGCTACCGGCCACATTGAGAACGTGAATCCTATGAGTGCTGAGAAAATCGGAGACTGTCTGCAGATCTGTTGATCGTGCAACATGAAGACAAGGGCTTCCTAGTCGCTGCGCAAACTGAACGGTTTTCTTCGAGCCACCGGTCGACTGCTCAGATAGCGTAAAGACGAGCGTCGCATCGCTGTCGCGGACATTCCACTCTGTGCGCTGCAGGTAATCGGAGTCGGGCGTTTCGGTGAGTGAGTAGCACGTCGGAATTTCGCCTGCCTCGGATCGACGACCTTTCGGGCACCACCCGCCATGCGCAATGCCGTTGTGAATGGCCCAGTCGAGCGCAGCTTGGTCGGCGCCGGTCTGTCCGCCCGAGACGATCTTGAACCCCAACGGACAGGTCACCATGGTCTATAGCTCGGCAGCAATTCGTCGCAGCCGCTGGGGATTGTCCTCGGCGTATTGGGCCGTCATCGCCACCGACGAGTGCCCCATGAGGACGGACACCGCCTTGAGATCGACACCCTTGGCGATGAGCTCGGTGGCAAACCAGCGCCTGCCGGAATGGCTGCGCCCGCCGATGATCCCGGCACGGTCGTGAAGCCGCCGGAGAAGCTGTTGCATCGAGTTGGGCGAAAATGCGCCACCCTTCTGCGAGCGAAAGACGGGGGCCGTGCCGGTAAACCTCACGCCGTCGCGTAACCGCCTCTCCTCGAGGTACTCGCGCAACGCATGCTTGACCGCCGGGCTGGTGAGATACGCGATCCGCGGCTTGCCCCCCTTGGTGACCTGCCCCGAAAGGGAGCACTCCTCGCGAAGCCGCCACGAGGGGTCCAGAACGTCGGAGATGCGAAGGCCCGCGATCTCCTTGGCTCGCAATCCGAGACGGTAGGAAACGGTGAGGAGGGCCGCATTGCGCTTGGGGTGCGCTCCTGCGCGTGCTACCCCGAAGAGCCGCTTGAACTCAACCTCCGTGGGGACCCGCGCCTTTCCGCGCTGCTGCATCTTAACTCGTTGATTTGCCGAAGGTTATATTGTAAATGGAGGCCTCCCAAAGTAAACCAGTGACGTGCGCCGAAGCCAAGCTAGGGCCTCCGTATTGAGAGTTCTTCACCGATCCCGCTTGGCTTGGGTAAGAGCCGCGCGTATCTCCTTCGCACGGCCGATCTCTTGCCGCTGGTACCGCTCGACCTCGTCTCGCTTGAAGCGAGCATCGCGATCCGCGACGATCTGGGACATATCATCCAGAAGCTCTGCGGGAATCGCGTATCGCCGAGTGTTCTTGCCCTGGTGCTGCACCCTCTCCGCGAGGTCTAGGTCCAACCCCACCAGTGCCAGCAGCCCCTTCAACTGATGCACGGGCTTGTGCCACCTGTCCGCGTAGAGCGGAATCCCGAAGAGCGACTCGATCTGCCGCGCATTGGCCTCAACGGCCTGAAGGAACTGAGCTAAGTCCTCGGCCGCCACCTTCACATTCGTCTTGAACTGCCGAGTATCGACATCAAACAACTCTGCCGCGACGAAGACATTCTCCAGGAGAGACCTTTGCACCAAGTGGCGGCGCCGATCAAATGGGACAGTGTTTCTCTCGTCGTCATCCTTGTTCTCGAACCATGTGACGTTTGAGGTTAGACCCTCCAGCCGGATCAATGCCTGGCGTGTATGCCCCTCGCAATCGAACCGAATCAGCTCCTCGGATATCTCTTCCGCGTAGAAGGCCTCGATTCGGTATCGTTCTAGCGAGTGACGTTCATCTTCGGTGAGCGCTGCGCCACGGTCCGAGCGCAACTGCAGTGCTTTCGCGTCGTCGGGCGAGATCTGGTCCGCTGCGAGAAGCCTAGCTTCCCGCTCCTTGAGCCGAGACTCCTTCGCCGCCTCGAGTTTGTCCCGACCCGCCCCAGCGGCGTCAGCATCGTGATCGACGTGAACAAGCGTCCAGCCACTCTCTTCGCGTAGTGCCGTGAGAAGGTCGGCGAGTCGGTTCTTCGAGCCGCGCGAGGCCGCCAGCACCCGTGCCCAGATGTTCACAAGTCCGCGGTCATCCGAGAATATTGCCCGACCGTCATCTTCATACCCGAGCAGGTACTCCGTCTGGCGAACCGACTTCTCAAGTTCGCGCTTGATGCAAGTGACGTCGGTTTCGTAGATAAGCGGCCGCCGATCGACCCAAACGAGGACCTCTCCCGGGTCACGCACACGCATGAGCTGCTGATCGATGTCGAAGTGGGTGACGATGTTTCCTTCAAAGAAACCGAAAACACAATCGACGACCACTCGCGGCTGTCCTCGCTCGTCTTTGAAGGTAATGTCGATCCCGGTACCGATGGCAGGCGACGCTACGAGGATGTCGAGCTCTCGCTCAAATCGGGCGACGATGTCGGAGAGCAGTCTCTGGACTTCGCCGGTCTGCATGTTGTCGGCCGTCACTACCGCCAACCTGGCCTCGGGCGCGTTTACGCGGATCAGCTTTTCCAGTTCGTAGGCCTTCTTCTTACTGTTGGTCGCGACGTAGATCTTCTTGCTCTCACGTACTCGATCGGTCAGCACCTGTGCAAGCTCTCCTCGACTGCCGTAGAGCTTCATCTCACCGCGTTTGATCACGGGTCGGTTGATGAGGAGGCGCACCGAAGTCTCGGGTTTGAAGATCTCGAAGGCCGCCTCCATGGTGATCATGTTGAGGTCCGCATCCAGGAGCACTACCTGCTTCGCGATTCGCAAATAATGCACAAGCTTCGCGAACACCTCCCGGCGACGGGCCTTGACCGTCTCACCTATCAGGTGCGTGAAGACCTGCTCAGCTTCATCGATGATGACCACGGGGTACTGGTGGTCCTCATCGGACGGATCGAGCTCGGGAAGGCTATCGAGGGAGATGGCGTAACGCTTCTTGGGCGCCACACGTCGGTAGGTCGCCGCATCCGATGGATGGCCCTCGCCACTGGTCAACTTCAGCTGAGGCGCGCTGTCCACGAACTCGCTCTCCGGCTCGGTCGTGACGGGTGGCGCCGATTTCGTCAGGTCTTCATCGTATTCCGACACGAAGTAACAGTTCAGCTCCAGGCGATCGGCAGCCGACTGCAGCAGGGCCCGCCGGTGGCCGATCAACAGAACCGGGATGTGCTGCCGCTTGCACTCAGCGACCAAAGCCTCCAACGCCCCGGTCTTGTTGGTCCCCTTCGGGGACTTTACGAAGGTGACGCCCTCCTCCAGACTCAAGGGGGAAAGGTAGCGTTCGTGGAGAATCGTGGCGTCGGACTCGTCGAACTCCATGCCGTCCACCATGACCGTGCGCTTCTGCGCGGCAAGCTGATCCATGACCCGATCAAAGTGCCCGAAGTCGTAGCCTCGGCGCGTGTTCGGCGCCGCATAGGTGCGCCTGCAGTGCTCACACTGGACACCCGGCGTGCCGTCCGGGTACCAGTGAACGACCGCGCGCGGATGCTGGTCCACGTGGGTAGGACAGAAGACGCGCGTGTGCGGGGGGAGCTGCTCCAAGATGGCCTCCCCTCCGCCCGGTAGGCGCAGCACCGTCGATCGATCTACGGTGTGGCGCGAGCGCACGTAGGCGCCCTCGCCGCGCCGCCGTTCCTTGGTCTCCAGTCCCAGCACATCGAGGAGCCGCACCCCCGCGTCGTCGAGTCTGCGTCCCAGCACGCACGCGTCACCCGGCGATGACAGTCCATACGCATCCAGGGCGCTCACGTGGCGCACCGCCCCCCGGTAGATCGTCTCAAGGCCCGCCATGAGGCGCACGTACTTCTTGGCATCGGTAACGGGCTCTGGCAGCTCAAAGGCCAGGAGCAGTTCACCGCCGTCCACCCCGTGGGTATAGGCCGCTATTGACCCGTACTGCTGAGTGAACACTGCGTCGAGAGCTACCGACAAGGGAAGGTGCACGAGCTGAACCCGAACCATCACCGCGTCGGTGGGGCCAAACCCGGAGCCGTTCGCCTTGGTCTTGACCCCGTGCTGTGCCGAGACCGCTGCTCCCGACGCCCACACATCGGCAAGGTCGCTAGGTTCAACGTGGTCGAAGTTCAACCAACGGGACTCTTCGCCCGGCGCCTTTTCGAGTACAGCAAGCTTCATGTTCGTTGGCCGCGGTATCGATCGTCTGCTCCGCCGCGACAGCGTTGGCTAAGCGCGACCTCGTCCAAGATCGATGCCTCCGGAGAGGCCTCAAAAGATGTTCATCCTGTGGCCTGCTAATACTTTCAGGATATGAGCCGTTTGGTCACGGTGGCGACCATCAAATAGTGTTGGTGCACCATGAGCTTGCCGACACATGACCTCTTTTTGAAATTCCTAAACATTTCGATGGGAGAAAAGCCGCGGCAACGCTGAACCGTTGCCGCGGCTCCTCAGCTGCCCTTCTTCGCTATGGCGCGAGGGTTCCCGATCGCTGCATCCCCGTATAGCGCCCAAAGATAGTAGCGGTCCGACTCGGAGCGCTGCTCTGCCAGAACCTCTTGATCGAAGGGTCCTTCAGCGCCGTGACGTGGCGTTGACCGTGCTTCATGACCGCTGACGTTTCGGCCGCCGCTCGGCCGCTTCACGGTGCTGCTTCGGTGTGATCGCTGATAGTAAAGGGCAGCGCTCCGCCCCGTGAGGTGTGTTCGATAGCGCTCCCCGACGCCGAGTACTTGGCGATCAGCTCGGCCCGTACTTGCATGGCCGTGGACTTGTCAGTCCTCGCACCGCGACGCTGCACATCGGCTCGCACTCCTTGCTGCAGGAGTTCGGCCGCGAGCTTCGGGAGCCGCTTCTTGAATACTTCCTGGGCTACATGACCGAGGTTGGTCTGCTGCGTTACGCCGACATAGACGACGGACTTGGGCTCGTCTTGCCGGATGTCGCGAATCACGAAGACTTGGTGGGTAATACCGGTATCGCTGTTCACCGATGCTTCCTTCCCTATTGCCCTAAGCGCAGCATGTGCGCTTGTTGGGCCACCCGAATACCGTCGGGACGCGTGCTCACACCGACATGGTGCGATTGGCGCTCTTCAAGGGCTTCCAGCCGACGCGGACGCCGTCAGGCGCGCGTTGAAGAGCAGGGCAAGGAGGGCTGGAACACGAGCCCTTAGTGCCGATTGGTACGACGCAAGGCTACCGGGATTTCCGGGAAGTTCTCGCCCTCAAGGCAAATTAATTTGCCAGACCGTCATGCGATACATGTCTTGTGACCCTTTGAACCCCGGTGCGGACCGGCAGCGTCTCGCTTTCAGAGACCGATCACCTCAGCGAGGCTCGTACCCAATACCGGTTGGCGGGCCTCATCGGCACCTCGTTTCGGAAGTAGTGACAAAACCGGACCTCGGTAGCGCCGCCTTCAAGGGAATGTGTTTCCCGCCGAGGTACACATTCATGCTCTCTATTAAATAGATCAGCGGTGATTGAAGGTTGCGACGCAAGCGATTCAATCTGCGCACGAGTGCTGTCTGACCGTTTCGGGCCTCGTAGATCGATTCGACGTGAACCGCGTCGTATTGCACATCATTGCCAGAAGCAAATGAACCCAAACGAGAGAAAGAGAACCTCTCTCCGATGCATCAGGAGAACCGGAGCTACCGTGCACTGGAACCGTTAATGGATACCGTTTACGTTGAAACGCAACGCCAGCGAACTCGAGAAGCGCTTCTTGAGTTCGGTCTGAGTCGAGATCGCACTCACTGGGTCACGTTAAACTGCCACCGGGTGACCACCATCGAGACCGCGCTTCAGCGCCTCAAGCGTTGGCGTGTCGAGATGCTTCGCCGTCTCCACGGTAGGTACTTCTACCGCTTACCTCACGGCGATCGCTTCGAGTTCTTCGGTAGCTATGAGCTGACCAAAGCCGGTGAACCGCACTTTCACCTTGTGTGCTCCGTGCCGCTCCCCCGAACCGAGAGGTTTGAGCGCGTTGCCGTTGACCGTTGGAAGGCTATCGTTCCCAGCGGGACGTGCCACATAGTTCCGGTCGATGCCTTGCCTGATAGCCCACGGCGCATCCTAGGTTATGCGCTCAAGTTTCTAGACCCCAACGCCGATTTGTCTTTTGTGGACAGTCGTCTATTTTCCTGAGGAAGAAGGTAATGTTTTCGATCTTTAGACGAACCGCGCGTCCATATGCCAAGCGCCTTCCAAGGGAGCTGGTACGCAGAGCACAGCTTTCGATTCGTGTCCACGAGAAGGCGCGATACGCGATCGTGGCTCTGGCGGCCAGTCGTGGAATGTCCGCGAGCGAGTATGTCTGCCGTGTTCTGAACGACCATCTGTCACAGGTGGCAAATCTGCACTTTGTCGTCGACCGCCATCGTTCGAGGGCCGCTTGATCCACTACACGATGATCGGTTGGCTGTCGCCGTCGATGGACGTTCTTCCGCCAGCATCCATCTTCATGTTCGATCGTGAATACCAGGTTCCACTTCCTGAGGTCGTCGGAAATGCGCTCGCGGCGGAGATCAAGTCGTCTAAGAATGGCTTTGCGAAGAGCGCCGCCTTTTCCAGCGCGAGCGCGATTGCCCGCATTCGAGAGAAGCCACGTCGCCTCTACTTCGAAGCTGGTCAGGATATGGCCTACGCCGAGATCTGGATGCAGGACGTACGCTTTGGCTCCGGCACAGGACCGAGTCAGGGATTCTTCTCTCAGTTCCTCTTTGTTACCCAAGAGCTAGCCGACCACCTTCTCGATGAAGCAACGAACAAGAAGCGATTCTCTTCGGACGTGTCGCGATTTCTTCGTGATGCGGATGTATTCATACGTACCGGATGCGGCTTTGAGCTGTTGCGCACCTGGTATGGGCTCGATCGCAACGACCTCGCCTCGTTTTCCCTGGGTGAGTCGAAAAACGCTCCGTCGACCGCACGCATACGCGCTCGCCTTACCTTCAAATCGTTCGCGTCGCGCCCGTAGCCACTACCGGCACTTCGTCAGCCGTTTGTGATTAGACCCACCGTCCGTTATCGACCGCGGCCTAGAAACTTCAAGACATTACGCTTCTCTCTTTAGCCCCCAGTGACCTGTCGAGGCCTACTTCAAGTCCTATTCGCGACGGTGTTCTAAAGATTGCCAGCTTGACCACTTGGGTACATTGAGGGCGGAACGCACTTCCGTGCGTCGTTATCAAGTTTTTCGATCGGAGCGTAGATCAACGTTGTGAGGATGTCGCCTTGCAGCCCACGCCGTAGAATTAGCCAGACCTTTCGACTATCGTCGGCTGTAGTAACGCAGTCCTTGTTTCCTTCATCGAAGTCCTTGATTTCCGCGTCGGTGAATCCTGCCATCGTGTAGCGCTTGCTCAGTGAGGTCATGACATCGCTGTAGAGCTCACGCGTGAATCGCCCTAGATAGACCGTCACGCTGGTGAGCACTCCGTGATCGAAGAGCAATACAACATTTCGTGAGGCTCCGAGAAGGTCCGCTTGCGCCCTGAGACGCACTCCATCTAAGTTAGGTGCGTCTTCGAGAGGACGGATAACCTCATGTGCCGTCGACGCCGGTACACATTCGTAGTCGTCCCAGAACTTGTTGTCGGCGAAGTTCGTGCCTTGGAGGCAAGGCTTTATCTTTGCCCTTGACGCATTCAAGAGTTTGGAATTCCACGTCTCGTCGTAAGACATTCCTAGAGCAATGTCCCCGGGCCCAATTCGCTCTGGACCGCTAACTTACTAGGTACCCCGCGTAAAGGTGGCGAGTTATTCTGGGAAGCATGCACCGGCGGCTGCGCGCGTTCTTTCGTGCACGCGCTGATCGCCGCTATTGCCGTCACGAAAAACAACGCGACGAACCTCGTCATGTGGATCGCCTCCTAGAAGTTTCCTGGATAGGTACACGCTACCTTGTGCGGCTCCTGTTTCACGCGCTGAACGCTTCCATTTTCCAGCGAAAGTCGCGCAAGGGTGATCTTGCAGGTTCCCTCTTCCACGATGAAGCTTGTCTCGTACTGCTGGGAGGGTTCTGGAATAAAGGAAGCCGCTGAGTCGCACCTGAAGCCATTGAAGTTGTTTGCGCGGAATACGTACACGAACGGCCGTCCAGCTGGGACCTCGGCTTCATCCATATACTGAAGGTTCACGTTTTCGCCGCCCAGCATGCCAAGGCTTTTATTCTTCACCGCGATAGGTCCGGCAAGCACCGCGATTCGACCCGCATTCCCTGATGTCGAGCAATGCTCGTCTCCGAGAGCAGCGACTGCAGTCTGCGCCTGGGCGTACGAGATAAAGCGGATTTTCGCGGTCGCCCCTCCGCCTTCCGCTTTGTATGTGGTCGCACACGATGTGCACGCCAACCCGATCACGATAGCCGCTATTTGCTTGTACACGCTCGCTCCTCGCCTCAGCGTCCGAAAAAGTCGCTGTCTGATAGCAGCACTTGGGCCACGTCGTGATCCTCGGCCGTGACTTCCCGTAGAAGCACGCCGCCCTGAGGCATGTTCGCGACCGTCCATCGAACCTCGGTCATCACAAACCAGTCACCGGCCGGGAGATTCTCGAAGTCGAAATTTCCCTGCGCGTCACATGTCGACCGTTTGAAATATTCCCGGTAGGAATCGAGTGATTGGCCAGGACCTGGGCGCCGGCCAATGCGAAGCTGGTGGACTACTTCGCGGAAATAGGGCGTCGCCGGAATGAGCTGCACAGGATATCCGGCGCAGGTTACGACGCCACCGCCTTGCTGCCGGAGGAATCCTTGGCCGCGAATGGTGGCGCTCCCGTGCTTCATGAACCGCTGGTGCTCCTCCGCGTTGAAGTGCGTCTGCAAATCCATCGGCGGAGGTGGTGGCGGAGCTGCGCAGCCTGCAATCAAAGTGAGGCCACCGATCAGCAGAGACTTCGTATTCATTAGAGGCGTCTCCTTGATAATGCTCCCATGCGAATCGTAGCAAACACGACCGCCTTTCATCGACCCCGGCGGAGCGCCAGTCTATTTGGCCCACGAACCGCGTCGTACATCGGCCTGTCTCTAATTCTCAAATATCTTGCGACAATTTGAAATTACCTTACTGAGTGCCTGCGCACCCAACGGTATGTAGGCCCTCGATCACGATCCGATATCGATTGCAGTATCCGAGCAGGATGGCCGGGGGCATTTGCTGGCCAGCCTTCTTATAGAGCTCAAAATTGGATACGAGGTCGCGGTCTGTATTTGAAACGAGGGTTTCCTGTGACTGCGCCAGATACCGACACTTTCCCTCGCGGCTCTCTGCCTCTTTCAGAATAGCGATGGCAAGTCGTTGCGCGCTAACCGTTGAAGCGATGGCTGTTGCTGAGTCTTCCGTGTACCGACACAGCCCCTCGATGTTTGCCGGGCGCGTTGCGTTCACGCCATCACCTGCTCCAACCACTTCGCCCTTAGGTGACCCGCCGGATTCAGCTGCTGCGCCTTTTCCGATTTGGGTATCACTCGACTTGGATAGTGGCGGCAAGAAATTGGTGGGGATACTCGCGCGAACTTTGCGATATGCCTCATCGACTTCCCGAACGCGCGCGCATGTAGTGGGCGTCGCCTTCGAAAGATCTAGCACGCTCCCATCGGAGTTCACTTGGCGCTCCGGGCGCGTTGTTAGTGTTGAGCCTCCTACCGAGAGAATTCGTGACTCCATTGTCCAGTCATTGCCCTTGACCGCCCGACTCCACTGAAGCATTTCCGTTGGAGCCGGATCGACGGGTACCCGAAGCCATCTGTTAAATTGGTTCGATTCCGTCAGTTTTCCGCCAACGATCTTGACGCGGCCGGCGACCAAGATTTCGGTATCTGAGTCGGGCTGGACGTGCTTCAGAAATGTCCCGTCTCGAAAGTACGTTTCAACGTACGTGGCCGAGCAGCGCCACGCACCCGCGATCGCTTGTAGGTCTCCGCCAACCGTCGCCTCAGATGGGGCCGCTTCTGTTGGCGTCACTTGATAGGAATGCGCTCCGGACAGCCTCGGAACGTCCTCGCCGACCGTCACGATCGCGACCGCTACTTGTCCCTTTCGCCAGAGGAATTCGCAGCTTGCCGCACCCGATCCCGAACATGCGTGCATCTCCGGTCGTCCAGCGCAGCGAGTGTCACCTTCAGAGCAGGTATCGCTATCCTCCGCGTGGTACGGCTTCCAGCCCGACGCGAGCAGCTTCTTGCGCACCAAGCCGTAGTCCTCGCCCTTCGTGAGCCTAGGTAACTCGATTTGCTGACCCTTCGAGGGCTGCCCATAGACGGGGCATACGACGAGGAACGCGACACACGCCCATGCCAACCCGGCCGCAACCGTAGCGCCTGCTGTCATAGATCCTCCCAACGTTGTTCTTGAAGGTGGTTTAGCCTTTCGCTTTGAGCGGTCCCGCCGCGACATAGAGACGCGGGGGAGGTTCGGTGTAGTACTTCATCAAGGCAGGACAGAGCCAGCCTTCCATGCACAACCGCTCGGAGCGGTACCAGTGACCGCCGTCCTGTTCTTTGCCTAGAGTCAGTTCGAGCTGAGCGCCTGGAAAATTCGACCGAGAGAATCGCAGCTCAAACCCAGCATTCGCGTCGCGGATGCCAATGGCGAGTACTTCAATGATGGAATCGGCACCGCTGACAAACGGCTCCTTGATCAAACCGAGGGCCACGTCATCAAAGACCCAGCGGCCGTCCTCTTTGTAGGGCGCTATGGTCAAGATCCCCTCTCCCTCCCTCGTCACCTCCGACCCAGAGACTGCTCCCACGCCTTCGTCCTCGGTGTACTTCATCAGCGTTCGAAGTAGGTGCTCGTAGTTGCCGCTCGTCGCCTCGTCCCGAACCGCTGAAATTTCCGCCTCGCTCCACCCCTCGCGTCTTGCAGCCCGCGCAAAGGCGCCAAGCAGGAAGAATGCGTTCCCATCAAGCCCGATCAACGTGAGTCGGATCTTCTTGACTTGAATCGGTCATGCCTCTCATGAGAGCGAGACAGATAATGGTAATCCGTTGCTCCACGTTTTGTAGAATATATTCCGTGGAGTGTCAGTCCCGCCGAGCGCACGCTTCGCCGGCATGGACAAGGACTTCAATGCGCTTAGAAAAGCCCTTGGAGCAAACGTCCGCAGACTGCGGAAGGCGCAGGACCTTTCTCAGGAAGAGCTGGCTTTCGAAGCAGGTATTGACCGCACCTACGTTAGCCAGATCGAACGCGGCATCATCAACCCGTCACTGCTGGTCCTGTACAAGATTGGCACCGTACTTCGAACCGAGGTGGCATCGTTGTTGAGTCGGCGAGGCACCGCGCCGTAGCCTTCACTCTTACGCTACCCATCAACCTCGCAACCCGGTGTCCGCGACTTCCGCGCTGGCTGCCCCGTCGGTCACACCGGATGCCAGGACTCCAGTAGGCGGGGTCGATCAACCAGTCAGCCGCCGGATGGCGCCAGCGGGCACGATGACATCTCCCGCGACCAGGGCGTCCTCGCGCAAAATACGAACCTTTTCGCGCCAAAGCTCTGGGTACTTGTCCATGATCTCGAAGATGTCCGGAACGGGATCGTTCGGCCGCACAATCTGAACGCCCTGGCGCCGGTTCTTGATCGCGAAGTAACTATCGTGTGTTCTTGGAGATGTAGAAATCTCGGCCTGAATGAACTTGTCAATGACTTTGACCGGATATTGGCCTTTCGCGACGAGATCGTTCCTGATCTGCAACGCCTGTTCTGCTGTGCGGATGCTGCCGCCTGGATAGAGCACGATGTGCTCGATCACTCGGCGCAAATGTTCATTGATCTTTGTACGAAAGAGAACGAGATCTTCGCCCTGCAGCTCATGCATGGTCGCGAAAACCTCCCGAAGCGCAGCAATTGCGTCCTCACTGGCCCGCTGGCGGACTGCAGCGGACGCGACCTCGACCTCAAGCTCTTCAAGGCGTCGATCACACTCCCCGATCTGCCCCTCGTACTCCAGGATCTTGTCGACAATCGCCTTCGGCTTCTGATGGTCACCCTCACCCGAGGCGATGGCTTCGATGAGGCGGTCGCGGCTCGCTACCAGCTGACCGCGCTTCGCGCGCTCGATGACAATCTGGTTACGGCCGCGAGAGATTGACCCCACCGTGGTAGCGGATTCCCGCACAAAATGGCTGAAGTCGGTCTTTGTCGCGTGCGCAAAGAAGGCATCCTCGAACTTCTCGTAGTTCCATGTCAGGTATCGCCGGCATCCAGTTCCGCGCTTTGCCGCGTTGCACACGAGAAATCGGTTGTACGCCGAATCGCCGCTATTTCGCCGGAGATCAATGCCCTTGTCCACGTAGCTCAGGGTGGAGCCGCAGTAGCCACACTTGCGGAGGCCCGTAAACAGGTTCGGAAAGGCCCTCCCGCGGTTTCCGCCGCTTCTCCTGCCGCGCTCGGAGACGCGCTCTTGTAAGAGGGCAAACTCCTCGTCCGAGATGAGGCTCGGGTAGTAGCCGATGACGGGCTCTCCGACGGCGACCGATTTACCGTTCTGCCGGTGGTGTGGCTGAAACTCGCCCACGAGCGCGCGACTCCTGATGATCTTCGTGATATAGCTCTCGAACCACGTTCGCTGTCGATTACGCCCGCCGAAAGAAGGGATGCCCTCTCGGTTGAGGCGTTTCGCGATGGAGGCCTTGCCGAGCCCCGATTGCACCATCTCGATGATGCGCATCACAATAGCGGAGTGCTCGGGTATAACCTCAAACCGCGTGCCGTCCGAGCTAAGGCGCAACCACGCCGGGCATTGGCTGGTTAGCTTGTGTTGGTGGTCGCGGATCTTGTCGCGCTTCCTCTTCCACACCTCCTTCAATCGATTGCTCTTTGTCAGACTCTCCTCATGAGCACGAAACAGCGTTGCGATCGAGATGAGGAGCGACGAGAACATCTGGTGCTGGTTTTCGAGGTTGGACGCATAAACCATCCCGTCCTTCGTTACGATGGTGATGCCCCTGGAGAGGATGTCCAAAAAGATTCGCAGAGCGTCCATGATCTGGGCGCGCGAGATCCGGTCGAGGGACTCCACCAACAGGTACGAGCCAGGCAACACCTGTCCGCGATCGATGGCGTCGATGAACTCGCGAAGCTTTCCGCCGGGGGCAAGATTGGACTTATCAAAGGCTGAGACGCCGAGATCGCGGAACGTCAGCTCCTCGTCTAGAAAGAGTCCGTGCTCCTCCGCGTAGCGTTGGGACCACTCCAGCTGGCGTCTGAGGGAATCGCCTCGGACCTGTTCGGGACTCGAGAAGCGGATGTAAGAATAGGCGCGCGGAGCAGACGGTGCCGCCATGGGGCAAATGTATTACAGTGCCTTGATTCTGTTAAGGAATTTGCGTGGACGGGGCGCTACCCAATCAGCGCCCCGTCAGCCCGATTACCGAGCTTTGGGCAGGTCCTGTCGCTGAAACACGGCGCAGGTCGCGTTCAGTGCCACGCTCACCTCCGAGGCAAAGCGCATAGCCTCGTCAGGCGCCTGGAAGAGAAACGGGGCGGCCATGAGGGCCTTCCAAGAGCACAGGCCTCCTTGGAAAGGCGCGATCACGATCGCCCTGTCGGCAGCCACGGGCGCGACGATCGCATCACTTCCTGCTGCTTCTGCCCTGTCGATGAATTCCTTCGCCCTGTCCTGGGCAAAGCCGCAGCGAAGCAGGCCGGAGAGAGCGTCCTTCTCCGGTTCGTTCAGAACGGCAATGTAGTACTTGTTCATGCTGGCTCTCCAAAACATATTGAGCCCGCCGGGGGAGCGGGCTAGTCACACGGATGTGTGTGGCTGGCGCACCGTCGCGGAGTCGAACCGCGCGCAGCAACCCGAACGTTGCGGTGCAGGGGAGAGCAGGTATGGCACGAGGTGCCACGTGCAGTTTTATCACGAGTTTTCGTCGCAATACATCATTTTTCCAAATTGTTTGCCATCCGGCTGATATCCTCGGCACCCTTTCCGTGCGCCGCATCCAAAGCCGGGTTCAGACAGTCATAAGTTCCTGCTCTCCGGTCCGCCGGGAACGGGAAAGACCATGCTCGCGGTGCGGCTCCCCGGGATCCTCCCGCCCATGCGCGAGGAGGAAGCGCTCGAGGCCGCGGCGGTGCAGAGCCTCGCCGCCGGCGCGTTCTCGCCGGAGCGCTTCGGCGTGCGCCCGTTCCGTTCGCCGCACCACACCGCATCGGCCGTCGCGCTGGTGGGCGGCGGCTCGCCGCCGCGCCCGGGCGAGATCTCGCTCGCGCACCTCGGGGTGCTCTTCCTCGACGAGCTGCCCGAATTCAACCGCAGCGTGCTCGAGGTGCTGCGCGAGCCGCTCGAGTCGGGCCGCATCACCATCTCGCGCGCCGCGCGCCAGGCGGATTTCCCGGCGCGCTTCCAGCTCGTCGCGGCGATGAATCCCTGCCCGTGCGGCTACCTCGGGCACTACAACGGCAAATGCCGCTGCTCCTCGATCCAGGTCGCGCGCTATCGCGACCGGATCTCGGGCCCCTTCCTCGACCGCATCGACGTGCACGTCGAGGTTCCCGCCCTCGCGGAGGAGGACCTGCTGGAGGCGAGGAACGGCGAGAGCTCCGCCGCCGTGCGCACACGCGTCGGCCGCGCACATGGGGCGCAGCTCGCCCGCCAGGGCCGGCGCAACGCCGAGCTCTCGGGCCGCGAGGTGGAGGAAATCGCGCCGGTCGAGGCCGAGGCGCGGCGCCTGCTGCGCGAGGCGATCGCGCACCACCGGCTCTCGGCGCGCGCCCACCATCGCGTGCTCAAGGTCGCGCGAACGGTCGCCGACCTCGAAGGCTCCCGCGCGCTATGCCGTCATCACGTCGCCGAGGCGCTTCTCTATCGGGGGATCGCGGCGCCTTCGGCGATGACGGCGGCTACTGCGTGAAGGTGCCGTACTTGTTCACGATCGAGGCCTCGACGTAGTCGAGCCCGGTGTGGTCCTGCCTCGAGTAGCTGAGCTTCACGCCGCCCAGGTCGTAGTCTTTCATCGACTCGAGGCCCGCGATGAACGAGGCGCGCGTCGGATTGCGGCCGGCACGGCGCAATCCTTCCACCAGCACCTTCGCCGCGGCGAAGCCTTCCATCGCCATGTGCGAGATCACGAAATCGGGATGCGCCGCGGCGAGGTGGTGCAGCTCGAGGCCCAGGCGTGTCGTCATGTGCGCGGGATTCGGGAACACCTGCATCACGATCATGCCGTGCTTCACGTCGCCCAGGTCCTTCAGGAACGACTGCGAGCTGAGGTTCGAGAGCGTCACGATCTGCGTGCCCGCGAGACCCGCCGCGCGCACCTTGCGCACCAGGTTCGCGAGCGGCTTCGAGTGCCCCGCCGTCACGATCGCCTGCGGGTCGAGCGCGATCACCTTCGCCGCCGCGTCGTTGGTGTCGCCCTTCTTCCGGTCGTAGGAGAACACGCCCACCGGTTGCAGGTGCGCCGCCTTCATGCCGTTCAGGTAGCCCACCAGGCAGTCGGCGCCGAACGAGTCGTTCACGTGCACGATCGCGATGCGCGTGATGCCCTCGGCGGCGAGCTGCGCGATGGCGTCCTCGGCCTCGTTCTGGTAGCGGCTGCGCACGTTGAACACCAGCGGGTTCACCGGCTCGTGCAGCGCGATCGCGCCGGTGGAGGGCGCGACGAGCGGCGTGCCGGTCTCCTTGAGCACCGGCAGGATCGCCAGGTTCTGCGGCGTGCCGCGCGTGAGGAAGAGCGCGAACACGCCCTGCGCGATCAACTGGCGCGCGTTCTCGGCGGCGCGCTTCGGGTCGAACTTGTCGTCGAGCGACTCGAGCCGGATCTTGCGCCCGTATACGCCGCCGTTCGCGTTCACCCAGTCCAGGTAGAGCCGCGCGCCGGCGGTCTGCTCGCGCACCTCGCCGCCGATGGCGCCCGAGAAGCTCGAGGTCTGGCCGATCACGATCTCGTTCGCGCTGACGCCCTGGGCGCGAGACGCCAACGGCAATGCCAACATCGCCACGATTGCGAAAGCGGTCCAACGCATGCGCATCCTCCCCGTTGTGCGGGACCGGCGGGGTGCACCGGTCCGCGGGCTTGTCCTGGGCGCGGAACAGACGTTCTCGCCCGAGTATCGGGCAGTTAACGGGAGTTATCTGTGACGTGCTTCACAACTCGCGGCCGCGATGTCGCCGCACCCCGACCCGTAGAATGGCGGGATGACGCAGCCCGCGCCTGCCCGGAGCCCCGCCGGATGCCCCATCGCATGACGTCGCGGCGCGGGCGCGCCGGCTTCGCGGCGCTGCTCGCGTCGCTCGCGACGCTCGGCCCGTTCTCGATCGACGCCTACCTCCCGGCGTTCGACGGCATCCGCGCCTCGCTGGGCGCCTCGCAGCTCGAGATCCAGCAGACCCTCTCCGGCTACCTCTTCGCGTTCGGCGTGATGTTCCTCTTCCACGGCGCGCTCTCGGACAGCTTCGGGCGCCGCCCGGTGATCCTCACGGCATTGCTGGTCTACGCGATCGCCTCGTTCTGCGCCGCGCTCACCGGCTCGGTGCAGGGGCTCGTCCTGTGGCGGGTGGTGCAGGGCCTCTCTGTGGGCGCGGGAATGGTGGTGGGACGCGCGATGATCCGCGACCTCCTCGGGCCCGAGGATGCGCAGCGCCTGATGTCGCTCGTCACGCTCTTCTTCGGCCTCGCGCCCGCCGTGGCACCCGTGATCGGCGGCTGGCTCTTCGCGGTGCTCGGCTGGCGCTCGGTGTTCTGGTTCCTCACCGCGGTGGGATTCGTGCTCTTCGCGGTGAGCTGGAAGCTGCTGCCGGAAACGCATCCGCCGACGGCGCGCCAGCCGTTCCACGTCGTCGCGCTCCTCAAGGGATACGAGGAGGTCGGCGTGAACCGGCGCTTCCTCATGCTCTCGCTCGCGGCCGGGTTCAACTTCAACGCGTTCTTCCTCTACATCGTCTCGGCGCCCGTGTTCCTCGGCACGCACCTCGGCCTCGGACCGCGCCAGTACGCGTGGCTCTTCATTCCGTGCATCGCGGGGATCATGGCGGGCGCGCAGCTCTCGGGACGCGCCGCGGGACGCCTCGCGCCGCGCGACACGGTCCGCATCGCCTACGCCTTCATGGCCGCGGCGGCGCTCGCGAACCTCGCCTACGCGATGAGCGCGTCGCCGTCGCTCCCCTGGGCGGTCATGCCGATCATGGTGTACGGCGTGGGCTTCGCCATGGCGATGCCCTCGATCACGCTCACCACGCTGGAGCTCTTCCCGACGCGGCGCGGCATGGCGGCCTCGCTGCAGGGCTTCGTCTCCGGCATGGTGAACACGCTCACCGCGGGCGTGGTCTCGCCCGCGCTCTCCGGGGACACGCGCGCCCTCGCCCTCGGCATGGCGGCCATGATGGCCGCGGGCGCGTTGTGCTGGATCGCGTACCTGCGCATGTCCGAGCGGCCTTCCGCCTCCTCGGGCCACGCCGTGCCATGAGCAGCGCGGATCCGTTCCGCCTGCTCCAGTCGGGCGACGCGCTCGCCGCGCTGCAGGCGGCTGCGGGGATCGCCGCGTCCGATCCGGACAACGCGCGCGCGCATCTTGCGGCCGGCATCGCGCTGCGCGCGCTGGGGCGCTTCGAGCCCGCGCGCGAAGCGCTCGAGCGCGCGGCGCGGCTCGCCCCGCAAGACTTCGCTCCCGCCTACGAGCTCGGCGTGCTGCACGAATTCGCGCGGCGCGATCCGCAAGCCCTAGAGCAGTTCGAGCGCGCGGCGGCGTTGCGCCCCGCATTCGCGCCGCCGCTCTTCGCCGCCGGCCTCGCGGCCTACCGGCTGGGCGACTGGGCGCGCGCCGCGCGCCATTTCTCCGGCGTGCTCGCGATCGAGCCGCGCAACCTCGAGGCGCTGGTGAACCTCGCGCAGAGCCGCGCCGAGGAGTCGCGGCACGAGGAGGCGCGCGAGATCCTCGAGCGCGCGATCGCGGCGCATCCCGATGCGGCGAGCCCGCGCTACGCGATGGGATGGCTCTCGCGCCGGCTGGGTCGGCGCGACGAGGCGGCCCGCCGCTACGAGCAGGCGCTCGCGCGCGACCCGCGGCACCTCGATGCGTTGCTCGCGCTCGGGCGCGATCTCGTGTCGCGAGGCGATTATTCGCGCGCCGCGGAGCTCTACGCGCGCGCCGCGGCCGTGGCGCCCGCCGATCCGGACCTGCCGCTCTACATCGCGCAGACGCTGCTCCTTCTCGGCCGCTGGAACGAGGCGTGGCGCTGGTACGCGCGGCGCGATTCGAGGATCGCGTTCGAGGCGGCCGAGCGCGCCGCGGGACGCCGTTACGCGGTGCCCTCGCTGCAGGAGCTGCGCGGGCGCGACGTGCGCGTCGTCGCGGAGCAAGGCCTGGGCGACAACCTCTTCTTCGCGCGCTTCGCCGCGCGGCTGCGATCGGCCGCGTCGAGCGTGAGCTTCGCCGGCGATGCGAGGCTGCGCTCGATCCTCGAGCGCACGCGCGCCTTCGACCGCATCGACGAGTCGCCGGCCGAAGGCGAGGTGCGCATCCTGGTCGCCGACCTGCCGCGGGTGGTCGCGCAGGACGAGGACGTTTTCGTGCCCTCGCTCTCCGCGGCGCCCGATGCGGCGCGCGAGGCGGCGGTCTGCGCCCGGCTCGCCCGCGCCGGCCCGCGTCCCTGGGTCGCGGTCACGTGGCGCAGCGGCACGCCGCGCGAACGCTCGCGCCAGGCGCTCTCCAAATCCGTCCCGCCCGCGGAGCTCTTCGCCGCGCTCGCCGCGGTCGCCGGCACCGTGTTCGCGTTGCAGCGCGGCGCGAGCGCCGAGGAGCTCGAGAGCGCGTCGCAGGCATTGGGAAGGCCCGTCCACGACCTCGCACGCGAGAGCGAGGAGCCGGAGGATGCGCTCGCGGTCGTGGCGCTCGTCGATCGCTACGTCGGCGTGAGCAGCACCAACATGCATCTCGCGGCGCTCGCGGGGCGCACCGCCGAGGTGCTGGTGCCGTTCCCGCCCGAATGGCGCTGGCGCGCCGAGGGCGAATCGCCCTGGTTCCCCGGCTTCCGGGTGCTGCGCCAATCGCGCGACGGCGACTGGTCGCACGCGCTCGCGGCGCTCTCCGGCTGACGCCTCAGTATTGCTCCCACGGCAGGCCGTCGACGCGCCAGCCGTTGCGCGAGTTGCGGTGGTGCCTCTCGTCGAGCTCGCCCTCGAACCCGTAGAGCACGTTCATCACGTGGCGGAAGCCGGCCTTCTCGAGCGCCTCGCCCGCCTCCGCGCTGCGGTTGCCGCTGCGGCAGATGAGCACGACCGGGCGGTCGTGGAAGTTCGCGCCGGCGATCTTCTTCACCTGGCCGACGAAATGCGGGTTGAGCTCCCACTCGGCGCCGTCGTACCACGGGACCATCATGGAGCCGAGCGCGTGCCCGACGAACATGTATTCCATCTCGCTGCGGCAATCGATGAAGATCGCGTCGGGATGCTGCCTGAGGTACTGGAAGGCCTGCGTGGGCTCGAGATGTTCCATGAGACGCCCATTATAGAAGCCGGCCATGAGGCGGACGACGGGCGTAGAATCGGCGGCCATGAATGCCCCCGAGAGTCCCTTCCCTTTCGACGCCGCCGTGGCCGAGGCCACGCGGCGCCTCGGCGCGCGCCTCGTCGCCTGGCGGCGCGACTTCCACCAGCACCCGGAGCTCGGCAATCGCGAGGTGCGCACGGCGAAGATCGTCGCGGACCACCTGCGCGCGCTCGGCTTCGACACGGTGCGGGAGAAGGTGGCCCACACGGGCGTCGTCGGGCTGCTGAAAGGCGCTCGCCCGGGACCGGTCGTAGCTCTGCGCGCCGACATGGACGCGCTGCCGGTGGTGGAGGAAGTGGACGTGCCGTTCGCGAGCAAGGCGCGCACCGAATGGAACGGCCAGGCGTGCGGCGTGATGCACGCGTGCGGGCACGACGCGCACACCGCGATCCTCATGGGCGTGGCCGAAGTGCTCGCCGGCATGCGCGAGAAGATCCCCGGCGCGGTGAAGTTCATCTTCCAGCCCGCCGAGGAGACGCCGCCGATCGGCGAGCAGGGCGGCGCGCGCATGATGATCGAGGAGGGATGCCTCGAGGCGCCCGAGGTGGGCGCGATCTTCGGGCTCCACGTCACCTCGATCCAGCCCACCGGGAAGATCGGCTATCGCTCCGGCCCGTTCATGGCCTCGGCCGACGATTTCCGCGTCTTCGTGCGCGGCACGCAGACCCACGCCGCGATGCCGTGGCGCGGCGCCGATCCGATCGTCGCCGCCTCGCAGATCGTGCTCGGCCTGCAGACCGTCGTCTCGCGCCGCGTGAACATCACCAAGGAGCCCTCGGTGGTCACGGTCGGCGTGTTCCAGGGCGGCGTGCGCCACAACATCATCCCGGACGAGGTGAAGCTCGAGGGGACCATCCGCACCTTCGACGAGGAGCAGCGCGACGAGATCCACCGGCACGTGAAGAACATCTCGGAGATGATCGCCGCGGCCGGCGGCGCGAAGGCGACGGTGCATATCCACCGCTGGTACGACGTCACCGTGAACGATCCCGCGCTCACCGAATGGTCGGCGCCCACGCTCGCGCGCGTCGCCGGCGATTCGAACGTCGGCGTGATCGACAAGATCTGCGGCGCCGAGGACTTCTCCTTCTACCAGAAGGAAGTACCGGGCTTCTTCTATTTCATGGGCTGCACGCCGCCGGATCGCGACGCGTCCACGGCCGCGCCCAACCACAGCCCGCGCTTCCACGTCGACGAGGATTGCCTGCCGCTCGGCGTGCGCACGCTCTCGGCGCTCGCGCTCGACTGGCTCGCCGCGAACGCCTAGTCCCGTGGACTCGGGGGCGCTCGGGCTCTACGTCGTGGCCTCGCTCGCCCTCATCGTCACGCCCGGGCAGGACATGATGTACGTGATCTCGCGCTCGCTCGCGCAGGGCCGGCTCGCGGGCGCCTGCTCCGCGCTCGGCGTCTCGCTCGGGATCCTCGTGCACACGGCGCTCGCCGCGCTCGGCGTGGGAGCGCTCCTGCACGCTCTGCCTTCGCTCTTCCTCGCGCTGCGCATCGCGGGCGCGATCTACCTCGTCTACCTCGGCGTGCGCATGCTCGCCGCCGCGCCGCGCCTCGCCGTGCGCGGGGCCGCGCCGGTGCCGCTCGCCACCATCGTGCGCGAAGGCGTGATCTCGAACGTGAGCAATCCCAAGATCGTGCTCTTCTTCGTCGCGTTCCTGCCGCAGTTCGTGGATCCGGCGAGCGCGCACGCAACGCGCGACCTCGTTCTCCTCGGCGCGCTCTACGCCGCGCTCGCGCTTCCGGTGAAGGCGGCGGTCGGGATCGCCGCCGGCGCTTTCTCGGAGCGCCTCGCGCGCTCCTCGTCGGCCCTCGCGTGGATGAACCGCGTGGGCGGAACGGTGCTCGTCGCGCTCGGACTCCGGCTCGCCGCGGGAGGGCGCTGATGCACGGCGGCGCGCGGCCGATCGCGGCCGCCATCGAGCGCGCGGCGAAGCTCTACCAGGCGGGCAACCTGGAAGGCGCGCGGGCGCTGTGCGAGGACATCCTGCGCGCCGACTCGCACCACTTCTATGCGCTGCACCTGCTCGCCACGATCGCCGCCCTGCGCGGCGACCACGAGGAATGCGTGCGCCTCGCCTCGCGCGCGCTGCAGGTCGATCCGCGCCATACCGAGGTGCTCTCGAACCGCGGCGCGGCGCTGCGCGCGCTGCGCCGCCACGAGGAGGCGCTCGCCGACTACGACCGGGCGCTCGCGCTCGCGCCGCGCTCGGCGACCACGCTCAACAATCGCGGCGTCACGCTCGCCGCCCTCGGCCGCCATCGCGAAGCGGTGGAGTGCTACGACGCGGCGCTCGCGATCGACGCCGACTACGCGCGTGCGCGCTACAACCGCGCGCTCTCGCGGCTCATGCTGGGCGATTTCCGCAACGGCTGGATCGACTACGAGTGGCGCTGGGCCGGCGGCGAGAGCCCGGCGAGCCCGCGCGCCTTCAAGGTGCCCTCCTTCACCGAGGCGGACTGGAGCGGCGGGCATCGCGTCGCGCTCTGGACCGAGCAGGGACTCGGCGACGAGGTGCTCTTCTCCACGCTCGCTTCAGAGCTCGCGATGCGCGGGCAGGCGTTCGTGCTCGAGGTCGACCGGCGGCTGCTCGCGGCGTACCGGCGCGCGCATCCCGACTGGAGCGTGGTCGCGAAGGAAGAATCGGAGGACGCCTTCTCGACCTGCGACCGGCATCTCGCGCTCGGCTCGCTGGGCCGGATCCTGCGCCCTTCGCGCGAGAGCTTCGAGCGCCAGCCCGCGGTGCTGCTGGCGGCCGACACCGCCCGCCGCGACGCGTATCGCCGAGCGCTCGCGAGCCCCGCCGAGCGCGTGGTCGGGATCTCGTGGCGCACGTTCCAGCCGAAGCCGAGGACGTACTACGAGCTCACCAAGTCCGCGCCGCTCGCGGGGTTCGGGCCGCTCTCGCACCGTGCCGGCATCCGGCTCGTCGACCTGCAGTACGGCGATACGGCGGCGGAGCGCGACGCGTTCGAGCGCGACGGCGGCCGGCTCGCGCGCATCGCCGACCTCGACCTGTACCAGGACCTCGACGGATTGCTCGCGCTCGTCTCGGCGTGCGACGTGGTCGTCACCACGAGCAACGCGACGGCGCACCTCGCGGGCGCGATCGGCAAGCGCACGCTCCTCCTCTATCTGTCGGGCAATCCGCCGTTCCACTACTGGGTGCCGAAGCCGGACGGCACGAGCCTCTGGTATCCCTCCGTGACGGTGGTGTCGGGACCTTCCATCGATACCTGGGCGCGGGCGTTCGCGCGCGTGCAGGAAATCCTCGACCAGGGCTAGCGGCGCCGGCGCGGCGCGAGCGAACGCTCCAGCGCTTCGAAGAACGCGTGCACCACGAGCGCCAGCGCCGCGGCGGGCAGGGCGCCCGCGAGGAGCGTCAGGTCGTCGTTCAGCGCGAGCCCCTGCGCGATGCGCTCGCCGAAGCCGCCCGCGCCGATGAAGGCCGCGATGGTCGCGGTGCCCACGTTGATCACCGCGGCGACCTTCACCCCGGCGAGGATCGTCGGCAGGGCGAGCGGCAGCTCGACGTGGCCGAGCGTCGCGCGGCGCGACAGGCCGAGCGCGGTCGCCGCCTGCACGAGCCCGGCGGGAACGCCGCCGAGCCCGGCGTGCGTGTTGCGCACGATCGGCAGCAGCGCGTACAGGAAGAGCGCGAGCATCGCCGGCTTCACGCCGATCGAGCCGGTGAGCGGGATGAGGAACGCGAGGAGCGCGAGCGCGGGAATCGTCTGCACGATGCCCGCGGCGACGAGGATCGGCTGCGCGGCCGCCCGCGAGCGCGCGGCGAGGATGCCGAGCGGGATGCCGAGGAGCGCCGCCGCCGCGAGCGACGCGAACACGAGCGCGGCATGCTCGCCGAGGAGGCGGCCGAAATCGGGCGCGAAGATCGCCGACACGAGGCTGCGGCGCGTCGCGGTGGGTGCGGCGCCGAGGAAGCGCGCGGCGATCGTCGCGAAATCGAGGTGGCCGAGCTCGGCCTCGCCGTTCAGCCGGATCATCGTCGGCGCGTCGATGCGCCCCTCCAGCTCGCGGATCGCCGCCCACGCCCTCGGATGCCGGGCGGCGACGTCGGCGCGATGGAGCAGCACCGCGTCGTAGCGCGGAAAGAAATGGCGGTCGTCCTGCAGCACCGCGATCCCGTACTTCGCGATCTTCGCGTCCGTCGAGTAGAGGTCGATCGCGTCCACCTCGCCGCTCGAGAGCGCCTCGTAGGCGAGACCGTGGTCGAGTCCGAGCGGGGTGGGCTGCGGCAGCGAGTACGCCGCCTTCAACCCGGGCCAGCCGTCGCGCCGTCCGAGGAACTCGTGCGAGAAGCCCAGGCGCAGCCGCGGCAAGCGCGCGAGGTCGGAGATCTTCGCGATGCCGTGCTCGCGGGCGAAGTCGCCGCGCACGCCGATCGCGTAGCTGTCGGAGAAGCCGAGCGGCACCGAGGCTTCGAGGCCGCGCGCGCGCAACCGGTCGTCGATCTCGGCGAGCGTGAGGTCGCGGCCGGCGCCGAGGATCTCGCGTGCGATGGTGCCGGTGTATTCGGGATAGACGTCGATCGCGCCGTGCTCGAGGGCCTCGACGAGGATCGCCGTGTTGCCGAGCCCGGGATGGTGCTCGGCCGGCGCGCCCGCCTGCCGCGCCGCCTGCGCGACGATCTCGCCCAGGATGTAGGACTCGGTGAAGCGCTTCGAGCCCACGGCGAGCGGCGCCTGCGCGCCCAGGACGCCGAGGGCGCAGGCCGCCGCGAGCGAGGCGGCGAGGATCGAGGCGACACGGGGCGCGCGCATCGGCGCATGATAAGATAGTAATCACGCGCCGATTTGATCGTCAGCTTGCGGGCGCTTTACAAATGCCGCTAAAGCGATCGGACCTCAAAACCCGTTCGCTTCGCGCTGACGGGTTTTTTCGTTTTCGCCCATGGACCAGACCATCGCCACTCGCCCCGCACGAATCGCCGCCCTGAAGGAGGCGCTGAAGCAGCGCATCCTCGTCCTAGACGGCGCGATGGGGACGATGATCCAGCGCGAGGGGCTCGCCGAGGCCGACTATCGCGGCGCGCGCTTCGCGGCGTGGAAGAAGGACCTGCGCGGCAACAACGACCTGCTGAACCTCACCCGCCCGGACGTGGTGCGCGCGATCCACGAGCGGTACCTCGAGGCGGGCGCCGACATCCTCGAGACCAACACCTTCAACTCGACCGCGATCTCCCAGGCCGATTACGGGCTGGAAGAGTTCGCCGCGGAGCTCAACCTCGCCGGCGCCCGCATCGCGCGCGAGACGGCCGACTCGTTCGGCGCGCGCACGCCGTCGAAGCCGCGCTTCGTCGCGGGGGTGCTCGGGCCCATGAACCGCACGCTCTCGCTCTCGCCGGACGTGAACGACCCCGGCTTCCGCGCGGTGTCTTTCGACCAGGTGAAGGACGCGTACAGGACCGCGGTGCGCGCTCTGGTGGAAGGCGGCGTCGACCTCCTCCTCGTCGAGACCATCTTCGATACGTTGAACGCCAAGGCGGCCCTCTTCGCGATCGACGAGCACTTCGAGGAATCGGGCGTGCGCCTGCCGATCATGATCTCGGGAACGATCACGGACGCCTCGGGGCGCACGCTCTCCGGGCAGACGGTGGAAGCGTTCTGGAACTCGGTGCGCCACGCGCGGCCGCTCTCCGTCGGCCTCAACTGCGCGCTCGGCGCGAAGCAGCTGCGGCCCCACGTCGAGGAGCTCGCGCGCATCGCCGACGTGTACGTCTCCGCGCACCCGAACGCGGGCCTGCCGAACGCGATGGCCGAATACGACGAGCAGCCCGACGAGACCGCGGGCTTCATCCGCGAATGGGCGCAAAGCGGCTGGCTCAACATCACCGGCGGCTGCTGCGGCACCACGCCGGACCACATCCGCGCGATCGCCGAGGCGGTGCGCGCCTCGCGGCCGCGCACGGTTCCGGAGGTCGCGCCGCGGCTGCGGCTCTCGGGCCTGGAGCCGCTCGACATCGGCGACGACTCGCTCTTCGTGAACGTGGGCGAGCGCACCAACGTCACCGGCTCGAAGGCCTTCGCGCGCCTGGTTCTCGCGGGCGACTACGGCCAGGCGCTCTCGGTCGCGCGCCAGCAGGTCGAGAACGGCGCGCAGGTGATCGACGTGAACATGGACGAGGCGATGCTCGACTCCCAGGCGGCGATGACGCGCTTCCTGCAGCTCGTCGCCTCCGAGCCCGACATCGCGCGAGTCCCGGTGATGATCGACAGCTCCAAATGGAGCGTGATCGAGGCCGGCCTCAAATGCGTGCAGGGCAAGTCGATCGTGAACTCGATCTCGCTCAAGAGCGGCGAGGCGGAGTTCGTGCACCAGGCGAAGCTCGCGCGCCGCTACGGCGCGGCGGTCGTGGTGATGGCGTTCGACGAGAAGGGCCAGGCCGACACGCTCGAGAGGAAGATGTCGATCTGCGAGAGGAGCTACCGCATCCTCACCGCGAAGGTCGGCGTCCCTCCCGAGGACATCATCTTCGACGCCAACATCTTCGCGATCGCCACCGGCATCGAGGAGCACAACCGCTACGGCCTCGACTACCTCGAGGCGCTCGCGTGGATCCGCCGCCACCTGCCGCACGCGAAGACCTCGGGCGGCGTGTCGAACCTCTCGTTCTCCTTCCGCGGCAACGACCCGGTGCGCGAGGCGATGCACACCGCGTTCCTGTACCACGCGACTCGGGCCGGAATGACCATGGGCATCGTCAACGCGGGCCAGCTCGGCGTGTACGAGGAGATCCCGAAAGACCTCCTCGAGCGCGTGGAGGACGTGATCCTCAACCGCCGGCCGGACGCGACCGAGCGGCTGGTGGAGTTCGCCGAGACCTACAAGGCGCAGAAGAAGGACGCCGCGGAAGAGCTCGCGTGGCGCAAGGCGCCGGTGCGCGAGCGGCTGGTGCACGCGCTCGTGAAGGGCATCACCGACTACATCGTCGAGGACACCGAGGAAGCGCGCCTCGCGCACGAGCGGCCGCTCGCGGTGATCGAGGGCCCGCTCATGGACGGCATGAACGTGGTGGGCGACCTCTTCGGCTCCGGGAAGATGTTCCTCCCGCAGGTGGTGAAGTCGGCGCGCGTGATGAAGCAGGCGGTCGCGCACCTGATCCCGTTCATCGAGGAGGAGAAGAAGAAGCTCGGCACGGCGCCCAAGGCGAAGGGCAAGGTCGTGATGGCGACCGTGAAGGGCGACGTGCACGACATCGGCAAGAACATCGTGGGCGTCGTGCTCCAGTGCAACAACTTCGACGTCGTGGACCTCGGCGTGATGGTGGCGTGCGAGACGATCCTCGAGACCGCTCGCCGCGAGAACGCCGATTTCGTCGGCCTCTCGGGCCTCATCACGCCGTCGCTCGAGGAGATGTCGCACGTCGCGAAGGAGATGCAGCGCCTCGGGTTCACGGTGCCGCTGCTCATCGGCGGCGCCACCACCTCGCGCACGCACACGGCGGTGAAGATCGAGCCGCATTACCAGGGCCCGACCGTCTGGGTGCCGGATGCCTCGCGCGCGGTGGGCGTCGCCTCCAGCCTCGCGAG
This sequence comes from Usitatibacter sp., assembly GCA_035605915.1. Taxonomy (GTDB): domain Bacteria; phylum Pseudomonadota; class Gammaproteobacteria; order Burkholderiales; family Usitatibacteraceae; genus Usitatibacter. Next base: position 63,146 of record DATNGJ010000069.1, read on the forward strand.
CGAGGCGCAGCGCGAGGACTACCTGCGGCAGGTGCGCGCGGACTACGAGAAGATCCGCGAGCAGCATTCGAGGAAGAGCGGGCAGAAAAGCGTCGCGCTCGAGGCCGCGCGGGCGAACGCGGTGCGCATCGACTGGCCCGCCTACCGGCCGACGCGCCCGCGCAAGCTGGGCGTCACCCGCCTCGCCAACTACCCGCTCGAGACGCTCGTGCCGTTCCTCGACTGGGCCCCGTTCTTCCAGACCTGGGACCTCGCCGGCAAGTACCCGGAGATCCTCGACGACGCGGTGGTGGGCGAGGCGGCGCGCAACGTCTTCCACGACGGGCAGGCGATGCTCGATCGCATCGTGAAGGGACGCTGGCTCACCGCGAATGGCGTGTTCGGGCTGTGGGCGGCCAATTCCGTGGGCGACGACGTCGAGATCTACGCCGACGACAAGCGCGACGGCGTGCTCGCGACCTGGCACAACCTGCGCCAGCAGAACGAGAAGCCGGCGGGAAATCCGAACCAGTGCCTCGCGGACTTCGTCGCGCCGCGCGAATCCGGCGTGGCGGATTACGTGGGCGCCTTCGCGGTGACGGCCGGGCTCGGCACCGAGGCGAAGGTGAAGGAGTTCCTCGCCGCGAACGACGACTATTCCGCGATCCTCGTGAAAGCGCTTGCCGACCGGCTGGCCGAAGCGTTCGCCGAGCACCTCCACTGGCTGGTGCGCACGGACCATTGGGGCTACGCGAAGGACGAAGGGCTCTCGAACGAGGAGCTCATCGCCGAGAAGTACGGCGGCATCCGGCCCGCGCCCGGTTATCCCGCCTGTCCCGACCACACCGAGAAGGCCGACCTCTTCCGGCTGCTCGACGCGACGGGCAACGCGGCCATCGAGCTCACCGAGGCGTACGCGATGATGCCGCCCGCCTCCGTGAGCGGCTATTACATCGCGCATCCGGAGTCGCGCTACTTCGCGGTCGGCAAGGTGGAGAAGGACCAGGTCGCCGACTACGCGCACCGCAAGGGCATGGACCTCGCGGCGATGGAGCGCTGGCTCGCCTCGATCCTCAACTACTGATGGACAGAAAATGGGGTCAGATTACTTTTTTGTTCCGGGATCCAAAAAAGTAATCTGACCCCATTTTCGAGTCATAGCGGCCGCACCAGGGAGGGATCGGGGCGGCGCGCGAACTCGAGGAACGCGTCGGCGAGCCGCTCGCTTTCCGCGACCGCCGTCCTCCAGTATTTCATCCGTCCCGCGTCGTCGGCCTCGAAGCGCTTGAAGTCGTTGCGATCGGGGAGCTTGGCGAGCGGCAGCTTCGCGAGGTACTCGCGCGAGGGCGCGACCAGCACCACGTTCTCCAGCCACTCGCCGCGCGCGCTGCGCCACGGCAAGCCCTTGTCGAGCCAGCCGGGGACGATGCGGTCGGTGAAGTGCGGATAGAGCACGAGCCCCTGCCCGCGATGCCACGGAAGATGCAGGTGGTAGTCGACGATGCCGCCGTCCCAGTACACGCCCGCCGGCGCCTGCGGGATGTTCGCCACGCCTTCGAGCACCAGCGGAATCGAGGCCGATGCGACCAGCGCCTCGCCGAGGTTCGCCGCGTCGAGCGGCACGACGTGCGTGTGGAACGCGTCGAAGCGAACCGACCGGGATGCGCCCGTGTCGACCGGCACAAATGGCGGCGCCGCGCGCGGATCGCGGAAGAGCGTGCGATCGATGAAGCGAGCGAGATGGCGCCGCCCGAGCGCATTCGCCATCGCCGCCATGCCGAAGCCGAGCGGCGTGGTCCACGTCGTGTCGCGCGTGAGCGGCCACCGTCCGCGTACCGCGAGGATATGCAGCCGATAGCCCGGATTCGAGAGCACCTGCGCCTCGCGCCCGGAGAAGAGGGCGGCGAGCATCTCGCGCGCACAGCGCGAGACGAAGCCGCGGCTGGGGCGCGGCGGATAGCACTGCTCGACGTAGAGCCGCACGAAATCGCCGAGCGCGGCGCGTGGATCGTCGCGGCATGCGGCGGCGAAGCGCCATGCGCCGATCGAGGCACCGACCAGGTGGCGCACGCGCGGGGCGGCCGGCAGCCATTCGGTGAAGATCGCGCGGTCGAGCGCGGCGATGCCGAGCCCCTTCGGCCCGCCCGCGGCGCCCGGGATCGTCTCGACCTCGGACGGCTCGAGGCCCGCTTCGCGAATGCGGGCCAGGGCGCGCGCGCCGGCGCGCAGGGTGAGAACTCGATGGGGCTGCAAGAGTCGGATCGATTAGAATTCGCGAGCCCCGAATGATCGCATCCTCCGGGGCGCCGATCACCCACCTTCCTTCCCCGACATGTCGCGACTGTTCACGCCGCTCCCGCTGCGCTCGATCACTTTTCCCAACCGCGTCTTCGTCTCGCCGATGTGCCAGTACTCGAGCGAGGACGGCATGCCCACCGAATGGCACCTCGTGCACCTCGGCAGCCGCGCGGTCGGCGGCGCGGGCATGGTGTGCGTCGAGGCGAGCGGCGTCACTCCGGCCGGCCGCATCACGCCGTGGGATGCGGGAATCTGGTCGGAAGCCCACGCGCACGCCTGGAAGCCGGTCGCCGCGTTCATCCGCGCGCAGGGATCGGTTCCCGCGATCCAGCTCGCGCACGCCGGGCGCAAGGCTTCGTGCGCCCAGCCCTGGAAGGCAGGCCGGCCCCTCGAACCCGCGCAGGGCGCCTGGCAGACGCTCGGGCCGAGCGCCCTCGCCTTCGGCGACTTCCCGGCGCCGCGCGCGATGACGAAGGAGGAGATCCGCGCGACGGTACAGGACTTCGGCGCCGCCGCGCGCCACGCGCTCGCCGCCGGGTTCGACGTGGTGGAGGTGCACGGCGCGCACGGCTACCTCCTGCACAGCTTCTGCTCGCCGCTATCGAACGCGCGCAACGACGAGTACGGCGGCTCGCTCGAGAACCGAATCCGCTTCCCGCTGGAGGTCGCGCGCGCCGTGCGCGCGTCCTGGCCCTCGGACAAGCCCGTGTTCTATCGCGTCTCCGCGACCGACTGGGCCGAGGGCGGCTGGGACCTCGCGCAGTCGATCGAGCTCGCGCGGCGCTTGAAGGACATCGGCATCGACATGATCGATTGCTCGAGCGGCGGCAACGTCCATCATGCGCAGATCCCGCTCGGGCCCGGTTACCAGGTGCCGTTCGCCGCGGCGATCCGGCGCGAGGCGCAGATCCCCACGATCGCCGTCGGGCTCGTGTCCGATCCCGTGCAGGCCGAGCAGATCGTCGCGCTCGGCGAGGCCGACGCCGTGTGCCTCGCGCGCGCGATGCTGCGCGACCCGTACTGGGCGCGGCACGCGGCGAAGGCGCTCGGCGTCGCCATGCCGTGGCCCGATCAATACAAGCGCTGCGACGCAGGGCCGATGGGGAAATGATGGGGTCAGACCCCGTTTTCTCTTACGCGCAACGCGCATGCCCGCTCCGCAAGCCGCGCGGCGGCCGGCGTTCCGCCTAAGAGAAAACGGGGTCTGACCCCAGCAGCTTCAACCGCTGCACCTTGCCCGAAGGCCCGCGCGGCAGCTCCTCGACGAAGCGGATCAGCTTCGGCGCCTTGAACGGCCCCAGGTGCTCGATGCAGAAATCGCGCAGCTCCTCCACCTCGCAGTGGCTACCCGGACGCCGGATCACGCACGCCATGATCTCCTGCCCGTAGTGGCGATCGGGGATGCCGACCGCGGCCGCGTCGAGCACCGCGGGATGGAGCAGCAGCACCTCGTCGATCTCGCGCGGCGCGATGTTCTCGCCGCCCTTGATGATGAGCTCCTTGATGCGCCCGGTGACGAAGAAGTAGCCTTCGGCATCGCGCATGCCGACGTCGCCGCTGCGCAGCCATCCATCGGGAAAGAACGCCGCCCGGGTGGCCGCCTCGTTCTTGTAGTAGCCGGGAGTCACCTGCGGGCCGCGGATCGCGATCTCGCCCGGCGTGCCGTCGGCAAGCGGCTTGCCGTGCTCGTCGACGATGCGCGCCTCGCATCCGGAGGGCTTGCCGACCGAGCCCACCTTGCGCTTCGCCGGCTCGTACGGATTCGAGAACGCGGGCGCGACGGTTTCGGTCAAGCCCATGGTCTCGATCACCCCGATGCCGAACTTCGACTGGAACGCGAGCAGGTGCTCCGGCGGGAGCGGCGCCGAGGCGGTGCGGCAGAAACGCACGTGCGCGATCGACTCGCGCGGCGGCACCTGGCCCTCGAGGAGGTAGCTCACCATGGTCGGCACCATGTTGAGCCAGGTGCAGCCGTGGCGCGTCGGAAGCTCCCAGAAGCGGCCGGCGGAGAATTTCGGCGGCATCGCGAGCGAGCCGCCGTGCGCGAGCGGCGCGAGCATGGTGACCGCGAACGCGTTGATGTGATAGAGCGGCAGCACCGCCGTCACGCGATCGCCGGGACCGAGGCGATGCTCGGCGCTGATGGCGTGCGCGTTGGCGCAGAGGTTCGACTGCGTGAGCATGACGCCCTTGGGCTTGCCCGTCGTTCCGGACGTGTACATGAGGAGCGCGAGCGCCTCGGGCGCGACCTCGGGCAGCCGGAACGAATCGTCGCTCGAATGCTCGCCGGGAAGCGAGTCGGCGTCGGGATCGACCTCGACCACCTCGATCGGGCGGCCGATGCCGCGCACCAGGTCGCGCAGCTTCGGCGCCCACTCGGGCGAGGCGAACACGACGCGCGAGTCGCAATGGTCGATCACGTAGCGCATCTGCTCGGGCTGCGAGAGCAGGTTCACCGGATTCACGCAGTAACCTCCCGCCATGGCGCCGAGGAGGATGCGCAGCGTCGCGAGCCCGTTCGGCATCACCAGGGAAACGTGCGCGCCGGGCGCGCCCGCGAGCCGTCCGAGGAGCGCGGCGGCGCGGCGCGAGGAGCGGTCGAGCTCGCCGAAGGTGAGCGTGCGGCCGGTCTCGGTGGCGAGGAAGTAGGTCGCGTCGGGACGGTCCTTCGCCCGCGCCGCGAGGAGGCCGCCGACGCTCGCCGGATCCGCCATCACTTGCCCCAGCGCTGGAAGTAGCCGCCGAGGAGCTCGTCCACCGTCGGCATGCGCTCCGGGATCGGGCGCGCCACGCGCGTGATGTTCATGTACTGGCGCACGTTGAGGTTGTCGGAGAAGTTGTTGCGTCCCCACGTGCCGCAACCCATCGAGAGCGAGAACGGCAGGCCGTTGTCGAATCCGCCGCCGTTGCCCACGACGTGCACCTGGTTCACGATCACGCGCGCGACCGGAAGCGTGAGCCCGAGGTCGAGCGCGCGCTCGTCGATGCGGCTGTGCAGCGACACCGAGTGCCCGGCGCCCTGGTGTGCGTAGATGCGGCGCACGATCTCCTTCGCCTCCGCGAAGTCGCGCGCGCGATAGACCGTGAGCACCGGCGAGAGCTTCTCCATCGAGAACCGGTGCGTGGGGCCGAAGCCCTTGCCCTCGACGAGCAGCACGCGCGCCGATTTCGCGGCCGGGTTCGAGAGGCCGGCGCGCTTCGCGATCACGGCGGCCGATTGCCCGATCACCGCCGCAGAGAGCTTGCCCTCGGGCCACATGCACGCCTCGAGCTTCGCGCGGTCCTTGCCGGCGACCGGCACGCAGCCGTGGCGCTTCAGGGCCTCGATCATGCGCTCGGCGATCGCCTCCACCAGCACGATGCTGTTCTCGGAGGAGCAGCTGGTCGCGTTGTCGAAGGTCTTCGAGCGCACGATCTTCTCCGCGGCCTCGTCCACGTCCGCGGTCTCGTCCACGATCGAGGCGACGTTGCCGGTGCCCACGCCGAACGCCGGCGTGCCGCTCGCGTAAGCCGCGCGCACGTTGGACTGCGACCCGGTCGCGACGACGAGGTCGCACTGGCGCATGAGCTCGGCGGTGGCGTCCTTGGTGACCGGCGCCGGCAGCAGCTGCACGAGCCCGCGCGGCGCGCCGATCTTGTCGAGCTCCGCGTGGATGTACTCGACCAGCTTCGCGCACGTGCTCACGCCCTTGGGAGACGGTGCGACGATCACCGCGTTGCGCGCCTTGAGGCTGTTGATGATCTTGTTCGCGGGAGTCGCCGCGGGGTTGGTGGAAGGCGTGATCGCGCACACGACGCCCACCGGACGCGCGATCTCGACGATGCCCTTCGCCCGGTCCTCCGAGATGACGCCCACCGTCTTCATGCCGTCGAGGTCGCGCAGGAGGCCGAGCGTCTTGCGGTGGTTCTTGAGGACCTTGTCCTCGACGTCGCCGATGCCGGTGTCCCTCACGGCGAGCTCGGAAAGGATGCGGTTGCGGGCGGGCTCGAGGATCGCCCAGGCGGCCGCCGCGACCAGCTCGTCCACGCGCGCCTGGTCGTAGCCGTCGGCGATCGCCTGCGCGGCGCGCGCGCGGCGCACCAGCGCGGCGATCGCGTCCTTCACGGTCGGCGCACCCCGCGTCTCGACCGTCATGGCTTCACCCCGGTCGCGAGATCGGAGGGCACGCGCTTCGAGCGCAGCAACCCGCGCAGGTAGCGGATCGTGGGCCATGCGAGCGCGATCACGGTCATCACCATGACCACTCCGCTGATGGGCCGCGTGAAGAAGATCGACGCGTCGTTCTGGTAGGCGATCATGCTGGTCATGAAGGAGTTCTCCGCCACCGGCCCGAGGATGCAGCCGAGGACCATCGGCGCGATCGGGAAGCGGAAGCGCTCGAAGAGGTAGCCGACGACGCCGAACACCACGATCATCCAGAGGTCCGTCACGCTGTTCCTCTCGCTGTACGCGCCGACGAAGCAGAAGAGCGCGACGAACGCCGAAGTGACCGCCTCCGGCAGCTTGAGCACCCAGATGAGCGGGCGGATCGCGAAGTAGCCGAGCAGGCACATGCCGATCACCGCGGCGAACATCGAGGCGAAGATGGTGTAGACCATGTCGCCGCTCGTCTGGAAGATCTGCGGGCCGGGCTGCACGCCGTGCAGCAGGAACGCGCCGAGGATCACCGCGGTGGCGCCGCTGCCCGGAATGCCGAGCGCGAGGAGCGGCACCATGTGCCCGCCCACGGTCGCGGTCGAGGCGAGCTGCGGGGCGACGATCCCCTCGGGGATGCCGGTGCCGAGCTTCGCGCGGTTCTTGCCGTACTGCGCCTCCACGCCGTAGGCGACGAACGAGCCGACGGTCGCACCCGCGCCCGGCACGATGCCGCACAGCACGCCGACCACCGAGCTGCGGCCGATGGTGCCCTTCAGCGCGCGCACCTCGCGCCAGTGCGGCAGCCGCGTCTCCACGCCGTGGCCCGATTCCATCGCCGGCGTGGAGAAGCCCTGCTCCATGCGCGCCAGCACCTCGCCCAGGCCGTAGGCGCCCACCATCACGACGAGATACTCGATGCCGTCCTTGAGGATCGGAATGCCGAAGGTGAAGCGGTCCGCGCCGTAGGTCTCGTCCACGCCCACCGTGGCGAGGAGGAGCCCGATGCACAGGCTGATGAGGCCCTTCACCATCGAGTTGCCCGAGAGCGAGACCACGCCCGAAAGCCCGAACAGCACGATGGCGAAGTACTCGGGCGCGTCGAAGCGCAGCGCGAACTTCGCGAACGGGATGGCGAGCGCGACCGCGGAAACCGCCGTGATGAGCCCGCCCACGAGGGCCGCGACGAGCGTCCAGCCGAGCGCGCGCGCGGGCTCGCCGTGGCGCGCCATCGGATAGCCGTCCCACAGCAGCGGCACGTCGAGCGGCTCGCCCGGGATGCGGAAGAGCACGGAGGTGAAGGCGCCGCCGTAGGTGCCCGAGAGGTACATCGCGGTGAGGAGCACGATCGACGACGTGACCTCCATGCCGTAGGTGAAGGGCAGCGCGAGGACCACGCCCATCACGAGCGTGAGCCCGGGCAGCACCGCGACCAGCATGCCCACGACCAGGCCCACGACGAGCGAGGCGGCGTTCGCCGGCGTGAGCAGGTGCAGGAACCCGAGGGCCAGCTGGTGCAGCACGTCTTGCATGGCGGAGGCTTCCTAGTGGATTCCCAGCATCGCCATGAGCCACGTGGACACCGTCTGGAACGGTCCCACGCCGAGCGGCAGCGATACGTACACGACCTTCATGAAGACGAACACGAACGCGAGGCTGCCGATGAGGCTCGAGGCGGCGATCACGCCCGCCCGCCGGTAGCGGCCGACGAGCATGAAGCCCGCGAGGTAGAGCGCGGTCGCGATGAAGAAGCCGAGCACCTGCATGCCGGGCACGTAGAGGATCGTGATCCCGATGCCCGACGCGAGGAGGAGCGGATAGCGCGGGCCATCCTCCTCCTCGTGCGCGGCCGGCGCCTTCGGCTGCGCCTGCGGCGCGGCCTCGCTCGCCAGCGCGAGGCGCACCATCTCGAACGCGCACACCAGCATGAGCAGCACGAGCACCGCGCGCGGCCAGAAATCCGGGCCGAGCTGCCCCGGGCGGCCGAGCGCGGCGAAGCGCGTCGTGTCGTGGTACAGGAACCCGGCGCCCGCGAGGAGCGCCAGGTAGGGCAGCATCGGCTTGAAGCGCAGCTTCATCGGGTCGCGGCCCTCATCCCTTCTTCGCCGCCGCCTGCGCGGCCTTCATGTCGTCGAGCTGCTGGCGCATGAAGGCGCCGGCCTGGTCCGCCGGAATGAAGCTGTGCGGATCGGCATACTGGTCCTGCAGGAACTTCTTGTACTCGTCGCTCGCAGCGGCCTTCGCGAGGGCGTCGCTCAGCGTCTTCACGCGATCGGGCGGCGTGCCGGCCTTCACCACGTAGGAGCGGAACTGCGGCAGCGTGATGTCGTAGCCGAGCTCCTTGGAGCTCGGGCAGTCGGGGAACGCGGCGAGGCGGCTCTTCGCGAAGATGAGCACCGGGCGGATCTGCTTGTTCATGATGAACTGGCGCGTGTCTCCGGCCTGCTCGTAGAGCGCGTCCACGTGCCCGCCGATCACCGACACGTAGCGCTCGCTCGGCTTCGAGTACGGCACCTCCACCACGTGGATGCCCTTCGAGGCGAGGTAGGTGAGCGTCATGTCGTCGACGCTGCCGAAGCCGAGCGTGGCGACCTTGAGCGTCTTGGGCTTCTCGCGCGCTTCCTTCTCGAATTGCGCCCAGTCCTTGAAGCGCCCGTTCTGCGCGACGAAGATGAACGACGGGCACTGCATCATGATCGCGATCGGCGTGATGTCCTCGGGCTTCCAGCGCGGCGAGGGGCCGGCGAGGAGCGCGTTGGTGTCGGCGATGTACACCGCCATCGCATAGCCGTCGGCCTGGTCGGTGAGGAGCTTCGCCATGCCGGTGGCGCCGGTCGCGCCGGGCACGTTCACCACCGGGAGCGAGGTCTTGAGCTCCGGCTCGACGAGCTTCGCGGTGAGGCGCGCGAGCTGGTCCGCGCCGCCGCCCGGTCCCCACGGCACGATCACGTCGATCGGCCGCGAGGGGAACTTGTCCTCGGCGAGCGCGAAGCGCGGGCCGAGCGCGAGGGTGGAGGCCGCGATCAGCAGCGATCGGCGGGTCGTGCGGCGGGGATTGCGTTCATCCATCTCGATCTCCTGTCGTTGTGTGATGCTGAAGCTTCGTTGGCTTCGTGCAGGATGCCATGCCGCGGGGACTCAAGTCATGCGCGAAGCATCCTCCATGCAATAATGGACGCCCTTCCCATGGACATCCTCGATCGGCTCTTCGAGCGCGCGCGCGCTCGCCGTGCGCGCATCGTGCTGCCGGAAACCGGCGACGAGCGCATCGTGGAGGCGGCGCGGCGGCTCGCCGAGCGCGGCCTCGCCGAGCCGATCCTTCCCGCGGACCCGCAGTCCGATCCGCGCCTCGACGAGTACGCCGCGCTCTGGCCTGGCAATCCGAAGATCGCGCGGCGCGCGGTCGCGAAGCCGCTGTTCCACGCCGGCATGATGGTGAAGGCCGGGCACGCGGACGCGATGCTCGCCGGCGCCGCGCATCCCACCGCGCGCGTGATCGAGGCCGGCATGATGACCATCGGCCTCGCGGCCGGCATCCGCACGCCCTCGAGCTTCTTCCTCATGGTGCTCGACGGTCGCGTGCTGCTCTACGCCGATTGCGCCGTGAATCCCGAGCCCGACGCCGAGGCGCTCGCCGACATCGCGCTCGCCTCCGCGGAAAGCTGCCGCGCGCTCCTCGGCGAGGAGCCGCGCGTCGCGATGCTCTCCTTCTCCACCAAGGGAAGCGCGAGCCATCCGAAGGTCGAGAAGGTGGTGCGCGCGCTCGAGCTCGCGCGCGCCCGCGCGCCGGGACTCGCGATCGACGGCGAGCTGCAGGCCGACGCCGCGCTCGTCGCGGACGTCGCGCGGCGCAAGCTGCGCGAAGCGAGCGCGGTGGCGGGCCGCGCCAACGTGCTGGTGTTCCCGGACCTCGACGCGGGCAACATCGCCTACAAGCTCACGCAGCACCTGGCCGGCGCGCGCGCGGTGGGTCCCGTGCTGCAGGGCTTCGCGCGGCCGGTGAGCGACCTCTCGCGCGGGGCGAGCGTCGAGGACATCGTCGCGACCGCCGCGCTGCTCGCCGCGCAGGTCCACTAGCGCGCCTCCATCGGCACGTAGTCGCGCGGTGCCGGGCCGTTGTACACCGTGAGCGGGCGGATGAGGATGTTCGATTCCATCTGCTCGAGGACCTGCACCGTCCACCCCGGCACGCGGCCCACGGCGAAGATCGGCACGAAGAGGTCCGGCGCGATGCCGTTGAGGTAGTAGACGACGCCGGCGTAGAAATCGACGTTCACGTTCACGCCGTGGCGCGCGTAGGGCTTCATCGCCTCCACCAGCGCGGCGAGGATCTGGAACCACTTCGGCTGGCCCATCTCCACCGAGAGCTTCTCCACGCCGGCGCGCATGTGGCGCGCGCGCGGGTCCTCCGCCTTGTACACGCGGTGGCCGAAGCCCATCACCGCCTCGCGGTTGGCGCGCTTGCGCTTCACGTACTCCGCGGCGTTCTGCGGCTCGCCGATCTCCTGGGCCATCTTCATCACGTTCTCGGCCGCGCCGCCGTGCGCCGGGCCCGAGAGCGCGGCGATCGCCGCCGTCATCGCGGCGTGCAGGTTCGCTTCCGTGCCGGCGACCACGCGCGCGGTGAACGCCGAGGCGTTGGAGCCGTGCTCCGCGTGCAGGATCATGTCGATGTCCATGAGGCGCGCCGCGTCCTCGCTCGGGCGCTTGCCCTTGAGCATGTAGAGGAAGTTGGCGGCATGGCCGAGCGCCGGATCGGGCGCGACCGGCGCGCGGCCGTTGCGCACGTGCTCGTGCGCCGCGATGATCATCGGCACCTGAGAGGTGAGTCGGATGCCCTTGCGCAGCGTCGCCTCGGGCGAGTTGTCCGCGACGTCGGGATCGAACGCGGCGAGCGCGGAGACCGCGGTGCGCAGCGCGTCCATCGGGTGCGCGTCCTTCACCACGCCGATGATCTCGAGGATCGCGGGGGGCAGCACGCGCGCCGCGCGCAGCAGCGAGGAGAACCGCGCGAGCTCATCCGCGCCGGGCAGCTCGCCGTGGAAGAGCAGGTAGCACGTCTCCTCGAACGTCGAGCGCTGGGCGAGGTCGTGGATCGAGTAGCCGCGATACCAGAGCTCCCCGGCACGGCCGTCGATGTCGCACACGCGCGAGCGGTCGAAGTACACGCCCTTCAGGCCGCGATGGATCTGGACCTTGTTCTCGACCTTGCCCTCGGCGGGGCTCTCGACCCTGGCTTCCATTCGGTTCCCCTATGCGAAAGTGTCGGCGATGCGCTGCGCGGCCTGCGTGAGCCGCGGCACGAGCTCGATCGCCATCTGCAGCGGCAGGCGCGCGGTGGCCGCGTGCACGGCGACCGCCGCGACGGGCTCGCCGCCCACGCGCACCGGCACCGCCACGCAGGCGACGCCCGCGACGTATTCCTCGTTGTCGAGCGCATAGCCGGTCGCGACGATGCGATCGAGCTCCTTCTCCATGAGCGTGCGGTCGGTGATGGTGCGTTCGGTGAAGCGCGCGAGCGGCATCGCGGAAAGGAGCGCCGCGCGCGGCTCCGCGGGCATGAGCGCGATGAGCAGCTTGCCGCTCGCGCTGCAGTGCACCGGGATCGTGCTGCCCACGGGCAGGTGCAGGCGCAGCGGCCAGTCGGCCTCGACGCGGTCGAGGTACACGAGCTCTCCGCGGTGCAGCATCGCGAGGTTGCAGGTCTCGCCGACGTCGGCGACCAGCTGTCGCAGCACCGCGTGGCGCAGCGCCGCGACCGAATCGTGCGTGAGGATCGCGAGCCCGAGCGAGGAGAGGCGCGAGCCCACCGAGTATGCGCGGCCGGCGGGTTCGCGGCGCACATAGCCGCCGTCCTCGAAGAGCGAGAGCGTGCGATGCAGGCTCGGCTTGGGCAATCCCGTGGCCTGCATGAGCTCGGTGAGCGTCACCGGGCGTCCGGCCTGGACGAGCGCCTCCAGCACCGAGAGCGCCTTCAGGGTGGAAGAGTTCTCCAGGGCCGCCTCGCGGCGCGCGCGTTCGGATGCGTCGACCAGGGTCGCCATATGCCATCCAGCGTAGTGAAAAGATTCCATTGGCGCAACTGTTTCGTTCCGGACAATGGAACCCACTCTTGCAGCGGCCCTTCCCCTGCTATAGTGTTCCGGCAAACGAGACCCCGTATTCCGCTGCCGGAGAACCCGCCATGAACGACATGACCGTGAAAGCGCGCCAGGTGGCGCGCGGCAAGGTGAAGATGACCCCCTCGGAGGCCCTGGTCGAAACGATGGTCGCGCAGGGCGTGACGGACGTCTTCGGCATCGTGGGCTCGGCCTACATGGACGCCCTCGACATCTTTCCCGCCGCGGGCATCCGCTTCATCCCCACCGCGCACGAGCAAGGTGCCGTGCACATGGCGGACGGATATTCGCGCGTCTCCGGGCGCCACGGCGTGTGCATCGCGCAGAACGGCCCGGGCGTCACGAACTTCGTGACCGGCGTCGCGGCGGCCTACTGGGCGCATTCGCCGGTGGTCGTCATCACGCCCGAGACCGGGTCGAACACGATGGGCCTCGGCGGCTTCCAGGAGACCGAGCAGCTGCCGATCTTCTCGAAGATCACCAAGTACCAGGGCCACGTGAACAACAAGGCGCGCATGGCCGAGATCGCCGCGCGCGCGTTCGACCGCGCGATGCTCGAGATGGGCCCCACGCAGCTCAACATCCCGCGCGATTTCTTCTACGGCGACATCGAGTGCGAGATCGCGCAGCCGATGCGCATCGGACGCGGCGCCGGCGACGAGGCGGCGCTCGAGCGCGCGGCCGAGCTCCTCGCAAGCGCGAAGTTCCCGGTGATCCTCGCCGGCGGCGGCGTGATCATGGCCGAGGGCTCGAAGGAGGCGGTCGCGCTCGCCGAGCTGCTGCACGCGCCGGTGGCGGAAAGCTATCTCCACAACGACGCGTTCCCGGCATCGCATCCGTTGTGGGTCGGACCGCTCGGCTACCAGGGCTCGAAGGCGGCGATGAAGCTCATCTCGAAGGCGGACGTCGTGATCGCGCTCGGCACGCGCCTCGGCCCCTTCGGCACGCTTCCGCAATACGGCATGGACTACTGGCCGAAGAACGCGCAGATCGTGCAGATCGACGCGGACCCGCGCATGCTGGGGCTCGTGAAGCCGATCTCGGTCGGCATCAACGGCGATGCGCGCGCGGCCGCCGCGGCGCTCGTGCAGCGCCTGAAGGGCAAGTCCCTCGCCTGCCAGCAGAACCGATCCGAGCGCGAGGCGACGATCCGCGACGAGAAGTCGGCGTGGGAGCAGGAGCTCGAGAAGTGGACCCACGAGACCGATCCCTACTCGGTCGAGGTCGCCAAGGGCGTGAAGGCCATGCATCCGCGCGAGATGCTGCGCGCGCTCGAGCGCGCGATGCCGAAGGGCGCCATCGTCTCCACCGACATCGGCAACATCTGCTCGGTGTCGAACTCGTACCTGCGCTTCGACGAGCCGCGCTCGATGCTCGCGGCGATGAGCTTCGGCAACTGCGGCTACGCGTTCCCGGTGGCGTGCGGCGCGAAGCTCGCGCGTCCCGACCGCCCCGCGATCGCCTACGTGGGCGACGGCGCATGGGGCATCAGCCTCAACGAGATGCTCACCTGCGCGCGCGAGAAGATCGGCGTCACGGCGGTGGTGTTCAACAACGGCCAGTGGGGCGCGGAGAAGAAGAACCACGTGGATTTCTACAGCCGGCGCTACCAGGGCGTGGAGCTCGCGAACCCGAGCTGGGCGGCGGTCGCGCGCTCCTTCGGCTGCGAGGGCGTGACGGTCGACAAGGTGTCCGACGTGGGCGATGCGCTCGCCGAATCGGTGAAGCGCCAGTCCGAGGGCAAGGCGACCATCGTCGAGATGATGGTGACGAAGGAGCTGGGCGACCCGTTCCGCCGCGACGCGCTCTCCAAGCCCGTGCGCCACCTCGAAAAGTACAAGTCGTACGTCTGAACGCGCGCCGGAGGCGGCGATGATCGATCTCTACTACTGGACGACGCCGAACGGCCACAAGATCACGCTCTTCCTCGAGGAGGCCGGGCTCGAGTACCAGGTGCACCCGGTGAACATCGGCAAGGGCGAGCAGTTCGCGCCCGATTTCCTCGCGATCGCGCCGAACAACCGCATCCCGGCGATCGTCGACCACGCGCCCGCCGGGGGCGGCAAGCCCATCAGCGTGTTCGAGTCGGGCGCGATCCTGCTCTACCTCGCGGGCAAGACCGGCGCGTTCATCCCGAAGGACCTGCGCGGCCAGGTGACGACGCTCGAGTGGCTGATGTGGCAGATGGCGGGCCTCGGTCCCATGGCCGGCCAGAACCACCACTTCGCGAACTACGCGCCCGAGAAGCTCCCCTACGCGATCGAGCGCTACGTGAAGGAGACCTCGCGCCTCTACGCCGTGCTCGACAAGCGCCTCGCCGGGCGCGACTTCATCGCCGGACGCGAGTACACGATCGCCGACATGGCGTGCTATCCGTGGATCATCCCGGACCGCCAGGGGCAGAGCTTCGACGATTTCCCGAACCTCAAGCGCTGGCACGCCTCGATCAAGGCGCGGCCGGCCACGGCGCGCGCGTACGCGCTGGTGAAGCAGGTGAACCCGGGCGCGGGAGGCATCCGCACCGAAGAGGAGCGCAAGATCCTCTTCGGCCAGGACCGCAGCGTGGTGAAGTAGGGAGCGCTACTCCGACTTCAGCTCGTCGTTGATCGACTTGATGGTCTTGTTGTAGTCGTCGGCCGCGGCCGAGGCGGCATCCTGGTTCGCCTTGGCGAGCGCCTGGTGCTCCGCTACGTACGCCTTCATGCAGTCCTCGTAGCGCTTGATGTCCTTGTTGAAGCGCTTCATCGCGAAATCGTCGTTGCGCATGGCCGAGCCCGGTGCGCGCGGCGCGGTGCCGCAATCCGGCTTGGGAATTTGCGGCGCATCGGCGGCGTAAGCGGCGACGGCGACGGCGAACGCCGCCGCGGCGATGAAAAATTTGCGGATCATGGCAAGTCCTTCGTTGCGGGATTCGATGCCGCGTAGCTTACCGGAATCGCTTCGGCGCGCGGCGGCTCAGGCGGCCTTCCCGCCGCGCTCGGCGCGATGCAGCCGCTCGCGGATCGACTTCGCGATTCCCGCCGCATCGAGCCCGCAGTCGGCGAGGAGCTGCGCGTGGTCGCCGTGCTCCACGAAGCGGTCGGGAAGCCCCAGCATGAGCACCGGCACGGCGAAACCGCCGGCGGCGAGCGCTTCGGCCACCGCCGAGCCCGCGCCTCCCGCGACCGCATTCTCCTCGACCGTCACCACGAGCTCGTGCGTCTCGGCGAGGCGGAAGGCGAGGTCGCCGTCGAGCGGCTTCACGAAGCGCATGTTCGCCACCGTGGCGTTCACCTCGGCGCCCGCCTCGAGCGCGGGCTTCACCATCGAGCCGAAGGCGAGGATCGCGATGCGCTTGCCCTCGCGCCGCACCTCCGCGCGTCCGACGGCGAGCGCCTTCATCTCCGGCTGCACCTCGACGCCCGGGCCGGTGCCGCGTGGATAGCGCACCGCGCCCGGCGCACCGAGGCGAAATGCCGTGTAGAGCATCTGCCGGCACTCGTTCTCGTCGGCGGGCGCCATCACGGTGAGGTTGGGAATGCAGCGCAGGTACGAGAAGTCGAACGCGCCGTGGTGCGTGGGTCCATCGGCGCCGACCAGGCCCGCGCGGTCGAGCGCGAATACCACCGGGAGATTCTGCAGCGCCACGTCGTGGATCAGCTGGTCGTAGCCGCGCTGCAGGAAGGTGGAGTAGATCGCGAGCACCGGCTTCAATCCCTCGGTCGCGAGGCCCGCCGCGAAGGTGACCGCGTGCTGCTCGGCGATGCCGACGTCGAAGTAGCGCTCCGGGAATTCCTGCGAGAAGCGCACGAGGCCCGATCCCTCGCGCATCGCGGGCGTGATCGCGACCAGGCGCGGATCGGCGCGCGCCATGTCGCACAGCCAGTCGCCGAAGACCTGCGTGTAGGTCGGGCGCGGGCGCGCGTCCGCCGGCGGCTTCGACTTCACGATGCCGATGCCCGGATCGAACTTGCCCGGGCCGTGGTAGGCGATGGGGTCGTCCTCGGCGAGCTTGTAGCCGTGGCCCTTGCGCGTCACCACGTGCAGGAACTGCGGCCCGTCGAGGCGCTTCACGTTGTTGAGCGTGTCGACGAGCACGTCGAGGTTGTGCCCGTCGATCGGCCCGGTGTAGTTGAAGCCGAACTCCTCGAAGAGCGTGGAGGGCGTGAGCATGCCCTTCGCGTGCTCCTCGAAGCGCTTGGCGAGCTCCTTCATCGCGGGCGTGGCCGAGAGCATCTTCTCCGCGGTCTTGCGGGTGGCCGCGTAGAAGCGTCCCGACATGAGCTTCGCGAGGTAGTTGTTGAGCGCGCCCACGTTCTCCGAGATCGACATGTCGTTGTCGTTGAGGACCACGATCACGTTGGCGTTCGCCTGCTTCGCGTTGTTGAGCGCCTCGAAGGCCATGCCGCCGGTCATCGCTCCGTCGCCGATCACCGCGACCACGCGCCGGTCCTCGCCGAGGCGCTTCGCGGCGACCGCCATGCCGATCGCCGCGGAGATCGAGGTGGAGGAGTGCGCGGTGCCGAACGCGTCGTAGGGACTTTCCTCGCGCCGCGGAAAGCCCGCGATGCCGCCCTTTTGCCGCAGCCGGCGCATGCCTTCCCGCCGGCCGGTGAGGATCTTGTGGCCGTAGGTCTGGTGGCCCACGTCCCAGATCAGCCGGTCCTCGGGGGTGCGCAAGACGTAGTGCAGGGCGATGGTGAGCTCGACCGTGCCGAGGTTCGCGGCGAGGTGCCCTCCGGTCGCCGAAACCGACTCGAGGATGAACGCGCGCAGCTCCCCCGCCAGCTCGCCGAGCTGCCGCCGCTCCAGGCGGCGCAGGCGCTGCGGATCGTCGATCGACTCGAGGAGGGGATAGGCGGCCATGGAACCTGACATTCTAGCGCTCGCGCTTCACGATGAACTCCGCGATCTCGGTGAGCCGGCGCGCGCGATCGCCGAAGCCCTCGAGCGCCGCCCTCGCATCCTCGAGCAGCTCCCGCGCGAAGCGCTTCGCCTCGGCGACCGGCATGAGGCTGGTGTACGTGGGCTTCTCCGCCGCGCGGTCCTTGCCGGCGGTCTTGCCGAGCGTCGCCGCGTCGCCCTCCTCGTCGAGGATGTCGTCCACGACCTGGAAGGCGAGGCCGATGCACTTCGCGTAACGGTCGAGGCGCTCGAGCTCGGCCTGCGCGAGCTTCCCGCCGCAATGCGCGCCGAGCAGGATCGAAGCGCGGATGAGCGCCCCGGTCTTGAGGATGTGCATGTACTCGAGCTCGGCGAGCGTGAGGTTGCGGCCCACCGCGTCGAGGTCGATCGCCTGCCCGCCCGCCATGCCGCGCGAGCCGCACGCCGCGGCGAAGAGCCGGATCATCTCGAGCTGCACCTCGGGATCCGGGGCGAGCCGATGCTCGGCGAGGAGCTGGAACGCGAAGCTCTGCAGCGCGTCGCCCGCGAGGAGCGCCGTGGCTTCGTCGAACTCGACATGGCAGGTGGGCTTGCCGCGGCGCAGCACGTCGTCGTCCATGCACGGCAGGTCGTCGTGGATGAGCGAGTACGCGTGGATCGCCTCGACGGCGCAAGCCGCGATGTCGAGCCGCTCGACCACCGCCCCCGAAAGCTCGCCCGCCGCGAAGACCAGCATCGCGCGCACGCGCTTGCCGCCGCCGAGCGTCGAGTAGCGCATCGCGTCGTGCAGCCGCCGCGGCTCGATGCGCGCCGCGGGAAGCGCTCGTTCGAGCGCCGCCTCGGTGCGCGTCGCGACCGACCGCGACCACTCGTGGAAATCGGGCGCGCTCACTTCGAGCCGGGATTGAAGTCGCGCAGCACTTCCCCGTCGAGGATCGCGATGCGCGCCTGCGCGTCGGCGAGCTTCGACTCGCAGTAGCGGATGAGCTCGGCGCCGCGCTGGTAGGCGGCGAGCGATTCCTCGAGCGGGAGCTTGCCGTCCTCCATGCGGGCGACGAGCGCCTCGAGCTCGGCGAGCGCCTGCTCGAAGGTCTGGGACGGCGTGGAGGGAGGCGTTTCCGGGTTCGGCATCGGAGCGTCGTGGGCGAAATCGCGAAGCCGTCCATGATAACCCGCGGCATGGTCGGGATGGAGCGAAGGTCTTGAAATACAAGGTAACTCGCCTCAAAATAGAGGCGTATCGGTCGGGACGGAGGCTGCAGAGTTAAAAGCTGGCTGACTCGATGAGCCCGCGTTGTTTTCACTTCGCTTGCCCTGGAGGTGCGGATAATGACGGATCTGGCGAGCCAGAAATCCTTCACGCGGTCTTCTCCCCACCTGCCGCTCTCGTGGTACTTCGACGCGAGGGTGGCGGAAATCGAGTCGCGCCGCCTGTTCGAGCGCGGACCCGGCTACGTGGGCCACGCGCAGATGGCGCCCAATCCCGGCGACTATCGCGTGCTCGACTGGCGCTCGAACGGCGCGTGGACGCTCGTGAACAACGACGGCCGCCACCACCTCGTCTCCAACGTCTGCCGCCACCGCCAGGCCCTCATGCTCGAGGGCTGCGGCACGCTTCCCGGCGGCACCATCACCTGCCCGATCCATCGCTGGGCGTACGACTCTTGCGGCAAGCACCTGGGCGCCCCCTCGTTCTGCGAGCACCCGGGCCTCGACCTGCCGCGCCAATCGTTGCAGCGCTGGAACGGGCTGCTCTTCAACGGCAAGCGCGACGTCGCCCGCGATCTCGCGAAGCTCGGCGTCGCGAAGGAGCTCGATTTCGAGGGCTACGTGCTGAACAAGGTGGACCTCGTCGAGTACGACTTCAACTGGAAGACGTTCATCGAGGTCTACCTCGAGGACTATCACGTCGCGCCGTTCCACCCGGGGCTCGGCCACTTCGTCACCTGCGACGACCTGCGCTGGGAATACGGCGACTGGTACAGCGTCCAGACGGTCGGCGTGAACGAGGCGCTCGGCAAGCCCGGCAGCGACGTCTACCGCATGTGGCACGAGCAGGTGCTCAAGTACCGCAACGGCGAGCCGCCGCCCCACGGCGCGATCTGGCTCACCTACTACCCGAACGTCATGGTGGAGTGGTATCCGCACGTGCTCGTGATCTCCACGCTGCATCCGCGCGGGTCCGAGAAGTGCGTGAACGTGGTCGAGTTCTACTACCCGGAGGAGATCGCGCTCTTCGAGCCGGAATTCACCGAGGCCCAGCAGAA
>DATNGJ010000070.1:0-103963 GCA_035605915.1 Usitatibacter sp.
CCAGCACCTGGCGCGGCCCGGGAAGGCTCGCGAAGCGCCACACCTTGAACACCTCCGACAGCAGGAACCAGCCGCCGAAGAACAGCGTGAACCCCACCACCATCAGGTACGGGGTGGGGCTGCGCAGCCATTTGGAGAACCGGTACACGAACATCTCCCATGCACCGATCTCTCCACCCGAGGACTCCAGCTTGCCGTTAGCCATTGCGCGCGTCTTGCGTGGTTCGTTGGCGACGCTTCGGCATCACTTGCGCCACGAGGCTGGCAGCTGGATCTTGCCGCCCGGATACTGCGATGGGTCTTGGGCCTCGATCTTCGCGAGCGGCACCTTGAGCCCGCGCTCCTTGAGGATCTCGTCGGTCCAGCTCGAGTCGACGAGGTCGGCCGGCAGCTCCGCCATCGGCAGCACCTTGATCTCGTGGAGGAACGCGGTCTCCTCCTTCATCATCTTGCGCACATCGTCGTTGATGCCGTAGTACATGATGTTGCGCACGTCACCGCCGCCCATGACCTTCGGGTACTTGCCGGCCATCGACATCCACAGGACTTCCTTGCTGAAGCCCTGTGTGTTCTTGTGCGCCATCTCGACGACTTTCATGTAGTTCTCGGGCTTGGCCCAGAAGAGGTCGGCGTCGAGCTCGGCTTCGAGCCAGCCCTTGACCACGTCCGGGCGCTGCTTGATGAGCTCGGCCTGCATGGCCATGAAGCCGCCGTCGAGCTTGCCGATGAGCTTGGTGTCTCCGATGCGCTTGGCGATGCCTTCCATGATGATCTTGGAGGCGGTCGGCTCCCACATGATCGAGCCGTCGAGGCGCCCAGCCTTGAAGTTCGAGGTCTGCACCTCGATGTTCTGGTTCAGGTATTGCGCGGGCTTGATGTCGTACTTGCGCATCATCTCCTGGCCGCTGCGGTCGGTGCAGCTGCCCTTGGCGACGGCGATGCGCTTACCGTTCCACCACTTCACCGCTTCCTCGGGCGACTTGAAGTCCGGCGCCTCGTTGCGGGAGAGGAACACGCTGCATTGGTCGTTCGCGAGGCCGAGCACCGCGACCATGCGCAGCTCGCGGATGTTGCGCTTGCTGATCGCCACGATGGTCGGCATGTCGCCCATGTAGCCGATGTCATTCTTGTCGGCAAGCATCGCGTTGCCGACGATCGCGCCCTGCAGGCCCACCTGCCAATCGACCGTGGAGCCCTTGGGCAGATACTTCTCCCACGGCCGCATCTCCTTCTGAATCACCGCCGACCAGGCCTGCGTGTAGTACGGCTGGTAGCCGATCACCAAGTGCACCGGCTCGCCGATCTTGCCGTAGTCCTTGGCGAAAGCGCCGCCCCCCGCGAACGCCAGCGAAGCCACTGCCACGACAGCAAGTTTGCTGAATGCATTGCTCATGACGAACCTCCTAGGTTGACGACCGAGTCATGGAAGGCTTCACGTTGTCTTGCATCACTTCGCTCCGGCGGCCGCGAGGAAGCGCGCGACGAGCGCAGCGAGCCTGCGCATGACCACCAACCCGGACGCGGGGTCGGATTCGAGCAGCCTGAGCGCCTGCCTGCCGTTCACGCGCAGCAACACCGAATTTTCCAGCGCGCGGGCGCTGGCGATGCGATGCGGCTGGCTTTCGAGCAGCGCCGCCCAGCCGAACACTTCGCCCCGATTCAGCATGAAACCGGCGGGATCGGCGCGCTCGTCGCGGCCGATCTGAAACTCGATGCGGCCCGACTCCAGCACGAAGAAATCGCCAGCCGCATCGCCCGGCTTGTAGAGCACGGCGCCCGCGGCGAACTCTTCGCGCCGCGCGAGTTGCGCGAGCGCCTCGAGGGTGCCGGAGGCGATGCCGTTGAAGAGCTCGCCCACGTTGAGCGCGCCTTGCGCATCGACGTACACCGCATCGCCCTCGACCGTCACGTCGTAGCGTTCCAGCGGCGCCTCGGCGATGCCCATCGGGGCACCGGTG
Organism: Usitatibacter sp.; assembly: GCA_035605915.1. Lineage (GTDB taxonomy): Bacteria > Pseudomonadota > Gammaproteobacteria > Burkholderiales > Usitatibacteraceae > Usitatibacter. Next base: position 1,959 of record DATNGJ010000070.1, read on the forward strand.
CGAATGTCCCATTGCCAAAGGTGCTGGTGGCAGGTGAGGACCTTGCCGTCGTACATGCCCTCGCACAGTGCGACTTCCTGGTGCGGGCAGGTCGCTTGCAAGGCGAAGTATTCATTCCCGGAATTGGCCACGAGCAGCTTCATCCCCCCCTCCAACTCGCACTCCCTCAGCCCGTTCGCCGGTACGTCGCCCGTCCGGCAGATCATTCTTCTCGTCATGGCTAGCTGAACTTGTCGTAGCGGATGCAATCGGCCGTGAGCTTCGCTTCGAGCAGCAGCACGCGAATGGACGCCTCGACCGCCGGCGGCGGACCCGCGAGGTACGCACGCACGTCGTGATAGCGCCCCGCCATGGAGCGCTTCGCAACCTCGTGCACGAAGCCGCGCTCGAAGCGCAGGTTCGGCCAATCGCGAACGACGGATGCCGGAATGTCCTCCTCGGAAAGCGCGACCGTGATCGTCGCCTTCGGGTACGCGGAGAGCTCCTCGAGAAAGAACGCGTCGCGCATGCCGCGCACGCCGAAGTACACCCATACCTTGTGGCGATCGAAATAATTCGCCGCCGCCGCCCGGCCGAGGATGGCCATCATGCCGGCGATGCCGCTGCCGCCGGCGATGCACAGAACGTTCTTGCCCATGCCCGGATGGAACGTCGCCTTGCCGAGCGGCCCGATCATTTCGAGCCGTGCGCCATGCGCCTGGTCCGAGAACAGCCACTCCGAAAAGCCGCCGCCGGGCTTCTTCTTCACGACGAACTCGAGCCGCTTCGCCGGCTGGTCGCAATTCACCATCGAGTACCCACGCATGCCCGGCACGCCCGGGGCGCTCACCGCCATGAACTGGCCGGCGTCGAACTCGCACGGCGCATCGAGCCTCACCTCGACCGAGCTCACATCGTGCGTGAGCGGCCGAATCGCGCTCACCGTGCCGCCGACCGGTGCGACTCGGTATGCGCCAGGATCGGCCGGGTAGACGAAGCTCGCAACCTCGATCGACACGTCGCCCTGCGCCGAGCACTGGCACATGAGGAACTCGCCACGGTCGGCCTTCAGGAACTTGCGCCCGGGCGCCTCGGGCCACCCGTCCTCGACGCTTCCGTCGACGAGTCTCGCCTTGCACGTACCGCACGTGCCCGTGGCACATTCGTACGGCAGCCCCGCCTGCGCGCGAAGGCCCGCGTACAAGATCTTCTCCCCCGGCGCGGCGGCGAACTGGAATGCCCGGTTTCTTGCGTTCAGCTGAATATGCATGCTGTGGAATGCGCTCAAAGCGGGATGTGGGATCCGAACCCGAGTTGGCGCGTCCCCATGCGCACATGGCGGCGCGTGAGCTTGGGAGCGTCACCGTCGAGCTTCACCGTGTCGATCAGCCGCGCGACGCCGTAAAGCTCCGTGGCACCGCCATCCAGCGCGGTACGGAACACTTGCAGCGTCGACACCACCTCGGCCTCGCCGCCATCGACCTTGACCGTATAGACCGTCGCGTGGCGTGCGAGAGGCGAATGGTCGCTGTTGTGCCGCGGCAGCTGGGTGAAGAGCGTCTCCATGCCCGCCTTGTCGTGGTCGAGCCAGACCATCTCCTTGCGGATCTCCGGGCTGTACGCGGTCACCTTGTACCGGAATCCCGGATCGCAGAGATCGAGGAAAGCCTTGAAATCGAGATCGTCGAGTGCGAGGCACGACCGGTACACCAGCTCCTCGATCTTGTGGCGTTGCTCCATGGTCTCGCTCATGCCACAGCGCGGGCGGGCTGGCGGTTCTCGCCGAACGGATCGTGGGAGGCGCGCTGCATGCGCCGGCTCCATTCGGCGTAGAAGTGCCGCATGCCGATCTCGTCGTGGATGGTGCTGTTCTCCTCCCGGCCGTGGATCACCCAGCGGCTGTCGGTGCGATCGCGCATCGCGCGTCCCTGGCCGTGCACCGCCAGCAGGTCCTCGTGCAGATTGCGCCCGAACGGTCCCCAAATCGTGTTGTGGTCGAAGATGCGTTGGGCGCGCATCTCCGGCGTGTCGCTCTTGAGCCCGAGCCCGCGGAACTCGATCGCCACCTTGTTCGGCCCGAGCGGGATCGCGGTGTCGATGCGCAGCACCGAGGTGCGCAGGTTGTAGGTCATGCCGGGAAAGAGGTCGACCATGTACCAGCCGCCCGGCCCGAGCCCCGGCCAGCCGACCGCGCGCTCCTTCGAGCCCTCGTACTTGTCGTACTGGATCTGCATGGAGCCCACGCTCGCGTGGCCGTTGGGGAAGCCGGCGTACCTGCGCTCGAAGTAGCCGGGCTGCATCATGCCGGTGATGCGATTGAAGTAGTGAACGTAGTCGTGATAGAACTCGCTGTTGGTGTCGTGCCACAGCTTGTAGTTGGTGTCGACGACCGCGCGGTTGAAGTGGAACACCTCCATCGGCTCGACCATGTAGGGCGAAAGCACGTCCAGGGACGGGCCGATGAACTCGTTCAACGTGCCCGACGAGTCGTCCAGGTTCACCCAGGCGAAGCCGCCGAAAGCCAGCTCGCATTTCACCTCGCGCATGCCCGCGTCGGCCTTGCAGAAGCGGTCCTGATAGCCCTGTTCGCCGCGCGAGATGTCGACGCAATTGCCCCGCGCATCGTACGACCACTGGTGGAAGATGCACGTCATGCGCTTCGCGTTGCCGGCGGGGTCGTACAGGACCGTGTTGCCGCGGTGCGGGCAGATGTTATAGAAGGCGCGCACCTTCATGTCGTCGCCGCGGATGATGATGAGCGGCACGCCCGCCGGATGCGTGAATAGCCGGTAGTCGAACGCGTTCGGGATCTCCGACTCGTGGCAGGCGATGATCCACGCCGGCCGGAAGAGCTTCTCGAGCTCCTCGGCGAAGATCTGCGGATCGGTATAGATGCGCGAATCCACGTAGTGAGTTTGGGGCAGTTTGGGCGGCGTGCTCCAGTCAGCGGCTGTCTTGGCCATGGAATGTCTCCTCGATATCGGACTTGCAATGCGTCAGCACCGCGGCGCCGTGGTGTCCGGGCGGGCAACTGCTTGCTGCGACCCAGTTTATTCGCGTGCGCGGTGCGATGGGAAGCTTGCGTCGAACGGGAATGCGCATAAGTGTTTCGTTTCGAAAGGAGCGTTGGCGCGCGCGCCCAAAACGAAACGTGTTGCATGGCAGCAATACGCCATCCGATGATCGGCACTGCGGTTGGGACTGAGCGTCGAGCCTGGCGCGGCAATTTGCGCGCGCAAATCGATCGAAGGCGTGCCCGCATCCAATGGTGATAGGATCGCCTGCGCACTCATCCAAAAGGGGGCTTTCCATGACACGCCATTTGCGTTGGCTGAGCGCCGCCGCGTTGGTCGCGACGGTCGCCGGTCTGGGAATTTCGCCGACCGCGGCCGCGCAGCAGAAGGTGCTGAAGTTCATCCCGCAGGCCGACCTTCGGATCCTCGATCCGATCACCACCACCGCGTACATCACCCGCAACCATGGCTACATGGTGTACGACACGCTGTTCGCCATGGACGCGAATTTCCACGTCCAGCCGCAGATGGTGGACACCTACCAGGTCTCGAAGGATGGACTCACCTACACGTTCACGCTGCGGCCCGGGCTCAAGTTCACCGACGGCGCCCCGGTGCGCTCGGCCGACTGCATCGCCTCGATCGAGCGCTGGGCCAAGCGCGACGCGCTCGGGCAGAAGCTCGCCGAAGCGACGGACTCGTGGAGCGCGGTCAACGACAAGACGTTCACACTCAAGCTGAAGACGCCCTTCCCGCTCACGCTCGAGGCGCTCGGCAAGCCCTCGTCGAACGTCCCCTTCATCATGCCGGAGCGCATCGCCAAGACCGATGCGTTCAAGAACATCGACGATCCCACCGGCTCCGGTCCCTTCAAGATGGTGAAGTCCGAGTGGGTGCCGGGCAACAAGGTGGTGTACGTCAAGAACACCGACTACGTGCCGCGCAAGGAGCCGCCGTCCTGGGCCGCCGGCGGCAAGGTGGTGAAGGTGGACCGCGTCGAGTGGATCTACATTCCCGATTCGGCCACCGCCGCCGCCGCGATGAACGCGGGCGAGGCGGACATCTGGGAGCAGATGCCGCCCGACCTCATCCCGCTCCTCTCCAGGAACAAAGACATCGTCGTGAAGAACATCGACCCGCTGGGCTCGATGGGGATCCTGCGCTTCAACTTCCTGTACCCGCCGTTCAACAACGAGAAGATGCGCCAGGCGCTCCTCTACGTGGTGGACCAGAACGACTACGTGATCGGCATCGCGGGCGACCGGAAGAACGGGAAGCCCTGCTACTCGTACTTCACGTGCGGCACGCCGCTCTCCTCGGAGGTCGGGGCCGAGCCGCTCAAGGGCAAGCGCAACCTCGAGCGCGCGAAGGAGCTCGTGAAGGAGTCGGGCTACAAGGGCGAGAAGGTGGTCATCATCGACGCCACCGACCAGCCGATCGTGCACTCGCAGTCGCTCCTCACGCTCGAGAACCTGAAGAAGATCGGCGTCAACGCCGAGATCCAGGCGGGCGACTGGGGCACGCTCATCACGCGGCGCGCGGTGAAGGAGCCGCCGGACAAGGGCGGCTGGAACATCTTCCACACGTGGCTCGTGGGCCCCGACATGGTGAATCCGGCGGTGGATTTCCCGGTCCGCGCCAACGGCAAGGGGGCCTGGTTCGGCTGGCCGGACGACCCGAAGACGGAGGAGCTGCGCGAGGCGTGGTTCAAGGCGAAGACTCCCGCGGAGTCGAAGGCCGCGGCCGACGCGGTGCAGAAGCACGCGTTCGAGTTCGTGCCGTTCATCCCGACGGGCCAGTTCATCCTGCCGACGGCGTACCGCAAGAACATCAGCGGGCTCATCATCGCGCCGATCAACTTGCTCTGGAATGTAGAAAAAAAGTAAGAGCGGAGCGATAGAATCGATCGGGAACGGCGTTCGCGCGGACGACCCAAGGTCGCCGCTCGACGCCACCAGGCATAGAACCTACGCAACCAAGCTCTTGTTCGCATATGTCGTCCGGCGTCTGATCGCGACCATCGTCGTCATGGCGGTGGTCGCGTTCGTCGTCTTCCTGCTGCTGTACCTCACGCCCGGCGATCCCGCCGCGATCCTCGCCGGCGACGCCGCCACCAGCCAGGACATCGCCAACATCCGCGAGGCGCTCGGGCTGAACGACCCGTTCCTGGAACGCTTCGGCCAGTGGATCTGGCGGCTGCTGCACGGCGACCTCGGCATCTCCATCTTCACCCGGCTGCCGGTCACGCAGCTCATCGGCCAGCGCGTCGGGCCCACGCTGTCGCTCACGCTCTGCACCCTGGTCGTCTCCGTGCTGGTCGCCGTGCCGCTCGGCGTCGTCGCGGCCGCGCGCGCCGGCCGCTGGATCGATCGCGCGGTGATGGGCTTCTCGGTGGGCGGATTCTCGCTGCCGGTGTTCGTGCTCGCGTACGTGCTGATCTACGTGTTCTCGATCGAGCTCGAGTGGCTGCCGGTGCAAGGCTATCGGCCGATGAGCGACGGGATCTGGCAATGGGCGCGCCACCTGGTCTTGCCGAGCATCGCGTTGGGGACGGTGTACATCGCCCTCATCGCCCGCATGACACGCGCGGCCATGCTCGACGTGCTCGCGCAGGATTACGTGCGCACCGCGCAGGCCAAGGGGCTCGCTCCGCATGCGGTGCTGCTCGGCCATGCGCTCAAGAACGCGGCGGTCCCGATCGCGACGGTGATCGGGATCGGCATCGCGTTGTTGATCGGCGGCGCGATCGTCACCGAGACCGTGTTCGCGCTTCCCGGCATCGGGCGCCTCACGGTGGATGCGATCCTGCGGCGCGACTACCCGGTGATCCAGGGCGTCGTGCTGCTGTTCTCCGCGGCGTACGTGCTGGTGAACCTCGCCGTGGACCTGAGCTACATGTTCTTCGACCCCCGCATCCGGTACTGACGATGGCGGCCGTCGCGATCGTCGCCCCGAAGCCCACCTCGCCCACGTGGCGCAACTTCCGCGAGGCGCTGCGCCGGCATCCCACGGCCATCGCGGGCGCCGTCGTGCTGCTGCTCATGGTCCTCGCCGCGGTGTTCGCACCGTGGCTCGCGACGGTCGATCCGGAAGCGGTCGCGCCCGTGAAGCGCCTGAGGCCGCCCGGCACGCAATGGTGGTTCGGCACCGACATGATGGGACGCGACGTCTACAGCCGGGTGGTCTACGGCACGCGGGTGTCGCTCTCGATCGGGATCTCCGTGGCGCTGCTCACGACGCTCTTCGGGATCGCGATCGGGCTCGTCACCGGATTCGTGCGCTGGATGGATGCGATCGTGATGCGCGTGATGGACGGGTTGATGTCGATCCCGCCGGAGCTGCTCGCGATCGCGCTCATGGCGCTCACGCGCGCGAGCATCCAGAACGTGATCGTCGCGATCACCCTCGCCGAGACGCCGCGCGTCGTGCGCCTGGTGCGAAGCCTCGTGCTGACGCTGCGCGAGGAGCCTTACGTCCAGGCGGCGGTGGCGGCGGGCACCACGCTCCCGCGCATCCTCTGGCGCCATATCCTGCCCAACATCGTGGCGCCGCTCCTCGTGCAGGCGACCTATGTGTGCGCCTCCGCGATGATCACCGAGGCGATCCTGTCGTTCATCGGCGCGGGCACCCCGCCCAACATCCCGAGCTGGGGCAACATCATGGCCGAGGGTCGCAGCATGTTCGGGCTCGCCAACTACCTCATCTTCTTCCCGGGCGTGTGCCTCTCGCTCGCCGTGCTCGCGGTGAACCTCATGGGCGACGGGCTGCGCGACGCGCTCGACCCGCGCCTCGCACGACGGATGTAGCGATGGCCGCGCCGTTGCTGGAAGTCGATGGCCTCAAGACGCATTTCTTCACGCGCGACGGCGTGGTGCGTGCGGTGGACGGCGTGTCCTTCTCGATCGCGCCGGGCGAGACGCTGGCGCTGGTGGGCGAATCGGGCTGCGGCAAGAGCGTGACCTCGCTTTCCATCATGCGGCTCATCGCCTCTCCGCCGGGACGCGTGGTGGCGGGCACCGTGCGCTTCGACGGGCGCAACCTGCTCGATTTGAGCGAGGCCGAGATGCGCAAGGTGCGCGGCAACGACATCTCGATGATCTTCCAGGAGCCGATGACGTCGTTGAACCCGGTGCTCACCATCGGGCGCCAGATCGCCGAGTCGCTGGTGCTGCATCGCGGCATGACGCGTTCCGATGCGATGGCGCGTACCGTGGAGCTGCTGCGGCTGGTGAACATCCCCGAGCCCGCGCGCCGCGCCGCCGAATATCCGCACCAGATGTCCGGCGGCATGCGCCAGCGCGTGATGATCGCGATGGCGCTCGCCTGCGACCCGAAGCTCCTGATCGCCGACGAGCCCACGACCGCGCTCGACGTCACCATCCAGGCGCAGATCCTCGACCTCATGCGCGAGCTGCAGGCGAAGACCGGCGCGGCGATCCTGCTCATCACGCACGACCTGGGCGTCGTCGCCGAGATGGCGCAGCGCGTGGTGGTCATGTACGCCGGCCGCAAGGTGGAAGAGGCGCCCGTGGCGGAGCTCTTCGCGCGGCCGCGCCATCCGTACACGCGCGGGCTCATGAATTCGATGCCGCGGCTGGGTGAGGGCCATGGCGCGCGCCAGCGGTTGCAGGAGATCCCGGGCATGGTGCCGTCGCTGCGCGAGCCGCTCGCCGGATGCGCCTTCGCGGCGCGCTGCACCTATGCCGTCGATGCATGCCGCGCCGACATGCCCCCTTTCGAGCCCAAGGCGCCCGGGCACGCAGTGGCGTGCTGGGAAGCCGACCGATTGCCGCCGGTGATCCGCCCGTGAGCGCGCTCATCGAAGTGCGCAATCTCAGCGTGCACTATCCGACGCGCAAGGGCGTGGTGCATGCCGCCGACGAGGTGAGCTTCCACATCGACGAGGGCGAGACATTGGGCCTGGTGGGCGAGAGCGGCTGCGGCAAGTCGTCCACGGCGAAGGCGATCCTGAAGCTCGTCGAACCGACCGCGGGCGAGATCTCGTGGCGCGGGCAACGCATCGAGTCCCTCTCGCCCGCGGCCATGCGTCCGTTCCGGCGCGAGCTGCAGGCGGTATTCCAGGACCCCTACTCGTCGCTCAACCCGCGCATGCGCGCGGCCGAGATCGTGGCCGAGCCGATCCGCAACTTCGAGTCCGCGGGCCGGGAGGAGATCCACGGGCGCGTGGCGGCCCTGTTCGAGCGCGTGGGACTGCGGGCGGACCAGATGGTGAAGTATCCGTACGAGTTCTCCGGCGGCCAGCGCCAGCGCCTGGGGATCGCGCGGGCGCTGGCACCCAAGCCGCGCCTCATCGTGTGCGACGAGCCCGTGTCGGCCCTCGACGTGTCGGTGCAGGCGCAGGTGGTCAACCTGCTCATGGACCTCCAGGATGAATTCGGGCTGTCGTACCTTTTCGTGGCGCACGACCTCGCGGTGGTCGAGCACATCAGCCGGCGGGTGGCGGTGATGTACCTCGGCCGCATCGTCGAATTGGCCGATACCGAATCGATCTTCGCGCGCCCGCAGCACCCGTACACGGTGGCGCTGTTGTCGGCCGTGCCGGTGCCCGATCCGCGCGCCGCACGCAAGCGGATCATCCTCTCGGGCGACGTGCCGAGCCCGGTGAATCCTCCGCCGGGTTGCCGCTTCCACACGCGTTGCCCGTACGCCTTCGATCGCTGCCGCGTGGAGGTTCCGCCGATGCTGGAAGTGGCCCCCCGCCACTTCGCGGCCTGTCACCTTCGCGAAGGCACGCCGGTCGCGCAATGAGCGATCTCGAGCTCTGCTACACGAGCGCGAAGAAGCTCGCGCGCCTGATCCGCACGCGCAAGGTCTCGGCGACGGAAGTGGTGCGCGCCTTCATCGCACGCATCGAGGAAGTGAACCCGAAGGTGAACGCCATCGTGACCTTCCTTCCGGAGCAGGCGCTGAAGCGCGCGAAGACGCTCGACCGCAAGGGCGCCGTGACCGGCCCGCTGGCCGGCCTGCCGATCGCGCACAAGGACATCGTGCCGACTCGGGGCATTCGCACGACGTTCGGTTCGCCGATCTACGCCGAGCATGTACCGACGGAGGACCACGTCATCGTCGAGCGCCTGCGCGAGGCGGGCGCGATCCTCGTCGGCAAGACCAACACGCCCGAATTCGCGACCGGCGCGCAGACCTTCAATCCGATCTTCGGCGCCACGCGCAATCCGTACGATCTTTCGAAGACGAGCGGCGGATCTTCGGGCGGAGCGGCGGCTGCGGTGGCGTGCGGCATGCTGCCGTTCGCCGATGGCTCCGACCTCGGCTCCTCGCTGCGCAATCCCGCGAGCTTCTGCAACGTCGTCGGCTTTCGCCCCACGCCCGGGCGCGTGCCCAACTGGCCGTTCCCGAATGCGTGGGACACGTTGTGGTCGCTCGGGCCGATCGCGCGCACGGTCGAGGACACGGCGCTGCTGTTTTCCGCGATGGCGGGACCCGATCCGCGTTCGCCCACGACGCACGCCGAGGCGGGAAGTGTCTTCGCCCGGCCGCTCGCGCGCGACTTCCGGAAAGTGCGCGTGGCCTGGAGTCCCGACCTTGGCGGCGCTTTTCCCGTGGATACGCGCGTCACTCGGGCGCTCGCGCCGGCGCGGGCTGTGCTCGCGTCGCTCGGCTGCACCGTCGAGGACGCCGCTCCCGATTTGTCGGACGCCGACGAAGCCTTCCAGGTGCAGCGCGCGGTCGGATTCGTCGAAGCCTATGGCGAGCTGCTGAAGACGAAGCGCGCGCTGATGAAGGACACGGTGGTGTGGAACATCGAGCAGGGATTGAAGCTCGACGCGGCGCGCATCGCGAGGGCCAACGTGCTGCGGTCGAACGTCTACCACACCATGCGCGCGTTTCTCGAGCGCTACGCGTTCCTGGTGCTGCCCACGGTGCAGGTCCCGCCCTTCCCGGTCGACCAGCCCTATGTGACCGAGATCGACGGCGTAAAGCTCGGCAATTACATGGAATGGATGAAGTCCAACTATCTCATCACCGCGACGACGCACCCCGCGATCTCGGTTCCCGCCGGCTTCACCGACGACGGGCTGCCCGTCGGATTGCAGATCGTGGGTCGCTATCGCGATGACTTCGGCGTGCTGCAGCTTGCACACGCGTTCGAGGGCGCGACCGGCGCTTGGAAGCGCGGGCCGACATACGTCGTCCCCGCATAGGGGACCCAATCTTCGCCGCTCCCGCGTAGGCGGGGTCCAATCTGGAGAACACCATGGCCGTTGCCGCGGAAACCGACCTGCGAATCGATGCCGCGAGGCTTTGGCAGTCGCTCATGGATCTCGCGAGCATCGGCGCTACAGCGCTGGGGGGCGTGCGCCGCATCACGTTGACCGACCTCGACCGCGAGGGCCGCGATCGCGTCGTCGAGTGGTTCCAAGCCGCCGGGCTGGAGGTGCGCGTCGATCCCATCGGCAACATCTTCGGGCGGCGCGCCGGCCGCGATCCCTCGCGGCCTCCGGTGGTCGCGGGGAGCCACATCGATAGCCAACCTTCGGGCGGGAAATTCGACGGCGCCTATGGCGTGCTCGCGGGACTGGAAGTGGTGCGCACGCTGAACGACCGCGGCGTCCAGACCGCTGCGCCGATCGAGGTGGCCGTGTGGACCAACGAGGAGGGCTCGCGCTTCACGCCGGTGATGATGGGCTCGGGCGTGTTCGCGGGAGCATTCTCATTGGAGCACGCGCTGTCGCGCACGGACATCGAAGGCAAATCCGTCGGCGACGAGCTCGCCCGCATCGGGTACGCGGGCAAGACCCGCCTTGGTACGCCGATCGGCGCGTACTTCGAGGCGCACATCGAGCAGGGCCCGATCCTGGAGGAAACGCGGAACACGATCGGCATCGTGACCGGCGCGCTCGGCCAGCGCTGGTTCGATGTGACGGTCACCGGCATGAACGCCCATGCGGGACCGACACCGATGCACTCGCGCAAGGACGCGTTGCTCGCAGCGTCCCGGATCGTGGGCGAGGTCAATCGCATCGCTCTCGGCGAAGCGCCCGACGGCCGCGGCACCGTGGGCTTCATGCAGGTCTCGCCGAACTCGCGCAACGTCGTCCCGGGCGAAGTGAAGTTCTCCGTCGATTTCCGCCATCCCGACGATCGCGGGTTGAAAGCGATGGAAGAAAGGCTGCGTGCGGCGTGCGCGCAGGTGGAAAGCGAGTGCGGTGTGATGGTGCGTACGGAGGAGGTCGTCTACTTTCCACCGTGCCGGTTCGACGCCGAATGCGTCGCCGCGGTGCGCGCGGGAGCGCAAGCGTCAGGCTATCCGGCAACCGAGATCGTGAGCGGCGCCGGGCACGATGCGGTGTACGTGGCGCGCGTGGCGCCCACGGCGATGATCTTCGTTCCGTGCAGGGAAGGCATCAGCCACAACGAGCTCGAGGATGCGAAGCCCGAGCACCTGGCGGCCGGCTGCAACGTGCTGCTGCACGCGGTGCTCTCGCGCGCGAAGGGCTGATAAACGACCCTCCGCAAGACCGGCTGCTTTCAGAGACGCACTGCGCCTTCCAGCTTCCCAAGGTCCTTGTCAAAGGTTCCAAGAGGAGCGTGGCCTGCCGCCCGCACAAGTTCGACCATCAGGCAATGCCCCCAGCGCAATGCCGGCAAGCCGTGGGCGGCAGCGCCGACTGATTCAGGTTTTCCGCACCAACCGTCCCGGCCTTGCGCCGGTCGAGCGCCCGTCGCGCCAGACGACCTCGCCATTCACGATGACCGTCTCGATGCCGGGCGCCGCGCGGATGGGGCTCTCGAACGTCGCCGCGTCGCCGACCGTTTGCGCATCGAACAGCGTGATGTCCGCCGCCATGCCGTTCTTGATGAGCCCGCGATCCGCGAGCCCGAACGTCCTCGCGGTGAGCCCCGTCATCTTGTGCACCGCGGTCTCCAGCGAAAACAGCCCCACATCCCGCGCGTAGTGCCCGAGCACGCGCGGAAACGTGCCCCATAGCCGCGGATGCGGCACGGCGTCGTGCGGCAACCCATCCGATCCAACCATCGTCTCCGGGAAGGACAGGATGCGTTGCACATCCGCTTCATCCATCGCGAAATAGATCGCCCCGGCAGGAAGGAGCGCTTCCACCGCCTCCCCCACCGGCATTCCCATGCGCTTGGCAATCTCCTCGATGTCCATGCCGGCGAATTCGGGATGCGGGCGCGACCAGCTCACCAGCGTCTTCGAGGCGACCCGCATGCGGTCGTACGAGAGGATCGTGGACGACGCGCAATAGGGATAGCAGTCGAGCCCGACCGATTGTTGCTGCATGCACCGGTCGATGAGCGCGAGCGTTTCCTTCGACCGCCCGTGGTTGCGCACGCCCGCCACCTTGTGATGCGAGATGACCACGCGCACGCCCAACTCGCGGCCGATGCGAAAGGTCTCCTCGAGCGATTTGGTGACGTCATCGGCCTCGTCGCGCATGTGCGTGCAGTAGAGCGCGCCGCGGGCCGTGAGCGGGCGGCAGACCTCGATCACCTCTTCGGTCGTCGCCGCCTGCGCGGGCTCGTACCAGAGGCCCGTCGAGATGCCGACGGCGCCCGCGGCGAGGGCGTCTTCGGCGAGTCGGCGCATCTCGGCCTCTTCCGCGGCAGTCGCCGGCCGATCGAGATCGGAGACCGTCTGCACGCGCAGCGAGCTGTGGCCCACGAGCAGCGCACAGTTCGTCGCGGCGGGACTCGCCTCCAGCGCCTCGACGTAACTCGCGAACGTGGGAAAGCGGAACCACGAGCCCTCGTTGTCCAGCAGGTCGAGGGGCGGCGTGACCGGCTTCGGCATGCCGCGAGGCGCAGGCGCGAGCGAGATGCCGCAATTGCCCGCGACCACGGTGGTGACGCCCTGGCTCACCTTGGGCGCCATGTCCGGCGCGGAAAGCATCAGCCGATCGTCGTGCGTGTGCGCGTCGATGAAGCCGGGTGCGGCGATGAGGCCGCTGGCATCGATCTCCTCGTCGCCACGCGGCAGGTCGCGGCCGATGGCGACGATCCTGTCCGCGCGCAGCGCGATGTCGGCCGCATATCGTGGCGCGCCCGAGCCGTCGATGACGGTGGCATTGCGGATCACAAGGTCGTGTTCGGTCATCGCGTCTTTCATCATTCGTCCAGCGGATAGATCGGCCGCCGTACCTTGCGATAGGTGAACTGCTTCCAGTCCGACGACGCGACACCCACGCCGTCGCACAGCACCGACCCCTTCGCGATCGGCAGGAACACGGGGCGAAAGTACATGCGCGACTTGAGCAGCAGGTAGCGCTGCTTCTCCGGCCGGATGCCGACGCTCTCGAAGACGCCGCGGTCCCACGGCTCCTGGTTGCGCTCGGTGACGACGATCTGCGCGGCTCCCGTATCGAGCACCGCGGTCCTGCCCATGTAGCAGCGCGTGCCGGTGAATTGCGGGCCGGTGATCGTGTATTCGCCGTCGGTGATGTTGCGAACGACGCCTTGGAGCTCCATCGGCTCGCCCTTGCGCCCGATGGCCGGCATGTCCGCCTTGCCGCCGACGGGCAACGTCACGCGATTGCCGATGCCCGCTTCGACCATGCGAGCGACCGCCTCCGGATCGCGCACCGGGCCCACGGCGATGCCGGCGAGGCCCATTCGCAGCGCCGCATCGAGGACATGCATCGAGTCCTGCGTGGCACCGGACATGCAATTGTCGGCGTGGTCGAGCAGCAGCACGGGTCCTCCGCTTTCTTCACCGAGGCGCTTCGCCTCGACGAGCGCCTCTTCGAGCGGGCGGCCGCGATAGACGAAATCCTCCTTGCGCCGCCACGCCGCATCGAGAATGCCGTCGCACGCGAGCTGCGCCGCGGCGCGATCACGATCGGCCACCACGATCGCGCCGATGCCGGCCTCGCGGATGTCGGCAAGCTGGAAGCCGCCGAACGCGGTGGCGGCCAGCATGCCCTCGCGCTCCGCCGCGCGCGCCGCCTCGACGAAATCGCGCATCGGAGCTTCGCCGGTGTTCTGGCGCAACGTATGCGCGAGGAGCGGCCGGTTTCCCCACGCCATGACCGGCTGGATCTCGCCCTTCAGGGATCGCACGAGGATGCCGCCCGCGAGCGCGGCCGCTTCGTACCCGTCGACGTGCGGATACGTCTTGTATCCCGCGATGACCGTGCAGTTGCGCACCATCCGCTCGGTCACGTTGGCGTGCAGGTCGAGCGAGACGGCGATGGGCGTGTGCGGGGCGATGGCGCGGATGCGCTCGAGAAGCGTCCCCTCCCCGTCGTCGGTGCGGCCTTCGACCACCATCGCGCCGTGCAGGTCGAGGAACACGGCGTCGCATCCTTCGCGCACGGCATCGCAAATGAGTGCGCAGATGCGATCGTAGGCGGCGCCATCCACCGGCCCGCTGGGATACGCCCACGCGGCGACGGGCGTGACGATCTCAGCGCGCTCCTTGCGTGCGAGGTCGAGGAATGCCGCCATCGGGACCCGCGTGCCCTCGACCGCTTCGAGCGCCTCGCGCCCGATCGACGGCCCGTGCTTGCCGAACGCCTCCCACGGCGTGGGAACCGGGGAGAACGTGTTGGTCTCGTGCTGCATCTGTGCGATGACGAAGCGCATCGCGTGCATTCTGCACCGTTATCGGGCCACAAGGACCGGGCCATCCCGTGCGAGGTCGATCCAGCCCGATTTGGTTTGTGATTCAATATGGCTTTCCCCAGCGCTCTCTTCCCATGGCCGATCGCCGGCTCCGGGTCTTCCATGCCGTCGCGAAGCACCTCTCCTTCACCAAGGCGGCGGAGTCGTTGTTCATGACGCAGCCCGCGGTGACGTTCCAGGTGAAGCAGCTCGAGGAGCACTTCAACACGCGGCTCTTCGATCGCACGCAGGGGCGCATCTCGCTCACGCCGGCCGGCGCGCTGGCGCTCGAGTACGCCGAGCGCATCCTCGCGCTCGATGCAGAGCTCGATTCGCGCCTCAAGGAATTCAGCGGGCAGGAGGCCGGGCCGCTCCTCATCGGCGCGAGCACGACGATCGCCGAGTTCCTGCTGCCGCGCGTGCTGGGCGAGTTCAAGTCGGCGCATCCGGGCGTGGTGCCGCGCCTCGTGGTCGCGAACTCCGACGCGGTGCAGGATCGCGTCGCGGAGCGGTCCCTCGACCTGGGCTTCATCGAGGGCCACTCGCACCTGCCGTCCCTCGCGACCGACCCGTGCGGCGAGGACGAGCTGCAGGTCGTCTGCGCACCCATGCATGCGCTCGCGGCGCGCAGGAACGTCGTCGTGAGCGAGCTGCCCGAGCACGCCTACATCGGCCGCGAGGTGGGATCGGGCACGCGCGAGGTGATCGACAAGTACCTGAACGATTCGGGCCTGTCGCACGATTCGCTGCAGACCGTGATGGAGGCGAGCAGCCCCGAGGCGCTGAAGGGGCTCGTCGCGACCGGCCTCGGGTTCGCCATCATGTCGCGCGCGACGGTCGCGATGGAGCTGCGCCTCGCCGTGCTGGTCGCGATCCCGCTCTCGCCGCCGCTCCTCAGGCAGCTCTCCGTGGTGTACCCGCGCGATCGCATCCACTCGCGCGCGATGGGCTCGTTCCTGCAGTTCGCGAAGGAACGGCTCGGCGCCGCGAATGGCGCGCGGGAAGCGCCGGCCGCGCCGCGGCGTGCACGCGCCAACGCCCGGCCCACGTAGCCGGCGCCGCGGCATGGGATTGCGCACGCGCGCCTTTACGCGCATCGCCGGCACCGCGGTCCTCCTCGCCGCTTCGCCACTGGCATTCGCCGCGCACGGCAACGTGCCGGGACTCCCGTGGTGGGCCTGGCCCCTCATCCTCTTCGCGGTGACCTTCCTCATGGGGATCGTGGCGGTCGTGGGCGGCATCGGCGGCGGCGTGCTGTTCGTACCGATCGTGGGCGGGTTCTTTCCGTTCCATCTCGACTTCGTGCGCGGCGCGGGCCTCATGGTGGCGCTCTGCAGCGCGCTCGCCTCCGGTCCGGGCCTGCTGCGCAGCGGGCTCGCGAGCCTGCGCCTCGCCATGCCGCTCGCGCTCGCCGGCTCGGTGGGCGGCATCATCGGCGCCCTCGTGGGCCTGGCGCTTCCCACGCGCGTGGTGCAGCTCGCGCTCGGTATCACCATCCTCCTCATCGCTGCGTTGATGTGGGCTACACGAGGCACGGTCGACACCGGCCGGCACGCGGCCGATCGCATCGCGCTCGCGCTGGGATTGCACGGCCGCTACGACGATCCGGCGCTCGGCGCGGCGGTCGAATGGCGCGCGCGCAACACCCCCGCGGGCCTCTGCGTCTTCTTCGTGATCGGCGTGGTCGGCGGTCTCTTCGGCCTGGGCGCCGGCTGGGCGAACGTGCCCGCGCTGAACCTCCTCATGGGCATTCCGCTCAAGCTCGCGGTGGGCACCAGCGGCCTCTCGATCTCGATCATCAACACGTCGGCCGCATGGGTCTACATGAACAAGGGCGCGCTGCTGCCGGTGCTCATCGTGCCCTCGATCCTCGGCGTGATGGTGGGCGCGCGCGTCGGCGTGCGCATCCTCAAGGGCATCCAGGCCTCGGTCGCCCGCAACGTCATCATCGTCATGCTGCTGCTGTCGGGCGCGCGCTCGCTGCTGCAGGGATTGGGAATCTGAGAAGGAACGCGATGGCCGATCTCCAGGAATCGACGCGCATCGAGCAGGAGGCCTATGCGGGCTGGCTCGCGAACGGCACGCGCATCGGCTTCGTCGTGCTGGTCGCGACCTATTTCGTATACGTGAGCGGGCTCGTACCGACCGAGGTCCCGCTCGAGCGCCTGCCCGATTTGTGGGGCCTGCCGCTCGACCAATACCTCGCGGCCACGGACACGCCCACCGGCTGGCGATGGCTCGCGCGCATCGACATGGGCGACCTGATGAATCTCGCCGGCGTGGCGATCCTCGCCGCCTGCACGCTCGCCTGCTACCTGCGCGTGCTGCCGATGTTCGCGCGGCGCGGGGAGTGGGCGTTCGTCGCGGTGTGCCTCGCCGAGGAGGTCGTGCTGCTCGCCGCGGCGTCGGGCATTTTCTAGCGGCTCCGCAGCGCGCGGCTCCACGCAAGTCCGCTCACAGGTTCGCGCAAGCGTTGCATGTGCCAAATAGGCGCCTGCTGTAACGAATTGTTTCGCGGGGGCGCTCCTGTCGCATTCGGTTGCAATGCCGCGCCCTTTCAAGACGGCACGTCCCTACGATGCCGGACATCCATATCCGGGAGGATTCGATGCGTAAGCTGTGGTGGGTGGCCCTCGCGGCCCTGGCGGTGCTTGTCTCGGCGTGCCACAACGGCGGCCATTCGCAGAACTCCACCGACATGCGCGCGGTGAACGCGGTGATCAACTCCGATCCGCTCGACGTCCTCGTCGCGGGCGACGTGAAATTCACCGGCCTCACCTATGGATCCACATCGGCGTTCGCGAACTTCTCCTCGGGCGGCCAGGAGGTGACGGTCCGCTCGACGCCGACGCATGCGATCTTCTTCGACAAGTCGCTCAACTTCGGCGACGGCGCGACCAGCACGCTGGTGATCTTCGGCAGCACGAGCAGCATCTCGGCGCTGCAACTCGCCGACGACATCACGAGCCCCGATACGGTGCCCGCCGCCGGCAACTTCAAGATCCGCGTGGTCGGCGCCTCGACGGATTCGGGACCCGTGGACCTCTACGTCACACCCGGCACGGACCTTTCGAACGTGCCTGCCACGCTGGGCGGCGTCGTGCTGGGCGCGGTGTCGCCCTACGCGGAGACGACGGCGGCAACGTACGTGCTCTCGCTCACCATTGCGGGCACGAAGGACCTGTTGTTCCAGTCCGCGCCGCTCTCGCTCAGCGCGGGCGCGATCTACTCGGTGATCGTGCTGCCCTCGGGCGGCGGCAAGCTCTCCAACGCGCTCCTCCTGCAGCAGGGCCAGAGCGGGACGGGCACGCTGCTTTCGAATCCGAACGGCCGCGTCAAGGCGGTGAATGCGATCCCGGACTCGACGCCGCTCAACTTCCTCGCCGACAACACGCCGCTCCTCTCGAACGTGCCCTTCGCGGGCGCCTCCGATTACGTGCCGCTCGCGAGCGGGTCGCACACGCTGCAGCTCGAAGCCTCCAACGTCCCGGGCAGCGTCATCACGTCCCTGCCGGTGCAGGTGAATCCGGCGCGCGACTACACCATGGTCGCGGTGAACTCGCTCGCGCAGGCGGAGCTCATCGCCTTCACCGACGACAATACCGCGCCCCCGGTCGGCTTCGCCAAGCTGCGCTTCGCCAACGCCCTGGTCGGCTCGGCGGGCACCGACGTGCTGGTGAACTTCGCGACTCAAACGACCAACCTCGCCTACAAGTCGGCCTCGAGCTACTACACGTTCGCCCCGTCCACGACGTACACCATCACGTTCACGTCGCCGGGGGGTGTGTCGATCCTCGCGACCCTGAGTCCCGCGGAGCTCGATGCCGCCGGCGTCTACACCGCGTATCTCCTGGGCACGCCCTCGTCGCCGCAGATCCGGCTGGTGCGCGACCGCTGAGCCGCCCGGGCGGTTCAGCCGCTAGTGGTGGTCGCGATCGTGGTCGTGATCGCCGCCGTGGTGCTCGTGCTCGTGCTCGTGATGCTCATGGCGTTCGTGGTGGCGGTCGCCGTCCTCGAACGCGAAGCCGAGCCCGAGCCCGACCGCCGGTCCCGCATACCAGTCCGGGCTGTCGTAGTAGGCGTAGCCCGGCGTGTCGTAGTACCCGGGGCCATAGTCGTTGTACGCGTATCCGTTGCCGTACCCGTTGCCGTAGTAGCCGTTGCCGTAGTACGGATAATCCGCGCAGCCGGCGAGCAGCGTGAGACCGCCCGCGAGCGCGAGAACCGCCTTCATCGATGTCGCCATATCCGCCTCCATGTGGATGAAGGTGTGGCCCTGCGATGGCGCAAAGGGTTCCGCGGATTCGCGCGCGGCGAGCGCCCCATCGGATCATGGCGGCGAACGCCTTCGATTGTCGGCGCTTTCGGACAGCGGCGACGCCCTCGGGAAGGGTCGACCGCCGGGGTTACTTCGTCGAATGCACGAGCCTCGGCGAGGCCGTCTCGCGGGCGGGCAGCAGGAGAAGCGCGAGCCCGGCCGCCGCGAGCTTGTGCTGCAGCCACAACGCTTCCGCCACCTCGCGCGCGCTGATCTGGCCCTCGGCCACCAGCTCCTCGCCGATGCGCCGGCCGCTCGCCTTCTGCGATTCGAGCGCCGCCTCCAGGCGCCGCGGGGCGACGAGACCCTGCGCGAGCAGGATGCGGCCGAAGCGAAATTCCGCGCGCAAGCACGCGAGGCGGCCCGACGCATCGTCCGGCTTCTCGGCGAGCGAGCGCCGCACCGCTTCGCCCGCGCCGCGTGCGGCCTGCGCGATGAGGGGCCCGATCGCCCCGGCCGTTCCGCCCTGCGCGAGGAGCGCCACCGTGCGCGCGTCGCCCAGCCTTTGGCGAAGCACCTCGATCAGCGCCGCGCGCTCGGCCGCGAGATCCTGCAGCGCCTCGAGGACCGGCAGGAGCGGAGCTTCCAGTCCCGGCGCGGCGCTCGCCTCGCCGGCGGGCGGGGCCGCGGCAAGCTTCAGCGCCGGCGTGGCTCTGCGGGAAGGCGTTTCGGGATCGGACAAGGTGCGCTCGTGGAACGATTAATTTCCGTTAATTGTGCGCGATTTCGGGGCGCTTGTGTGGGCGTCCGCTCGAGGCGTCGTCGCGCGCTTCATGCCGGTGATGCCCGCGTGATCTAGAATGCGGGTTCGAACCCGATACGATCGTCCATGAAGATCCTGCTTGCCGCCGACAACTCCGAGTTCACGCGCCGCGCCGCGCGCCACCTCGTGACGCACCTCTCGTGGTTCGCCGAGCCGCCCGAAGTGCTCGTGCTCCACGTGCATCCGCCGATTCCCTACGCCGGAGCGGCCGCCGCCGTGGGCAAGCGCGCCCTCGATCAATATCTCGAGGAGGACAGCGAGGCGGCGCTCGCGATGGCCACGAAGGAGCTCGACAAGGCCAAGGTGCGCTACACCGCGAGCTGGGTCACCGGAAAGGTGGCCGAGGAGATCGCCGCGGCTGTGACGAAGAACAAGGTGGACCTCGTCGTCATGGGCTCGCACGGCGAGGGCGCACTCTCGAATCTCGTGCTCGGCTCCGTCGCGACCAAGGTGATCGCGTCGATCAAGACGCCGGTGCTGATCGTCCGCTAGCGGCCCGGCTCTCCGTGGCGCGCAGTGCCCGATCGATCGGTCCGCGCGTGCAGGTGTATGTTTGGAACGATGGATACCCGCCCGATGCCGGCCGCCTTCCTCGGCCACGGCAGCCCGATGAACACGCTCGAGCGGAACCGCTATACCGCGGCATGGAGCGGGTTCGGCGCTTCGCTCGCGCAGCGTCCGCGAGCCGTGCTCGTCATCTCGGCGCATTGGTACGTGAATGCCACGGCGGTGACCGCGATGGCACGGCCGCGCACGATCCACGATTTCTACGGATTCCCCGAAGCCCTCTTCCGCTTCGAATATCCCGCGCCGGGCGAGCCGGAGGTCGCGCGCGAAGTGGCCGAGCTGCTGCGGCCCGATTGGGTCGGCCTCGACCCGGAGAGCTGGGGACTCGACCACGGCGCATGGTCGGTGCTCGCGCACGTGTTCCCGCATGCCGACATCCCCGTGGTGCAGCTCTCGGTGAACGCGGCCAAGGGAATCGAGGAGCACATGGCGCTCGGCGAGCGGCTCGCGCCGCTGCGCCGCCGCGGCGTGGTGGTGGTCGCGAGCGGCGACGTGGTGCACAACCTTCGGCGCATCGATTTCCACCGGCCCGACGCCGCGTACGACTGGGCGCTGCGCTTCGATGCGGCCGCGCGCGAGGTGATGACGCGCGATCCCTCGGCGCTCGCCGCACTCGCCGCGCATCCCGATTACGCGATCTCGGTGCCGACGCCCGAGCACTTCCTGCCGCTCGCCTACCTCGCCGGCCTCGCCCGCGCCGAGGGTGCGGCCTGCGACGTGCTGGTGGAAGGCTGCTCGCTGGGGTCGATCTCGATGACCTGCTATACGCTCGGCGCGAAGAACGCCGCCATCGGCTCGGGCGCAGGCGCAGGCGCCGCCTCACTACCCGATCCCGCGATCGTTCCCTCCGAGGACACGAACACTTGAGCGCTAAAGCGTCGCGATCATCGCGACCACCGCCGCGGCCATCACCGCGGTCGAGATCCAGCCCAGCACGAGCAGGCGCCGCTTCACCACGAACGATCCCATCACGTCGGGCTTCACCGCGAGCAGCATCATGACGACCATGATCGGCACCGCGATCACGCCGTTCACGACCGCGCTCCAGATGAGCGCCTTGATCGGGTCGATGGAGGTGAAATCGACCGCCACGCCGATGAGCGTCGCCGCGGCGAGGATGCCGTAGAAGCCGCGCGCCTCGAGGAGCGGAAGGCCGAGCCCGATCGGCCAGCGGAAGCTTTCCGCGACCGCGTAGGCGGCCGACCCGGCGAGCACCGGCACTGCAAGGAGTCCCGTGCCGACGATGCCCGCGGCGAAGACCAGGAACGCGAAGTCCCCCGCCACCGGCCGTAGCGCCTTGGCCGCCTGCTCGGCCGTGTCGATCGAGGTAATGCCCTGCACGTGCAGCGTGGAGGCGGCGGTGAGCATGATGCAGAGCGCGATGCCGTTCGAGAAGAGCATCCCGATCCAGGTGTCGACCTTGATCCGGTCGAGGTGGTGCGCGGCCTGCTCGGGCGCTTCGCGCAGCGGCTCGTGCCCGGGCGTCGCGCGCTGCTCCTCCACCTCCTGCGAGGCCTGCCAGAAGAAGAGGTAGGGGCTGATGGTGGTGCCGAGCACGGCGACCAGCGTCGCGACGTAGTCGGAGCGGAACTGCGGCTTCGGGAAGAGCACGGCGAGCGTCGCCTCGTTCCAGCGCACCTCCACCGCGAACACGGTCGCGACGTAGGCGAGGAGCGAGAGGGTCATCCACTTGAGGATCGGCGCGTAGCGCGGGAACGGCACGAAGATCTGCAGCACGAGCGAGAGCAGCGCGAAGAACACGATGTAGATCTCGCTCACGCCGCCGACGATGAGCTGCAGCGCGTTGCCCATCGCGCCGAGGTCGGCCGCGATGTTGATCGTGTTGGCGAAGAGCAGCAGCCCCACGACGATGTGCAGCATCCACGGCGGGTAGTGGTCGCGGATGTTGGCCGCGAGGCCGTGGCCCGTGACCCGGCCGATGCGCGCCGAGACGATCTGGATGCCGATCATGAGCGGCGTGGTGAGCAGCACCGACCACAGCAGCCCGAAGCCGTACTGCGCGCCCGCCTGCGAGTAGGTGGCGATGCCGGACGGGTCGTCGTCGGCCGCGCCCGTGATGAGGCCGGGGCCGAGGCGCTTCAGCAGGGGGACTCGTTCTTGTTCTCGCGGCTGCATCGCGCGAGCTTACCATCGGGGTCTTACGCGTCGCTGTCCGGCCTTACTTTTCTTTTCGTCGCCGGAGAAGGCGGGGAAGGATTCGAGGTCCGAGGGAGCGAACGAAAGCGGGACCGGGTTTCGGTCGGGCACCGTCTGAGCCGCCCCCGAGCGCAGCCGAGGGAAAGTGGGCTCAAAGCCCGCGCCCGATCGCCCTCACCAATCGCAGCGTCAACCACGCCGCGTACACGTAGAAGACCAGCGCGAGCACCGGCACGTCGAGCACGTGCGGGCCGGACTTGAACTGCATGAGGAGGCTCGCCGCGAGATAGAGCCCCAGCGTCACCAGCGCGAGCGAGACGCGGCTCGATCCCTGGATCACGAGGTTCGAGAGGTCCGGCAGTCCCTCGGGCTCGATCTTGAACCGCAGGCCCTCCTCGCGCAGCCTGCGGATCGAGCTCGCGAGCATGCGCTGCCACTCCGCGCTCGCGACCGCCGCCTCGTACTTGAGGCGCTGCGTCTCGACCTTCTCCGGCATCAGCGCCGTCTCCATCACCTCGCGCGACCGGTCCGAGAGCGAGTCGAGCAGGCTGAAGCCCGGATCGAGCAGCCGCACCGTCGCCTCGACCAGGACCAGCGCGCGCGCGAGCACGAGCAGGTGCAGCGGCACCTCGAAGTTCTGGCCGCGCGTGGCCGTCACGAGCTGCGCGAACGCCTCGCCGATGGACCACTCGCCGATCGGCCGCCGCGAGTAGTCGGACATGAGCGCGGCGACAGCGGGCCGCAGCTTCGCCCGGTCCGCCGCCTTGGAGAGCATGCCGAGCTCGAGCCAGGAGTCGAGCACCCAGTCGGTGTCCTGCTCGGTGAAGGCGAGCATGAACGAGGCGAGCGCCTGGCGCGTCGGCCGGTCGATGCTGCCGATCACGCCGAAGTCGTGCAGGCCGAGCCGGCCCTGCTCGGTGATGAAGATGTTGCCGGGATGCGGGTCGCCGTGGAAGTAGCCCATCACGAAGAACATGTGGACGTAGGCGTCGATCAGGTTCTGCGCGAGCTCGGCGCTGCGCCTCGTGTTCTCGTACTCGTCGACGCGCCGGCCGAAGAGCCGCGTCACCACCATCACCGTCTCGCAGGCGAGATCGTCCACGACCTCGGGCACCTCGATCGTGGGCCAGTCGCGGAACTCCTCGTGGAAGCGCTCCACCGCGCGCGCCTCCTCGCGCAGGTCGAGCTCCTTGCACAGGTTCGTGTGCACCTCGCGCACGATCGCCTCCGCCTTGTAGTACGAGAGGACCGGCGAGAAGTGCGTGAGGAAGCGCACCACGCCCGCGAGGATCTTCATGTCGCGGTTCACCTGCAGCTTCACCCCCGGACGCAGCACCTTCACCACGACCTCGCGCCCGGTGAAGGTCCGCGCGCCGTGCACCTGCGCGACGGAGGCCGCGGCGAACGGCTCGTGGTCGAAGCGGATGAAGAGCTGCGTGACGGGCCGGCCGAACGCGCGCTCGACCGCGGCGATCGATTCCTCGGCGTCGAACGGCCGTACCTTGTCCTGCAGCTTCTGCAGCTCGGCGAGGTACTCGGGCGCGAAGAGGTCGGCGCGCAGGCTCAAGTGCTGCCCCAGCTTCACGAAGCTGGTGCCGAGGTTTTCCAGCAGCCCCGCGAAGCGGCGCGCGGGCGTGGGATGGCGCAGGAGGCTCAGCCGGTACAGGAGGAGCCACGTGAGGTAGCCCGCGATGCGCAACACGATCCCGAAAAAGCGCCCGATGGTGCCGCCCGTGCGCGGTCGCCGGCGTGTCGCCGTGCGCGTGCCCGCGTTGCCGCCTGCGAATCCGAGTCTCATCGCGCCCCCTTCCATGACTCCGAGTCGGCGCGGCCCGGTTCCGTTCCCCTTCCTGCGCCTCGCGTCGGCGCCTTCCGACAGGCGCCGGCGCTCAGCGCGGACCCGGCGCCACGCCGTGCACGAACGCCTTCGCGGGCGCCTGCGGGGGCGCGGGCGGCGCGGGCTGGAATTGCGGATCGCCGAGCTGCCAGAGCGCGAACGAGTACACGTCGGCGAGCTCCTCCTCGCGGCGCGCACGCGGACCCGGCTCCAGGCCCGAGTCGACCCGCAGCAGGGCAGGCTTGCCGCTGGTCGTCGCGTGCTCCAGGCGCGCGGCCATGCGCCGCGCCTGCGAAGGATCGACGCCCGGGGCGTCGACGCCGATGGAGAGCAGCACGGCGGGATAGGGCATGCCGTCGCGCACCTGCGCGTAGGGTGAGATCGCGGCGAGGCGCGCGCGATCCTCGGCGCTCGCGGCGGAGCCGAACTCGGGCAGCTGCGCGCGGCCCGCCGCGGAGGACTCGAGCGCGGCGAGGTCGAGGATCGGGTCGCGCAGGATCGCGGCGGCGAAGAGATCGGGCCGGCGCACGAGCGCGTCGCCCACCGGGATGCCGCCCGCCTCCATGCCCTCGATCGCGAGGCGGTTGTTGTTGGTGAAGCCGTAGCGCTCGAGGAATTCGCACACCGCGATGAAGTCGGAGACCGTCCTCGCCTTGGTCGCGCCGCGCGCCGCCTCGTGCCACGCATCGCCGTATTCGCCGCCGCCGCGCACGTGGGCCACCGCGAAGACGCCGCCGCGCTCGAGCCAGGCGAGCCGGGCCGCGTCGAACACCGGCGAGGCGGGATCGCCCCACGCCCCGTAGACCGTGAGGAGCGTGGGGTTGTCCGCGGTGAGGCGCGTGCTGCGCTCGTAGAGAAGCGTGACCGGGATCCTCGTGCCGTCCGGCGCGGGCGCGTAGAGGCGCACCTCGTCGATCGAGGAGTAGTCGGCCGCGGCGGGCGCGACGAGGTTGGTGTTGCGCACGTCCCCGGTGCGCGCATCCACTTCCGCGACTTCGGGCGGCCGCGTCCATCCGTCGAGCCGCAGCACCGCGCCGTTGCGCCGCGGGTCGGTCACCAGCTCCGCGATCGCCATGTCGTAGGGAAGGCGCAGGAACTCGCGCGTGCCGGAGGCGAGGAGCCCGAAGCGCATGCGCTCGAGACGATCCACGCCGGCGACCATCGTGCGCAGGTACATGCCGTCCCGCGCGAGGCCCATCGCTTCGATCACCGCGTCGCCTTCGGGAACCGCGACCTTCGCCTTCGCGAGGTCCTCGGCGCCCGCGGCCACGCGCAGCACGCGCCGATTCGTCGCTCCGCGGTGGGTGAGGAGGTAGAGGTCGTCGTGCCACGCCTCGATCGCGACCACCTCGTCCGCGGTCGTGGCGATCTCGTGCCAGCGCGGGCGGCCCGCGGCGAGCTCCTTCTGCAGCGCGACGTGCACGGCGACGGGCGCGCCGGGGCGGGAGCGCACCAGCGCGAACGCGTAGCGCGATTCGCGCGGCAGCACGAGGCGCGGCTCGACCATCTCGGGGATGTCGCGCGCGCCGCCGACGCCCGGCGCGAAGACCACCTCGTCGCGCGCGGTCTCGCGTCCCAGCACGTGGCGATAGATGCGGACGTGGGCGCCCTCGGCCCCCGGCGCCTGCGCTTCCGGCGCACGTGCGTAATAGAACGACTTCCCGTCGGGCTGCCATGCGAGGTGGCCGTTTTGCGCCGCGCGGTCGATCTCGAACGGCAGGTCGCGCCCGTGGTCGACGTCGAGCACGTGCAGCACCGCCGTGCCGGCCAGCGCGTCGCGCCCGAGCCCGAAGGCGACGTGGTGCCCGTCGGGCGAGGCCGAGTACCACGCGATCGTGGTGCCGGGCCCGCCGTCGGCACGCGCGAGCGGATCGACCAGCACGCGCTCGGCGCCCTCGAAGCCGTCGCGCACGCAGAGCACCGGGCCGGGCGCGTGCGCTGCCGTCTTGAGATAGAAGACGCGCCCGGCCTCGACGGACAGGTCGCGCACCGCCGGGCTCGCGTCGCCGAGGGCCCGGATGCGCGCGAGCAGTGCGGCGCGGCCTGGAATGCGATCGAGGAGCTCGCGCGCCGGCGAGCGCTGCGCGGATGCCACCGCGGGCGACGCGGGGGCCGGTGCAGCGCCCGGCACGTCGGCGCCGTGCGCGAGCGCGGCGAAGGCGATCGCCACGCCCCACAGGATCGGGGTCCCTTTCATGCGGCGACCGCGGCGGCGAACTGGAGCGCCGCGAGACGAGCGTAGAGGCCGTTCTCGGCGACCAGCGAGGCATGGTTGCCGGTGGCGACCACGCGCCCGTGGTCCATCACGACGATGCGGTCGCTCGACTTCACTGTGGCGAGGCGATGCGCGATGACGAGGGTGGTGCGCCCGCGCATCAGGCGCTCGAGCGCGAGCTGCACGGCCTTCTCGCTCTCGGCGTCGAGCGAGCTCGTGGCCTCGTCGAGGAGCAGCACCGCGCGGTCGGCGAGGATCGCGCGCGCGATGGCGATGCGTTGTCGTTGTCCGCCGGAGAGCTTCACGCCGCGCTCGCCCAGCGGCGTGTGGATCCCGGCGGGAAGCTTCAGCGCGAAGTCGAGGGCGTTCGCGCGCGAGAGGGCTTCGCGCACCTCCTCCTCGTTCGCCTCGGGTCGGCCGTAGCGTACGTTCTCGAGCACGCTGGAAGCGAAGACGACGGGGTCCTGCGCCACGACCGCCACCCTCCGGCGCAGTTCCCGGGGGTCGGCGTCGCGCGCGTCGATGCCGTCGAGGCGCACGCGGCCCGAGGACGGGTCGTAGAAACGCAGCAGCAGCTGGAAGACGGTCGTCTTTCCCGCGCCCGAAGGGCCGACGAGCGCGACCACCTCCCCGGCCTCCACGGCGAGCGAGAAGCGGTCGAGCGCGGGCGTTTGCGGGCGCGACGGGTAGAAGAACGTGACCTCCTCGAACGCGACGCGCCCGAGCGGCGGCGGCAGCGCGGCCGGTGCGCGCGGCGCCGCGATGCGCGACTCGGTCGCGAGGAGCTCGAGCAGGCGCTCGGAGGCGCCCGCGGCGCGCTGCAGCTCGCCGTACACCTCCGCGAGCACGAACGCCGCGTTCGCGACGATCACCGCGTAGAAGATGAACGCGGTGAGGCTTCCCGCGGTGAGCCGCCCCGCGAACACGTCGTGCGCTCCGACCCAGAGCAGCCCGCCGACCGCGCCGAAGGCGAGCACGATCACCGCGGCGATGAGGAGCGCGAGGTGGCGCGAGCGCTCGATCGACGAGGCGAACACCGCCTCGACGCGCTCGCCGAAGGTCGCGCTCTCGCGCGACTCGTGCGCGAACGCCTGCACGGTGCGGATCTCGTGCAGCGTCTCGTCCACGTGGCTCGAGACGTCGGCCACGCGATCCTGCACCGCTCGCGAGAGGCGCCGCACGCGCCGGCCGAGGAGGCCGATCGGCAGCAGCACGAGCGGCATGCAGGCGAGCGCGATGAGGGTGAGCTTCACGCTCGTGAAGAAGAGCATCACGACGCAGCCGGCGAGCGTCACCGCCATGCGCAGCGCGTAGAGGAGCGTGCCGCCCATCACCGCCTCGATGAGCGTCACGTCGTTGGTGACGCGCGAGGAGACTTCGCCGGTGCGCGCCTCCTCGAAGAACCCGGGCGAGAGCGTGAGCAGGTGGTCGTACACGCGCCGGCGCAGGTCCGCGGTGAAGCGCGCGCCGATCCAGTACACCTGGTAGACGCGAAACCACGTGATCGCCCCCAGCACGCCGACCAGCACGACGAGCGAGGCGAGCGTGGAATCGAGCATGCCCTCGGCGCCGCCGCGGAAGCCCTCGTCGATCACGCGCTTCAGGCCCTGGCCGATCACGAGCACCATGCCGGCCGAAACGAGGATCGCCGCCGCGGCGAACGCGATGCGCACGCGATACGGGACGAGCAGTCGGAAGAGCGGCAGGAGCCGGCGCAGTTCGGGTGCCCCGTTCCCCTCAGCCGCCGCGCTTGATGATCGGGCGCGCGACGGTGCCCGACACCGTGAACGCGCCGCGGTCCTGCGCGACCTGCGAGCGGATCTCGAGGGCGAGGTGGCCGCTGATCGCGCCGCTCGCGGCGAGGTCCAGCGCGCCGTTGCCGCGGAGCACCCCGCCCTGGAGCTGGAGCTGGCGGTAGTTGGCGCGCTTGTCGCCCGCGTCGTACTCGCCGTCGAGCTCGGCGAACTTGGTGACGCCCGCGCGCTGCCCGGCCGAATCGGACTGCATCACCGCGACCAGGTCGACGTTGCTCACCGATCCCTCCATCACCTTGAAGCGGCCCTGCACGCGCGGCGCGGCGAGCAGCCCCTCGAGCGTGGGCGAATCGGCGGTCACGTTGAAATTGCCGTCGAGGCGGCCGGTGAACGCGATATCCGGCGTGAAGGCCTGCACCAGGTCCTTGAGCGCCATGCGCGAGACCGACAGGTCCGAGGCGAGGTGCACCCCCGATTGCCAGCCGACCTGCAGCGTGCCGTTCACGTTGCCCTCGAGCACGTGCGCCTGGAACTCGGGCACCACGATCTGCGAGCCCTCGATGGTGCCGTTCACGGCCGCATCCGAGATCGGGATCGCCGCGCCGATCGGCGGCGTCCAGTTGTTGGCGTTGAACGCGAAGCTGTATCCCTTGTCGTTGGGCTTCAGCGAAACGGTCCATTGGCCGGTCATGCCGCGCAGATCCGCGCTCGAAAGCGCGCCGTCGCGGCCGAAGCGCAGGTCCGCGTTGAACGGCTCGAGCGCGGGCTTCACGTCGAGCTTCACGCCGTGGAGCACGATCTGCGAGATGCCGGCGCTGCCCCGGCCCTGGGCGTCGCCCCACTGCGGAATGCGGCGCACCGCATCGGCGGAGATCGTGACGTTGTCCAGCTCGAGGCGGCCGATGGACGGGCGCTCGCCGAAGAGCGTGCCGAGGTCGAGATAGATGCGGCCGGTGGCGGCCTTCGCGTCGAGCAGCCTGCCGACCGAGAGGTTCTCGAGGTTGAGGTGCGGCGTGGGCACCAGGCGGAACGTGACCGAGCCGATGGACACGTCGTCGTGCATCCATGCCGACATGGTGCGATCGAGCTTCGCCGCGTAGGGACGCAGCGGCACCACGTGCAGCGCGACGACGCCGGCGATGAGCACGAATGCGATGGAGAAGAAGATGGTCTTCGCGAGGCTGCCCTTGCGCCGCGCGCGGCGCCTGCGCACCGGCGCCTCCGGGGCGACCTCGTCGGGCTCGACCTTGGTGCGCAGGATGTCGGCGATCTCCTTCGCCTTGCGCGCCTGCTCGGCGCGCATCTTCTCGTCCTCGTCGCGCTCCGCGCGCGCCTTCGCCTCCATGTAGGCGCGCGCCTGCGCCTTGCCCTCGATCTCGGCGCGCTTGGTGAGGTCGGCCTCGATCTCCGCCTGCACCTTCACGCGCGTGTCCTCGGCGATGGTCTCCCGCGCGCGCGCCTCGATGCGGGCGCGGGCCTCGGCTTCCTGCTTCGCCTTGCGCTCTTCCTCGAGGGTCGCCTGCAGCTCGGCCTCGCGCCGCGCACGCCCCTCTGCCTCGACCTTCGCGCGCGCCTCGGCCTCGAACTTGGCGCGCCGCTCGGCTTCCAGGCGCTGCTCGGTCTCCTGCTGCTCGCGCGTGCGCGCTTCGGCTTCCTCGCGGGCGCGCTGCTCGGCGTGGCGCAGCCGCCGCGCCTCGTCCTCCGCCTTGATGCGCGCCTCGGCTTCGGCCGCGGCACGCGCCTCGGCTTCCGCTCGCAGCTTCGCTTCCCTCTCGGCGCGGGCGCCGGCCTCGGCCTCCGCCTTCGCGCGCGCCTCCATCTCGGCGCGGGCGAGCGCCGCGCGCTCCTCGCGCAGGCGATCCTCGAGCTCGGCGCGCGCCGCGAGGCGCGCCTCCTCCAGGATCTGCGCGCGCATTTCGTTGCGCGTCTTCTCCTCGAGCTCGTTCCTCAGCAGCTCCTCCATCTCGGAGCGGATGCGCGACTCGATCTCTTCCTTGAGCCGCTCCTTGAGCTGCTTCTCCGCGCTGCTCGCTTCCCGCGCCTGCCTCTTCACGGCGGCCTCGGCCTCGGCGCGCGCCTTGGCGAGCGCCTGGGCCTCGGCTTCCGCGCGGCCGCGCGCCTCGGCGAGCGCGCGCGCTTCCTTCTCCGCCTTCTCGCGCAGCTCCGCGATGCGCCGGCTCTCGGCCTCTTCCTTCACCTTCTGGTCGGCCGTGAGGCGCGCCTGCTGCTCGGCGAGCGACTTCTTGCGCGCTTCCTCCTCGCGCATCTTCGCGTCGAGCTCGGCCTTCGCCCGGTCCGCCGCCTCCTTCGCGCGGCGCGCCTGCTCCATCGCCTGTTGCTCGGCCTGGGCCTTGGCCCTCGCCTCCGCCTCGAGCTTGGCGCGGTTCTCCGCCTCGGCCTTCGCGCGCACGCGCGCCTGCTCGTGCGCCTGCTCGCGCGACTTGCGCTCCGCATCGGCCTTTTCCTGCTGGCGCACCAGCTCGCTGATGTCGTTCGCCGCGCCCGCGATCACGCGCTGCGTGGAGGCGGGCATCTTGCCCGGCGCGGTGAAGTCGAAGTCGTCTTCGCCGGCGAACGGATCGGCCTCTTCCTGGCGCACCTGGAAGACGCGGGCGAAGCCGTCCTTGGTGAGGGTGTTGAGCGCCTTCTCGAGCGAGTTCTTGTCGAAGTCGGCCTTCTCCATGATCTGGCCGAAGTTCGACTTGCCGTCGATGAGCTTGAGGACCTTCATCAGGTCCTTCGAGAGCGAAGCGGATTTCTGGTTGACCTGCGTGATGCCCTTGGCGGTCTTCGTGAATACGGTGGTGCGATCCATCGACTCCCCGCTTTTTGTGGCGCTCCCTTGCGACGCAGCAATAATGGCATGGATTCAGGGCGTTGCGGAAGGGATTGCGTCACAATCCGGCAATGCCCCGAGAACCCGGCGCGCGGCGGGCGGTCGGAACCTTTCAGGAGGCCGTCCCGCGCCCTCGCGCGCCCTCACCCACGGTGCGAGACGGCCCCTTCGGCAAGGGACACGGCCATGCGCTCGATCGCGTTCTTCCTTCTCTCGCTCGCCGCGCTCGCGGCTCCGGCGCTCGCCCAGGAGGTCCCGGGACGCGTGGGACGCGTCGCATGGATCGAGGGCGACGTCGCGCTCTACCAGGATCCCGACCGCGGCTGGGAAGCGGCGTACGTCAACTCGCCGTTCACCTCGCGCAACTCGCTATGGACCGATTCCGGCGCGCGGGCCGAAGCGCAGGTAGGACCCATCGCGCTGCGACTGGACGAGCTCAGCCAGCTCGACGTGTCGCGCCTCGACGACGACGTGCTCGACGCGACCCTCGAGCAGGGCGTGCTCGCCGTGCGCGTCCACCATCGCGAGCGCGGCACGACGATCCGGCTTTCCACGCAGCAGGCGAGCTTCACGCTCGACGCGGAGGGCCGCTATCGCCTCGATGCCGATCCCGACCGCGCGCAGTCGCGCCTGTCCGTCTTTTCCGGCAGCGCGAGCCTGCAGACCGCGAGCGGCCGTGTGCGCATCCGCGCGGGACAGTCGATCGTGGTGTGGGGCGAGGATCGTCCCTCGTACGCGTTCGAGGACGCGTATCCCACGGAGTTCGACCGCTGGGCCGAGGCGCGCGACGAGCGCTGGGTCGAACGGCGTGCGCCCCAATACGTATCCTTCGAGATGACGGGATACGAGGACCTGGACCAGTACGGCGAGTGGTCGCAGGACGCCGTGTACGGCGCCGTATGGTTCCCCACGCGCGTGCAGGAGGACTGGGCGCCCTATCGCTACGGCCGCTGGACCTACTTGGAGCCGTGGGGCTGGACCTGGGTCGATACCGAGCCCTGGGGCTATGCGCCGTTCCACTACGGCCGCTGGGTGCAGATCCGCGACCGCTGGGCGTGGTGCCCCGGCCGGCGCGTGGCGAATCCCACCTGGGCTCCAGCCCTCGTGGGGTTCATCGGCGGCTCGGGCTGGAGCCTCAGCGCGGCGAGCGGGGGGCCGGTGATCGGCTGGTATCCGCTCGCCCCCTCCGAGCCATACCGACCGTGGTACCGGGCGAGCCGCAGCTACGAGACGAAAGTGAACGCGGCCGTGATCAAGGTTCCCGAGCGCGTGGCGCGCGAGCACCGCGAGCTCAATCGGGAGCGGGCGGCGACCGCCGTGCGCCGCGACGTGCTCGTCACGCAGAAGCCGGTCGCGCAAGCGCGCGTGGCGCTCGCTCCGCAGGTGGTGCGCGCCGCGCCTGCGATCACCGCTCCGGCCACGGCGCTTCCGAGCCGCAACGAGGTGCGCGAAGCGCATCGCGAGCAGGCGTCGCGAAATCCCGCGACGCGGGCCGGCCCGCCCGCGGCGCGCGCACCGGTCATTGCCGGTGCACCATCCACGTCCCGGGCGGCACCAAATGCCGCCGCGCCATCGCCGCCGAATACCGCCGCGAACGCCGTCGCGAGGCCGAGCTTCGCGAAGCCGCGCGTCGCGCCCAAGGCGGCGCCGAAGGGCGCCACGCCGCCTGCGTCCGCGAATCCCGCCGTCGCGCGAACGCCGACTCCGAAGACCGGTTCGCCCTCGCAGCCCGCCGCGCGCGGCGAGGAACGCGGTGCGCCGGGGGAAGCGAACGCGAACCGCACGCGCGATGCGCGAGAAGCCCAGCAGCGAGCGCAGAAGGATGCAGCTGAAGCGCGCCAGCGAGCCGCTGAAGCGCAGCAGAAGGGCGCGGCTGAAGCCCAGCAGCGAGCGCAGAAGGATGCAGCTGAAGCGCGCCAGCGAGCCGCTGAAGCGCAGCAGAAGGGCGCGGCTGAAGCCCAGCAGCGAGCGCGGAAGGATGCGGCCGACCGCGAACGTGCCTCGCGGGAGGCCCAGCAACGCGCCTCGCAGGAAGCGCAGCAGCGTGCGCAAAAGAATGCTGCCGAAGCCGAGCAGCGCGCCGCCGAAGCGCGACGCAACGCGACGCAGGAAAGCCAGCAGCGCGCCGCGCAGGCAAGCGAACGCGCGGCACAGCAAGCGGAGCGCGCAGCACAGCAGCGCGCGGCGCAGGAAGCACAGCAACGAGCAGCGCAGCAAGCACAGCAGCGCGCAGCGCAGGAAGCGCAGCAACGCGCACAGCAAGCACAGCAGCGCGCAGCGCAGGAAGCACAGCAACGAGCAGCGCAGCAAGCACAGCAGCGCGCAGCGCAGGAAGCGCAGCAACGCGCGGCCCAGGAAGCCGCGCAGCGAGCGGCGCAGGAAAAGGCGCGCGCCGCCCGCGAGGCGCGGCCGTCACCGCGAGGCGAAGAGGCCTCGAAGGACAAGGGTCACGACGGCGACAACCGGGGACAGTAGGAAGCACGGGGCGGATCGGCGCCCGCTTGAACCGCGCTCCGGCCGGGGCGCAGAATGGCCTGGCATCCGGCGGAACCGGACCGAGGAGCACACATGCTGAAACGACCGATCCTCGCTGCGTTGGCGCTCGGCCTGGCGGCGCCCGCCGCTTATGCGAGCTGCGCGTGGGAATGGATGTGCAACGGCGAAGGAAGCTGCAAGCAGATGCCGGTCTGCGACTCGGTCTACGACGTGCCCCCGCCGAAGCCGGCCGAGGCGACGCCCACGCCGCCGCCCATGTCGATCCGCCCGCGCCTTTCGAAGCACGACATGTCGGGCCTCGACTGCGAGGAAGTCATGCGCCGCAGCCCGTCGGGGCATTGGTCGTGGGACAAGGCGTGCTTCTGCGCCGATCCCCTGCGGGCGCGCGACCCGAGCACGCCGTTCGCGAACATCGTGCGCTGCGAGCCACCGTGGAAGAACGGCCAGCAGGCGCGGCCGTCTTCGCAGCCCTCGAACGGCGCGGGCGTGGCGCCTACTTGATGCGGCGCGGAGTGAACTCCTCCTCGATCGCCTCGCGATAGTAGCTCGCCGGCGTGGGCGAGCTCATGAGGCGCCGGTAGACCTCGGGCGAGACGTTCGCGTACTCGAACGTGCCGGTCGAGGTCTCCACGACCAGCTTGCGGTCGCGCTCGTCGTAGCCGGCGGCCTTGAGCCCCGCCGCGTTGAGGCGTTTCATCTCCATGCGTTGCCTCCGTGCGCGGGCACTCCTCAGTGGTGCCCGCCCGCCTTCGCGCCCCACAGCTCGCGCAGGCGCTCGTCACGGCCGCATCCGCGACGATAGAACTGGTAGCGCACCGGATTCTTCCGGTAGAAGTCCTGATGGTAATCCTCCGCGGGATAGAACGGCCCCGCCTTCACGATCTCGGTGACGATCGGTGCCTTGAAGGGTTTCGTCGCCTCGATGCGCTTCTCCGATTCCACCGCGGCGCGATGCTGCGCCTCGCCATGCCAGAAGATCGCGGTGCGGTACTGGTTGCCGCTATCGCAGAACTGGCGGTCCTTGGTCGTCGGATCGATGTTCACCCAGTAGAAGTCGAGCAGCTTTTCGTAGCTCACCTTCTTCGGATCGAAGATCACGTCGACCGATTCCGCATGCCCGGTCGTGCCGGACGATACCTGCTCGTACGTCGGGTTCGCGACGAAGCCGCCGGTGTAGCCGGAAATGGTGGCGACCACGCCGGGCACCTCGTCGAAGTCCGATTCCATGCACCAGAAGCAGCCTCCGGCGAAGGTCGCGACCTCGTCGCCGGGCGGGACCTTCACCTCGATGGCGCTGGCGCTGGAAGCGGCGAGGCACGCGAGGCAGGCGAGCAGGATGGCGGCAAATCTCATTTCGATGTCTCCAATGTGGACGGGTGATGCTCTGTCTTTGCGAACAGCGTTGCCTTACGGTCGATTCCACAGCCAGGCGGCGCCGCGCACGCCGCTCGAGTCGCCGTGGGCCGGCGGTACCAGGCGCGTGCGCACCTC
Organism: Usitatibacter sp.; assembly: GCA_035605915.1. Taxonomy (GTDB): domain Bacteria; phylum Pseudomonadota; class Gammaproteobacteria; order Burkholderiales; family Usitatibacteraceae; genus Usitatibacter. The sequence goes on from DATNGJ010000070.1 coordinate 36,990, forward strand.
GTCGGAAAAGATCGATTCCCTCCACAATCGTGGCACGTCCTCGTACCAGCGTGCCACTCGCGACAGCCCGCCGCCGAGCACGATCACGTCCGGGTCGAGCACGTTCACGACCGAGGCGAGCGCGCGCCCGAGGCGTTCGGCATAGCGGCGCAGCGCCTGCACGCACGCCGCTTCGCCCTGCGCGGCACGCTGCGCGATCTCCGCGGCGCCGAGCCTCTCGCCGCTCGCACGGGCATGATCCGCGGCGAGGCCCGGCCCGGAAAGATAGGTCTCGATGCAGGCGCGGCGCCCGCAATAGCAGAGCGGCAGCGGATGATCGTCCGCGCGCGGCAGCGGCAGCGGGTTGTGCCCCCACTCGCCCGCGATCGCGTTGGCCCCCTCGAGGATGCGGCCGTGCGCGACGATGCCGCCGCCCACGCCCGTGCCGAGGATCACGCCGAAGACGATCGCCGCGCCGCGCGCCGCGCCGTCGGTCGCTTCGGAGAGCGCGAAGCAGTTCGCGTCGTTGGCGAGCCGCACCTCGCGATCGAGGCGCGCCTGCAGGTCTTCCTTCAGCGCGCGTCCGTTGAGCCAGGTGGAATTGGCGTTCTTGATGCGCCCGGTCGCGAGCGAGAGCGCGCCCGGCGTGGCGATCCCGACGCTGCCGCGCGCGCCGAGCTCGCGCTCGGCCGTGGCCACGAGCCGGGCGATCGCGTCGAGGGTCGCGTCGTAATCATCGACCGGCGTGGCGATGCGCTCGCGATGGCGCACCTCGCCCGACTCGTCGAGCGCGGCGAGCTCGATCTTCGTGCCGCCGAGGTCGACCCCCATGCGCAGGTTCATGCCCGCAACGATAAACCAGCAACGGGTACGACTTCACCTGCGGGGTTCTCGCTGCTGCACGGCACTCGGACCGGGCCGTGACGTCGCCCTCAGCGCGAAGCGACGTTCGGATTGCCTCCCAGGACGGCGACCGTTCCCGGCAGCATGCGCGTGCGCCCGCGGCCGAGCTGCACCTCGCCGCCGATGAGCGCGGCCTGGATCTGCTCCGCCGTCGGACGGTGCACGCCGAGGTGGGCGAGCGAGGAACGCGCCGAGGCGAGCGCTTCGCGCACCTCCTCGAAGCTCATCGGCGCGCCCGGGGTGAAGCCGGCGAGGCTCACGTTGTGGCCGTCGACTCCGTTGGTCGCGAGGGTGATCGAACTGCCGCCGTGCAGGCCGCGCACGAGCGCGTCCGCGTTCTGGCGCGAGCCCGCCCACGCGGCGAACTCCGAAACGATGCGAGAGGGCGCGGGCTCGCTGGACACGGCCGCCATGGCGGACGAGGCGACGAGGAGCGATGCGGCGAGCGAGGCGGCGAGCTTGCGATGGTCCATGAGGCACCTCCGGGCGAAATGCCTCCAATATCCCGCACGAGGGAGCGCGCGCGAAGTCGGTCCGCTCCGAGAGTGCCGTGGGCGCGTGGGCGTCGCGGCGGTCGGCACGCTCCTACCGGGTGCCGCATGCCAGAATGCGGCGATGAACCTCGCGATCGTCGCCACGGTCGTCCTCGGCCTCGCGCTCGACCGGAATTGGGTGCAGCACGGCCAGGCCGCCGCGAGCGCCGGCGCATGGCTCGTGTGCCTCGCGCTTTTCACGCGCAGCGCCCGGACGACGCGCGTTTCGCTCGCCGCATGCCTCGCCCTCGCGACCGCGGGCGAGGTGGTGCTGTCGCTCGCGTGGGGTTTGTATCGATACCGCCTCGGCAATATCCCGCTCTTCGTGCCGCCCGGCCACGTGCTGCTCTTCTTCCTCGGGACGCAGCTCGCGGGGCGCGTGCCGGAGCGCGGCGCCGGGATCGTGGCCCTCCTCGCGTTGCCGCTCGTCGCGCTCCTCGCATGGACCGGCCGCGACACCCTGGGGCCGCTTCTCTACGCGCTCTTCCTCGCGTGCCTCTGGCTCGCCCCCTCGCGCCGCCTCTACGCGACCATGTTCGTGCTCTCGCTCGCGATGGAGCTTTATGGGACCTGGCTCGGAAACTGGACCTGGAGCGCGCGAGTGCCCGGGCTGGGGCTGAGCGCCGCCAACCCGCCGCTCGCGGCGGGCGCGTTCTATTGCGTGCTGGATCTCCTCGTGACCGCGATCACGGTCACGCTGGAGAAGCGATCAGCCGCCGGCGAGCCCGGACTGATGACCGAGCGTCGACTCGCACCACGCGGCGATGCGCAGCGCGTGCTCGTCCTCGCGGTAGCGGCCGACGACCTGGAAGCCGAGCGGCAGGCCGCGCAAGCCGCGGCCGGTGGGAATCGTCACCGCGGGCATCGCGGCCTGCGTCCATAGCGCGTTGAACACGGAGTCGCCGGTGCTCGCGAGGCTCTCCGGCGCTTCGCCGGTCGCGGGAATCGTCGCGATCGCCTCGTGCTGCTCGAAGATGCGGTCGAGCCAGCGCCGGTACTCGTCGCGCTTCTCGAGCGCCCTCGCGTACTGCTCCGGCGTCACGGTGCGGCCGCGGTCCAGGAGCTCGATGAGGTAGGGCGAGAGACGGATGCGATGGCGCGATTCGATCGAGGCGAAGCTCTTCACCGCCTCGTGCGCGAGAATCGCCATGACGTTTTCCCAGGCGCCCTCGAAAAGGCGCGGCAGCGTCACCTCGCGCACCCTGGCGCCCGCCGCCTGCAGCTTGATGATGCATTCGACGAAGTGCTGGCGCTGCGCATCGCTCGCGATCGGCCACTTGTGCGTCTTCACCACCGCGATGCGCGGCGGATCGGCGAGCGGCTCGAGCGGCACGTGCAGCAGCCGGGGCGCGGCGCGCACCACCGTCGCCTCGTCGCGGAAGTCCTCGCCCATCAGGCAGGCGCCGAACCAGGCGGCGTCCGCGACGGAGCGCGCGAAGACGCCCACGGTATCGAGCGTCGGCGCGAACGGCAGGATGCCGGTGCGCGAGATCGCTCCGTGCGTGGGCTTGTAACCCACCACGCCGCAGAAGGCCGCCGGCCGGATCACCGAGCCGAGCGTCTGGGTGCCGATCGCCACCGGCACGAAGCCGGCCGCCACCCCGGCCGCCGACCCGCTCGAGGAACCGCCGGGGGTATGCGACGGGTTCCAGGGATTGCGCGTCTTGCCGGGCGAGCGATAGGCGAACTCGGTGGTCACGGTCTTGCCCATCACCAGCCCGCCGAGCGCCTCCAGCCGCCGCACCACCCAGGCCGAGGTCGTCGGCACGTGGTTGCCGAAGATCACCGATCCCATGCGGGTCGGGATGCCGCGCGTGTTGATGATGTCCTTCACGGCGACGGGAATGCCGTACAGCGGCAGGTCGGCGAGGATGCCGCCGGCCGCCCGCTCCTCGGCGTCGGCCATGGCGCGCGAGGCGTCGAACCATTCCCAGGCATGGATGCGCGGCTCGAGCGCGGCGATGCGCCCCGACAAGGAGGTCACATAGTCCTGCACCGTGGCGCGGCCGTCGCGGTAAGCGCGCAGGATGTCGAGGAGCCCGAGGGGATAAAGGTCCATTTTTTTAGTTAGTTACGGCGGCGGCCGGTCCGTGCCGGGCGCATCAGGACGGCTATTTTGCCGTCCCCCGTGAGGGATTACCAGCTAACCGAGCGCGGCCTTGAGCGCGTTCACCCCGGCGAGGGCGATCAGCTCGTCGTCGGAGGCCCGCACGCCCGAGACCCCCACCGCCCCCACGACAGTGCCGTCCACCTCGATGGGAACACCGCCTTGCAGGATCGCCATCCCCTGGGCGATGGACAGGAACGCGGTGCGGCCGTTGTTCACCGACTCCTCGAGGAGCCGCGTGGGGCGCTTCCAGGCGACCGAGGCGCGCGCCTTCTCCACGGCCGTGGCGACGCTGGAGATCTGCGCACCGTCGAGGCGCACGAGCGCGATGGTGTGGCCGCCGTCGTCCACCACCGCGATCACGACGCGCCAGTTGTTGCGCAGCGCCTCTTTCTCGGCGGCGTCGAGCGCGACGCGGGCGGCTTCTAGGGTGAGGGTCTTGCGGGCGGGAAGCGTGAGCGGCATGGACGGTCGAGCGGAAGGCGAGCCCTCGATGATACCGTCGGCGACGCGCGCGTCCTAGGGGGCGATCGCATCTTGTGGGAAAATCGCGCGATGAACTCCTCCCGTCCCTGGTTTGCCGCGATCTTCGTGGCCTGCGCCGTGCTCCTCGGCATCGCCCTCTACCTGCAGGAAGAAGTCGGGCTCGAGCCGTGCCCGATGTGCATCCTGCAGCGTTACGCGTTCACCGTCCTCGCGATCGTCGCGCTGGTGGGCGCCATCCACGGCCCGCGCGGCACGCCGCTCAAGGCCTATGGCGTGCTGCTGATCCTCGTCGCGATCGCCGGCGGCGGGGTCGCGCTGCGCCAGTCGTACATCCAGCATTACCCGCCGGTCGTGTCGAGCTGCGGGACGGATCTCGATTTCCTCGTGAACGCCTTCCCGATCTCGCAGGCGCTTCCCAAGATCTTCGCGGGCTCGGGGGATTGCTCGGCGGTGCATTGGCGGCTGCTCGGGCTCTCGATCGCGGAATGGGCGCTCGTCTGGTTCGTCCTGTTCGTGATCTTCACCGCCTGGTTCGCATTCCGGCGCAAGGCGCGCTGATCGGGTCGCGCGCCGCGCCATGAGCCGCATCGCTTTCGCCGCGCGACGCGCGTTCCTCGAGCGCGCGCTCGCGCTCGGGTCGGCCGCATTCCTGCAGCCGCTCGCGGGTTGCGCGACCGCCCGTCCGCGCTTCGCCGCCGATCCGTTCACGCTCGGTGTCGCCTCGGGCGCGCCGCGCGCCGACGGCTTCGTGATCTGGACGCGGCTCGCGCCGCGCCCCCTGGAGGGCGGCGGCATGGATCCCGTTCCGGTCGCGGTCGACTGGGAGGTCGCGGCCGACGAATCGTTCGCGCACGTGGTGCGGCGCGGCAAGGCGCTCGCGCATCCGGAATCGGTGCACGCGGTGCACGTCGAGGTGGACGGGCTCGATCCGGCGCGCGAGTACTGGTACCGCTTCCACGCCGGCGACGCCGCGAGCGCCATCGCGCGCACGCGTACTGCCCCCGGCCGCGGGCACGGCGACGAACGGCTGCGCCTCGCGCTCGCGAGCTGCCAGCAATACGAGCAGGGCTGGTATGTCGCGCATCGCCACATCGCGCGCGAGGGCGTCGACGTGGTCGCCTTCGTGGGCGACTACATCTACGAATCGAGCTGGGGCAGCCGGCACGTGCGCCACCACTCGACCGGCGAGCCGCACACGCTCGACGAATACCGCACGCGCTACGCGCAGTACAAGACCGACGCGGACCTCCAGGCCGCGCACGCCTGCGCGCCGTGGATCGTCACCTGGGACGATCACGAGGTCGACAACGACTACGCCAACGACCAGGCCGAGGACCTCGAGCCGAACTTCCTCGCGCGGCGCGCCGCCGCCTATCGCGCGTTCCTCGAGCACCTTCCGGTGCGCCGCTCCGAAATCGAGCGGAACGGCGGCTACCGCATCTACGGCCGGCACGAATGGGGATCGCTCGCGCTGCTGCACGTGCTCGACGACCGCCAGTACCGCGACCACGAGGTGTGCCCGAAGCCGCTGCGCGGCGGCTCCAACATCGTGGGTCCCGAATGCGGCGAGCGCCTCGATCCGCGCCGCACGATCCTCGGCTTCGAGCAGGAACGCTGGCTCGCGCGCGGGCTCGCCGAATCGCGCGCCGCGTGGAACGTGATCGTGCAGCAGACGCTCATGGCGCCGGCCGGACGGCCCGGGCCGGACGGCAACCATCGCTACTGGACCGACGGCTGGGACGGCTATCCGGCCGCGCGCCAGCGCCTGCTCGACGCGCTTGCGGCCTCCGGTGCGCGCAATCCCGTCGTGCTCGGCGGAGACGTGCACGCGAACTACGTCGCGGACCTCCACCGCAGTCCGGAGGACATGGGCTCGCCCATCGTCGCGGCGGAATTCTGCGGCACCTCGATCACTTCGCAGGGAACGCGCGAAGACGTCGTCGCGGGCATCTGGCGCGCGAACCCGCACATCCACTTCGCCGAATCGACCAAGCGCGGCTACGTGCTGCTGGATTTCTCGCCGGATCGCGCCGAGGCGAAGCTGCGCGTGGTGGGGACGGTGAAGGAGCGCGAATCGCCCCTCACGACGCGGGCGCAGTACAGCGTCGAGGACGGAAGGCCCGGCGTGCAGGCCTGAAGGCGGCGCGGCGCGGCCGCGCCGCCGCGTGCATCACTTGAGGCCGAGGATTTCCTTCGCCTTGCCGAGGTCGTCGAGCGAGGCCTGGTGATTGCCGGCCTTGTGCTCCTCTTCGCCCTTCGCGCGCAGCTTCTTCACCTCCGCCATCTGCTCCTTGCTGAGGTTGGGGTGCTTCGCGAGCGCGGCGTCGATCTCCTTCATGTCCTTCGGGCAATGGAACGCGAAAGCGGCGCCGGACGCGAAGAGCAGCGCGGCGGCGAGAGGCAGGATGCGCTTCATGGGTTCTCCTCTTGGGACGGTGCGGTTGTGGGGTGCTGCGAACGGCTCCGGGGCAAACAGCGGGGGCGAGGCATTATTCCTCAAACGGCGAGCTGCCGCAGGTCGGCCACCGGCTCTGCCGCGAGGCGACCGGCGGCCTCGAGCCGCAGGATGTCGGCGGCCACCTCGTCGGGCGAACGCAGCGCGCCCTCGTCCTTCATGCGCCGGAAGCGCTCGACGTCGGCGAAGTCCTCGGCGGAGGCGCCGCGCACGGTCGCCTGCATGCCGGTGTCGATCACGCCGGGCGCGAGGCTCACCACCTCGACCGGCGCGCCGCGCGCCTGCGCCTCGAGCGAGGCGACGCGCGAGGCCATGTCGAGTCCCGCCTTCGCGGCGCAATAGGCGCTCCAGCCGGAGATGGGCCGCCGTCCCGCGCCCGACGAGATGTTGATCACGCGCCGCAGCACCGCCGCGGCCTCGGTCATGCGCAGGAACCGGCGCATGAGGCGCATCGGCGCGACCAGGTTCACGAGGAGGTTCCTCTCGAGCGCATCGGCGTCGAGCGCCTCGAGCGGGGCGACGGGCGAGACCACGCCGGCGTTGTTCACCAGCACCGCCTTCTCGTAGCGCTTGCCGCGAATGCGCTGCTCGACGCGGTCGCACGCGCGCTCGGTGGCAGCGCCGTCGGCGAGGTCGACCTCGATGCGCGCGCCGCCCGGAATCGGCGCGTCCGGCGCCCGCGAAAGGGCGATGAGCTCGTTCGCGCGATCGCTTGCGATCGCTTCGGCGAGCGCCTTGCCGAGCCCCTGGGTGGTTCCGGTGACGATATACAGGTTCATGTGGAAAGCGCTTTCGCTATGATGCGGCGTGGCCATCATATCCCCCCGCGCGCAAGCGCCGCGCGTGACGCTCGCTCTCGTCGCCTCGAGCGTCGCCGTGACCGGGGCCGCGTGGCTGCTGGGTCCCGAGCGCGTGATCCCGCCGCTGCTCATCGGGCGCCCCGGGTCGGCCTTCCTCGCCGACCTGCGCGCGGGGGAGCTGTGGCGGCTCCTCACGCCGATCTTCGTGCACCTGGGCGCGCTGCACCTGCTCTTCAACATGATGTGGCTGTGGGACCTGGGCGGCGCGATCGAGCGGCTGAAGGGCGGACCCTTGCTCGCGCTTTTCGTAGCGGCGAGCGGCGCGGCCTCGAACCTCGCGCAATACGCGATCACGCGCTCGCCGAATTTCGGCGGCATGTCGGGCGTGGTGTATGCGCTGCTGGGATACGTGTGGATGCAGGGCCGCTCCAACCCGGCGTTCGGCATCGCGCTGCACCGCTCGACCGTCGCGATGATGCTCGCCTGGTACGCGCTGTGCTGGACCGGGTGGCTCGGGCCGATCGCGAACTGGGCGCATACCGCGGGATTGGTGCTGGGAGTGGCATGGGGATTCCTCGACCGCAGGCCGCCCCGCGCGAGGCTCGTGCCATGAGCGCCGCGCGCGGGGCGCTCGTCGTCACCGGCGCAAGCCGCGGCATCGGCGCGGCCACCGCGCGACTCGCCGCCGAGCGCGGCTACGCCGTGTGCGTGAACTACCGCTCGAACCGCGCGGCCGCCGACGCCGTGGTCGCGGCGATCCGCGCGGGCGGCGGACGCGCGCTCGCGATCGACGGCGACGTCGCACGCGAAGCGGACGTGCTGCGCCTCTTCGAAGCGTGCGAGTCGGAGCTCGGCCCGCTCGCCGCGCTGGTCAACAACGCCGGCGTCCTCGAGCGGCACATGCGCGTCGACGAGATGAGCGTGGAGCGCCTCGAGCGGGTGTTCGCCACCAACATCGTCGGATCGTTCCTGTGCGCGCGCGAGGCGGTTCGGCGCATGTCCACGCGCCGCGGCGGCAAGGGCGGCGGGATCGTGAACGTATCCTCGGTCGCGGCGAGCCTCGGATCGCCGCACGAGTACGTCGACTACGCCGCGTCGAAGGGCGCGATCGACACCTTCACCGTGGGCCTCGCGCGCGAGGTGGCGGCCGAGGGGATCCGCGTGAATGCCGTTCGCCCGGGCGTGATCTACACCGAGATCCACGCGAGCGGCGGTGAGCCGGGCCGCGTCGATCGCGTGAAGGCGGGCGTCCCGATGCAACGCGGCGGCGAGCCCGAGGAGGTCGCGCGCGCGATCCTCTGGCTGCTGTCGGAAGAATCTACCTATTGCACCGGCGCGATCCTCGACGTTTCGGGCGGCCGCTAGGGTTCACGCCCGCGATGACCCTTGTTATCATGGACCACTCTCCCAGCAACACCGACCGTGACATCCGATCCGCACGACGAGGCGATCGCGGACGACGTCCGCCGCTTCATCCTGACGAGCATCCCATCGGTGCCGTTCATGGAGGCGATCCTGCTGTTCAAGGCGCTTCCCGGGCAGGCGGTGGAAACGCGCAGCGTGGGCGAGCGGCTCTACGTGAGTGAACGGGAGGCCGCGCAGCTCGTGGAGAGCCTCGCCGCCCAGCACATCATCACGCCGGTGGAAGGCTCTTCCACCGTGTACCGCTTCGCGCCCTCGCCCGAGCTCGCGGCGATGCTCGACAAGGCCACGCACGCGTACGTGCACAACCTGATCGGCGTCACGCGCCTCATCCATTCGCGTACCGAGCGGATGGCGCACCGGTTCGCCGACGCCTTCAGGATCCGGAAGGACTCCTAGAAAAATGTCCGCCGTCATCTACACGCTCTGCGCGCTCACCAGCCTCGCCTGCGTCTGGTTCCTCCTCGGCGCCTACGCCCGCACGCGCCACCGGCTGCTCTTCTGGAGCGGCATGTGCTTCGTGATGCTCACGGCGAGCAACATCCTCAACATCTTCGACCGCTACGTGTTCTTCAACGTGGACCTCGCGCCGCTGCGGCTCGCCACCGCGCTCATCGCCGTCGCGCTGCTCCTCTTCGGGCTCATCTGGGAAGGAGAATGACGCCATGAACGAGATCATGCTGGGCGGCATCGCCATCGGATCCATCGCGGTGTCGTTCTTCTTCTTCCGCTTCTGGCGCAGCACGCGCGACCGCTTCTTCCTGCTCTTCGCGCTCTCGTTCCTGATCGAGGGCGTGAACCGGGTGGCGCTCTACGAGACCGTCGGCCTCTCGGAGGACGCGCCCATCTACTACACCATTCGGGTCATCGCCTACGGGCTGATCCTCGCCGCCATCATCGACAAGAACCGGGGACCCCGGCGGCGGCAATGAGCGCCGAGGTCGCGGTCGGGCGGCGCGGCGCGGTCGCCACGGTCGGCTTCCACCGCCCGGCGAAGAAGAACGCCATCACGGCGGCGATGTACGGGGCGCTCGCCGAGGCGATCGCCGCCGCCGAGGCCGACCCCGAAGTGCGCGCAATCCTCTTCCACGGCACGGCCGAGGCGTTCACCGCCGGCAACGACCTCAACGATTTCCTCGCGCGTCCCCCATCCGCGGAGGAAGCGCCGGTATTCCGGTTCCTGCGGGTCGTCGCCGGCGCGGCGAATCCGCTCGTCGCCGCGGTGAACGGTCCCGCGGTCGGCATCGGGACGACGCTGCTGCTGCATTGCGACCTGGTGTACGCGGGCGAGGACGCGCGCTTCCAGCTGCCGTTCACGCGCCTGGGCCTGGTGCCCGAGTTCGCCTCGACCTACCTGCTGCCGTGGATCGCCGGTTACCAGCGCGCGGCCGAGCTGCTGCTGCTCGGCGAGCCGTTCGACGCGGCGCGCGCCCACGAAGCGGGGCTCGTCACGCGCGTGGTGCCCGCGGCGCAGGCCTTCGATACCGCGCTCGATGCGGCGCAGAAGCTCGCCGCACTCCCGGCCGCCTCGGTGCGCCGCACCAGGGCGCTGCTCAAACGGGCCCATCGCGCCGCCATCGAGGCGCAGCTCGCCGCCGAGGGCGAACAGTTCCGCCGCATGCTCGGCGAGCCCGCCGCGCGCGAGGCGTTCGACGCGTTCCTCGCGAAGCGCGCGCCGGATTTCCGCAGCCTGTAGGAAAGGTCCCATACCGCGCGTAGCGCACGGGCCCGGAACCAACGCCGGGTACACCGCGACCAACGGGAGCCAGCCGATCGCTGGCGTTCGCAACGAGGAGGCTCTCGTGTCGTTCCTGCTCTACCTGGTCGGCTTCATCGTGTTCATCGCGGGGCTCGCCTGGCTCGCGACCACGCTGGGCATCTCCCAGACCTACATCATGATCGGGGCGGTGATCCTGCTCGGGATCGGCATCTTCAGCGCGGCGACGCGCACGCGCGCCAAGGACCCGCCGGCGGGCTGAGCTGCAGGAGATCGAAGCGCCGCGGTAGCGAGGGCCGTGGACGCCGCGGAGCGTGTCGCCGCCGAGCCGCCGGCGACGCGTCCCGGCAGGCGTCATTGTGCGGCGCAGCAAAGGCGCGTATAGTCCGCGCCCTATCCGGCCAGCGAGCGCTCGCGTGGAGGCCGGCGACCAGAACATGAGCGATACGACCGCCGCAACCGTCCGTCCGATCACCCGTGCATCAGCGCACCGGGGGGCCACCGCCGGTCTCGTGCTCGGCGCCATCGGCGTCGTGTTCGGCGACATCGGCACGAGCCCCCTCTACGCCCTGCAGACCGCGTTCGGCCCCGAGCACGGCATCCCGCTCACGCACGAGAACGTGCTCGGCATCCTTTCGCTCATCGTGTGGTCGCTGGTGTGGGTGATCACGCTCAAGTACCTGTTCGTGATGATGCGCGCCGACAACAACGGCGAGGGCGGCATCCTCGCGCTCCTCGCGCTCGCGCTGCGCGAGACGCGTCCCTACCCGAAGCTGCGCTGGACCATCATCGGCATCGGCATCTTCGGCGCCGCGATGTTCTACGGCGACAGCATGATCACGCCCGCGATCACCGTGCTTTCGGCGGTGGACGGCCTGTCGGTCGCCGCGCCCACCGTGAGCCACTTCGTGATCCCGGTGGCGCTGCTGGTGCTGGCAGGGCTCTTCCTCATCCAGAGCCACGGCACCGGCAAGGTCGGCACGTTCTTCGGGCCGGTGATGGTGCTGTGGTTCTTCGCGATCGCGGTGATCGGTCTCGTGCACGTGATCGACAATCCGCGCGTGCTGCAGGCGGTCGCGCCGATCCATGCGATCGACTTCGTGCTCGACTATCCGCTGCGCGGCTTCCTCGTGCTGGGCGCCGTGTTCCTCGCCCTCACCGGCGGCGAGGCGCTCTACGCGGACATGGGCCACTTCGGCCGCCGGCCGATCCGCGTCGCGTGGCTGTGCCTGGTGTTTCCGGCGCTGCTGCTCAACTATTTCGGCCAGGCCGCCTACGTGCTCGCGCATCCCGACGCGATCAGCAATCCCTTCTACAAGATGATCCCCGACTGGGCGCTGATCGCCATGGTGGTGCTCGCCACCTGCGCCGCGGTGATCGCCTCGCAGGCGGTGATCTCGGGCGCCTTCTCGGTCACGCGGCAGGCGATCCAGCTCGGGTACGTGCCGCGCCTCGAGATCCAGTACACCTCGGAACGCTCGATGGGCCAGATCTACGTGCCGTTCGTGAACTGGATCCTGTTCATCGCGGTGGTGCTGCTCGTGCTCGGCTTCGAGAGCGCGACCAACCTCGGCAACGCGTACGGCATCGCGGTCTCCGCGACGATGGTGATCGAGTGCCTGCTCGCGATGGTGGTCGCGCGCCTCATCTGGAAATGGCCGCTGCCGGTGGTGATCGTGGTGATGGGCCTCTTCCTCGCGGTCGACTCGACCTTCCTCGCCTCGAACGCGGCGAAGTTCCTGTCGGGCGGCTGGTTCCCGCTGCTCATCGGCTGCACCGTGTTCACCCTGCTCATGACGTGGAAGCGCGGCCGGCTGCTCATGTTCCGGCGCCTGTCCGAGCAGGGCATCCCGCTCAAGCCGTTCCTCGAGAGCCTGGACGCGCATCCGCCGCAGAAGGTCTCGGGGACCGCGATCTTCATGACCAGCAACGCCGACCAGGTGCCCCACGCGCTGCTGCACAACCTCAAGCACAACAAGGTGCTGCACGAGAAGACCGTGTTCCTCACCATCGTGCCGCACGACGTGCCCTACGTTCCGGTCGAGGACCGCGTGCAGTTCGAGCGCCTGGTGAACGGCTTCTACAAGCTCGAGGCGTGGTACGGATTCAAGGAGCAGCCGGACATCGACGAGATCCTCGCCGCGTGCCGGCTGCGCTACGGGTTCACCTTCGACGTGATGGACACCTCGTTCTTCCTCTCGCGCGAGACGGTGATCCCGACCAGCGACACGCCCGGCATGGCGCTGTGGCGCGACCACATCTTCGCCTGGATGACGCGCAACGCCACGCGCGCGACGGACTTCTTCAACATCCCCCCGAACCGGGTGGTCGAGCTCGGCACCCACATCGAGATCTGATCGGGGACGGACCCCGTTTCCCTTTAGGCGGAACGGCGTTCGCTCTTAGGGAAAACGGGGTACGTCCCCTCGGAACATCGCGCGGCCTTCGGAGTCTAGAAGGCATGCGCTCCTCGCTTTCGCCGTACTGGAAGAAGCGCGACTTCGGCGCGACGCCGGAGCCGAAGGGCGAGCTCGCCCACGCGGGCAAGGCGCTGTCGTTCGTGATCCAGAAGCACGCGGCGCGGCGGCTGCATTACGACTTCCGCCTCGAGCTCGACGGCACGCTCAAGAGCTGGGCGGTGCCCAAGGGCCCGAGCCTCGATCCGCACGTGCGGCGCATGGCGGTGCACGTGGAGGACCATCCGCTCTCCTACGCGAGCTTCGAGGGCGTGATCCCGCCCGGGCAGTACGGCGCTGGCACCGTGATCGTTTGGGACCGCGGCGAATGGCTGCCCCTCGGCGATCCGCGCAAGGGCTACCGTGAAGGCAAGCTCAAGTTCGAGCTCCACGGCGAGAAGCTCCACGGGCGCTGGACGCTGGTGCGCATGCACGGCCACGAGGACGAGCGCCAGGAGCCGTGGCTCCTCATCAAGGAGAGCGACGAGGAGGCGCGGCCGGCGTCGGATTACGACATCACGGAAGCGCTGCCCGGAAGCGTGAACGCGGAGCCGGCGAAGAAGGCGCGCAAGGCGGCCGCGAGGAAGGCGGCGAGCCGTGGCACTTCGGCGAAGAAGCCGGCCGCAAGGCGATCGCCGCGCACCGCGAAGAAGAAGGCCGCGAAGAAATCCGCGAAGGCCGACCCCGAGATTCCCGCGGCGGCCGAGGAGGCCGCGCTTCCGCTCACGCTCTTCCCGCAGCTCGCCACGCTCGTCGACGAGCCTCCGGCAGGCGGCGGCTGGGTGTACGAGCTCAAGTTCGACGGCTACCGCATCGTCACGCGCATCGAGGACGACGACGTGCGCCTCTTCACCCGCAACGGCAACGACTGGAGCGCGCGGCTCGCGGGACTGCGCGAGGAGGTCCGCTCCCTCGCACTCGACCCGGCATGGCTCGACGGCGAGATCGTGGTGCTGAACGACAAGGGGCTTCCGGATTTCCAGCGGCTGCAGCAAGCCTTCGACACCCGCGCGCGGGCGGACATCGTCTACTTCGTGTTCGACCTGCCGTACTACGGCGGATACGACCTGCGCCGCGTGCCGCTCGTGCAGCGCCGCGAGCTGCTGCGCAAGGTGCTCGAGGCGCGTCCTTCGGCGCGCGTGCGCTTCAGCGAGTCCTTCGAGGGGGATGCGCGCCAGCTCCTCGAGGGCGCCTGCGCGAGCGGCCTCGAGGGGCTGGTGGGCAAGCGCGCGCAGGCGGGCTACACGTCGACGCGCTCCACCTCCTGGATCAAGCTCAAGTGCACGCAGCGCCAGGAGTTCGTGATCTGCGGCTACACCGATCCCAAGGGCGCGCGCGCCGGCTTCGGCTCGCTCCTCCTCGGCGTGAACGACCGCGAGGGACACCTGCGCTATGCGGGCAACGTCGGCACCGGCTTCGACGACGAGCAATTGCGCACGCTCAAGGCGAAGCTCGCCGCGCTCGCGACCGCGAAGCCGCCGTTCCACGAGGGCGCGCCGCGCGGCGTGAAGGGGCATTGGGTGAAGCCGCGGCTCGTGTGCGAGGCGGCGTTCACCGAATGGACGAGCGACGGACGCATCCGCCATCCGACCTTCCGCGGACTGCGCGGCGACAAGGACCCGGAGGCGGTCGTGCGCGAGGAGCCGGCGCACGCTCCCGCGGCGGCGAACGAGGGCAACGCGAAGCCGCGCTCGCGGAGCGCCCGCCGCCCGAGCGAGGCGGTGATGGGCATCGCGGTGAGCCATCCCGACCGCGTGGTCGATGCCCGGACCGGCGTCACCAAGCTCGAGCTCGTGCGCTACTACGAATCCATCGCGCCGCACATGATCCCGCACCTGCGCGGACGGCCGATCGCGCTGGTGCGCGCACCCTACGGCATCGGCGGCGAGCTCTTCTTCCAGAAGCACGGGGAGAAGATCAGGATCCCGGGCATCATCCAGCTGCCGCGCGAATACTGGCCGGGACATCCGGCGATGCTCGAGATCGCGAGCGCCGAGACGCTGGTGGGCGCGGCGCAGATGAACGTGATCGAGTTCCACACCTGGAACTCCACCACGCGCCTCATCGACAAGCCCGACCGCTTCCTCCTCGACATGGATCCGGGCGAGGGCGTGGATTGGCGCGCGCTCCTCGAAGGCACCGCGCTGGTGAAGAAGATGCTCGACCTGCTCGGACTCGAAAGCTTCCTCAAGACGAGCGGCGGCAAGGGATTGCACGTCGTGGTGCCGCTCACGCCGACGCAGCCGTGGGGATACGACGAGGTGAAGGACTTCACGCAGGCGATCGCGCAGCACCTCACGCACACGCTTCCGCAGCTCTTCGTGGCACGCGCCGGCGCGCAGAACCGCGTCGGGCGCATCTTCGTCGACTACCTGCGCAACGGCACCGGGGCGACCACCATCTCCGCGTTCTCGGCGCGCGCGCGCCCCGGGCTGGGCGTCTCCGTGCCGGTGAAGTGGAGCGAGCTCAAGGGCCTCGAGCGCGCGGACCAATGGAACGTGCGCAACGTGCACGAAAGGCTCGCGCAGCTGCGAACCGATCCGTGGAAGGGATACGAGGCGGTGCGGCAGACGCCGGATGCGGCGTGGAAGCGGCTACGCGAGGAGTCGGAGCCGCCAGCGGCTACGCGGCGGCCGCCGGCTCGAACTCGAAGCGCTCGCCCTGCGGCCCGGTGAACACGAGGCGATCGCCCTCGCGCCGGCCGCGCGCGCCGGTCGCCATCGCGGCGAGGAAGCGCTTCTCGATCTCGCCCGCGGCGCCGACGCACATGCGCTTGGTCATGGCGAGGCCCTCCACGCGCACCTGCGCGCTTTCCATTTTCCAGACGCCGGAGAACACGTTGCACCCGGTGTAGCCCGAAAGCCGTCCCTGGCTCACGAATTCGAGCCGCGGCCGGCTGTGCGGATCGGCGCCCTCGGCGACGATGCCGATCCAGCGCGTTCCGACGAAGCCCTTCGCCTCCTCCGGCACCGCACGCAAGCGCAGCATCCCGCCCGAACCCGACATGGTGAGGACATCGCCCGTGATCGAATAGCTGGATACCGCGTGCAGCGTGTCGAGCCAGCCTTCCTCCAGGCGCCGCGCCGCCGCGTCGCACCCATGCCGGCCGGCCTCGATGCGTCCGATCGCGATCGCCTTCGCGCCCACGGAGTCTTCGACATAGCGCGCGGCGATCGGGTTGCATCCGCCGAAGCCCTCCAGGCGCCCGTCGCCGAAGCGCAGCCACGGCTTCTCGCCCGCGTACGGCAGCCCGAGCTGCGCCTGCCAACGCGTCCCGATGAAGGGCCTGGGCGGCGGCTCCCGGGGCTCGGTCGCGCAGGCGGCGAGGACGATTCCCGCCGCGAGCAGGGAAACGAAGGCGATGGTCTTCATGGCTCTCCTAGAACGTGCCGAGCAGCATCGAGATCGCGCCGTGCACGAGGTCGACCGGCTCGCGGCCCGAATCCGGCGTCGTGTGCTTTCCGGCGAGCAGCGCATCGAGCACCGCACCGGCATCCACGCCCTGCGGCTGCCCCCGCTTCTCCTGCGCCGACAACGCATCGACCGCGTGCTTCACCGCGTCGGCATCGAGGATCGCGATCGGCGCGTGGCAGTAGGGGCATTCAGCCTCGCGCGTGATGTCCACCGGCGCGCCGCAGCTCGAGCAGCGGATCTGCGTGACGGTCGCGGAAAGCTTCTGCACTTCCAGGGGCGTGAGCGTGCGCACGAATTCCTTCTCGCGCAGGAACTGCAGGAAGGTCGTGAAGCGGCCGTGGCCCTGCGGACAGCGGTAGTACACGAACGCATTGGTGCGCTCGACGTCGTGGGTGAAGGCGAGCGGCGAGCGGCACGTCACGCAGTGCAGGAGCGAGGCGAGCGGCTTCGGGGCGCCGGCCGGCTGGGTCTCGATCTCGCGGAAGAGCTGCAGGATCGCCGCGGGCGCGAGCTGCGAGCTTTCCCAGGCGTCGAACCAGATGGCGCGGCAGTCGAAGCACAGGTCGAGGTCGAGCGCGCCGGTGGTCTTGCGCGCGAAGGATTCGCGGCGCATCGGCGCCGAGCAGCCGGGGCAGCTGCGCGCTCCCGGCGCGCCCGCCGTGTCGTTCATTCGCTCCTCCTCTTCGCACGCAGCTTATCATTCCGGCCATGTGCAGCCGCTACTTCCTCGACGCGGACGGGAACGTCATCGCCTACACGTTCCGCGTCCCGGCCGACGAGCGCATCCGCCGGCGCTACAACATCGCGCCCAGCCAGGAAGCGCCGGTGGTGCGCGCGGGCCAGGACGGCGCGCGCGAGGCTGCGTGGCTGCGCTGGGGCCTCGTGCCCTACTGGGCGAAGGACCCGTCGATCGGAAGCCGCATGATCAACGCGCGCAGCGAGACGGTGATGGAGAAGCCCGCCTTCCGCGAGGCTTTCCGCAGCCGTCGCTGCGCGATTCCCGCTTCGGGCTTCTACGAGTGGACCGGCGACGCGAAGCACCGCGTTCCGCATGCCATCACCATCGAAGGGCGTGCGCTCCTCGCGTTCGCGGGGCTGTGGGAACGCTGGAAGGATCGCGACGGAAAGCGCCTCGAGACCTACACCATCCTCACCACCCCCGCCAACCGCTTCGTGAGCCCGATGCACGACCGCATGCCCGCGATCCTCGCGGACGACGACCTCGAGGCGTGGCTCTGCGGCAGCGTCGAGGACGCGTGGCGGTTGATCCGTCCCTATCCCGACGAGCCGATGCGCGAGCGCGTCGTCTCGCGCGCCCTCAACAATCCGCGCAACGAGTCGCCGGAGTTGTGGGCGTTGGAGAGTGACACGAGCGAAAAGCGCTGATCCGCGTTCCGGCCTCAATCCGCGAAAGCGGAAACCTCGGCGACAGCGCGAGGAACGCAGACCACCGCCTGCGGGTGCTTCGCGATGAAGGTCCGCACGATCTTGTAGATGTCCGGATCGAAGTCGATCTCGGCGCGCGCCTCCAGCAGCGCCGAGAGCGCGGCCTCGTCGCGCGCGGTGCCGACGTGGCACCACCGGTCGAAGACGTGCGCCTCCTCGAGCCCGCCCTGCAGATCGCGCTCGCGCACGATCGCGCGCCCGCTCCACGGCCAGTCGGCGAGGCGCCACGGCGCGAGCGCGGTCGCGAGGCGCAGGTGGTGCATCCGCGGCGTCTCCTCGCCGATGCAGGCGCCGCGGCAGCGCTTCACCTGGCGCGCGAAGCACGGGCCGCCGCGCTTCTCCCAGCCGAGCTGCCGCCAGCACAGGCCGTGCTTCGCCGCGAGCCCCTCGAGCATGTCCTTCACGCGGCGGCGCGTCGCGAACGGCCCGTAGAGCGTCGAGCGCTCGTCGGCGTTCGAGGGCGCACCGCGCTCGCTCCAGTCGATGTCCTTCACCGCCAGCACCTCGGGCGGCTCGTCGAGGCTGGGAAGCCGCACGAAGCACGCGTTCGACTTGCGGCGCAGCCGATGGTTGTGGAGCGGCAGCAGCTGCTTCACCAGGCGCGCCTCGGCGAGAAGCGCGCCCAGCTCGCCCGCCGTCTCGTCCACCTCGATGCGCCGGATCTCGCCCGAGATGCGGATGTCGTTCGCCGACATGTGGTCGCTCGAGAAATGCGAGCGGATGCGATCGCGCAGGTTCACGCTCTTGCCGATGTAGATCGGCAGGTCGTTCACGCCGTAGAAGCGATAGACGCCCGGTCCCTCCGGCAATCCCTCGAGCGCGTCGGGCGCGAGCTGCGGGGGAAGGCTCGGGATGCGCAAGAGCCGCCGCACCGCCGCCTCGATCTCGTCCGCGCTGCGCTCGCGATAGATCGCCTGCACGAAGCGCCAGATCGCGCGCGCGTCGCCGAGCGCGGAGTGGCGTCCGGTGCGCAGCGCGCTCCCGGGCGCTGCGTCGTTCGACGCGCCGCCGATGTGCGGCTCGCGCAATCCGTGGCGCGCGACCACCGCGTCCAGCCCGTGGCCCGGCGCCTCCGGATACAGGCGCCGCGAGAGCCGTACCGTGCACAGCACGTCCGCGGTGAAGCGCATGCCGAGGCGGCGGAACTCGTTCTTCAGGAAGCCGTAGTCGAAGCGCGCGTTGTGCGCGACGAACAGGCGCCCCGCGAGTCGCTCGCGCACCTCGCGCGCGACGTCGTGGAAGCCGGGCGCGCCGCGCACCATCGCGTTGGTGATGCCGGTGAGGACCTGGATGTCTTCCGGAATGGGACGGCCCGGATCCACGAGCGAGGACCATTCGTCCACCAGCTCGCCCCCGGAGACGCGCACGATGCCGATCTCGGTCACGCGGTCGCCGGTGGGCGCGGTGCCGGTCGTCTCCAGGTCGACGAACGCGACCTCGGGCGCAAGCATCAGCGCCGCCGGCCGCGCGCCTGCGGCCGCACGCGCCAAGGCGCGCCGGAGAAGCGCTCGACGAGGAAATCCACCATGGCGGCGACGCGCGGCGAACGATGCCGTCCCTGCGGATACACGGCGTGCAGCGGCAGCGGCTCGCTGTGGTGCACGTCGGCGAGCAGCGCCACGAGGCGCCCGTCGCGCAGCGCCTCGCCCACGATGGCATCGGAGAGTCGGATCACGCCCACGCCCAGGAGCGCGAGCGCGAGCAGCGCATCGGCGTTGTTCGCGCTCACGTTGCCGGCCACCTCGACATGCTTCACGCCTCCATTCGTCTCGAACGGCCAGCGGCGCAGGTACGGCGCGTAGTCCACCGCGAGGCAGTTGTGCGCGAGCAGGTCCTCGGGTTCCTTCGGCGTGCCGTGGCGGCGCAGGTACGCGGGCGAGGCGCATACGACGCGCTCGAGCTCGCAGACCTTCCGCGCGACGAGCGAGGAATCGCCGAGCGCCCCGAGCCGGATCGCGATGTCGGCGCCCTCCTCGATGAGGTCCACGACGCGGTCGGTGATGGTGAGCTCGACGCGCATCTCCGGGTGGCGCGCGAGGAAATCGGGCAGCGCGGGCGCGAGCTGGTGCATGCCGAACGCGGTGCCGACGTTCACGCGCAGGAGGCCCTTGGGCTCGGCGCGGAAGCGCGCCACCTCGTTCTCCGCCTCGAGGATGTCGGAGAGGATCCGCTGGCTGCGATGGAAGTACGCCTCCCCCTCGGGCGTCAACGCGAGCCGGCGCGTGGTGCGATTGAGGAGCCGCACGCCGAGCCGGTCCTCGAGGCGCGTCACGAGCTTGGAGATCGCCGAGGGCGTGAGGCCGAGGTCGCGCGCGGCGGTCGAAAACCCGCCGAGCTCCACCGCCCGGACGAAGGCCGTCATGTCGCTCGGCGAGCTCATTGTTTCCCGCTCTTCATCAATCCATCTCCTCCGCGGCGGATTGTAATCCACGCGTGGCTGAATGAACCACGACACCGGGCAAATTCCGCCGCGCGGGCCGCAGCGGCACCGATCGGCCGCTCGGGATAAAATGGACGACCTTCCGGAGATTCCATGGCCAGATCCCGCGCCAAGAGCCCGCCCCGACTCACCCGCGACGCCGAGCGCCTCATCGCGCTCGCGAACGGCCTCAACGCGTCCGGCAGCCTCACCGAGGACCGCTACTGGGAGGAGCAGATGTCCTCGCTCGTGGCGCGCCTGCTCGAGAACGGCAACGATGCGCCCATCGACGGCGCGCTCGACCATCTCTACCAGACCAACCTCGGCGCCTACGACACGCTGATCGAGCTGGTGGAGAACGAGAGCGAGGCGGTGGTCGCGATGCAGGGCGACCGCGCCTGGCAGGCGCTGCTGGTCGCCGCGCCGATCGTCGCGTGGTCCAAGTACGCGATTCCTTCCGGCTCGATCGCGCATGATGCCGCCGACACGCTCCTCGTGCAGCTTCGCGCGCACGTGCTCTCGGACGAGGCGCGCGCGACGCTCGTGCCTTATCTCTACTCGATCGACCAGCTGCCGCGCCATTTCTCGGAGCTGCGCCGGCTCACCGCGAAGCTCGCCGAGGCGGCGATCGCGGGCGAGCCTCCCAAAATCGAGCTGGCGCGCCTTCCCGAGACGGCGCAGCTTCTCGCCGACACGCGGTTCCTGATCGGCTGCGCCGCGGTGCCGCGCGGGCACGCGCTCTTCCGCTGGCAGGAGGATGCCTCGGGACACGCGGGCCGCGCGGGCAGCCTCGAGCAATGGATCGCGCAGGCGCGCGCGACCATCGCGAAGCTCCTTCCGGGCTGCGTCTTCGAGTGCCTGCTGCCCGATGCGTACTACGTGAACTGCCGCGAGTCCGACCGGCGCGTGCGCCCCTTCGGCATCCGCGCGGCGGTGGCCTTCCTCGAGAACGCGCTCAAGGTGAAGCCCTCGGACCTGCAAGCGGTGGTGGCGGGATTCGGCGAGGAGCGCGTGGACGAGTACCGCGTCGCCTTCTCGCTGATGGGCGACACCGAGGTCGCGCACGGCGTCGTGTGGCCGCTCTACGGGCGCGAGGATGAGACCGCGCACCCAGGCCCGCTCGACGAGGTGGTCGCGCAGCTGAACGAGAGCGGCATCACCGAGCTGAAGAAGCTCCCGGGCACGTTCACGCCGGAATATTGCGAGGACTGCGGGGCGCCGCTCTTCGCGAACGGCGAGACCGAGATCGTGCACGCGGAGCTGCCCGAAGAAGCCGACACGCAGGCCGCGCACTTCCACTGACCGCCGCACGAAAAGGGGTCAGGTTACTTTTCGGCAGCGGAAAAGTAATCTGACCCCTTTTTGTATGATGCGCGCATGGATGCCCTCTCCGAGGTCCTGCGGCTCGCACGCTTCTCGGCGGACGTCGTGCTGGACGGGCACGGGCGCGGGCCCTGGTGCGTCTCGGTTCCCGCGAGCGGCTCCGTCGCGCGCGCGCACCTCGTGCTCGAGGGCGAGTGTGCGCTCCGCGCAGCGGGCGGCGTGGAGGCGCGACTTCCCGCGGGGACGCTCGCGTTCCTCGCGCACGGCGACGCGCACCTCCTCGCGACCTCGAACGACGCGGACGCCGTGCCGTTCTCCGCGCTGCTGCGCTCCCCGGTAGCGGGCGAGCTCGTCCCGGTTTCCCTCGGCAAAGGCGGCGCGCCCACGCGCTGGATTTCGATCGCCGTGTCGTGCGAGCGCCACTTCGCCGATCCGCTGCTCGCGGCGCTACCGGCGACGATGGTGTGCGATCTCCTCGGAGCGCCCGCGCTCAACTGGCTCACCGGCGCGCTCGGGCTGCACCTCTCCGCGAGCGACGCGCCCGCGGTGGGCGAAGGCGCGAAGCGCGAGCGCCTCGCCGAGCTCGTGCTCCTGGAGGCGCTGCGCCGCCACGTGCACGCCGTCCCGCCGGGCCGGAACGGATGGCTCGCCGGCCTCAACGACCGCTACGTCGGGCGCACGCTCGCGCTGGTCCACGCTCGCCCCTCGGAGCCGTGGACCGTCGAACGGCTGGGACGCCAGGTCGGGCTTTCGAGGAGCGCGCTCGCGGAGCGCTTCAGCGCGGTGATGGGAGAGCCGATCATCGCCTTCCTCACGCGCTGGCGCCTGCAGCTCGCGGCCGAATCCCTGCTCGCGACGCCGCGCTCCGTGGAATCGATCGCGCGCGAGGCGGGATACGAATCGGCGAGCGCCTTCTCGCATGCGTTCCGGCGCGCTTTCCGCAAGCCGCCCTCGGTGTGGAGGAAGAAAAAGGGGTCGGATCCCTTTTCGATGCTCCAGCGAGCCGAACGCTCCGGCAAACGAAAAGGGATCTGACCCCTTTTTCGTCGCCGGCAAAGGAAAAGGACCTGGCCCTTTTCAGGGCTTCAACGCACGGTAGAGGAACGGCAGCGACACGTCCATGCGGTAGTCGATGTCCGAATGGTTGTCGTCGAACTCCTCGTAGGCGTGCTCGATGCGCGCCTTCGCGAGGCGCTTGGAGAGGATGCGCGAGCCGTACTGGATGTGGTACTGGTCGCGCCAGCCGCAGTCGATGTAGATGCCCTTGAGGCTCTTGAGGTTGGCGCGGTGCTTCTCGACCAGGTTCACCGGGTCGTTCGCCTGCCAGCGCTTCCAGCGCTCGGGAAGGAGCTCGCCGGTCTCCAGGTTGAACGGCAGGCGGAAGCCGTTCGGCGCGCGCGGATCGGGATCGTAGGTCGCGGCCATGCAGAGGTTCATGATGCAGTGACCCTCCGCCATCGAGAGCTTGGGCTTCATCCACACCGTCTCGAGGAAGCGGCGCACGCGACCGTCGTCGAAGCCGCGATCGGCGCCCTTCTCCATGCGCAGCACGTCGTGGGGGCCGTTGCGCGGCGGCCGCGCACGGTAGCGCGCGAGCTCGTTCAGCGTGTTCGGCCAGTCGTGCCCGTAGACGAACTCGAAGTACGCGTCGCCGGAATGGTCGGCCACCGCTCCCCACGTGGATGCGTGCTTCATGCCGTGGACGATCGCGCCGTATCCGCCGGACGACTTGCCGAAGCAGCCGCGGTGCTCGCGCGAGGCGAGCGTGCGGAACTCGCGGTCCACGAACGGCACGATCTCCTTCGTGAGGTAATCGGCGTAGTTGCCGATCGCCGAGGAGTTCACGTACTGGTTGCCGCCGAGCGCCGTGAAGCAATCCGGGAACACCATGATGGTCGGCCCCATGCGCCGCTCGTGCACGAGGCGCGCGACGCGCTCGGGCACGTTCTCGCTGAAGCTCTTCCATGCGATGTGCGAGAGGCCCGAGCCGGTGAAGCCCACGAGGTCGACCAGCACCGGGAAGCGCCGGCCGCGCCCGCGCGAGGCGCCCTCGTCGTATTGCGGCGGCAGCCACACCGCGAGCTTGCGCACGTGCGGGTCGCGCAGCGGATTGTCGCGCAGCACCTTCGAGTCGTGCTCCAGCACGACCACCGTTCCGTCTTTCCAGGAGGTTCGCTTGAGGGCCATGCGGGAATGGTAGCGGAAATGCAAATCGGCGCCTGCGGCCGCGCCGGACGTCGGGCGTTGACCGTGGGGCCCGCGTTATTCACACTTCGGCGTTGCCGGATTCCGGCCCGGGAGCCGCTCGCGATGAAGCCCGCAATCCTCATGCTCCGGATCGCCCTGTCGCTGCTCGCGGCATGGCCCGCGGCCGCCGTCGCCCAGGCATCCACGGGCCCCGCGCGCGACGCGTTGCTCGACCGCCTCGAGGGCCGCTGGATCGCGACCGGAATGATCGTCGGCAAGCCCGTCGCCCACGACATCGACGCCGCCTGGGTGCTCGCGCATCAATACCTGCTGGTCCACGAGGTGTCGCGCGAGAAGAATGCGCAGGGCGGCCCGCAGTACGAGGCCTTCGTCTACATCGGCGTGAATCGCGCGGCGGCCGGCGAATACACCTGCCTGTGGCTCGATTCCACGTCCGGCGAGGGGCTCGTGAACGGCATTTCCTGCCATGCCCGGCTCGACGCCCAACGGATCCCGTTCGTCTTCCGCGACAAGGACGGGCGCGTCGATTTCACCAACACGTTCGCGTACGATCGGGCGAGCGACACGTGGACGTGGTCCCTCGACAACGTGAGGGACGGCAAGCCGTCGCCCTTCGCGCGCATGAAGCTGCAGAAGGAGTAACGAAACCCGTGCCCCGCATCCGCTACGACGCCGGCATCCGCCCCTCCGGGATCACTCCGGAGCCGATCGCGTTCGGCCGGCGCCGCGTGCTCGCCGCGGCCGCCGGCGCCGCGCTCACGTGGGGAAGCGCAGGGACGTGGGCCGCGCCCGCGGATGGCGACGATCGTTTCCGCAACGCGCCGAAGAGCCGCCATTCGACCGACGAGGCGCCGACGCCGATCGAGGTTGCGACCACGCGCACCCGCTTCCGCGAGCTCGAGGAGGACATCGCGAAGAACGGCGAGGCGTACGCGCCCTATCCATGGAAGGTGAGCGTGGAGGGTGCGTGCGCGAAGCCGCGCGTCTTCGACCTCGAGGAGCTGCTCACGCTCGCGCCTTTCGAGGAGCGCGTCTATCGCATGCTGTGCACCGAGGGCTGGCTGCACATCGTGCCCTACATCGGCTATCCGCTTTCCGAGATCCTCAAGCGCGTCGAGCCCACCGGGAACGCGAAGTACGTCCAGTTCACCTCGCTCCTCGACCCGAAGCAGTTCCGCGGCCAGCGCGAGATCACCTACATCGACTGGCCGTACGTCGAGGGCCTGCGCATGGATGAGGCGATGCATCCGCTCACGCTGGTCGCGCTCGGCGCCTACGGCCAGGTGCTGCCCAAGGGCCTGGGCGCGCCGCTCGCTGTGCGCGTACCCTGGAAATTCGGCACCAAGAGCCCCAAGGCGATCGTGCGCATGCGGCTCGTGGAGCAGCAGCCGACGACCATCTGGGCGTCGCGCTATCCGAAGCTCCACAGCTTCTGGGGCAACGTGAATCCGGAGGGAAAGTCGGCGCTCTTCGGCCATGGCATGCGCGAGCGGCGCGACGGCGACATCTTCTCGAAGCCCACGCGGCAATATAACGGCTACGCGGAATACGTCGCGTCGCTCTACACGGGCATGGACCTCGAGCGGATGTACTGATGCGGGTCTGGGACCCGCTGGTCCGGCTGGTGCACTGGGCTCTCGTGGCCGCCTTCGTCGTCGCGTGGCTTTCGCACGGCGGCTATCTGCCCGTGCACCGGATCTCCGGATATGTCATCGGCGTGCTCGTGGCCGTGCGCGTCGCCTGGGGTTTCGCGGGTCCCTCGCATGCACGCTTCTCCGACTTCGTCGTGAGTCCCGGCAAGCTCGCCGGTTATCTGGGCCTCCTGGCTCGCGCGCACGAGCCGCGATACGTCGGGCACAATCCGGCGGGCGGCGTGATGATCCTCGTGCTGCTCATCCTGCTCGCGGCGTTATGCGCGACAGGCCTCATGCTCGACACGCCGCGCTTCCGCGACGATGGCGACTTCAAGCAGGTGCACGACCTCCTCACCGACGCGACGCTCGTTAGCATCCTGCTGCACCTGATCGGCGTCGCCCATGCGAGCTGGCGCCATCGCGAGAACCTCGTGGCGGCCATGTTCTCCGGACGCAAGCGCAAGTAGGAGCGAACTGAACGCGATCGTCAGCGCGAGGTAAACACCCGGTTGGAAGTCAAGCCGACTCCGCCAACGGCCATTCGGAGGTAGATTGGCCATGCGACCAATCTCTTGAGGAGAACATCATGGCGCTCAAGGCAACGAAGGCGGAAGTCTGGGCAGTCGGGATCGACGATCGCGCGGGAGGCGTGGCGGACAAGCTCGAGCCGCTCGCCAAGGCGGGCGCGAGCTTCGAAATGGTGCTCGCGCGGCGCACACCCGAAAACCCGGGCAAGGGAATGCTGTTCGTGACGCCCGTCAAGGGCGCCAAAGCGACCCGCGCCGCACGGGAAGCGGGAATGGGCACTCCACAGAGCATCCGTTCCGTCCGGATCGAAGGCGCCGATCGCGCAGGCCTCGGAGCGAAGATCGCACGCGCGCTGGGCGACGCCGGTGTCAGCATTCGCGGCATCAGCGGCGTTGCGATCGGACGGAAATTCGTGAGCTACGTCGCCTGCGACAGCGCCGAAGACCAGGCGAAGGCCATCGCGGTGCTGAGAAAGCTGAAGTAGCGCCGCGCGGACCGCTCAGGGCGGTGCTGAGAAAGCTGAAGTAGCGCCGCGCGGACCGCTCAGGCGTTCACGCGGCGCTTGTACTCGTGCGTGCGGGTGTCGATCTCGATCTTGTCGCCGGTGGCGCAGAAAGCGGGCACCTGCACCTCGAAGCCGGTCTTGAGCTTCGCCGGCTTGAGCACCTTGCCCGACGTGTCGCCACGCACCGCGGGCTCGGTGTAGACGACCTCGCGCACGATGGTGGTCGGCAGCTCGAAGGAGATCGCGCGGCCCTCGTAGAAGAGCGCCTCGCCCGACATGCCGTCCTCCAGGTAGTTCACCGCGTCGCCGAGGTTGTCCTTCTCGATGTCGATCTGGTTGTAGTCGCTGTCCATGAAGACGTACATGGGATCGGCGAAGTACGAGAAGGTGACTTCCTTCTTCTCCAGCACGAGCAGCTCGAATTTCTCGTCGGCCTTGTACACGGTCTCCGTGTTGCTGCCGGTGAGGAGGTTCTTGAGCTTGAGCTTCATGGTGGCGGCGTTGCGGCCGCCCTTGTTGTATTCCGCCTTGAGCACGACCATGGGGTCCTTGCCGACCATGATGACGTTGCCGCTGCGCAGTTCCTGAGCGATTTTCATGATTCCATCCGTTGCGTTCGTGGGGCGCCGCGGCCTATGTAAGGCGACGCCGCCGGATTATCAAGTGGGGGATGCACGGCCCTCTCCCAACCGGAGGGTAAAAGCGAGCCCTGGCCGAGGGTGTTGAGCGGCGGCCGGGACGTGGCTCTGCGGCGAGCACGGCCTTCCGTCCGCTCCAACACCGTTCCTTCACGCTTTCCCTGCGGAAAAGCTAATCATTTTAGCACGTTATCGACGAAATCCACCAGCTGCTCGGCGAGATCCCGCTGACGCGCTAACCGCGCGCACCAGGCGGCGGCGTGCGCGTCGAGGACCTCGCGGCGCGCCGCGAACGAAGCCCACGCTTCCGCGAGCCGCGCCGCGCCCTGCGCTTCGTCGCCGTCGCGCTGGTTCCACGCCTCCCAGAGCCCGGTGACCGCGGCGGTGCGCGCGCGATCGAGTCCCTCGGTGTAGCGGCGCAGGAAGGCGGCGAGCTTCACCCAGTGCGCGCCCTGCTCCTGCGGATAGATGTTCCAGACGAACGGGCGCGCCGCCCACTGCGCGCGCACGAACGAATCCTCGCCGCGCACGAAGTTCACGTCGCACGCCCACAGCAGCTGGTCGTAGCGATCCTGCGGCAGGAACGGCACGACGAGCACTTCGACTTCGCGGCGCGCGCCCCCGTCGGCGGCGTTGCGGCGGATGGCGTTCGCCGGCGCCGTGTGCCGCGCGAGCGCGGTCGCGGCGGCGCCCTCGGGCGCGACCAGCCACACCGGACCGGGATAGCCGGCGACGCTGCGCCACAGGCCCTCGAACGGCGCGCCGGCGTAGGCGAAGACGCTCACCTTGAGCGCGTTCGCCGGCGGCGAGCGGCCGGTGAGCGAACGCCAGAACGCGGCCTGCGCTCCGAGGTCGGCGCGGAAGGCATCGCGCCGCTCGAGCAGCCCGTGCTCGCGCAGCAGCCCAGCGGTGCGCGGCGTGAACCCGGGAAAGAAATAGTGCTTCACGAGCGGCAAGCGCGGGTTGGGCGACGGAAGCGCATGGCTCCCCTCCACCCAATCCTCGGCGCTGAGATATTCCAGGTTCACCCAACGCGGCTTGCGCTCGAGCCCGGCCATCGCCTGCACGTACGCCTCCGGAGGATCGCAACCGAAGGTCTCGACCACGACATCGGCGACCTCGTCCACCACGAACGGCTCGCAGAGCCGCGCCACTTCCACGCCTTCGAGGCGCTGCAGGTCGTAGCCGCGGTCGATCTCGGGCCTGAGCTTCGCGAGCACGGTGAGGTCGTCGAGCCACAGGCGCACGCGCTTGCCGTGCTCGACCGCGAGTTGGCGCGCGAGCCGCCACGAGACGCCGACGTCGCCGAAGTTGTCGACGACGCGACAGAAGAGGTCCCAGCGCTCAGCGCTCATCGGACGATCCTAAGGTCGCAAAAAAAAAAACGGAGTGCCGAGGGGGTTCATTCCCGGGCACTCCGAACCTAGTGACCGTCCTGTGAAAGACAGCACGATCGAGGCTACACGGAGAGGCTTTCGCCGAACTGAAGGTCGGCTCCGGAATCGCTTTCGTTCCCATGCGATTGCATCTGCGCGGCCGCGCGCTCAACGCTCGCGCGCGACGATCTTCACGCGCACGTGGCGCTCCTTGCCGTCGCGGACCACGGTGAGGTCGGCCTCCTTGTCGATGCCGACGCGGTCGAGCTCGGCTCCGAACGCGGGCAGCGAGTCCACGCTGTGCCCGTTCACCGCGACGATCACGTCGCCCACGTCGCCGGTGCGCGCGTCGAAGGGCTTCAATCCCGCGCGCGCCGCCGGGGAGCCGCGCTGCACGCGCGCGATCACCACGCCGTTGATGCCCGCGCTCGCCACGAGGTCCGGATCGACCGGCACGATGCCGATGCTCGGCAGCGTCGCGCGGCCGTGCGCGATGAGCTGCGGCACGATGCGGTTCACGAGGTCGACGGGAATCGCCAAGCCCACGCCGCTCGAGGCGCCCACCGGCGACTTGATCGCGCTCGTCACGCCGATGAGGCGGCCGGCGCTGTCGAGGAGCGGCCCGCCGGAGTTGCCGGGATTGATCGCGGCATCGGTCTGGATCACGCCCACCACCTCCAGCGTCTCCGTGGTGGGGAGGTGCCGGTCGAGCGCGCTCACGATGCCCGAGGTGAGCGTGCGCTGCAGCCCGAAGGGGTTGCCGATCGCGTACACCGATTGGCCGATCTTGAGGTCCGCGGAAGTGCCGATCGCGATCGGCCTCAACCCCTTCGGCGGATGCGCCAGCTTCACCACCGCGAGGTCGTAGTCCGGGGCGACCCCGATCACCGTCGCATCGTAAGTCTTGCCGCCGAGCTGCACGCGCACGCTGCGCGCGTCCTCCACCACGTGGTAGTTGGTGACGACGTGCCCGCGCTCGTCCCACACGAAGCCGCTGCCGGCACCCTGGTAGACCTGCGGGCCGAAGAAGCCGCCGAGCTCCACGCGCTCGGTGTTGATGTAGGCGACCGAGGGCGCCGCCTGCTCGAAGAGCCTCGCGACCGCCTGCTCCGAAGCGGTGAGCGGCCCGCGCGGCGTGACGGCCCGCGGCGCGGCGGGCTCGCGCGCCTGGGCCGAAGGAACCAGGCAAGGCAACGAGCACGCGCCGAGCGCGGCCCCGAGAAACAAAGCGGGAATGGTCTTCATGGAACGGGTGGATGGGAGAAATGCGGGGAACTGCGTTTGCGTATAATACGGCTCGCAGTGAAGAGGCACCGTGAGCAGTGACTCCAGGTACCGCCGCTATCCCGGCGTTCTAACTTCAGTTCCCGCCCTTGCGTTCCTTTTGTCGCTGGCCCCGTCCCTGGGGGGCTTCCAGGGTTTTCGATCGAAAGGAAACGCAATGAGCACCGGTACCGTGAAGTGGTTCAACGACTCCAAAGGCTTCGGCTTCATCAAACCCGACGGCGGCGGCGAGGACCTCTTCGCCCATTTCTCCGAGATCCAGGGCAGCGGCTTCAAGACCCTCAAGGAGAACCAGAAGGTCGAGTTCGAGGTGAAGGACGGTCCCAAGGGCAAGCAGGCGGTCGCGATCCGCCCGATCGGCTGAGTCGTCGACTCACGGCATCGAACGGCAGCCTGCGGGCTGCCGTTTTCGTTTGAGGTGCAGCGATGAAGAAACTCGAAGACACCGCCCTTTCCATCCTCGACCTGGTCACCTATCCCGAGGGCGGCGACCTCACCGAGGCGTTTCGCGCCTCGCGCGAGCTCGCGCGGCACGCCGAGCGCCTGGGCTACGCGCGCTACTGGATCGCCGAGCACCACAACCTCGAGGGGATCGCCTCGAGCGCGACGGTGGTCGTGATGGGCTACATCGCGGCCAA
The DNA here is from genome assembly GCA_035605915.1 of Usitatibacter sp. Classification (GTDB taxonomy): domain Bacteria; phylum Pseudomonadota; class Gammaproteobacteria; order Burkholderiales; family Usitatibacteraceae; genus Usitatibacter. The sequence continues at coordinate 67,261 of DATNGJ010000070.1, forward strand.
CACGCAGAAGATCCGCGTGGGCTCGGGCGGCATCATGCTCCCCAACCACGCGCCGTTGATCGTCGCCGAGCAGGTCGGCACGCTCGAGACGATGTATCCGGGACGCATCGACCTCGGCCTCGGCCGCGCGCCGGGCACCGATCCGCTCACCTCGCGCGCGCTGCGTCGCCATTCCACCGGCGCCGATTTCGATCTCGAAGTGCAGGAGCTGGTGTCGTACTTCGCGCCGGCGCGCGCCGGCCAGGCGGTGCGCGCGATTCCCGGCGCCGGGATCGAAGTGCCGGTGTGGATCCTGGGCTCGAGCCTGTACAGCGCGCACCTCGCCGCGAAGATCGGCCGGCCGTATGCCTTCGCCTCGCACTTCGCGCCCGGCGACCTGCTGCAGGCGCTCGAGATCTACCGCGCCGAGTTCCGTCCTTCGGCCGCCCTCGCCGAGCCGCGCGTGATGGTGGGCGTGCCGATGGTGGCCGCCGACGACGACATCGAAGCCGAGCGCCTCGCGACCAGCATGTACCTGCGCACGCTCGGCATCCTGCGCGGGCAGCGCGCGGGACTGCAGCCGCCGGTGGAGAGCATGGACGGGCTCTGGACGCGCAGCGAGCAGCTCGCGGTGGCCGAGCGCATGGCGTTGCTGGTGGTGGGCGGGCCGCAGCGCGTGCGCGAGGGATTGCAGCAGATCGTCGACGCGACCCGGGCCGACGAGCTGATCCTCGTCTCCGAGACGTGGGAGCGGCGCGCGCGGCTGCGATCCTTCGAGATCGCCGCGCAGCTCGCCGGAAAGGCGCCCGCCTGAGTCTCGCGCTATGCTGGCGCTCCCACTCCCAGCGCACGGAGGCGACCCCCATGAGCGAGCACGTCTACAAGATCCTCGAGCTCACCGGCTCCTCGTCGAAGGACATGGAGTCCGCGGTGCACAACGCCGTCGCCAGGGCGGCGAAGACGGTCCGCAGCATGCAGTGGTTCGAGGTGACCGACACGCGCGGCCACATCGCCAACGGCAAGGTGGCGCACTGGCAGGTCACGGTGAAGATCGGGTTCACGCTCGAGGAGTAGGCGCAGGGAGCGCTTAGCGCAGCCGCATCAATCGCCGCGGATCGAGCTCGGCGAGCGAATTCACGCCGAGGAGCGCCATGTCGCGCTGGATCTCCGCGCCGAGGATGCGCGCGGCGTGGCGCACGCCGGCCTCGCCCGCGATCGCCGCCGCGTAGTTGAACGGGCGGCCGACCCAGGCGAATTCGGCGCCGAGCGCGAGCGCCTTCAGCACATCCGTGCCGCGCCGGATGCCGCCGTCGAACATCACCGTCATCGCTCCCTTCGCCGCGGCGATCGCCGGCAGCACGCGCAATCCCGAGACCGTGCCGTCGAGCTGGCGGCCGCCATGGTTGGAGACGACCACGCCGTCCACGCCGCTCTCGCGCGCGATGCGCGCATCGGCCTCGTGCACGATGCCCTTCACCACGAGCTTGCCGTTCCAGCGGCGACGGATCTTCTCGAGGTGGCTCCAGTCCAGGTGATCGCGCGCGCCGAAGTCGCGCTCGACGTTCCGCGCGAGGATCGGGGCGCCGCGCTCGGCGAAGGAATTCTCGAAGTGCGGCATGCCGTGGCGCGCGATGGTGCGCAGGGCGTTGCCGAACAGCCAGCGCGGATGCGTGATGCCGTCCCACGCGAGCCTGAGCGACGGGCGCAGCGGCGTGGAGAAGCCGGCGCGGATGTTGTTCTCGCGATTCGAGAGCACCGCGACATCCACCGTGACGACGAGCGTCGCGAAGCCGGCCGCCGCGACGCGGTCGACGAGCGGGGCGAAGCGCCGCTCATCGCCGGGAATGTACGCCTGGAACCACGCGCGCGGATTCGCCTTCGCGATTTCCTCCAGCCGGATGAGCGAGGAGCCGCTCATGATCATCGGGATCTTCTCGGCCGCGGCGCCGGCCGCGAGCGCGAGGTCGCCGCGGTAGGCCGAGAGCGCCGCGATGCCCATCGGCGCGATGCCGAACGGTTGCGCGTACTCCTCGCCGAAGACGGTCGCCCTGGTCGTGCGCTTCGAGACGTCGACCAGGATGCGCGGCACGAAGCCCCACTCGTCGAACGCCGCGCGGTTGTCGCGCCACGCCGCGTTGGTCTCGACCGCGCCGGAGACGTAGGCGAAGACCGGACCGGGAAGGCGGCGGCGCGCGGCGGGCTCGAGGTCGTCGAGCGCGAGGATGGAGCGGAGCGAGCGGTTCGACACGCGAAGGTTCGGCGGACCGGGTAGCGAACTTTACTATAGGGAACGGCCGCTTCCCATTCGCGCGCGCACCCCTCGCGATCGAGGGGTCCGAAGATCGCCCAGGCGCCTAACCGTTGTCCACGAAGCCCGGATAGAGGCTCATGCCGCCGTCGACGAAGAGCGTGGTGCCGGTCACGTAATCGGAGTCGTCGGAGGCGAGCCACAGCACGGCGCGCGCGACGTCGGCCGGCTCGCCGACGCGCCCGTAGGGAATCAGCGTGACGAGCTTCGCGCGCGCCTCGGGCGTGTCCCAGGCGCTGCGGTTGATGGCCGTGGCGATCGCGCCGGGCGCGATGGCGTTCACGCGGATGCGCTTCCGCGCGACCTCCTGCGCGAGCGTCTTCATCATGAGGTGCACGCCGCCCTTCGACGCGGCGTAGTTCACGTGGCCGGCCCACGGGATCACCTCGTGCACCGAGCTCATGCAGATGATCTTGCCCGCGGCGCGCGAGAGCGGCGTCGCCGGCTGCGCGAGGAAGCGCCGGATCGCCTCGCGCGCGCACAGGAACTGGCCGGTGAGGTTCACGTCGAGCACGCGGCGCCATGCCGCGAGCGTCATCTGCGTCACCGCGGCATCGGCCTGGATGCCGGCGTTCGCGACCAGGATGTCGATGCGCCCGAAGGCGGCGACGCAGCGCTCGAACATGCGCCCCACCTCCTCCTCGCTGGAGACGTCGCCCTGCACGGCGATCGCCTCGCCGCCGCTCGCCGCGACCTCCTTGCACATCGCATCGGCGGCGGTGCTGTCCGCGAGGTAGTTGATGGCGACCCGCGCGCCGCTCGCGGCGAGCGCGCGGCAGGTTCCGGCCCCGATGCCGCTGTCGCCGCCGGTGACGAGCGCCGCCTGGCCCTCCAGGAGCTTCATGCGCGCCGGTCCACCAGGGCGAGGAACTCCTCGCGCGTGGCGAGCTGGTCGCGGAAGACGCCCAGGACCGACGAGGTCACCATCACCGAGTTCTGCTTCTCGACGCCGCGCATCATCATGCAGAGGTGCTTCGCCTCGATCATCACGCCGACGCCGCGGGCGCCGATGGTGTCCATGATCGCGCGCGAGATCTGCTCCGTGAGCCGCTCCTGCAGCTGCAGGCGCCGCGCGTACATGTCGACCAGCCGCGCGAGCTTGCTCACGCCGAACACCTTGCCGCTCGGGATGTAGCCGATGTGGCAGCGGCCGAAGAAGGGCAGCAGGTGGTGCTCGCACAGGCTGTAGACCTCGATGTCCTTCACGATCACCATGCTGCTCGTGTCCTGCGTGAAGAGCGCCTGGTTCACCACGTCCGCGAGCCGGGTGTGGTAGCCGTGCGTGAGGAACGCCAGCGAGCGCGCCACGCGCTCCGGCGTCTTCGCGAGCCCCTCGCGGTCGGGGTCCTCGCCGAGCTCGAGGAGGAGCTGGCGCACGAGCGGCGCGATGCGGGCGGGATCGGGAGCCATGTCGGTTGCGCGCAGGGAAGTGGCAAGGCCGGTTCGACTTTGTGCCCCTCGCAAAATTCCTTTCAGGACACGTCCACCACGTAGTCGCGGCCCTCCCAGCTCGCGCGAGCGCGCGGCCGGGGAAAGCCGTCGAGGCCTTCCGGCCAGTAGAACGTGAAGCGGATCGGCCCCGGCTGGTCCTTCGCGATCGCGACGTCGACGTACCACAGGCCGAGGCTCGAATCGGTCGCGACGGTATCGGCGACGCCGCGCCAGTCGTCGCGCGTCCAATGCAGCCGGAACGGCGCGGGCGCCTGCACGCGCAGCGTCCGCCCGCGCGCGACGGATCGCACCTGGCGCACCGGCTTCCACACCTCGAGATCCTTGCGGCCGCGCGCGGCGAGATAGCGCTCCGCGACCGGCGCGATGCGGTCGAACACGGTGCCGTCGGCGACCGATCGCACCAGGCGCACGTACTCCGCATGCGCCCAGAGGAGCGGCATCGCGGAGCCCGTGGGCCGGCCGAGCCGCATGCCGAGCGCGGGATCTTCGCGATCCCACACCTGTTCCGGGAGCAGCGTGCCGCGTCCCGCGAAGGCTTCCATCGCGCGCACGTGGAGCGCCGCGTCGCGTCCGGCGGCGACCTCGTAATGGCCGCGTTCGCCGGTGAGCAGCGGCCATGCTCGCCCCCGCCCGAAACCCAGGTACGGTCCGCCGTCGTCGCGGTTGCCGTAGCCGTCGTGGTTGTAGCGGCGCCAGCACGGGCCGAGCGGCGTCTCCACGCGCAGCACCGCGTCGACCACGCGCAACGAGTCTTCCACGAGCGCGTCGCCGCCGCGGCGCACGCCGTAGCGCACCAGCTCGAGGAAGCCCGCGTCCACGATGTCCCGCGCCTCGAAGCGCCACTGCGCGCCCGGCGGCCGGTTGGCGAGCGCGACCCACGCGCCATGGACCTGCTCCGACGGCGAGAAATCGTCGCGCGCGACGGGAAGGATGCGGATGTAATGGCGCGCGATGCCGGGGACGAGCCGGCCTTCGTGCGTGACGGTCCAGGCCTCGACGTGCGACTCCAGGAAGTCGGCGTGGTCCTCGATGAACGCGGCGACGGCGGGCTCGCCGCGCGCGCGCGCGAAATCGGCGGCGCAAACCAGCGCGGCGATCACCGCGGCGAGCGTGGAGGGCGAATAGCCGCTCGCCTCTTCCCAGCGCTCCTGCGCGGTGGCCGGCCCCTCGCGGATCATGAACGAGGCGGCGGCCCGCACCATCGGATAGGGATCGAATTCCTCGAGCGCGTCCGCCTTCCACACGCGCCACGCGAGGATCACCGGGAATGCGACCTCGTCGAGCTGGCAGCCGCGCCAGTAGGGCGTGCCGTCCACCCAGAAGTTCTGGAAGAACCCGCCGTCGGCCTGCTGCGACACCGCGAGGTAGACCAATGCGCGGAGCGCCGCGCGCGCATTGCCGCAGGCGATCAGCGCGCTCGCGGTCTGCACCATGTCGCGCGTCCAGACGAGGTGGTAGCCGCCCAGGTCCTCGTCGCCTTTCGCTTCGCCCCACGGGATGCTCGCCGAGGCGATGAAGGCGCCCTTGAAGGTCTTGTCCTCGTGCGCGAGGAGCAGCCGATAGCTGTTGCGATAGAGCCTGCCGCCGTCGTTCACCGCGCGCGCGACATCGGGCAGCGACGAGGCGGCGGTGCGCCAGTGGGCGAGGAAACGCTCGCGGCGGCGCGCGAACGGCTCGCTCAGCGCGTGCATGAGCGCGGTGGTCGCCGCGTGCAGGCTGTCGCCGAAGGCGAGGCCGAGGGTGAACTCGCCGCCGGCATCGGGCTCGACGCGCGCGATGGCGGCGACGTTGCCGTCGAGCGCCTCGGGAAAGCGCCAGTCGAGGCGGAAGTTGTCGCGCAGGTCCTGCCACCCGTCGCTGTAGCCGACGTAGCCGCACGAGGTCTCGAGGAAGCGCGTGCTCGCCCCGAGCGCGAGGAACGTGCGCTCCTTCCATGCGACCAGCACGTCCTTGCGCGCGGCCTGCGCGCGCCGTACCGAGTTGCCGGCGCCCGCGCCCCCTACGTGCGGCGCGAGCAGCACGTAGGCGCGCAGCCGCGCGCGCCACTCGTCGGAAGCCTCGATGCGCACGCGCACCAGCACGCACGCGCGCTCCGGATCCGCGATCACCTGCTTCACCAGCCGGTAGCGCCCCTTGGGATCGCGCGCGGTGATGCGGAAGCCGAGGCTCGCCTCCTCGAGCGGCTCGATCTCGGCGGCGAGGTCGCGCTTCTCCTCGTGGCAGAAGGTCTCGCCGTCGGTGAGGAGCAGCTGCAGGTCGCGCACCTGCGGCCGGTCGACCGTCGGGTAGTACACCTCGTTGAGGATGCCGTGCGAGAGCGTGAACCAGACGCGGCTCGCGTCGCTGCACGCGGTGCCGATGCCCTCCTTCGAGCTGGAAGTCCAGCGTGGTGCGATGCCGGGCGCGCCGAACGGCGTCCCGGCCGATGGGTCGTCGCTCATCGGCTCCCTATGCGTTGTTGGTGTTGGAACCCGATGGACAGCGGCGCGGCGGAAAAAATCCCCCTGGACCATCGCCAAGGCGCCGCGGGCGTAAGCTCGAGGGGCTGCGGAACGGGCGGCGCAGGCCGTCCATCGAATCCCCGTCACCCACGAGCGAGGCCTCGATGGCGACCGCATTCGTCTTCGCCGGTGGAGGCAGCTTCGGGGCCGTCCAGGCCGGAATGCTGCGCGGCCTGGTCGCCCACGGCGTGCGGCCCGACTTCGTGGTGGGCTCCTCCGCCGGCGCGATCAACGGCGCGTATTTCGCGGGCGCCCCCGACGCGGCCGGCGTGGAGCGCCTCGACGCCCTGTGGCGCGGGCTGCGCCGCTCCGAGGTGTTTCCCATCACGTGGCGCAGCCTCGCGGGCTTCTTCGCACGCCGCCGCGCGATCGTCGATCCCTGCGGGCTGCGCACGCTCCTCGAGCGCCACCTGCCGTATCGCGACCTTCGCGAGGCGGCGATTCCCGTGCACGTGGTGGCGACGGACCTCCTGCATGGCGCCACGGTGCGCCTTTCGGAAGGGCCCGCGGTCGAGGCGGTGCTCGCGAGCTGCGCGATTCCCGCCGCCTTTCCACCGGTGCGCATCGGCCAGCATCACCTCGTGGACGGCGCCGTCGCGAGCAACACGCCGGTGGGCGTGGCGGCGGAGCTCGGCGCGCGGCGCATCGTGGTGCTGCCGACCGGCTACGCATGCGCCCTGGAAGCGCCGCCGCGCGGGGCGATCGCCTGTGCGCTGCAGGCGATCACGCTCCTCACCGCGCACCAGCTCGTCACGCAGATCGAGCAGCTGCGCGACCAGGTGGAGATCGTGACCGTGCCGCCGCTGTGCCCGCTCTCGGTTTCGCCTTACGACTTCTCGCACGGCGCCGAGCTCATCGAGCGCGCCGCGACGCAGACGGCGCGCTGGCTGGACAACGGCGGCATGGGCAAGCACCGCATCCCGGGCGCGCTGCGGCCGCACGAGGATTGAACGTCGCCGGCGCGCATCGCCGGCCCGCATCCCGCGTCAGTCTTCGCCGGTGGGCACGAGGCTCGGCTCGTGCGCCGGCTCCGGCTCCAGGGAAATCGGGCGCGTGACCGGCCCCTTGCCCGAGTAGCGGTCGAGGTAGAGGTAGATCACCGGCGTGATGAAGAGCGTGATCACCTGCGAGAAGAGGAGCCCGCCCACCACCGCGAGGCCGAGCGGCTGGCGCAGCTCCGCGCCGGTGCCCAGGCCCAGGGCGATCGGGACCGCGCCCATCGCCGCGGCGAACGTGGTCATGAGGATCGGCCGGAAGCGCAGCAGGCACGCCTGGCGGATCGCCTCCTGCGCCGGGAGCCCCTGCTCGCGCTGCGCCGCGAGCGCGAAGTCGATCATCATGATGGCGTTCTTCTTCACGATGCCGATCAGCATCAGGATGCCGATCGTCGCGATGATCGACAGGTCCTGGCCGAAGATGGTGAGCGTGAGGAGCGCGCCCACGGCGGCCGAGGGCAGGCCCGCGAGAATGGTGAGCGGGTGGATGTAGCTCTCGTAGAGGACCCCCAGCAGCACGTAGATCACCAGGAGCGCGCTCACGATGAGCCACACCTGGCTCGTCTGCGAGGCTTGGAACGCCGCCGCGTCGCCGCCCCAGCTCGTGAGGATCGACGGCGGCAGGTGGATCTGGTCGCGCCAGACGTCGATCTTGTCCGAGGCCTGTCCGAGCGAGGCCCCGGGCGCGAGGTTGAACGACACCGTGATCGACTGCAGCTGCCCGGTGTGGTTGATCGCGACCGGGCCCACCGTGCGCACCACGTGCGAGAAGCTCGTGAGCGGCACCAGCGCGCCGCCCCTGCCGCGCACGTAGATCTTCGAGAAGGCGCTCTCGTCCTGCTTGTCGGCATCGGTCGCCTGCAGGATCACTTCGTACGAGTCCACCGCGGTGTAGATGGTGGAGACCTGCCGGTCGCCGAACGCGCTGTAGAGCGCGCTGCGGATGTCCTGGATGTTCACGCCCAGCGCCTCGGCCTTCTCGCGGTCGATGGTGAGCTCGGCCTGCAGGCCCTTCAGCTGCGCGTCGCTCGTCACGTCGCGGAAGATCGGGTCGGCGCGCATGAGCGCCATGAGCTTGCCGGAATACTCGTAGAGCTGCGAGGGCTCGACGCTCCTCATCACGTACTGGAACTGGCTCTTCGAGACGCGCCCGCCGATCCGCAGGTTCTGCACCGGGTTGAAGTACACGTTCACGCCGGGAATCGAGCGGGTCTCGCGGCGCAGGTTCTCCAGCACCTGCAGCAGCGGCGGGCGCTCGCCGCGCGGCTTCAGGTTGATGAAGAGCCGCCCCGCGTTGTTGGTGTCGTCGGCGCGCGTGAGCACCGTGTCGACCGAGGGATCGGCGCGGATCACGCGGTCGACCCGCATCAGCACGTCGAACATCGCCGGGTACGAGATGTCCTCCACCGCCTCCACGTTCACCGAGACCTGGCCGATGTCCTCGGTCGGGAAGAAGCCCTTCGGCATGATGATCACGAGGGCGACGGTGGCGGCGAGCGTCGCGCCGGCGAGCACCAGCACCACGAGGCGATGGCCCAGGCACCAGTCGAGGAAGAACCCGTACCAGCGCAGCACCCACTGGAAGAACCGCTCGAACCACGCGGTCCAGCGCAGCACCGGGTCGTCCTCGCGCTCGTGGCGGATGTAGCGGCTGGCGAGCATCGGGACCAGCGTGAGCGAGACGCCGGCCGAGACCAGGATCGCGAGCGAGACCACGATCGCGAACTCGTGGAAGAGGCCGCCGATCACGCCCGGCATGAAGAAGATCGGGATGAAGACCGCCACCAGCGAGATCGAGATCGAGACGATGGTGAACCACATCTCCTTCGAGCCCACGATGGCCGCCTTGAACGGCTCCATCCCGGCCTCGATGTGGCGCACGATGTTCTCCAGCATCACGATGGCGTCGTCGACCACCAGCCCCACCGCGAGCGTGATGCCGAGGAGCGACACGTTGTCGATCGACAGCCCGAGCGCGCGCATGAGGGCGAGCGTGCCGATGAGCGAGATCGGCAGCGAGAGCGCCGGGATGATCGTCGCCGAGGGGCGGCGCAGGAAGAGGTAGATCACGAGGATCACCAGCACGGCGGTGATGGCGAGCGTGAGCTTCACGTCGTGGATCGCGTCGCGGATCGAGATCGAGCGGTCGAGCTGCACCTGGAGGTCGACCGACTTCGGCATCTGCGAGAGCACGCTCGGCAGCGCCGCCTTGATGGAGTCGATCGCGGCGACCGTGTTGGCGCCCGGCTGGCGCTGGATGAAGAGCGTGATCGCCGGCTCGCCGTTGGACCACGCGGCGGTCTTCACGGACTCGACGCTGTCCTCGACGTCGGCCACGTCGCGCAGGCGCACCACGCTGCCGTTGGGGAGCGTCGCGACGATGAGCGGCTTGAAGTCGTCGGCGTGGGTGAGCTGCTTGTTGGCGAGGATGGTGAGCGTCTGGCGCGCGCCGTCGAGCGTGCCGACCGGGGTGTTCGCGTTCGCCGTCTTGATCGCGTTGGCGATGTCGTCGAGCGTGAGGTTGCGGGCGGCGAGCGCGTCGGGCCGCGCCTTCACGCGCACCGCGAAGCGCTTCTGGCCGGCGACGATGATCTGCGCCACGCCCGGCAGCGTCGAGAGCGTGGGCGAGATCAGGTTCTCGGCGTAGCCGTCGAGGTCCGAGAGCGACATCGAGGGCGAGGTGAGCGTCACGAAGATGATCGAGAACTCGCTCGGGTTCACCTTCCGGTAGGAAGGCGGCGTCGTCATCTCCGGCGGGAGGTTGCGCGAGGCGCGGAAGAGCGCCGCCTGCACGTCCACGGCCGCCTCGTCGATGTCGCGGTTCTGGTTGAACTCGAGCGTGATCTGCGTCTGGCCCTGGGTCGAGGTGGAGCTCACCACGTCGAGGCTCGAGATGGTGGAGAACTGCTTCTCGAGCGGGGTCGCGACCGACGAGGCCATGGTCTCGGGGCTCGCGCCGGGCAGCACCGCCGTCACCTGGATGATCGGCGTGTCGAACTGGGGGAGCGCCGCGATCGGGATGCCGCCGTAGGCGAGGATCCCGGCGACCACGGCCGCCGCGGACAGCAGCACCGTCATCACCGGACGGCGGATGAACGGCTCGGAGATGTTCACGGGCGAAGCGCGGCGCTCAGGCGGGCTTCCCGGCCTTGCCCTTCTCGGGCTTGCGCGGTTCGCCCTTCGCCGCTTCCTCGTTGCCGGGGCCGGTGCGGTCGGACTCGGCGACGACGCTGCCCGGCCGCACGTTCTGCGCACCCTCGACCACCACGCGCGAGCCGGCCTTGAGCCCGTCGACCACCGCGAACCCCTGCTCGACGTACGCGAGCTTCACCGGAGTCTCGGCCACCTTGTGGTCGGCGCCCACGACATAGATGAAGCGCTCGTCGGGACCGGTCTGCACCGCCTGGGCCGGAACCACCGTGGCGTTGCGGATGGTGCGCGGCGAGACCTGCACGTTCACGAACATGCCGGGCCAGAGCTTCGCCTTCGGGTTGTCGAACTCCGCCTTGAGGCGGATGGTGCCGGTCGCCGTGTCGACCGCGTTGTCGACGAAGATCACCTTGCCGGTGAACGTCTCGTCGGTGCCCGGCGCCGAGGCCGAGGCGCGCAGCGCCCCGCTGGCGTACGCCTGCTGCAGCGCCGGGAGCTCGCGCTCGGGAAGCGTGAAGGCGACGTCGATCGGGTCCACCTGCGTGACGGTCACCATCGCCGGGACCGCGGTGCTGCTCGCCGCGCCGGTCGGCTGCACCAGGCTTCCCGCACGCACGTTGATGAGCCCCGTGCGCCCGGCGAACGGCGCGCGGATCTCGGTGTAGGTGAGTGCCACGCGCGCCGCCTCGACCGCCGCGCGGTCGATCGCGAGCTGGCCGGTGAGCGTGTCCACCGAGTTCTGCGCGGTGTCGAGCGCCGCCTGCGAGATGAAGTGGGTGCGGAAGAGCTCCTGCTGGCGATCGAGGTTGCGCCTGGCGGTGGCGAGGTCGGCCTGGTCCTTCTCCACCTGCGCGCGCGCCTTGGCGAGGTTCGCCTCCTCGGTACCGGCGTCGAGCGTGAAGAGAAGCTCGCCGCCCTTCACCGCCTGGCCCTCGCGGATGTGCACCTGCTTCACGGTGCTCGTGATCTGCGCGCGCAGGTCGACCGACTGGATGGCGGTCACGGTGCCGTTGGAGGCGAGGCGCACCGGCACGTCGCGCGATTCGGCGATCGCGGTGACCACCGCGACCGGGCCACCGGCCTTGCGTGCGCCGCGCGCCTGGGAGCCCTTGCCGGCGAGCCGCCAGCCCACCACCGCGGCGATCACGACGACGACGACGATCCCGACCAGCCACCGGCGGCGGGTGTGGGGGACGGAATGGGCGGGCGGCGCGCTCATGGGGCAGCCTGGAATGATACCCCGCGTCCGAGACCCGAAACCGCGCTCCGCCCGAGCGAACGTAAGAAATTGTGACCGCGCGGGCCGGGCCCGGCGCGCAGGCCGCTTCGGGGCGGCCGAGGCTAGTCGCCCGTCTGCACGCCGCTGTCGATGCCGGGCACCGCGGCCGGGGCCGGACGGCGGCGCGCCAGCCGCAGCAGCGCGCGGAAGCCGAAGCGCGCGAGGACGAGCGTGAGGAGCGCCTCGAGGACCGTCGCGACGAACGCGAGCGCCGGATTCCAGCGCTCGGCGCGGCGGCTGAATTTCGCGATCGCGCGCTCGCGCGCGATCTCGATCGAGTCGTAGAACGTCGGCACCACGAGGAGCGTGAGGAGCGTCGAGGTGACGGTTCCGCCGATGATCGCCACCGCCATCGGACGATAGAACTCGCCGCCCTCGCCCACGCCGATCGCGACCGGCATCATCCCGGCGATGAGCGCGAAGGTGGTCATGAGGATCGGGCGCAGGCGCACTCGCCCGGCGTGCATCAGCGCATCCTCGCGGCCGACGCCCTGCTGCTCCTCCTTGCGCGCGCAGTCGAGGAGCAGGATCGCGTTCTTCGCGACCAGTCCCATCAGCATGATGATGCCGATGAAGCTCATGAGGTTGAGCGTGCCGTGCGTGACGAGGAGCGCGGCCACCACGCCGATGAGCGAGAGCGGCAGCGACATCATGACCGGGAGCGGCGCCGTGAAGGAGCCGAACTGCACCACGAGCACGAGGTACATGAGCACGATGCCCATGATGAGCGCGGTGAACATCTCGCTGAAGACTTCGCTCTGGTCGCGCGAGGCGCTCCCCAGGCTGATGGTGTAGCCGTCGGGGAACTCCATCTGCTTCGCGAGCTTCAGCGCGTCGGCGGTGACCTCGCCCGCGGAGCGGCCGTGGGCGTTCGCCGAGACGGCGATGGTGCGCTTGCCGTCGGCGTGCTGGATCTGCGCGGGTCCCTTGCCCATCGTGATGTCGGCGATCTGGTCGAGCGGCACCATGGCGTTCGCGCCGTTCAGCGCGATCGGCAGGTGCTCGATGTTCGAGGCGTCGACGCGATCCTCGGGCGCGAGCCGCACGGCGACGTCGCGCGACTCGCCGGTGGGATCGACCCAGTCGCCCACCTCCACGCCGGCGAAGGCGACGCGCAGGGCCTGCGCGGCATCGGCGACGGAGACGCCCATCGCGTTGGCGAGCCCGCGATCGAGGTCGATGCGCAGCTCGTCCATCGGCTCCTGCTCCGAGAGCCCGACGTCCACCGCGCCCGGAATGCGCTTCATGCGATCCATGAACTCGGTGGTGAGCGCCATGAGGCGGCGCGGGTCCGGCCCGGAGAACTGGATCTGCACCGGCTTCCTCGCGCCGTTGTTGAGGTCGTCCAGCACCGTGTACTCCGCGCCGACGAGCCGCGCGAGCACGCCGCGCAGCGCCGCCGCGATCTGCACCGCCGAGCGCTTGCGCTCGTAGCTCTTGCCGAGGTCCACGTACACGCGCCCGCCGCCCGGATAGACGATGGTGTTGGTCGCCTTGGTCTCGGGGATCTCGGAGCGCGCGAGCGCCGCCGCCGCTTCCACCTTGAGCTTCGAATAGTCGAGGCTCGCCGAGGACGGGGTGCGCACGTCGATCGCGATCGTGCCCCAGTCGGAAACGGGCAGGAACTCGGTGCCGCCCACGGTCGCCTGCAACGCGAGCGCGGAGACGAACGCGGTCACCGCGATCGCCGCCATCCAGCTCCGATGGTGCAGCGCCCAGGCGATGACGCGCCCGTAGCGGTCGGCCTGGTGGTCGAACCAGTCGTTGAAGCGCGAGAGCGCGAGGCGCAGCCCGCGCTTCCGCGCGTGCCGGTAGCCCACCGGATCGCCCCAGTACGCGGAGAGCATCGGGTCGAGCGTGAAGGAGATGAAGAGGCTCACCAGCACCGAGGAAGCCACCGTGAGCGCGAAGGGCCGGAACCACTCGCCCGCGCCTCCGCCCATGAAGGCGACCGGGATGAAGACCGCGATGATGGAGAACGTGGTCGCGGCGACCGCGAGCCCGATCTCGGCGGTGCCCGCGCGCGCCGCGTTCATGCGGTCGGCGCCGCGCTCCATGTGGCGCACGATGTTCTCGCGCACCACGATCGCATCGTCGATCAGCACCCCGATCGCGAGCGACAGGCCGAGGAGCGTCATGAAGTTGAGCGTGAAGCCGCACGCCCACACCGCGATGAAGGCCGCGATCGCCGAGGTCGGGAGCGAGAGCGCCGTGATGAGCGTCGAGCGCCACGAGTTGAGGAACAGGTACACCACGACGATCGTGAGCATGGCGCCGAAGATGAGCGCGTGGATCACGTTCTCGAGGCTGTTCGAGGCGTCCCGGCCGCCGTCCTGCGTCACCTCGAGCTTGGTGCCCTTCGGAAGCGTCTTGTCGATGTCGGTGACGAGGCTCCTCACCTTGTTCGCGACGGTCACCGTGCTCGCGTCGCGCGAGCGCGTGATCGAGAGGTTCACGTTGGCGCGGCCGTTGCGAAGGCTGTAGCCGGTCGGCTCGGCGAAGCCGTCCTGCACCGTGGCGACCTGGCCCAGGCGCACGATCGTGCCCGCGTCGCGCTTCACCACCACGTCCTCGAACTCGCGCGGCGACTCGATGCGGCCCACCAGGCGGATGCTCTCCTCGTCGAGCGGACCCTTCACGCGGCCCACCGGCGCGGTCATGTTCTGCGCCTGCAGCGCGTTCACCACGTCGGAGACCGACACGTTGTACTCGCGCAGCTTCTCGGCGTGGAGGAGCACCGAAAGCTCGCGCTTGAGCGACCCGTTCACGCTCACAACCGCCACCCCGTCGATCGCGCGGAAGCGGTCGGCGAGCACGTCTTCGGCGAGGCGCGAGATCTCGGCGTGCGACTGCGCGGTGGAGGAGAGCGCGAGCTGCATGATGGGCTGCGCGGCGGGGTCGATGCGCTGCAGGATCGGCTCGCGCATCTCGAGCGGCAGCTTGTAGCGCACCGACGCGATGGCGTTGCGGATCTCGTCGGACGCCTCGACCATGTTCTTCTTGAAGTTGAACTGGATGACGATCTGCGCGCTGCCTTCCGAGGCGGTGGAGCGGATCTGGTAGACCTGCGGGATGCTCTGCAGCGCCTTCTCCACGCGGTCGATGATCTCGCGCTCCACCGTCTCGGGCGAGGCGCCCGGATAGGGCACGTTCACCACGATCACCGGCATCTCGACGTCGGGAATCTGGTTCACGCGCAGCTTGTTGAGCGCGAGGAGCCCCAGGCACATCAGCGCGATCACGATCGCCACCGTCGCGACCGGGCGCCGGATGCTGAAGTCGGAAAGGACCATCTACTTGCGCGCTTCGGAGGACGCGAGCGAGGCGCCCGCGGAAGCCTGCACCGGCTGCCCGTCCTTCAGCAGCACGGTGGGATAGCGCAGCACCCGGTCGCCCTCGGCGAGCCCGCTCGTCACCGGGAAATCGCCGCTGCGCGCGTCGCGATCGCCGAGCTTGACCGCGACCTTGTGCAGCTTGTTGCCGCCGACCCGGAAGGCGGACACGCGGTCGCCCTCGCGCACGACCGCGCTCGGCGGGATCATGAGGCTCGCGCTGGTGCGCGTCTCCAGCCGCCCCTCGGCGTAGAGCCCCGCGAGCTTCGGCTGCTTGTCGCCCACGAAGTCCACCAGCACCTGGACCTGGCGCGTCATCGGATCGGCGGCGGGATTCACGCGCCGCACGCGGCCGACGAACTCCTGCTCCCCGTAGCCGTTCACGCGGAAATGCACGGTCTGGCCGGCGCGCACCTCGGCGACGTGATCGGCGGCGATCGCGGCCTCGAAGCGCATGCTGTTGGGATCGATCACCTTGAGCAGCTCCTTGCCCAGCTGCGCGGTGTCGCCCGGGGACACCTTGCGCTCGCTCACGATGCCGTCGAAGGGCGCGCGAACCTCGGTGCGCTGCATCTGCTGGCGAGCGCTCACCACGCGTGCCTTGGCGCCCTCCAGGTCGCTCTGCGCGCCGTTGCGGCGGCCCTCGGCGTCGTCCAGGGCCTGTGCGGAGGTCATGCCGGAGGCGCGCAGCGTCTTCATGCGCTCGAACTGGCGCTCGGCCTGGTCCAGGGCCTGGCCCGCGGCGCGCTCGGCGGCCTGCGCGGAGGCGAGCTGGTCGCGGATCGCCGTGTCGTCCAGGCGCACCAGCAGGTCGCCCTTGTGCACCGGATCGCCGTTCTCCTTGTAGACCTGCATCACGATCGCCTGCACCTCGGCGCGCAGGTCGGCGCGGCGCTCGGGCTGGATCGCGCCGGTGATCGCCGGCCCGGAGCTGAGCGACGCGTTGTGGATGGTAAGCAGGTCTTCCGGGGCGATGAGCAACGGCGCGGGTCCCGTGGTCTGGGCCGCGGACGGGCCCTTGCAGCCGGCGAGCGCGGCGGCAAGGACGAGGAGCAGGGCGAGGAGCGATCGGTGCATCGGTCTCTTGTTTTCTTTTGGAGCCAAGAGGGTAGGCCGTGGCGCTGCCGGCGGGTAGCCGGAAGGCGACGGACTGCGGTAAACGAGGGACGAATTGTAAATCAACGGGGATGAATCGGCCCGCGGGAACGGCGTTGGAGCGGACGGGAGCCCTGCCCGCCGCTCAACGCCATGGGACAAGGTCAGTACCGCGCGTGCCCGGGCGTCCGCGGGAACGGGATCACGTCGCGCACGTTGGAAAGGCCCGTCACGTACGCCACGGTGCGCTCGAACCCCAGCCCGAATCCGGCGTGCGGCACGGTGCCGTAGCGGCGCAGGTCGCGATACCAGGAATAGGCCTCGCGGTCGAGGCCCGCCTCGGCGATGCGCCGGTCGAGCACGTCCAGGCGCTCCTCGCGCTGCGAGCCGCCGACGATCTCGCCGATGCCCGGCGCGAGCACGTCCATGGCGGCGACCGTCTTCCCATCGTCGTTCAGGCGCATGTAGAACGCCTTGATCTCCTTCGGGTAGTTCACGAGGATCAGCGGGCCCCCGACGTGCTTCTCGGCGAGGAAGCGCTCGTGCTCGCTCTGCAGGTCCATGCCCCACTTCACCGGGAACTCGAATGGCTGCTTCGATTTCGCGAGCGCCTCGACCGCGTCGGTGTAGTCCATGCGCACGAAGGGCTTGTCGACGATCGCCTGCAGCTTCGCGATCACGCCCTTTTCGATGCGCTCCTCGAAGAACGCCATGTCGTCGGGCCGCTCGGCGAGCACCGCGGCGAACACGTGCTTGAGGAGCCGCTCGGCGAGCGTCGCGTCGTCGGAGAGGTCGGCGAAGGCGATCTCCGGCTCGACCATCCAGAACTCGGCGAGGTGGCGGCTGGTGTTCGAGTTCTCGGCGCGGAACGTGGGCCCGAAGGTGTAGACCTTCGAGAGCGCCATGCAGTACGTCTCGACGTTGAGCTGGCCCGAGACGGTGAGGAACGCCTCGCGCCCGAAGAAATCCTTGGAGAAATCGACCTTGCCGTCGGCGCTGCGCGGCAGGTTCGCGAGGTCGAGGGTGGAGACGCGGAAGAGCTCGCCCGCGCCCTCGGCATCGGAGGCGGTGATGATGGGCGTGTTCACCCAGACGAAGCCGTCGTCGCTGAAGAAGCGATGGATCGCCATGGCGAGCGTGTGGCGCACGCGCGAGACCGCGCCGATCACGTTGGTGCGCGGGCGAAGGTGCGCCACCTCGCGCAGGAACTCCATCGTGTGCGCCTTGGGCTGGATCGGGTACGTGTCGGGATCCTCCACCCAGCCGAGCACCCGCAGGCCGCTCGCCTGCATCTCGAACGGCTGCCCCTTCGCCGGCGAGGGCACGATGGTGCCGGTCGCTTCCACCGCGCATCCGGCGGTGAGCTTCTGCACCTCGCTCGCGTAGTTGGCGAGCGCCGCCGGCGCGACCACCTGCAGCGGGTGGAAGCACGAGCCGTCGGAGACGTGCACGAACGAGAGGCCGGCCTTGGAATCGCGCCGCGTGCGCACCCAGCCGCGCAGCGTCACCGGCTGGCCGGAAGGCGCGCGACCCGCGAGGATCGAGCGGACGGATAGCGTAGTCATGGGACCCGGAAGCCTCGATACGGAAACCGTCGATTGTAACCGGCGGTATTTCTTACGCAGCGTCGCGACGCCCGTCGGCGCCCGCGCGCCGCTCGTCGCCCCACGGCGTTATTCTGAACGCACGAGGGGAGCCTGCTGTCCGATCTCTCGACGGGACGGGCTGACAAGACCATCAGGAGAGCGGCATCGTCATGAGCGGCGGCGACCTCGCAGCGATCACCCCCATCGGATCGGCCATGCCGCGTTCGCGGCCGATCGCGATCGTGTGGCTCTTCGTCGCGATCGTGATCTGCCTCCTCGGTCTCACCGTCTACAGCGCGCGGCTGCTCTCCTCGGGACAGGCGTTCATCTCGGGCGAGGCGATGTGGGCCAAGGCCGAGCGCGACGCCGTGTTCTACCTCGCGCGCTACGCGCGGCTGCACGCCGACGAGGACTACCAGGCGTATCGCCGCGCCATGCTGGTGGTCGAGGGCGACCGCGCGGCTCGCGTCGCGCTCACCCGGCCGCATCCGGACGTCGAGGCCTTCCGTCGCGGCATGGTCGCGGGCGGCCTTCGCAACGAAGACGTCCCCGGCCTGCTGGACCTCTACGCGCTGCTGGGCCGCACCCCGCCGATGCGCTACCTGATGACGGTGTGGGCGCGCAGCGACGCCGCCGTCGACGAGCTGGGCGCGATCGGCGCGCACCTGCGCGAGGCGCCCGCGATCGAGGCGGACGCTGCCGATCAAGTCGTGCGGCGCATCCACCGCATCCACCGCGACCTGGTGCCGCTCGAGAGCGACTTCGCGCAGACCCTCGACGACATGGAGCGCACCGCCCAGGCGTTCCTCGCGATCGGCATCGGCATCGTCACCGGCGTGCTGCTCATCACGGGCATCACGGTCTCGCGCCGCTTCCTCACGCAGAACGCGCGCCTGCAGGAGGCGCTCGCCGAGAGCGAGGCGCAGCTGCGCCGCGTGATCGAGGCGGCGCCGATGCCGCTGCTCATCGCGCGCGAGTCCGACCAGCGGCTGCTCTACCTCAACGTGAAGGCGCTCGAGCAGCTCGGGGTCGGCTTCCAGGCGGCGCTCGAGCGGCCGCTCTCGGATTTCCACGCCGACCCGGCGATCCGCGCGGCGCTCGGCGAGCAGCTCGCGCGCCAGGGCAGCGTCGACGACTTCGAGGTGCACCTGCGCGCGGAGAACGGGCGCGACCCGTGGGTGCTGCTCTCGGCGCGCCGCGTGCATTACGCGGGCACCGAGTGCCTGCTCATCGCGCTCGCCAACATCGACGACCGCAAGCGCGTGCAGGAGGACATGCGCCGGCGCGCGCTGCACGACCCGCTCACGGGGCTCCCCAACCGCGCCATGTTCCTCGAGTCGCTCGAGCGCACCTTGCACAAGGCGCGGCGGCGCTCGGCGCAGTTCTCGCTCCTCTTCGTGGACCTCGACCGGTTCAAGGAGGTGAACGACACCATGGGGCATGCCGCCGGCGACACCCTGCTCAAGGCGGTGGCGGAGCGGCTCGTCACGGCGGTGCGCCAGAGCGACCTCGTGGCACGGCTGGGCGGCGACGAGTTCGTGATCCTGATCGAGGAGCACCACGGCCCCGAGGAGGTGATGATCGTCGCGCAGAAGGTGCTCGCGATGGTCGAGCGGCCGGTGCCGGTGGACTGGCGCGAGGCCGCGGTCTCGGCGAGCATCGGCATCGCGAGCTTCCCCGAGGACGGCGACGAGATCGAGACGCTGCTCGCGAATGCCGACACCGCGATGTACCAGTCGAAGGAGCGCGGGCGCAACAACTTCCAGTTCTATTCGCCGGAGCTCAACGTGCTCTCGCATCGTCGCCTGCAGCTCGAGCGGCGCGTGCGCGAGGCGCTGG
The DNA here is from genome assembly GCA_035605915.1 of Usitatibacter sp. Lineage (GTDB taxonomy): Bacteria > Pseudomonadota > Gammaproteobacteria > Burkholderiales > Usitatibacteraceae > Usitatibacter. Next base: position 86,777 of record DATNGJ010000070.1, read on the forward strand.
AGAACGACCAGCTCTTCATCGAGTACCAGCCGGAGGTGGACCTCTCCACCGGCCGCATCGTCGCCGCCGAGGCGCTGCTGCGCTGGAACGATCCGGCCTCCGGCGTCTCGACGCCGCCCGAGTTCATGCCGGTGGCCGAGGAGACCGGCATCGCGCCCGCGATCGCACAGTGGGTGATCGACCGCGCGCTCGCCGACGCCCGCGCGTGGGCCGATGCGGGCGCTCCGATCGTGGTCGGCGTGAACGTCTCCGCGCGCCAGCTGCAGCAGACGGAGCTCGCCGAGCAGGTGTCGCGCGCGCTCGAGGCGCACCGGGTCGAGCCCCGCCTCCTGCGCCTGGAGATCGCCGAGCCGGTCCTCATGGAAGGCGGCGACGCGACCCATCGCACGCTGCGCGCGCTCGAGGCCCTCGGCGTGCAGATGGCGATCGACAATTTCGGCAGCGGATTTTCGGCGCTCGGCCTGGTGCGCGGGCTTCCGTTCGAGGTGGTGAAGATCGACCGCACGCTGGTGAGCAGCTGCCCGGTGCGGCGCGAGTGCGCGGCGATCGTGCGCGCGACCGTCTCCATGGCGCACGCGCTCGGGCTTCGCGTCGTCGCGCAGGCGGTCGAAAGCGAGGAGCAGGGCGAGCTGATGGCCGAGCTCGGCTGTGACGCCGCGCAGGGGTACTACTTCGCCGAGCCCATGGACGCGGCGATCGTCCTGGAAATCGCAAGACGGGGTCAGGTTACTTTTTCGCCCAGCCACAACGAAAAAGTAACCTGACCCTTTTTGCACTCACATCGCGGCGATCACCATCGCGGTTGCCGTGGTCACCTTCTTCGCGTAGGCGAGGTCCAGGAACTCGTTCGGGCCGTGGGCGTTGGAACGCGGGCCGAGCACGCCCGTCACGAGGATCTGCGCCTGCGGGAACTTCGCGCCCAGCATGCCCATGAACGGGATCGTGCCACCCTCGCCCATGTACGCCGCGGGCTTGCCGAACAGCGCGTGCGACGCCTGGTCGAGGGCTTCGGAGAGCCACGGGGCGGCCGAGGGCGCGTTCCAGCCGGTCGCCGCGGAGTCGTAGTCGAAGCTCACCACCGCCGAGTACGGCGGGTCGCTCTCGAGCATCGTCTTCATGGTGCGCGCCGCCGTCTCCGCGTCCAGCGCGGGCGGCAGGCGCATCGAGAGCTTGAGCGCGGTGCGCGGCCGCTGGACGTTGCCCGCGTGCTCGATCGCCGGCAGCCCGTCCGCCCCGGTGACCGCGAGCGCGGCGCGCCAGGTGCGGTTGAGGATCAGCTCCACCGGGTCCTTGGTCGAGGGCTGCGCGAAGAGCCGCGCCGTGCCCTGGTTGTCGCAGCAGCTCGCCCACGGGAAGCGCTGCCAGAGCGTGTCGCCGAGGATCCGCGCCGCCTGGCGAGCCTGCTCGCGCCGCTCCTCCGGGATGGCGCACGCGAATTCGCCCGGCCTCACCACGCCGGTGCGCGAGTCGTCGAGGCGGTCGAGCAGCTGGCGCGCGATGCGGAAGGACGAAGGCACGACGCCGCCCGCATCGCCCGAGTGCACGCCTTCGGTGAGGATGTTCACCGAGAGCGTGCCGTTCACCAGGCCGCGCAGCGACGTGGTCGCCCACAGCTGCTCGTAGTTGCCGGCGCCCGAGTCGAGCGCGATCACCAGGCCCACGCTGCCCATGCGCGGGGCGAGCGCCTCGAGGTAGGCGGGCAGGTCGTAGCTGCCGCTTTCCTCGCAGGTCTCGACGAGCCCCACGCAACGCGGGCGCGGGACACCCTGCACGTCGAGCGCGAGGATCGCGCAGAGCGCGGCGAAGATCGCGTAGCCGTCGTCGGCGCCGCCGCGTCCGTAGAGCCGTCCCTCCTCGATCACCGGCGTCCACGGGCCGAAGCCCGTCCGCCAGCCGGTCATCTCCGGCTGCTTGTCGAGGTGCCCGTAGAGGAGCACGGTCTCGCCGCTCGCGCCGGGCGTGGCGGGCACGTCGAAGAACACCACCGGCGTGCGGCCCTCGAGGCGCACGACCTCGAGCTCGAGGCCGGCGACCGGCTGCGCGAGGGCCCAGTCGCGCGCGAGGCGCACCGCCTTCTCGATGTGCCCGTTCTCCCGCCAGCGCGGGTCGAAATGCGGCGATTTCGCCGGGATGCGCACGTAGTCGACCAGCTGGCGGACGACGTCCTCGTCCCATTGCCGCGCGATGCGGCCTTGCAGTTGCGCCGCGTTGTAGGGCGGGGTGAGCGGCTGGCGTGCGGTCATGTGCGCCTCCGACCGGTGTTCGATTCGATTGATTGTATCCTCCGGACATGGAAGCGTTGCCGTGGTTCCTGATCTTCGTCGCCTCCTACCTGGTGTGGGTGGTGCTCGCGGTGGTGAGCCTGCTGCAGAACCGCCGCTCGCCCACGGCGACGCTCGCGTGGATCTTCGCCTTCGTCGCGCTCCCCGTGGTCTCGGGCCTCTACTACCTCGTGTTCGGCCCGCGCCGCCTGCATCGGCGCCGGCGCCGCTATGGCGTCGCGCGCTCGCTCGCGGGCCAGGTCTCCGAGCACCTGCGCAATTCCTGCGCGCCGGAGAAGCCGCGCCTGCCGGCCGACGCGTCGGCGCTCGCCACCGTGGGCAAGCGCCTCGGCCAGGGAGAGCCGACTTTCGCCTCCGCCGTGAAGCTCTTCGACAACGGCGACGCGAAGCTCGCCGCGCTCGCGCAGGCGATCCGCGCCGCGCGCCACCACGTGCACCTCGAGTACTACATCTGGGAGCCCGACGCCGTCGGCTCGCGCTTCCGCGACCTGCTCGTGGAGGCGGCGAAGCGCGGCGTCGAGGTGCGCGTGCTCTACGACGCGGTCGGCTCGCCCGCGCTCAAGCGCTCGTTCTGGCAGCCGCTCCTCGAGGCGGGCGGCGAGGTGCTGCGCTTCAACCCGGTGAAGCTCTCGGTCGCGAGCCTGCACTTCGCGAACTTCCGCACGCATCGCAAGATCGCGGTGATCGACGGCGGCGTGGGCTTCCTCGGCGGCGTGAACATCCACGACCCGGAGAGCGCGACGCGCTCGGGCAAGGCGGCGTGGCGCGACGAGCATGCGCGCATCGAGGGCGAGCCGGTGAGGAAGATGCAGCGGCTCTTCCTCGAGAACTGGACCTACGCCGGGGGCTCCTTTCGCATGACCCCGCAGAGCGTGCCGTCGTATTTCCCGCCGGCGAAGCCCTGCGAGCCCGGCATCCCGGTGCAGATCCTCGCCTCGGGACCCGACGACGAGTCGGCGCCGCTGCTCGCCTTCGTGCTCGCCGCGATCGCGGGCGCACGCCACCGCGTGTGGATCGAGACCCCCTACCTCATCCCCGACGAGGCGCTCGAGACGGCGCTGCGCATCGCCGACCTGCGCGGCGTCGACGTGCACGTGATCGTGCCCAAGCTCGGCGACTCGAAGCTCGTGACCGCCGCCTCGCACACGTACTGCGAGGCGCTCGCCAAGGCGGGCATCGTGATCTTCGAGTACGGGCCGCCGATGCTGCACGCGAAGACCATCGTGGTGGACGAGAGCGTCGCGCTGGTGGGCACCGCGAACCTCGACAACCGCAGCTTCCGCCTCAACTTCGAGATCGCCGCCGCGTTCTACGATCGCGCCGTGATCGGCAAGCTCGCCGCGCGCTTCGAGCGCGATCGCGCGGCGAGCCAGCCGTTCCGGCTGCGCAAGCGCAATCCCCGGCTCACCGTGATCCTCGAATCGATCGCGCGCCTCACTTCGCCGGTGCTCTGAGGCGGCCGAGCGCGAGCTCCCGGTCCTCCCCCACGAGCTTCGCGCCGAAGCTCTCGTGCGGCTCCCGCGCGACGTGGCGGAAGCCCTGCGCGCGGTAGATCGAGCGCGCGACCAGCATCACGCAGCCGATGCGCTCGCCTTCGCGCTCGGCGATCCAGGCGCGCTCGCGTCTCCACCCAGCCGCGCGAGCGCAAGCCGCGCAGCATGCGGCTCGCTAGCGCCTGAGGCGGGGAGGGAAGTACGGGCGCGGATAGGTGGCCGGCGACACGTTGCCGTCGCGGTCGTACGCCTCCACGCCGAAGATGTAGTTGTCCTTGGAGACCGGCAGCGTCGCGGTGGTGACGTTCCCCACGTCGCGCGCGTGCTGCCAGTCGGGCGCGGTGGTCTCGCGCCACACCACGCGATAGCCGCCGAGGTCGGGCTCGTGGTTGGGCGCCCAGCGCAGGGTCGTGTCGTTCTCGAGCCTGAGCGCCTCGACCTCCACCTCGCGCGGCGCCGCCGGGGCGAGCGCGAGGGACGCGAGCGCCGCGCCGTTCACGCGCGCCACCTGCGCGACGTAGCCGAAGTCGACGTATTGCGGCAGGTCGCCGTACTGCACGCCGTTCTCCACGCGCACGTCCTGGTGCTGGTGATGGAAGTCCTCCACCGGCTCGGTGAAGCGCACCGCGGGATAGCCCATCTTGAGGAACGGGAAATGGTCGCCGCCGCGCAGGTAGCGGTCGACGCGCCAGATGATCTGCACGCGCAGCCCCGGCACGTAGGTCGCGCCCGCGCGCGCGACGGCGCGCGCGAGCTGGCGCGCCGGAACGTCGTTCTCGCCGCCGGTGCGCAGGATCGGCAGGAGCGCATCGGGAATCTCCTTGCCGTAAGGAACGCCCTGCGCGAAGAGACGCACGCGGCCCTGGTCGATGCGGCCGTCCGGCCCCCTGGACGAGCCCACGATGTCGTTGTCGAGCATGCCCTCGATATCGAGGCCTTTCGCGCGCGCGGCCTCGGCGAATCCTGTGGAACCGTAGAGCCCCTGCTCCTCGCCCGCCACCGTCATGAAGACGAGCGTCGCGTCGAAATGGTGGCGCGACATCACGCAGGCGAGCTCGATGGACACCGCGCTGCCGGAGGCGTCGTCGTCGGCGCCGGGCGCGTCCTTCTCGCCGTCGGTGGGGCTCGACGGCATCGAGTCGTAATGCCCGCTCACGACGTAGATGCGATCGCGGCTCTCGGGCTGGTCGCCGGGAAGGGTCGCGACGACGTTCACGATGTCGGTGGGCCGCGGGATGCGCGAGCCGGACTCGACGTGGTGGGGATCGAAGGCCACCTGGAGCCTGCCGCCGGATTCCTTCGAGCACCCTTCCAGCTGCGCCTTGATCCAGCGGCGCGCCGCACCCACGCCGCGCGCGTCCGAGACCGTGTCGGAGAGCGAGTTGCGGGTGCCGAAGCCGACCAGCGTCCGGATGGTGTGCTCGATGCGCGCGGGCGAGACCTCCGAAACTATGGCCGCGATCTCGGGATTGGGATCGTCGAAGGACGCGGCGAGCGCGGATTGGGCGCCGAGCACGGCGCCGAGCAGCAACGCGGGGATTTTCATCGCGCGCAGTATGCGGCTCGCCCGCCGATCCGACAAGCGATCGAACCGCGGCGACATCGCCTTCACGTCCTCCGACAAGCGCGCGCGGCGTAGCGGCAGGAATCCCGTGCCCGACCGCCGCGTCCAACGCCCATGCTGTTCGAAGACCGCCTCGATGCCGCCTGCCAGCTTGCGCAGGCGCTGCGCCGTTACCGCGGCACGGATCCGCTCGTGCTCGCGATCCCGCGCGGCGCCGTGCCGATGGGCCGCGTCCTCGCCGATCGCCTCGACGGCGATCTCGACGTGGTGCTGGTGCGCAAGCTCGGCTCCCCTTTCAATCCGGAGTTCGCGATCGGCGCGATCGACGAGTCGGGCACGTTCGAGCTCTCGGCCGACCTCGACTACACCCCCGTGAGCCGCGAGTACCTCGAGCGCGAGAAGGCGGCCCAGCTCGCGCGCATCCGCGAGCAGCGGCTGCGCTGGAGCCATGGACGCCCGTCCGCCGATCCCGCGGGTCGCACGGTGATCGTCGTCGATGACGGGCTCGCCACCGGCTCGACCATGACCGCGGCGCTGCGCTTCCTGCGCGCACGCGGCGCGAGCCGCCTGGTATGCGCGCTGCCGGTCGCCTCCCGCGAAGGACTCGAGCGTGTACGTCCGCTCGCCGACGAGGTGGTCACGCTCGCGGTGCCGCAGCCTTTCGTCGCGGTGTCGCGCTTCTACCGCGAGTTCTCGCAGGTCGAGGACGAGACGGTGAGCGAGCTCCTCGCCGCGTAGGTGCCATCGTCCGGACGGACCGTGGCCGGAATCTTCGCGACCGGCTCCGAGTCTACCGACCGGATTCGCACTCGCCGCCGATTTCCGACAAGTCCATGAGAGCCCGAACCCCCTTCGCCGTGACGATCCTCGCCGCCGCGGCCGCGCTTTCCCTGCATGCACGGGCCGAGCCGCGGCCGATCGTGTGCGGCGGCATCGGCAGCGAGGAGCGCGCGGCGCTCGCCGGGCAAGCGCGCGACGCCGACCTCGCCCTCGAGCTCTTCATTGCGGGACGCGGCGATTACGTGGCGGGGGCAAACGTTTCGGTGATCCCGCTCGACGGCGCGGCGCGCGGCGAGACGCTGCGCGAGACCGCGCAGGGCCCGCTCTGCTACATGAAGCTCGCGCCCGGGCGCTATCGCATCGAGGGCGAGCTCAATGGCGTCACTCGCTCGGCGCGAGCGATCGTGCCCGCGCACGCAGGCCACCCGGTACGCGTCGCGCTCGCCTTTCCGGAGGAAGCCGTGCGCGACGGCCTCGGCCCGCAACCCACAACCCAGGAACGCGAGGAAGCGAAGACACCATGACCACGAAGCTCAACTCCGCGTTCAAGCGCGAGCTCGACGTGAACGGCGAGAAGTACACGCTCACGGTATCGCCCGAGGGATTCAAGCTGGTGCTCAAGGGAAAGCGCAAGGGCATCGAGCTCAACTGGGCGGCGATCGTCGGCGGCGAGGCGGCGCTCGCGACGGCGCTCAACGCCTCGGTCTCGCACCCCGGCATGCAGTCGATGGGCGCGGCCGGGCGCGACGCCGTGAAGCACTAGCCCCTCCCCGATCCAGCCGCGGCGATACGCCGCGCCGCAACGGCAGCGCAGCCGCCCGCCCGTTCGCCATGACGCCGATGGGAACCGTGCGTCTCGGGATGGCGACGCGCGCGCTGTAGTCGAATCAACGAGTTTGGCGTAGGAGCCGCGGCGACGTCGCCGTTGCCCGACGCTTTCGCCCTCCGCCCCTGGGAGTCTCCCCTCTGGTAGTCCGATTGGCACGGCTCGTGCCTGTGCCTTGCGCTGGTTGAGGACCGCATCGAACCACGGAGGCTCCGGAAATGCACCGAACCAGCACCCTTCTCGCGGCCGCCCTGCTCGTCGTGGGCGCCGCGGCCCGCGCCGCCGCGCCCGACACCCAGGCGGTCGAGTTCTACAACCAGGTCACCGGCCATTACTTCGTGACCGCGAGCGCATCCGAAGCGCTCGGCATCGATGCCGGCGCGGCCGGGCCCGGCTGGCTGCGCACGGGCCGCGCGTTCCAGGCATGGTCGAGCGCCGCCACGGCGCCCGCCGATGCGAGCCCGGTATGCCGCTTCTATTCGAGCGCCGCCAATTCGCACTTCTACACCGCGAGCGCCTCCGAGTGCGCGGGCCTCCAGGCGCAGGCCGCGCAGGAGAAGGCCACGACCGGCACGGTGCGCGGCTGGGACTACGAAGGAAAGGCCTTCTACATCGAGACGCCGTCGTCGGGCGGCGCATGCCCCGCGGGAACCACCGCGATCACGCGCATCTACAACAACGGCTTCGCGAACGGCGAGGGATCGAACCACCGTTTCGTCGACGACGGCGCGCTCGAGCAACTCATGGCGGATCGGCAATGGATCCCCGAGGCGGTCGTGTTCTGCGCCGCCGACAAGTCGACGACGGGAACGGATGCCGATCTGCCGGCGACCACGAGCTCCTTCGGCGCGCTGGCCGGCACCTGGACCGGAAACGCGAGCTGGAAGGTCGAGACCGCGGCATCGGAAACGCGCGTGACCGAGGCGCTCTCGCTCACCATCGGATCCGACGGCGCGATCTCCGGAACGGGCAACGGCTGCACCTTCACCGGACAGGTGAACGTGGGCGACGGCTTCCGCTCGTTCTTCCAGGCTACCGCGAGCGCGAGCGGCTGCAGCGATGCGGCCTTCGACGGCGACTATCCCAAGGTGCGCCTGGAACGCTTCGGCGCCTCCATGCTGATGGTGCGCCTGCAGCGCGGCGACGAGGGCAACGAGGCGTCGATCGAGGCGAGCCTCACGAACCCGACGGCGTCGCCGCCTGCGCCCACGACGCCGCCGAGCTTCGACGGCGTCGCGGGCGACTGGGCCGGAACCGTGGCGTGGGTCGCCGAGCAGCACCTCGCGACCGGCAACATGATCGAGCCGACGGCGGTGAACCAGGCGCTCTCGCTCTCGATCGCGGCGAGCGGCGCGGTGACCGGCAGCGGCTTCGGCTGCACCGTGACCGGCAACCTGCAGGCCGCCAACCCGGGCGAGGACGACGACGGCTTCGGCGGCCAGCTCACCTTCGCCGGCTGCGACCAGGCGCTCTTCGACGGCACGTTCATGCAGGTGCACGTGGAGCGGGCCGGCCCCGCGCGGATCGAGGTGAACCTCGAGCGGACCACGCAGGATGCGCAAGGATCGACCCGCGTCGAGGTCGAGGGCACGCTGCAGTCGGCTTCGGCAACCGGCACCCCGCCGCCGGCGCCCGGCGCGAGCGCGAGCGCCGTCGGCTCGTGGCAAGGCGAGGCCGCGTTCTTCGCGGAGCAGGAGGCGGACGATTCGGACGCGACCGAGGTCTCCGAGATGCAGGCGCTCTCCCTCACGCTCGCGAGCGACGGCACGTTGTCCGGAACCGGCTTCGGCTGCACCTTCAGCGGCATGCTCTCGCTCGCATCCGGTGGAAGGTCCGCGAGCGGGACGATCAGCGCCAGCGGCTGCACGAAGGACGTGTTCAACGGCGACTATGCCGGCGCGCGCCTGCAGGTCGACGACGGCGCGCTCGAGGTCGAGCTCGAGCGCGAGACGCGCGCGAGCGGCAACGAGACGCGCGTTCGCATCGGCGGCAAGCTCGCGTCCGCCACGCCGTAGCGAACGAAGCGGTCCTCTGGGCGATAATCGCGCCCGGAGGACCGCCCTTGATCGTTCGACCATTCGCCTGCCGCGGCTTCGCGGCGCTCGCCTTCCTCGCTCTCGCCGCGCTCGCGATTCCGGCCGCGGCCGCCCTCGACGCGCCCGCTGGATGGCGCAAGGAATCGTTCCCGTTCCCGCTCGCCTTCGCGCCCTCGCTTCCGTACCAGGGCACGGAGCAGGTGCGCTTCTCGCCCGCGTGGTCGAAGTTCTCCGGCGAGGCGGGCTTCAGCTACGTCGCGCTGTGGGACATCCGGCCCGCGCCCCTCGAGCCCGAGGCGCTCGAGCGCGCGCTCGGCGTCTACTTCGACGGCCTCATGAACAACGTCGCGATCGGCCGCAAGATCGAGGCGCTGGTGCCGCAGACGGCGGTGGTGCTGCATCCGCTCGACGCGCCCGCGGGATGGACCGAGGCCTATGCCGGGGAGGTCCACACCTGGAACGCGTTCGCGCGGGCCGAAGATCTCGTGCTCAACGTCGAGGTCGCGAAGCGCGCGTGCGGCACGGACCGGGTGCAGGTCTTCTTCGCGTTCGCGAAAGCGCCGCGCTCGGCCGCGCCCTGGAAGCCGCTGCGCGAGATCCGCGCGTCGGCGAGCTGCGCGAGCTGACCTCGGCGCGCCCGCCGCGCGAACGCTAGCTGCCGTCGGCGGCGATGAGCCGCCAGAGCCTCACGTGCGCGACGAGCGCCTCGGGCGTCACCTCGAGGAGCGCCCAATAGCGCGTGGTGAATTCCTCGTTGGTGCCGTCGGGCTGGATGAGCGTCTTCAGCGCGCGCACCGTGGCCGCGATCTCCTCGGCGCGGCCTTGCGCCTGCGACTGCGACCATTCGTCGAGCTGGGCGATGAGGGCGGAGAGGGCGCGGAGCCAGCCGAACTCGGGATGGCGCACCACGAGCTGCAGCAGCTCGCCGCGCGAGTCCACGCGGCCGTGGTCGCGCTCGTAGCGGATGCGCTGCGCCTGCAGGATCGCCTGGTGCAGCTCCAGCAGCGCGTTGCGCAACTCTTCGAGGTTCGGTTCCATGGCGCGCGGACGGGACGGTTCGATCGCACGGTAGCATGGGACACAGTAGAATGCGCAACTTCAAGAATCCCGACATCCATTCCCGAGGAGGCATCATGAAGTTCCGCAGTCTCGCCCTCGTCGCCGCCGCGGCCGCGCTCGTGGCCGCCGCGCCCGCCGCGCTCGCCCAGACCGAGATCAAGTTCCCGATCAAGGTGAACATCGACACGCTGCGCGGCAAGTACAGCAAGGAGTTCGGCGACGAGCTCGCCCAGAGGACGAACAACAAGTACAAGACGACGATCTATCCCGGCGGCCAGCTCTACGACGGCAACAAGGCCGCGCAGGCGGTGCAGCTCGGCAACGTGCAGATGACCAACGAGCCGAATAGCGCCTACACCTCGTACACCAAGAACGTGGACTTGATGGAGATCCCGTTCGGATTCGCGAACCCCGACGAGTTCCAGAAGTTCCTCGAGGGCTCCAAGGCCGACGTCGTGCGCAAGGACCTCGAGAAGGCGGGCTTCCACGTGCTCACGTTCCTCGACGAGGGCCCGTTCGTGATCGGCACCAAGAACGTGCTGATCGAGAAGCCTTCCGACTTCAAGGGCCTCGTGGTGCGTACCTCGGGGCACCCGGTCGTGGTCGACGCGCTGAAGGGCATGGGCGCCTCCACGGCGAAGATCCCGCTGAACGAGGTGTACTCGGCGCTCCAGCAGGGCACCATCAGCGCGGTCTACACGACCTTCGACGCGTTCGTGAACGAGAAGATGGTGGAAGTGGCGCCCAACGTGATGATCATCCCCTCCTATGGCGCCTACATCTGGGTCGCGAACAAGAAGTGGTTCGATAGCCAGCCGAAGGAAGACCAGAAGATCATGGACGAGATCGCGCACAAGCTCGGATCGCGCTACCACCAGCAGATCTGGTCCGAGACCGACAAGTTCGTGGAGGCGGTGAAGAAGGGCGGCGGCAAGGTGAGCGATCCGGCGAAGAACCCGCAGGCGATCGCGCAATTCCGCAAGGCGCTGGCGCCCACCTACGACAAGGTGCGCAAGCAGTTCGGCAAGGAAACGGTCGACGCGATCCTCTCGTCCAAGTAGGCCGCCGCATGGAAAACCACCAGCCTGAGGGCGGCGGCGCGCCCGCCTTCATCCGCTGGCTGGCGCGGATCGAGGTGGGCGTGGCGAGCGTGCTGATGCTCGCCGCGCTCGCCATCACCATCGCCACCATCGTCGAGCGCAACACCGGCGCCTCGACCGGCGAGTGGAGCCTCAAGCTTCCCGAGCTCGCGCTCATGTGGCTCACGTTCCTCGGCATGGGCGCGCTCGTCACCGAGCACGGCCACGTCGCCGCCGACATGGTGCTGCGCCGCATGCCCCCGCGCGCGCAGCAGGTGGCCGAGACGATCTCGGCGCTCGTCACGGTCATCGTGTTCGGGTTGATCCTCTGGGGGGCGGTCCTCATCGTCGGCCAGCAGATGGACATCAACGCGACCGACGAGGACCTCTGGGACGTGCCCGAAGCGCTGCTCCTCTCGATCCTGCCGATCGGCCTCGCGCTCACGATCCTGCACCTCGTGGTCGAGATCTGGACCATCTGGCGGCCCGGCCGTCGCGAGAGGCCGCAGGACCTCGAGCACACCGGCACATGATCGCCCTTCCGTTCGTCCTGCTGCTGGCGCTGATCGTGATCGGCATGCCGATCAGCTTCGCGTTGATCATCGCCTCCGTCGCCACGCTCTACTGGCTCGGACTCGCGCCGATCACCTTCATCCCGGACGTGTTCGCGGGCAGCGTGCAGAACTTCACGCTGCTCGCGATCCCGTTCTTCCTCCTCGCCGCGGAGCTCCTCTCGGCGGGCGGGCTCATCGACCGCGTGTTCGACCTCGCGCGCGCCATCGTCGGAAAGCTGCGCGGCGGCATGGGCGGGGCGTGCGTCATCGCGACCGGCATCTTCGCCGGCGTGCAGGGCTCGAGCGCGGCCGATGCGGCGGCGATCGGCAAGATCGGGACGGTGGGCATGGTGCGCGAGGGCTATCGGCCCGGATTCGCGGCCGCCCTCATCGCGGCCTCCGGCGCCACGGCGATCCTCATCCCGCCGTCCATCGCGATGCTGATCTACGCCTCGATGGTGAACGTCTCGGTGGGACGCATGTTCTTCGCCGGCATCGTGCCCGGCGTCATCAACGTCGTCGCGTTCCTCGTGTTCGTGGCCTCGCGCGGCCATATCTACGGCTGGAAGCGAGACGACACCGGCGCGATCACGAGCTGGCCCGCGCGCGTCTCGGCGTTCAAGCGCTCGGTGTGGGTGCTGCTGCTGCCGGTGTTCGTGCTGTACGGCTTCTATTCCGGCCAGCTCACCGCGACCGAGATCTCGACCGCGTGCGTGATCTACTCGCTGGTGGTCGCCATGCTCTTCTACCGCAGCCTGCACCTGCGCGACCTCTGGCCCATCGTGCTGCAGACCGCGCGCACCACCATCAACATCTTCACCATCATCGCGGCGGCGGTGCTGCTCTCGAAGGTGCTCACGTTCCTCAACGCCCCGCAGCTCATCTTCGGCTTCATCGAGCACTACCGGCTCTCCGGCTGGGAGTTCCTGATCGTGGTGAGCGCGATCATGTTCATCCTCGGCATGTTCATGGAGGCGGTGGCGCTCAACGTGATGACGACGCCGATCCTCGCGCCCATCGCCATGAAGCTCGGCATCGACCCGGTGCACTACGGCATCGTGCTGATCTTCAACATCGAGATCGCGCTCATCACGCCGCCGGTGGGGCTCAACCTCTTCGTGCTCGCGGGCGCCGCCAAGGTGCCGCTCGGGGCGATCTACCGCGAGGTGCTGCCCTTCGTGGTGATCCTCATCGCGCTGCTGATGATGGCGATCTTCTTCCCGCAGCTCTCGCTCTGGCTGCCGGACCGGATCCTGCCCACGACGTGATCCGGAAAAGGGGTCAGATTACTTTTCCGGCAGTCCGCTCCGGCGGACGATCGGCGGAAAAGTAATCTGACCCCTTTTTCGTTTCGTCAGCGCTCGTACGTCCCCACGAGCTCCGCGTGGGCGACCACATGGCCGCGCATCGCCTTCTCCACCGCGGCCTTGTCCGCGCGCCCGAGGTCGCCGAGCAGCGTGTCGAGCGCATAGAGCTTGAAGAAGTAGCGATGGCGGCCGATCGGCGGGCACGGTCCACCGTAGCCGGTGCGCTTCCAGTCGTTCGAGCCCTGGCGCGTGCCCTTCGGCAGCGCCGTCGCCGCCACGCCTTCCTCGAGAAGGCCGGCTCCCGGCGGCAGATCGTAGAGCACCCAGTGCACCCACGTCGTCTTCGGCGCGCGCGGGTCGGGCGCGTCCGGATCGTCCACGATGAGCACGAGCGCCTTCGCGTTCGCCGGCACCTCCGTCCATGCGAGCGCCGGCGAGACGTCCTTGCCGTCGCACGTGTGCAGCTTGGGGATCGGTCCCTGGTGCGCGAACGCGCTGGAGGTGATCTTCATCGCCGGCTAGCTTACGCCTCCGGCGGCAATCCGAAGACCTGGCGCAGGTAGCGCAGGAAGGTCGGATCGACCGAGCTCGCCTTGCCCGGCGCATCGGAGATCTTCGTCACCGGGAAGCCGTTGCACTCGGTGAGCTTCATCACGATGTTCGGGTGCTCGAAGCCCATGTCGTTGGTGAGGTGCGTCCCGATGCCGAAGGCGATCCGCGCGCGGTCGGCGAACGCACGATACAGCTCGAGCGTGCGCGGGAAGTCGAGCGCGTCCGAGAACGTGAGCACCTTCGTCTGCGCATCGACGCGCAGCTTCGCATAATGCGCGAGCGCCTTCTCGCCCCACGCGAACGGGTCGCCGGAATCCTGCCTCAGCCCGTCGAAGAGCTTCGCGAAGTACAGGTCGAAATCGGCGAGGAATGCGTCCATGTCCACCACGTCGGTGAGCGCGATGCCGAGGTCGCCGCGATACTCCGCGACCCAGGTCTCGAGCGCCATCTTCTGGAAGTCGCGCAGCCGGTAGCCGAACCCCTGGAACGCCTGCAGGTACTCGTGCGCCATCGTGCCGATGGGCGTGGTGCCGTGGCGCCGCGCCATGTCGACGTTGCTCGTACCGCGGAAGAATTGCGGCGCCTCGCGCCCGAGCGTCGCGACCACCTCGTCGTGCCATGCGCGCGAAGCGCGTCGCCGCGTGCCGAACTCGAAGAACACATAGGGATTGCGCCGCGCCGGCTCGCGCGCGAACTCGCGCAACACCGCCATCTTCGCCGCGAGGCGCGCGCGGCCCTCGGCGAGCGCGCGCTCCCGGTCGTGGACCCGCGAGTGCAGCTCCGAGACGATCGCGAGCACGAAGATCTCGAAGAACATCACGTGCATGAGCGGGCCGCGCGCGACCACTTCCAGCTCGCCCGCGGCGGAAACGCCCACGCGGACGAAGCGGCGCCGGAACTGGAAGAGCTCCAGGTAATCGGCGAAATCGCTCTTGATGAAGCGAAGCCCGCGCAGGTATGCGAGATCGTCGGGCGTGAAGCGCAGCGTGCACAGGTGGTCGATCTGCTCCTCGACCTGCGCGCGCAGCGCGGCGAGCGGCATGGTCGACGCGGCGCGATTCTGGAAGCGGTATTCGCCCGTCGCCGCCGGGAAGCGGTGCAGGAACACCTGCCACATCGTGAACTTGTAGAGGTCCGTGTCGAGCAGGCTGGTGATGATCGGCGCGAACGGCATCGTGATCCCATGGTCCCCGTGGCTGGACGACGCGGCGTCGCGGGCTTGGTTCCCCTGCGCCGCCCGGACCATGGTACGCGGCCCGCGCACGCGCCGAGGCGGGAAACCCCCGCCGCGAAAGCCGGTCGGTGGGGAAGGAGGCTCTCCATGCGCGGACTTCGCTTGCCGTTCCTCGTCGTCGCCCTCGCCTGCGCCGGCGGCGCACATGCCCAGGCCGTCGCGCCGGCGGCTCCGTTGCAACCGGCTGCGCAAAGCGGATTCTTCGCCCCGACGCCGGGCGACGATCCATCGCTCTTCCGCACGCTTCCGCCGGAAGCGTACGCGCGGCCGTCGGACGCGCAGCCGCCGGTGCAAGCCCCTCCGGCGAACGCGACGCCGCCGCTCGTCGTCGTGGTGCCCGACCCGAACCTGCAGACGCGCGAGCAGCTCGAGCGCGCGCAGCTCGAGGCGCAGCAAGCGGCCGCCCGCATGCGCCAGGCGCCGGCGCCGATCAATGGCGCGTTCACCGGCGCGACCGACGAAGCCGACCGGCACTAGCGGCTCCATCCTGACCATCGCGGAAACGCGCCTGCTCCGCGGCGGTCGTACCCGCTGACCGGAGGAAACCGCCATGGCTCGAACGAACGGACTCGCGTACCTGGGGATCGGCGCCGCGCTGATGTACCTCTTCGATCCGCAGCTCGGACGCAAGCGCCGCAACGACCTCACGAACCAGCTCGACGCCACGCGGCGCAAGGTGCAGCGCGGCACCGACGCGGTGCTGCGCGACGCGACCAACCGCACGCACGGCATGCTGGTGGAGACGAGCCAATGGCTGCAGTCGCGAAGGCAGCGGCTCGAGAGCCGTGCCGCGAACGACGCCGCGGAGGCCGCGGGCGCGATCGCAGCGAGGGCGCGCGCGGGTGTCGCCCCATGGCAAAGGACCCGCTGGTCGCCCGCGCAGCGCGCGCTCGCGGGCACGCTCGGCGCGGGCCTCGCGACGTCCGGTTACGTCCGCGGCGGGCTCGTCGGTGTCGGCATGTGCCTCACCGGGCTGGGCCTGCTCGTGCGCGCGGCGGCGAACGAGGAGCTCGGCCGGCTCGCGAGGGGCAGCGGCTTCACGATCGACCGCACGCTGCACGTCGATGCGCCGGTCGAGCGCGTCTACGCATACTGGAAGAGCTTCGAGAACTTCCCGCGCTGGATGTCGCACGTGCGCGAGGTGCGACCGACGGGCGAGAACCGCTGGCACTGGAGCGTGGATGGACCGGCGGGCATTCCCGTGGAGTGGGATGCGCAGCTCACCGAGGATCGCGAGAACCGCGAGCTCGCGTGGCGTTCGGTGGAAGGCGCCGTGGACAACGGCGGACGCGTGCGCTTCGAGCCGGACGGTGAAGGAACCCGCGTGCGTGTCGAATTGCACTACTGCCCGCCGGGCGGCGTGATCGGCCAGGCGGTGGCGAGGGCCTTCGGCACCGACCCCGCGAGCGAGATGAGCGAAGACCTGCAGAAGCTCAAGTCGCAGGTCGAATCCGGCTCGGGCGAGGCTCGTATGGCGCGGCCGCGCGGCGATTCGGGCCTGGGCGCGGCCCCCGCGTGAGGCGCACCTTGGCGAACACCGATCCCGCGATTCCGCCCGACCGGGAGCCCGACCTCGCCATCGGTCCGCAATGGCCCGATGGCCACGTGCTCGAGGGCGCGCTGGTCCTCGAATACATCCAGGACCGCGTCGCGGACGTTCCGCACGATCTCGTCGCCGTTTACGACGCTCGCGACGCGTGCGTGATCCTGCAAGGCACGGTGCGCGACCAGCCGATGCGCGACCACATCGTCGACGTGGCGCGCGGAGTCCCCGGCGTGGCGAAGGTCGACGACCGGATGACGACCGAACGCTAGCGCGTTCCGCGCTCGAGCTTGCGAAAAGGCGGCCCCCGCGGCCGCCTTTTTTTCGTCGCCCTCGGGCGACTCCCTGGACCCCGGTATCGCGGCTCAACGCCGATGCGGACGATCCGCGTCAGTGGATCGCCGCGCTTTGTCGCCGTTCAGCTACAGCGTAGGCGCCCGCCGACACCCCAAGTGGCGGATTTCCTACAGGAAAATTGCGCTTACACTACCGGTTCGCTCGGAGCCACGCTACAGCCCGCTCCCGCCGTCGGTCCAGAACAACGATTCAAGTAACTGATTTCCAATAAACAAATCGTGGTGGCATCGCGCTTGCAGTAGGATCGGTTCCGTTGTTGCAACCGAGATCAGGAACAGACCGAATGCAAGGACAGCTCTTTTGCCGCGCACGTGGGCTCATCGCAGCCTCTTCCCTTATCGTCGGCGCCGTAGTCGTGCAGCACTCCGCACACGCGCAGACCCTCGACTCCACCGGCGTTCGCGCCGTGCCCACGTATGAAGCGGTGGGCCTCTACTGGGACAACGCGAACGCGAACAGTAATGGCTGCAACGTGCAGTATCGCGTGCAGGGCACGAGCACCTGGAGCAACGCCCTCAACC
>DATNGJ010000071.1:0-7548 GCA_035605915.1 Usitatibacter sp.
CAGGCGCGGGAAGCGGCTGAACACGAACTCCATGGGCATCATGCGGATCGACATTACCGCCTGCTGCAGGTCGCGCGCGTTGCGGTCGAGGGTCGCGAGGTTGTGGGTGAGGTTCTCGTCGTGCTCGTCGCTCAGGCCGCCCACCGACTGCTGCATCATCGCCTGGGCGATCACCAGCTCGCCCACCAGGTTCACGATGCGGTCGATCTTCTCGACGCTCACGCGGATCGAGGATTGCTCGGCGCGTGCGGGCGCCGCCTCCGCGGCGTTGGTGGAACCCGGCATCGGCTCGAAGAATCCGAACTTGTCGGGCGCGGGAGCGGCGGGCTCCGGCGCCGATTCGAACAGGCCATAGGCGCCGGAGCGCTTCGCTTGCGCCGGCGCGGAATCGGCGAAGAACGACTCCTCCTGCGGTTCCTCGCGAGCGGCCGCCGGAGCAGCGGCCTCGCCCGAGCGGTAGCCCGCGAGCTGCGCGCGCGCCGCTTCGATCGCGGCGTCCTCGCCGCGGTCGCCGGCCTTCAGCCGCTCGAGGTGCGCCTTGAACGCGTCGCACGAGTCGAGCAGCAGGCGCACCGTGGTCGCGTCCGCCTTGCCGCGGCCCTTGCGCAGCGCGTCGAAGAGCGTCTCCATCTCGTGCGTGGCCTCGGCGAGCTGCGTGAAGCCGAAGGTGCCGCTGCCGCCCTTGATCGAGTGCGCGGCGCGGAAGATGGAATTGAGCAGCTCCGGGTCCTCGCCGCCGGAGCCGAGCGCCATCGCCTTCTCCTCGATGGACTCGATGTGCTCGCGGGCCTCGTCGAAGAACGTCGCGATGAACCGGTTGAGATCGATCGGCATGGTCCGTTCCTAGCGCAGCACCTTCTGCACCACTTCGAGGAGCGTGGCGGGATCGAACGGCTTCACCAGCCATCCGGTCGCCCCGGCGGCGCGGCCCTGGGACTTCATGCTGTCCGAGGACTCGGTCGTGAGGAGCAGGATCGGCACGCTCTTGTAGTCGCGCAGCTCGCGCAGGCTCCGCACGAGGGTGAGGCCGTCCATGTTGGGCATGTTCTGGTCGGTGATGACCAGGTCCACGTTCTGCGCCGACGCGCGGTCGAGACCCTGCGCGCCGTCCTCGGCCTCGATCACGCGGTAGCCCGCGGACTCGAGCACGAACGTCACCATCTCGCGCATCGTGGCGGAATCGTCAACGGCAAGGATCGTCTTCATGGAGGTCGTTTCCTGTCAGAAAAGGTCGACGCTGCCGGCGCGGTGCTTGTCGCCGAGCGGCGCACGCGCGTCCTGGTCGATCTGCTGGATGCCCGCGACGATGCAGTCGAGCATGGCGCGCGAGCGCTCGATCCAGGGCTCGGCCTGGTCGGGCCGCACCACCGGCGGTGCGGCGAGCGCGAGCGCCTGCGCGAGCTTCTCGCGCATCTTGTCGACGCGCAGCTTCTGCGCGTCGATCAGCTGGTTCACGAGGTCGTGCGACTGCAGGTGCTGGCAGGCGCGGTAGAGGTGGTCGAGCACGATGCCGTACTCGTCGCTCTTCTCCGAGGCGGCGCTCGCCCCGCGCTGCGCGGCGACGATGCGATCGGCCGCGCCGCGGAAGGCGGTCATCAGCTCCTCGGAGGCCTCGCGCAACAGCGCCTGGCTCCGCGCGAGCTCGTCGGCGGTGACGGCGAGCCGCTCGTTGAGGGTCGAGGCGACGGTGACGAGCAGGTCCGCCGCCTTGGCGGCGTCGCTCGCATCCGTCGATCCGTTGGGTCTGGTTTTCATCGTCTTCCTTCTTGCGGCCAGTGCGCCGGTTGGATCACTTCGAAACGGGAGCCGCCCACCTCGATCCGGTCGCCCGCGACGATCGCGTGGCTGCCCGGCTCGAGCTCCTTCGCGTTGAGCCGCGGCGCACGCATGCCGCCGAAGCGCGCGAGGAAATAGCCCGCCCCCCTGCGCACCACGAGCGCCGAATCGCCGCCCGCCGTGCCGATCATGGTGTTCGCCCGGTCAAGCGCGATGAGCTGCCCCGCCCGCTCGCCGGAGGCCACGCGCAGCGCGAGCGCGGCGCCGTTCGCCTCGCCCTCCGCGGGCTCCTCCAGCCGCAGCGCCGGATTGCGCACGATCGCCTGGGTGCGCGAGAGGTCGCGCTCGTCGCGCTGCGCCGGTTGTGCCTGCGCCACCGCGGCTTGCGCGGCGGGCGCCACCGCCACGTGCGAGGCGAGCATCGTGCGCTCGAAATCGGTGAGCACGGTGCTCTCGAGGCTGCCGACGCGGCCCAACATCATCGAATCGTCGAAGAAGTGCACGCGGTGGCGGCCGACCTCGATCAGGTCCAGGTGGTGCACCACCTGGTGCGAGGTGGCGATGCCGTTCACCTTCGTCCCGTTGGTGCTCGCGAGGTCCTCCACGTAGACCGTCCGGTTCACCACGCGCAGCAGCATGTGGCGGCCGGAGACCGCCGGGTGGTCGATCACCACGTCGCAGTCGGGATGGCGGCCGATGACGGTCACCGGGCGGGTGAGCTCCACCTCGCTTACGATGTCCTCGCCGTAGCTCACCACGATGCGCGCGGCCATTTCGGTCCACCGGCCCTTTTCATGTTTCCGTCGTACTCGGCCGTGGCCGGCCAGTCCTCCGGGTTGGTTGTCGCCGTTCAGGCCTCGCGCCGGTAGCGCGAAGCGAAGGCATCGGCGGGTTTCAGCTCGTTCTCCACGTCCCTCACGCCCTCGACCGCCATGGTCACCTCGGCCGCCGCGGCCGCCTCGCGCTGCGTGTCCACCACGCCCGCGAGCCGTACGCAGCCGTTGTTGCAGACGATCGTCACGTGCATCGCGGCCGTGCGTCCGTCGCGCCGCAGCGCCGAGCGCACCGCCCATTCGAGCGCCATGTTCTCCAGGAGCCCCACCGACTCGGGCGTCTCCTGGAAACGCTTCTTCTTCATCATGCATTCGACCTCGTCCACGCACTCCTCCACGCTCAGCCGCTCGGTGGAAAGCACCAGGTCGTAGTTCTCGGGATCGCGCCAGTTCACGCCGAAGTGGCGCCGCGTGATCGCGGTGTGCGCCTCCTCGCTCATCTCGATCTCGTTCTCGACCGCCTCGCGGTTGTCGGTGGCGAGGCGCTCCATCATGCGTTCGATGCGCAGCTCGAGCGGCGCGCAGATCCTCACGCGGATCACGTGCGGCACTTCCTTCAGCAGGTGCACCGCGCCCCAGCCGCGGATCACGCCCGTGGAGCCGTCGCGCAGGAACCGGAAGGTCTCGTCCGCGGTGAAGATCGAGAGGCTCGTCTTGTCCGTGGTGAGCCGCTCCCACAGTCCGGACTTGCCGTCGAGGAAGCGCTGCACGTGGCTCTTGCGCAGCCGCATCTTGTTGGCGATCGGCTCGATGATCTCCTGGTACACCACCTTGCGCTGGGTGCGCTCGGCGATGCCCTGGGCGACGTCCTTGCCCAGGGATCCCATCTCGCGGGTCATGGCGATGAGAGGCATGTCGGTTTCCTTTTCTTGTCCTGTGTGCGCCTGTGGGGGTCAGAATTCCTTCCAGTCGTCGTCCTCGGCCGAGGCGAGCGCCGCCTCGCGCCGCTGCGCGGGCGAGGCGATCGACGCGCCGCGCGGCTCGTGCGCCGCGTGCGCGGCCGGCGCCGAAGCCGATTGCACGGGCTGCGTCGCCTGCGCCGGGGCGAGCGCGGCGAGCTGGCTCTCCTCGAGGCGGAACTGCGCGACGGAACGCGCGAGGCCCGTCGCCTGGCTCGCCATGCTGGTGGCGGCGGCCGTCGCCTCCTCGACGAGCGAGGCGTTCATCTGCACGACGTTGTCCATCTGGGTGATCGCGCGGTTGATCTGCTCGATGCCCGAGCTCTGCTCGTGGCTCGCCGCGGCGATCTCGGTCATGATCTCGGCCACGCGCTTCACCGAGGCGACCAGCTCGTCCATGGTCTTGCCGGCCTGTTCCACGAGGCGCGCGCCGTTCTCCACGCGCGAGACCGAGTCCTCGATGAGCCCGCGGATCTCCTTGGCGGAGGCGGCGGAGCGCTGCGCGAGGTTGCGCACCTCCGAAGCGACCACCGCGAAGCCGCGGCCCTGCTCGCCCGCGCGCGCCGCTTCCACCGCGGCGTTGAGCGCGAGGATGTTGGTCTGGAACGAGATGCCGTCGATCACTCCGATGATGTCGGAGATGCGCTTCGACGAGGTCGTCACATCCTGCATCGTCTTCACGACCTTGCTCACCACCTCGCCGCCCTTCTCCGCGGTGGAGGAGGCGGTGCCGGCGAGCGCGCTAGCCTGCTTCGCGTGCTCCGCGTTCTGGCGCACGGTGGTGGTGAATTCCTCGAGCGTGGAAGCGGTCTCCTCGAGCGAGCTCGCGTGCTCCTCGGTGCGGCTGGAGAGCTGCTGGTTGCCCGCGGCGACCTGGTTGGCGCCCACGGCGATCGATTCGGATCCCGAGCGGATCTGCAGCACCATGCGCGCGAGACCGTCGTTCATCTCGCAGAGCGCCGCGAGGAGCTCGGCGGCCTCGTCGCGGCCCTTCGGCACGATCCTGGAGCTCAGGTCGCCGGCGGCGACGCGGCGCGCGATCTCGACCGCTTCGCGCAGCGGCATCGTGATGCTGCGCGTGAGCGCCCAGGCGAGGAGCACGGCCACGATGAGGCAGACCATCTCGACGCTGTAGGTCGTCATCGCGAGGCGGTCGCCCATCGCGAGCGCGCTCGCCGTCGCCTCCTCGTTGGACTTCTTCTGGATCTCGGACAGGTGGTCGAGATCCTGCAGCATCTTGTTCACCGCCGGATCGACCGAGTTCATGAGCAGGGCGACCGCTTCCTCGTTGCGGTAGGCGCTCTGCAGCTCCATCGACTTGGCGAAGGGTTCCTCGATCGCCTTGTCGGAGGCGTCGAGGCCCTCCACGATCGAGCGCTCCGCCGGCGTGAGCTCGAGCTTGAGCATCGCCTGGCGCGCGTCGGCGAACTTGCGGGTGAGCGCGGTCGCGATCTTCTGCTGCGCCTGCATCGCGGAAAAATCCGTGAGGAGGCCCACGTTGCGCATCACGCTGGAACGCCGCAGCACGAGCTGCTGCATGTCCGAAGCGAGGCGCTCCTTGGCTACCGCGGTGGCGGTGACGGCCGCGAGGTCCTTGCGGCTCTTGGTCGCGAGCGCCGTGCCGCCGGCCGAGACCACGAGCAGGACCGCGAGAATCGCGCCGAAGCCGAGCGCGAGCCGCGTACCGATGGAAAGGTTGCGAAGAATCATTTGGACGGTCTCCCAGGCGCCGATGCGCCGTTTCTCGTCTGCACCCGGCGCACTTTGTTTCTTCGCACCTGCGCGGTCAATCGACCGTGGTTTTCAACCGTAATCGCCATGTAACGCGCGGATTTGCCTCGCAAAGCGGGCGGAGCACGCGCTTCATTGGGGGATCGGAAAGACGGCCGCGCAACTAACGAACGTTTCTGTGCGCCGCGTCACAGTCCCGCGTTGCGCGGGAATTACCGATGAAACCCTATGCGGCCTGCGCCGCGCGGCGATCGCGCCGGCACGAGGGGCCGGCGTGCGTCATCGTGAGGAGGAACTTCTGCATGTCCCACGCGCCCGTCGGGCAGCGCTCGGCGCAAAGGCCGCAGTGCAGGCACACGTCCTCGTCCTTCGCCATCACGCGGCCGGTCTTGAGGGGCGCGCCCACGTAGAGCGCCTGCTCGACGTTCTGCGCGGGCGCGGTGAGGCGCGCGCGCAGGTCCCCCTCCTCGCCGTCGGCTGCGAAGGTGATGCAGTCCATCGGGCACACGTCCACGCACGCGTCGCATTCGATGCAAAGCCTCGGCGCGAACACGGTCTGCACGTCGCAGTTGAGGCAGCGCTGCGCTTCCTTCCACGCGAGCTCCGGATCGAAGCCGAGCTCCACTTCCTGGCGGATGTCCTTCAGCGCGACCACCAGCTCCTTCAGCGGCACCTTGTAGCGCGCGTCGGTCGCCACCTGGTTGTCGTAGCTCCACTCGTGGATGCCCATCTTCTGCGAGCGCAGCGTCGCCTGCGGCGCCGGGCGCACGCGCACGTCCTCGCCGTGGCACAGGAGGTCGATGGAGACGGCCGCTTCGTGCCCGTGCGCCACCGCCCAGATGATGTTCTTGGGTCCGAGCGCCGCGTCGCCGCCGAAGAACACCTCGGGACGCGTCGAGCCCATGCTTGCGCCGTCGACCACCGGCATCCCGCGATCGTCGAACTCGATGCCGATGTCGCGCTCGATCCAGGGGAACGCGTTCTCCTGGCCCACGGCGACCAGCACGTCGTCGCACTCGAAGACCTGCTCGGGCTCTCCGGTCGCGACCAGCGAGCGCCGGCCGCGCGCGTCGTACTCCGCCTTCACCTTCTCGAACGCCACGCCGGTGAGCCGGCCGTCGCGATGCAGGAACGCCTTGGGCACCAGGTAGTTGAGGATCGGGATGCCCTCGTGCATCGCGTCCTCCTTCTCCCAGGGGCTCGCCTTCATCTCCTCGAAGCCCGAGCGCACGATCACCTTCACGTCCTCGCCGCCCAGCCGGCGCGAGGAGCGGCAGCAATCCATCGCGGTGTTGCCCCCGCCCAGCACGATCACGCGCTTGCCGATGCGCTCGACGTGGCCGAAGGAAACCGACGAGAGCCAGTCGATGCCGATGTGGACGTTGGCGGCGGCCTCCTTGCGCCCCGGAATGTCGAGGTCGCGCCCGCGCGGGGCCCCGGAGCCCACGAAGACGGCGTCATAGCCTTCCGCGAGCAGCGCCTTCATCGAGTCGATGCGATGGCCGGCGCGGAAATCGACGCCCAGGCCGAGGATGTAGCCCACCTCTTCGTCGATCACGCTCTCCGGCAGCCGGAAGCGCGGGATCTGGCTGCGGATCATGCCGCCGGCGAGCGGGTCCGATTCGAACACCGTGACGTGGTAGCCGAGCGGCGCGAGGTCGCGTGCCACGGTGAGCGACGCGGGACCGGCGCCGATGCACGCGATGCGCTTGCCATTGGCGCGCGATGCCGGCTTCGGCAGGCGCGCGCGGATGTCGCCCTTGTAGTCGGCCGCGACGCGCTTCAGCCGGCAGATGGCGACCGGCTGCGGCTTCACGCCCTTCGCCTCCTCGCCCGGCGCGCCTTCCTCCACGCGCCCACGCCGGCAAGCGGGCTCGCACGGACGATCGCAGGTGCGCCCGAGGATTCCCGGGAACACGTTCGATTCCCAGTTCACCATGTACGCGTCGGCGTAGCGACCCTGCGCGATGAGGCGGATGTATTCGGGCACCGGCGTGTGCGCGGGGCATGCCCACTGGCAATCGACCACCTTGTGGAAGTAGTCGGGATTCGCGATGTCCGTGGGCTTCAAGACCGTCCTCCTCGCTTGTGGCGAGCCGGGAATGCTTCCAGTCTACCGGTCCGGCGCGGTCCGGGGTAGTGACGGATCGCAGGCCGCGCGTGCTTTACAGATCGCCCCTTCGAACCCGGGGTGAAGCCTCGTCAGCGGATTCGCTGCCCGTTGCGCCTTGCAGATCGCCCCTTCGAACCCGGGGTGAAGCCTCGTCAGGGGATTCGCTCACGATCGACCGGAGCGTCGCGGCCCGGGC
>DATNGJ010000072.1:0-15140 GCA_035605915.1 Usitatibacter sp.
TTCGTGTGCATCGGCGTCGTGATCTACCTCGCGTTCCGCTTCGAGTGGCGCTTCGCGGTGGCGACCATCATCGCGAACCTGCACGACGTGGTGATCATCCTGGGCTTCTTCTCGTTCTTCCAGTGGGAGTTCTCGCTGCCGGTGCTCGCCGCGGTGCTCGCGGTGTTCGGCTACTCGGTGAACGAGTCGGTGGTGGTGTTCGACCGGGTGCGGGAGAATTTCCGCAAGATGAGGAAGTCCACGGTGCCGAACATCATGGACGCTTCCATCACCGGCACCATCTCGAGGACCATCATCACCCACGGCTGCACCCAGATGATGGTGCTCTCGATCTTCTTCTTCGGCGGCGCGACGCTGCACTACTTCGCGCTCGCGCTCACCGTGGGCATCTGCTTCGGCATCTACTCGTCGGTGCTGGTCGCCTGCCCGCTCGCGATGTACCTCGGCGCCTCGCGCGAGGACTTCGTGAAGCCCGAGAAGAAGGCGGTCGGCGCGCAGATGCCCTGAGCCGGGACGCGCGCTGGACCTCCTCGACCTCGTCCTCCACCTCGACGCGCACCTGCTCGCGCTGGTCGCGCGCTACGGCATCTGGGTGTACGGCATGCTCTTCGCGATCATCTTCGCGGAGACCGGCTTCGTCGTGACGCCGTTCCTGCCTGGCGATTCGCTCCTCTTCGTCGCGGGGGCGGTGGCCTCCGGCGGAGCGCTCGACGTGCACGCGCTCGCGCTTCTCCTCGCGCTCGCTGCGATCCTCGGCAATACCACCAACTATGCGATCGGGCGCGCGCTCGGCGCGCGCTTCTTCACCGACCAGGGCTCGCGCTGGCTCAACCCGCGGCATCTCGCGACCGCGCACGAGTTCTACGAGCGGCACGGCGGGAAGGCGGTCGTGATCTCGCGCTTCCTGCCGATCGTGCGCACCTACATCCCGTTCGTCGCGGGGATGGCGCGCATGCCCGCGGCGCGTTTCGAGGCGTTCAACGCGATCGGCGCCGCGGCCTGGGTCGGAGCCCTCACGTACGCCGGGTTCTTCTTCGGCAACATCCCGTGGATCCGGGCGAACCTCACGCTGCTCATCCTCGCGATCATCGTGGCGAGCCTCGTCCCGCTCGCGGTCGCCTTGCTGCGCTCGCGCCTCGCCGCACGCCGCGCTTGACGCGGGCGGGAGCCGGGCCTAGATTCCGGCCGTGTTCACCTCCAGCCACTTCGGCGACATCGCGCACGTCATCCAGCTCGCGATCGCGCCGGTATTCCTGCTCACGGCGATCGCGACCATCATCAACGTGCTGATCGCGCGGCTCGCGCGGGCGGTGGACCGGCGCCGCGTCCTCGAGGAGCACCTGCCCGAATTCGCCGAAGCGAAGCACCGCCAGGGCGTACGCGAGCTCGGCATGCTCAACCGCCGCGTGACGCTCGTCATCTGGGCCGCGGGGCTCGCGGTGCTCTCGGCGCTCTTCATCTGCGTGCTGATCGGCATCGCCTTCGTGGGCGCGGTCGTCGGCATCGATCTCTCGAAGGTCGTGGCGCTGCTCTTCATCGCCGCGGTGGTCGCGCTCACGCTCTGCCTCATCGTGTTCCTGCGCGAGATCTCGATCGCCGCGGTGAGCGCGCGCCAGACCGTGACCCCTCAGTCCCTCGAGCGCAGGAACCCGACCGCCGAGGCGAAGTAGGCGAGGGAGAGCGCGATCTCCGCGGCGGCGAGCCGCGCCGCGAGCCCGTGGTCGGACATCGCTCGCACCACGCCCTCGGCGAAATAGAGCCACACGAGGAGCGTCGTCCACTGGAACGTGTAGCGCTTGCCGTGCAGGATGCCGAAGAGCGGCACGAGCAGCGGCACGGCCTTGAGCACGAGCCACGATCCGCCCGGACGCACCGGCGCGAGGAAGAGCTCCCACGCGACACACAGGAAGATGAGCGCGACGAGGCTCGCCACCGTCGCGATCCATGCGGTTCGACGCTTCAAGCGCAGAGCTTGCGCGCGACCGAGGCGAGGCGCTTGCCGAGCGCGAAGGCGAGCCTCAGCTCCTCGTCGGTGACGGCGCGGTCGTTCGCGGTGCCGGCGACGTGCGTCGCGCCGTAGGGCGTGCCGCCGGAGCGCGTGGCGTTGAGGTCGGGCTCGGTATAGGGAAGGCCCACCACCAGCATGCCGTGGTGCAGCAGCGGCAGCATCATCGAGAGGAGCGTCGCCTCCTGCCCGCCGTGCATCGAGGCGGTCGAGGAGAACACCGCCGCGGGCTTCCCGGCGAGCGTTCCCCGTCCCCACTCGGCGCCGAGCCCGTCGAGGAAGAACTTGAGCGGCGCCGCCATGTTGCCGAAGCGGGTGGGCGAGCCCATCGCGAGCGCGGCGCATTCGGCGAGATCGCGCCGCTCGACGTAGGGCGGACCTTCCGCGGGGATTGCGGGCGCGGGCTTGTCGACCACGGCGGCCACCTTCGGCACCGTGCGCACGCGCGCCGCCATCCCCTCGACCGACTCGACGCCGCGCGCGACGGACTCGGCGAGCGCGCGCACCGAGCCCGTGGCGCTGTAGTAGAGGACGAGGACGTCGGGCATGGGGCGGTTATGATAGCGCGCGATGCCCGGCCTCCTCGATCCTGCCCGCGACCTGCTCGGCTTCGTGCGCTTCGTGCTGCGGCGATGGTCGGAGGATCGCTGCCCGCAGATCGCCGGCAACCTCACCTACACGACGCTCCTCGCGATCGTGCCGGCGTTCACGGTCGCGGTGTCGATCCTCTCCGCGGCGCCGTTCTTCGCGGCGATGCTCGCGCAGCTCAAGGCGTTCCTCCTCGCGAACCTCGCGCCGGCCGCCTCGCAGAAGCTCATCGGCGCCTTCGTGGAGGACTTCGCCGCGAACGCGCAGCGCCTCACCTGGGCCGGCACCGGGCTCGTGCTCGTGGTGTCGGTGCTGATGGCGCTCATCATCGACCGCTCGCTCAACACCATCTGGCGCGGCGGGCGCCGCCGCCCGTACTGGCTGCTCGTGCCGGCCTACGTGGCGCTTTTCGCGGTGGGCCCGTTCCTCATCGGCGCCGGCATCACCGCCACCACTTTCGTGCTCTCGCTCTCGTACGGCCTCGGCCCGTTCGACGTCGAGCCGGTCCTCTTCCGGCTGGTCTCGCTCGCGAGCACCATGCTCGCGTTCTTCCTCGTGTACAAGGTCGTGCCGCATCGCCACGTGCCCTGGCGCCACGCGCTGGTGGGAAGCGTGGTGGCGGCCGTGCTCTTCGACGCGGCGAAGGAGCTCTTCGCGGTGTACGTGCGGCATGCGACCACCTACAGCCTCGTGTACGGCGCGTTCGCCGCGTTCCCCCTCTTCCTCATCTGGATCGAGCTCTCGTGGATGGTGGCGCTGTTCGGGGCGGAGCTCACGGCCTGCGCGGGATACTGGAACGCGCGCCTGTGGACCCGCGTCGATCGACCCGGGACGAATTTCCACGAAGCGGTGAAGGTGGCGCGCGCGCTCGTGGAGGCGGGGCCCGCCGGTGCGAGCTTCGAGGCGCTGCGCAAGGAAGCGGTGCTTCCCGCGCACGAGCTGGAGGACCTCCTCGGGCGCCTTTGCGAGGCGGACATCGTGCGCGGCGCGCGCCGCTCGGGCTATGCGCTCGCCGGCGATGCGAGCGCGATCACCGTGGGCGAGCTCTACGAAGCGGCGGTCGCGCCGGTGGGCGGCATGCGCCCCGAGGAGTGGGCCGAGATCTCGCGCGACTTCGCCCATGCGGCCGAGCGCCTGCGCGAGGGCCTCGAGCGCCCGCTCGCCGCGCTTTCGAGTAAAGTCGGGAAGCAGGCTTCCGCCGATTCCTCCCGCGCATGAAAATCCATACCGACGCTCGCGCGTGGCTCGCCGCCGCGCTCCTCGCCCTCGCTTCGACCGCGCACGCGGCGGCCTTCGACCTCACCGACGTGCAGGGCCGCCACCATCGCCTCGCGGACCTGCGCGGCCACTGGGTGGTCGTGAATTTCTGGGCCACCTGGTGCGTGCCGTGCATCCAGGAGATTCCGGAGATCGGCGCCTTCGCGCGCGAGCATCCCGAGGTCGTCGTGATCGGGGTCGCGACCGACTCGGACGATCCGGCGAAGGTGAAGCGCTTCGCGGCGAAGCTCGGCCACACCTACCCGCTCGTGCTCTCGAACGACGACGTCGAGAAGCAGCTCGGCCGTCCCGCGGCGCTGCCGACGACGAAGGTCTACGATCCGGAGGGCCGCCTCGTTTACGACCGCGCGGGACGCGTCGACCGCAAGTCCCTCGAGGCGATCACCCGGTCGCGCGCCGCGAAGCCGATGCAGAGCGCGTAACGGCGCCGGCGTGAAGGCCTGACCCGCCGACCGACGGAGCGATGCCGAACGGTGCGTAGGCGGCCGCGAAGCGGCGCGTCGTCCCGCGACGCAAAGCAGCCGGCCGGAAAATTCGCCCGCAACTTCCCGCGCGCGTTTTCGTCGTAAGGACGAACGACGGCGCGTGCCGCGCCGCGCGTGGCGAGGAGGCGATTCGATGGCGACGAATGCGTGGGGGCACAGCCGATCCCGGGGTGGCACGGTGCTGCTGCGATGGTGGTTCCTCGCTGTCGCGCAGCTTGCGGGCCTCGTCGCCCTGTTCGCGACCGGGATGGTGCGCAAGCTCTGGGAGGTGGACGTCACCAAGCTGAGCATCGTGTGCCTGGTGACATTGGTCTTCGTCACCGGTTTCATCGGCTGGATCACCTGGAAGGCGCAGGAGGATCGCGGCGCGATCGACGAGCTGCTGCCGCACGCCGACGCGTGCTGGTTCCTGAGCGACGTCCTCATGGGCCTCGGCATGACCGGCACGGTGCTGGGCTTCCTCGTCATGCTGAACGACGCCTTCACCGGCAACATGGCCGCGCAGGAAGTGATGCAGCGCGCGGCGCCCGGGCTCGCCACCATCTGCGTCACCACCGCCGTCGGGCTCGTGTGCAGCATGCTCGCCAAGGGGCAGCTCGTGAACCTCGACTACCTGCTACCGCGATGAGGCGGCGTCGTTCGCGCCCGTACGGCTTCGCGCTCTCGTTCCAGGACATGCTGATGGCGATGATCGCCGTCTACGCGTTCCTGTTCCTCACCGCCTACGCGCTCATCAAGCCGGCGGAGCGCAGGGCGGGCGTCCCGACCAAGGCCGAGTACATGCTCACGCTCGAGTGGCCGAAGGGCAACTTCGACGACGTCGACCTGCACCTGCTGCTTCCCGACCGCAACATGGTGAACTTCCGCACGCGCGAGGTGGAGTACGCGCTGCTCGACCACGACGACGTCGGCACCAACGGCGTCTATCGCGACGCCCGCGGCGACCTCGTGAAGGTGCACGAGCACAAGGAGACGATCACGCTGCGCGCGATCGTGCCCGGCACCTACGTCGCCAACGTGCACGTCTATCGCGTGAACGACACCGCGCAGTGGCCTTCGAACCCGACGCTGCCCTATACGGCGACGGTGCGCCTCATCCGGCTCAATCCGCGCGTGGACGAGGTCGCCGTGGCCCAGGTGCCGCTCGAGCGCCTGGGCGAGCAGAAGACCGCGTTCCAGTTCACGATCGCCGACGGCGGCGAGGTCGAGGTCGACCAGGAGGCCGACGTGCCGTTCATTCCCACCGCCCCGAAGTTCGCGCAGCGATGACGTTCCTCGACTCCCACTGGCCGCTCGCCTTCGGCCTTCTCGCCATCGCCGCATTCGGCAGCTGGGTGTTCATCCACAGCGACCGCAGCTACCTGCTGCGCTGGGCGATGATCCCGCTCTCGCTGCTCGTCGCGGTCGCCTCCGCCGCGGTCTACGACGCGGGCCTCGGCTACGCGGTGGCGGCGAAGCTGCCGCCGCGGTTCGTGTACCTCGGCCACCAGGTCGTGGTGGAGCAGCAGCACAAGGCGGGCATCGAGGTGTGGGCGCAGGCGGCGCGCACGCGGCTCTATCGCATCCCCTACTCGAAGCCGATGGAAGAAGCGTTGAACCGGGCGCACGAGCAGGCGAAGTCGGGCCTCCCGGTCGTGATGCAGCGGCGCAGCGCCGCCGGCGCAGGCGCGCAGCGCCCGCCGGGCTTCGGCCCGCGCGAGATGGTCTACGAGTCGAACGTGCTGCTGCCTTCGCAGCTCAACCCGAAGGAAAGCCAGGCCGGCCCCGCGTAGCGCGCGGCATTCACAGCGCCCAGCGCGCCTTCCACGCCTCGAGCACGCGGTTGGGGTAATCCGCCTGCCCGAGCGTGCCGTTGTAGCGCTCGAGGGCCCGCTCGAGGTTGCCGTGCTCGCGGTCGACGTAGTAGCGCAGGATCGTGCAGCCGTAGCGCAGGTTGGTGCGCTCGGCGAAGAGGTCCTGTCCCGGCACGCCGATGAGCGAGACCCAGAACGGCATCACCTGCATGAGCCCGCGCGCGCCGGCTTTCGAGACGGCGTACTTGCGGAAGTGGCTCTCGACGTCCATCACCGCCAGCACGAGTTGCGGGTCGAGGCCGGCGCGCATCGCCTCGTAGCGCGCGAGCGCGAGGAAGCGGCGCGTCGAGGGCTCGTCGGGAAAGTGGCCGATCATGCGCGGCGTCATCGCGCGCACCCAGGCGCGCGTGTCCATGTCGCCCGCATCGACGTCGGCGGGCTCGGAGACGGCATGGGCGAGGGAGGCGCGCACCGCGGCGGAGAGCACTTCGTATTGCTGTGCGCCCGCGCGCGCGCCCGTCGCACCGGCGAACGCGAGCGCCGTGCCGAGCGCCGCGCTAAGCCGCCTGGCGCGCCTTCCCATCGCGCACGCGCTCGCGCACGTAGCGCGCGGCCTCCTCGAGCGGAACCCTGGTGGGCGCGGCGTCGCGCCGGTGCTGGTACTCGACCACGCCTTCCTTCAATCCGCGCTCGCCCACCACCAGGCGGTGCGGGATGCCGAGGAGCTCCTGGTCGGCGAGGAGCACCCCCGGCCGCTCGTCGCGATCGTCGAGCAGCGCTTCGAGGCCCGCGGCCTCGAGCTGCGTGTGCAGGCGGTCGGCCGCGTCCTTCACCGCGGGGCTCTTGCGGTATCCCATCGGGATCACCGCGATCACGAAGGGCGCCATCGGGTCGGGCCAGATGATGCCGCGCTCGTCGTGGTTCTGCTCGATCGCGGCGGCGACGACGCGCGTGACGCCGATGCCGTAGCAACCCATCTCCATCGGACGCGACGCGCCCTTCTCGTCGATGTAGGTGACGCCCATCTTCTCGGTATAGGTGGTGCGCAGCTGGAACACGTGGCCCACCTCGATGCCGCGCGCGATCTCGAGCGATCCCGCGCCATCGGGCGAGGGATCGCCTGCGACCACGTTGCGGATGTCGGCCACGACGTCGGGCTCGGGAAGGTCGCGGCCCCAGTTGACGCCCGTGAGGTGGAAGCCTTCCTCGTTCGCGCCGGTGCAGAAGTCGCTCATCGCTGCGACCGTGCGGTCGGCCACGATGCGAAGGCCGGGATGTCCCACCGGCCCGAGCGAGCCGGGCGGGGCCTTCAGCCGCGCGTCGATCTCCGCGTTGGTCGCGAAGCGGAACGGATTGAGGCCCTTCACCTTCGACGCCTTCACCTCGTTCAGCATGTGGTCGCCGCGCACCAGGAGCATCACCATCTCGTCCTCGTGCATCACGACGATCGACTTCACCGTCTGCGTGATGGGGATGCGCAGGTACGCGGAGACTTCCTCGCAGGTGTGCTTGCCCGGCGTCGCCTCCTTCTTTATCGGCTGCCTCGCGGGGCCGCGCGCCGCCTTCGGCGCGAGCGCCTCGGCGAGCTCCACGTTCGCCGCGTACCCCGACTGCGGGCAATACGCGATCGCATCTTCGCCGGAGCCCGCGATCACCTGGAACTCGTGGGAGCCGGTGCCGCCGATCTCGCCGGTGTCCGCGGCGACGGCGCGGAACTCGAGGCCGAGGCGGGTGAAGATGCGCGTGTACGCCTGGTACATCGCGTCGTAGCTCTTCTGCAGGCCCGCGAGATCCGCGTCGAACGAGTACGCGTCCTTCATCGTGAACTCGCGCGCGCGCATCACGCCGAAGCGCGGCCGGATCTCGTCGCGGAACTTGGTCTGGATCTGGTAGAGGTTCACCGGGAGCTGGCGATAGCTCTTCACTTCCCGGCGCACGATGTCGCAGAGCACTTCCTCGGCGGTGGGCGCGTAGCAGAACTCGCGCTCGGCGCGATCCCGGATGCGCAGCATGAGCGGGCCGTAGAGATCCCAGCGGCCGGTCTCGCGCCAGAGCTCCGCCGGCTGCACGGGCGGGGCGAGGATCTCCAGCGCGCCGGCCGCGTCCATCTCCTCGCGCACCACCTGCTCGACCTTGCGCAGGACCTTCAATCCGAGCGGCATCCACGTGTAGAGGCCGCTCGCGAGCTTGCGAATGAGCCCCGCGCGGAGCATGAGCTTATGGCTCGCCAGCTCCGCTTCCTGGGGCGCTTCCTTGAGGGTGACGATGTAGTAGTGGCTCGCGCGCATGAAGACAATAAAAATCAGGGGGTTGCAGCCGCACATTCTACACGGCGCGAGGCCCGCCCCGGCCGCTGGCCAGCGGCTGCGAACTGTGAAAAAATGGGATCAACTCAACGGATTGGATGGTGACCGCCATGATCGATCGGGACGGATATCGCCCGAACGTCGCCATCGTGCTCGTGAACGGCCGCAACCAGGTGTTCTGGGGCAAGCGCGTGAAGGAACACGCGTGGCAGTTTCCCCAGGGCGGCATCAAGGCCGGCGAGAGCCCGGAGCAGGCGATGTACCGGGAGCTTCAGGAAGAGACGGGCCTCGAGCCGCAGCACGTGAAGATCCTCGGCCGCACGCGCGAGTGGCTGCATTACAACGTGCCCGTGCACTGGGTGAAGCGCGAATGGCGCGGCACCTACAAGGGGCAGAAGCAGATCTGGTTCCTGCTGCGCCTCACGGGCCGCGATTGCGACATCTGCCTCCGCGCGAGCGGGCATCCCGAGTTCGACGCGTGGCGCTGGCACGACTACTGGATCCCGCTCGAGACCGTGATCGACTTCAAGCGCGAGGTCTATCGCATGGGGCTCGAGCAGCTTTCCGGATACCTCGAGCTCAACCCGCGCGCCCTGGGGCTCTCGCCCTACGGACGGCGGCGTCGCCATCCGCGCATCGCGCGCGAGCGCGAAGCGATCGTGGGGCCGGTCCCGACGATCGTCGGGACCGACGCCTAGCTCTTCGCGCCGTCAGAAGCCGCGCATCGGGCTCGGCACCACGAGCGCCGAGAGCGCGCCCACGATGACGCCGAGCACGATCGCCACGATGATCACGACCACCACGTAGGGGACCGCCTTCTCCTCGGGCGTCTTCATGAGGAGCGGCAGCCCCGTGTAGAGCAGGTACAGGCTGTAGAGGCCGAGGATGCCGAGGATCGCGATCGCGGGAATGATCGAGAAGATGCCCGCGAGCCACATCGCGGTCGGGGAGAACGCCGACACCTTGAGCGCCTGCATGAAGTTCTTCTCGCCGCCGAAGTTGGGCGCGAGCGCGTCGATGATGAGCGCGAGCACGTAGACCCAGCCGAGGTTCAGCACGTACTGCAGGATCATGTGCGTGATCCCGCTCGTGATCGGCCAGCGGTAGGAGCCCACGAAGCTCGAGACTCCGATGATCGAGAAGCCGATGAACGAGGCGACGGCGGGAATCGCCGCGAGGATCATCACGTACCCGGTGTAGAGGTCCTGCACGGTGTGCGGCTCGGCCGAGATGACGGCCCATTCCTGCTTCGGCTGGAGGAGGATGTTCTTCGCGCGGTCCACGAGGTTCACGTTGTTTCTCTCCCTGGGTTGGACGACGGGCGCAGTATAGCCGCTGGGCGAGCGCTGCACAGCGAAGGGCGAGGCCCCCTACAGCACCACCAGGTTGTCGCGATGGATGAGCTCGGGCTCGGCGAGGTAGCCGAGCACCGATTCGATCTCGGCGGTGGGCTTGCGCAGGATCTTCGCGGTTTCCGTGGAGCCGTAGTTCACCAGCCCGCGTGCGATCTCGCGCCCGTCGGGGCCGGCGACGCTCACCACCTCGCCGCGCTCGAAATGCCCGTCGACGGCGGTGGCGCCGATCGCGAGCAGGCTCTTGCCGTCGCGGACCAGCGCCTTCACCGCGCCCGCGTCGAGCGTGATACGGCCCGAGGGCTTCAGGTGATCGGCGAGCCATTGCTTGCGCGCGGCGACCGGCGGCGTCTGCGCCTCGAGGAGGGAGCCCACCGCCTCGCCCGCGAAGAGCCGCACGAGCACGTCGGGCTCGCGGCCCCACACGATCGCGGTGTGCGCGCCGCTTCGCGCCGCGCGCTTCGCGGCGAGCACCTTCGTGATCATGCCGCCCTTGCCGATCGCCGAGCCCGCGCCGCCCGCCATGCGCTCGAGCGCGGCGTCGCCCGCCACCGCACGCTCCACCAGCTTCGCCGCCGCGTCGCGCCTCGGGTCGGCCGAGTAGAGGCCCTTCTGGTCGGTGAGGATCACCAGCGCATCGGCCTCGATGAGGTTGGTGACGAGCGCGCCGAGCGTGTCGTTGTCGCCGAAGCGGATCTCGTCGACCACCACCGTGTCGTTCTCGTTGATGATCGGGACCGCGCCGAGCGCGACGAGGGTCTTGAGCGTCGTGCGCGCGTTGAGGTAGCGGCGCCGGTCGCCCAGGTCCTCGTGCGTGAGGAGCACCTGCGCGGTGTGCAGCCCGACCTCGGAAAAGCACGACTCCCACATCTGCACGAGGCCCATCTGTCCGACGGCGGCCGCGGCCTGCAGCTCGTGCACGGCGCCGGGACGCCGCGACCATTGCAGCCGCTTCATGCCCTCGGCGATCGCGCCCGAGGAGACCACCAGCACCTCGATGCCGCGGTCGCGAAGCATCGCCACCTGCCGCACCCAATCGGCGATCGCCGAGCGGTCGAGGCCCGCGCCCGCGTTGGTGAGGAGGCTCGAGCCGATCTTCACCACGATGCGGCGCGAAGAGGCGAGGGGCGTCGTCATGGGATTTGCGTCGTCACGGCGACTTGCGTCGTCACGGCGATTTGCGTCGTCCCCGCGAAGGCGGGGACCCCGATTGTGGATTCCCGTCGTCACGGGAATGACGAATCGGATTCCCGTCGTCACGGGAATAACGAATCGGACTCCCGTCGTCACGGGAATGACGAATCGGATTCCCGTCGTCACGGGAATGGCGGTCGGACTCCAGCAGCTCCATCACCTTGTACGTGAGCGCTTTGCAGCCCTCCCCGTTGATGGCGGAGATCACGAACCACGGCTTGGTCCAGCGCAGCCGCTTCACCAGCGCCTGCGCGCGCTTCTCGCGCTCGCCGGGATCGAGCAGGTCGGCCTTGTTGAAGACCAGCCAACGCGGCTTCTTCGCGAGCGCGGGGTCGTATTTCCTGAGCTCGCCGGCGAGCGCGCGCACCTCGGCGGCGGGATCGATGGACGCATCGGCGGGCGCCATGTCGACGAGATGCAGCAGGAGATGCGTGCGCTGCAGGTGGCGCAGGAACTGGTGGCCGAGTCCCGCGCCTTCGGCCGCGCCCTCGATGAGCCCCGGGATGTCGGCGACGACGAACGAGCGGTTCACGTCCACGCGAACCACGCCGAGGTTGGGATGGAGCGTCGTGAACGGATAGTCGGCGACCTTCGGGCGAGCCGCCGAAACGGCACGAATGAACGTGGACTTGCCCGCGTTCGGCATGCCGAGCAGGCCCACGTCGGCGAGCACGCGCAGCTCGAGCTCCAGGTTCCTCGCTTCGCCCGGCGCGCCGCGCGTGAACTGGCGCGGCGCGCGGTTCACGCTCGACTTGAAGTGGAGATTGCCCAGGCCGCCCTTGCCGCCGCGCGCGAGGAGCGAGCGTTCGCCGTCCTTCGCGAGGTCGGCGAGCGTCTCGCCCGAATCGGCATCGCGGATCACGGTGCCGACGGGCACGCGCAGCACGATGTCGTCGGCGCCCTTGCCGTTGCAGTCGGAGCCGCGGCCGTTCTCCCCGCCCTTCGCGCGGAAGATGCGCGTGTAGCGATAGTCGATGAGCGTGTTCAGGTTCGCGTCGGCCACCGCGTAGATGCTGCCGCCGCGGCCGCCGTCGCCGCCGTCGGGACCGCCGCGCGGCACGTACTTCTCGCGCCGGAAGGACGCCGAGCCGTCGCCGCCCTTGCCCGCGATCACCTCGATGCGCGCTTCGTCGAAGAACTTCATGACGCCGCCGCCTCGGGCGCGAGCGCCGCCGTGGTCGCGGCGTCGACGATGTCGCCGATGCGCCCGACCCAGGCCTCGTGCTCGGGCTTCATGAGCACCGAGCGCAGGCAGGTGATCGTGTCGCGGTCGCGCGCGATGCCGGCACCGGCGAGGTCGAAGAATTCGGCCGGCAGCTCGGCGAGCGCGAGGTGCAGGTGCCGCGCCGCCGCCTCGTCGAAGACGCGGCGCGCGAGCGCGGAAGCGGCCGTCGCCGCGGGCGCCCGCACGGCCCACACGACGATGTCGAGCTCCGGCGCGAGCGTCGCGATGAAGCGCGCGTCGGCGGCGAGCCGCGCGTGCAACGCGAGCGCCGCCGCGCGCGAGCGTGCGAGCGCGCGCGCGAACTCGCCTCCCGGCGCGAGCGGCATCAGGCGCTGCGTCGCCCACAATCCCACCGCCGCCGCCCCGGAGCGCGAGCACTCGAGGCTGATCTCGCCCAGGTGCAGCTCGCCCGACGTGAAATAGGTGTAGGGCGAATCGTGCTTGTAGTAGCGGCCCACCGACGGGTCGCGGAAGAGGACGCAGCCGCAACCGTACGGTTGCAGCCCGTGCTTGTGCGGATCGATCACGATCGAATCGGCTTCGCCGAGGCGCTCGTAGGCGGCGCGCGTTTCCGGGCGGAGGTTCTCCACGAGGCGGAAATAGCCGCCGTAGGCCGCGTCGGCGTGCAAACGGAAGCCGTGCCGCTCGCGCAGGGCGAGGATCTGCGGCAACGGATCGACGCTTCCGGTCGCCGTCGTGCCGAGCGTCGCGACGACCGTACCCACGTCGCCCGCCGCGAGCCGGCGCTCGAGCGCCGCCGCGTCCATGCGCCCGTCGTGCGTCACCGGAATCGCCTCGAAGGGCAACCCCAGGACCGCGCCGATCCGCGCGTGCGTGTAGTGCGCTTGCGAGCTCGCGAGGATCTTGCGGCCGGGCGCGAGGCGTCCCGCGATCCACAGCGCCTCGAGGTTCGCCATCGTGCCGCCGCTCGTGAGATGGCCGAGGTGCGCGTCCCAGCCGAACATGCGGGCGATCTGCGCGACCGCCTCCTTTTCCATGCGCGAGCTCGCGCGCCCGCCGTCGAGCGCGTGGTTGTTGGGATTGATCCAGGCGGCGAGCGCTGCCGCGACGCGCGCGACCGGATGCGGCGGCTTGAGCATCTGGCCGGCGTAGAGCGGATGGAAGTAGGGATAGTTGTCCGCCATGCGCGCCGCGACCTCGTCGAGCACCCGCGCGACGTCGGCGCCCGCGGCCGGCGCGGGGTCTACCGGCGGAAGCTGCGCGTAGCCCTGCTCGACCCGCTCGAGCGCGGCGGCGAGCATGGCGAGCGTGTCCTTCTCGAGCAGCGGTTTCGATCGCGACATCGGAGTCTCCGGCCCGCCCAAACAAAAAAGCCCCGTACGAGTACGGGGCCTTCCTGCCGAAGCGGAAAAGCCGTCAGGCCGCCACCGGCTCGATCGACACCGTGCGCTTCTTCGCGGGACCGTGCGTGTGGTACTTCACGTGCCCGGTGGCCATCGCGAAGAGCGTGTGGTCCTTGCCGATGCCGACGTGGGTGCCGGGATGGAACTGCGTGCCGCGCTGGCGGACGAGGATCGAGCCCGCGTTCACGAGCTCCCCGCCGAAGGCCTTGAGGCCCAGGCGCTTGCTCTCGGAATCGCGGCCGTTGCGGGAGGACCCGCCTGCTTTCTTGTGTGCCATTGCTTGCTTTCCTTTATCGGCGCCGACGATGGGGTTCGTCAGGCAATCGTGTCGACGCGGATCTCGGTGTAGTTCTGCCGATGACCCTGCGTCTTCGTGTAGTGCTTGCGGCGGCGCAGCTTGAAGATCTTCACCTTCGCGCCGCGGCCGTGGGCGAGCACCGTGGCGGAAACCTTCGCGCCGGCCACGAGGGGATTACCGAGCTTCACGGCGTCGCCATCCGAAACCATCAGCACCTGGTCGAGGACGATCTGAGCGCCAATGTCTGCCGGTATCTGTTCGATTTTGAGTTTCTCGCCGGGGGCAACGCGATACTGCTTGCCGCCGGTTTTTATGACCGCGTACATTGTGGACTCCTGGGTTTGCGAAACTTTTTTTGCGCTACCGAGGTCTTCGGTACCGAACTCGCTATAATACGCGAAATTCCTCGTAGGGTCAAAGACTTGTCCGGGTCTTCCCGGGCGCGGGCGCATCGCTCCCGACAGTCGCCCGCATGCGCATGAACCTGCCGCTCGCCCCCGTCAACCTGGAGTCCATCCGCGCGCCGATTGCCGGCGACATGGCGCAAGTCGACGCCGTGATCCATCGCCGCCTCGATTCCGGCGTGCCGCTGATCCGCACCGTCGCGAACTACATCGTGGCGGCGGGCGGCAAGCGCCTGCGCCCGGCCCTCGTGCTTCTCTCGGCCAACGCGTTCGGCGCGAAGGGGCCCGCACGCCACGAGCTCGCGGCGGTGATCGAGTTCATCCACACCGCGACGCTGCTGCACGACGACGTCGTGGACGAGTCGAGCCTGCGGCGCGGGCGCAACACCGCGAACGCGGAGTTCGGCAACGCCGCGTCCGTCCTGGTCGGCGATTTTCTCTATTCGCGCGCATTCCAGATGATCGTCGAGGCGGGGAGCCTGCGCATCATGAAGGTGCTCGCCGATGCGACCAACGTGATCGCCGAGGGCGAGGTGCTGCAGCTCCTCAACGTGCACGATGCCGACACCGACGAGGAGAAATACCTGCGCGTGATCCGCTTCAAGACCGCGAAGCTCTTCGAGGCGGCGACCCAGGTGGGCGCGATCCTCGGCGGCGCGGAGCCCGCGGCCGAGCGCGCGCTCGCCGAATACGGCATGCATCTGGGCACGGCGTTCCAGCTGATCGACGACGTGCTCGACTACTCCGGCGACCTCGCGGAGACCGGCAAGAACCTGGGCGACGACCTCGCCGAGGGGAAGCCCACGCTGCCGCTCATCCGCGTGATGCGCGTCGGTAGCGACGAGGAG
>DATNGJ010000073.1:0-71606 GCA_035605915.1 Usitatibacter sp.
CGACGGCTGCGAGGGGCTCGTGAAGCTCCTCGTGAGGTAGCTCGGTGCCTGCCCAGATGCCGCGCGTCCTCCTCACCGGCGGTGCCGGCTACATCGGCACCCATGCCGCCTGCGTGCTCGCCGCGGTGGGGCGCCGTTGCGCCACGCTCGACAACTACTGCAACAGCTCGCCGCGCTCGCTCGAGGGCGTCGAGCGCATCGCCCCCGGCATGGTGGAGGCCTTCGAGGCGGACATCCGCGACCGCGAGCGATTGCGCGACATCCTTCGCCCTGGCGGCTTCGACAGCGTCATCCACTTCGCCGGGCTCAAGGCGGTCGGCGAATCGGTCGCGCAGCCCGAGCGCTATCGCGACAACAACGTGAGCGGGACGGCGAAGCTCCTCGATGCGCTCGCGGAAACGAGCGTGCGAAATTTCGTCTTCAGCTCCTCGGCGACGGTATACGGAGCGCCCGAGAGGCTGCCGGTCGACGAATCGGCGCCGATCTCGCCCGCCAATCCGTACGCCGAGAACAAGTGGGAGATCGAACGTATGCTCGTCTCGCTCGCCGCGCGAGATCCTTCCTGGCGCATCGCGATCCTTCGCTACTTCAACCCGGTGGGCGCGCACGAGAGCGGTCTCATCGGCGAGGATCCGCGCGGTACGCCGAACAACCTCATGCCCTACGTCTGCCAGGCCGCGCTCGGCAAGCTCCCGGAGCTGCGCATCTTCGGCGACGACTATCCGACCCGCGACGGCACGGGCGTGCGCGACTACATCCACGTGATGGACCTCGCCGACGGACATGTCGCCGCGCTCGCCGCGCTCGACCGCGCGCCGCCCGGATCGGTGCTCACCGTGAACCTCGGGACCGGCCGCGGCTATAGCGTCCGCGAGCTGGTGGAGACCTTCGAGCGCGTGAACGGCGTCACGGTGCCGCGGCGCATCGTGGGGCGGCGACCCGGCGACGTCGCGGTCTGCTATGCGGAAGTTTCGCGCGCGCGGGATGTTCTCCACTGGCAGGCGAAACGCGGGCTCGAGGCGATGTGCCGCGACGCCTGGCGCTGGCAGTCGATGAATCCGGACGGATATGCCTGAGCTCCCGGCCCTCACACCGGGCAGAACTCTTACGCTTGAAACCCGAAGGTTACTTGCGTAACCGAAAACCTCTCCCCTCGCGCGCGCGCGAGTCGTAGCCTTCGGGCAATAGAGCCGCAGCGAGTTCGACACCGCCAGCGCGAGCTGGACTAAGGCCGGAGCACACCCCGGGCAGGCGCGATCGCATCAGCGGCCGGAGGAGGCGCACATGGGACTCCACCCCGCATCCGCGGGCCCGTCGTGGTTCGCGCCGTTGGCGCTCGCGTTTCTCACGGCATCGGCCGCCACCCTCATCCTCGCCGTCGCCTCCGGCGGCGGATTCCGCTTCCTCGGCGAAGGCCGCAACGCTCCCGGCCCGCGCATCCCGGCGCTGCTGGGAGGTCTCGCGATCGTCGTCGCCTTCGGCCTTTCGACCACCAGCATCGGGCTCTTCGGCGACGCACGCTACCTGCTCGCGATCATGGCGCTCATGTTCGGGCTCGGCCTCTGGACGACCCTGGGCCACTCGAGCGAGTGGATCGAGCTCGCGGTGCAGGTGATCGTCGCCGCGCTCCTCGCCCGCCTCGCGGGGGTCGAGCTGCGCGATGCGGGGGACCTCATCGGCATCGGGCCGATCCATCTGGGGATCCTCGCGCTTCCCGTCACGGTCATCGCGATGGTCGCGGTCGCGCAGTCGCTCGTGCTGATGGACGACCTCGAAGGCTTCCGCGCCGCGTTCGCCTTCACCGCCCTCGCTTGGCTCTCGGCGGCGGGCGCGGCTTCCGGGCTCGATCATCCTTCGCGCATCGCCATGCTGCTCGAGGCGGCCCTCGCGGGCTACCTCCTCACCACGGTGATGCTGCGCGCATGGGCGCGTCCACGCGTGTTCCTCGGCAACGCCGGAAGCCTCATGATCGGCTTCGCCCTGGGCTGGCTCACCATCGACCTCACGCAGGGGCCGGGAAGGACGGTGCCGCCGGTCGCCGCGCTCTTCTTCGTCATGCTGCCGCTCTTCGACGCGGGATCGGTGTTGCTCAGGCAATTCGAGCGCCGCGAAAGGCCGCTCGAGCGCAACGACAACGGGCTGCACCACTATCTTTTCGCGCGGGGCTTCAGCTCGGGCCAGACGCTCGTGACCCTGGTCGCCGCCTCGGCGCTCTTCGGTGCCGTGGGCTTCTTCGGCTGGAAGCTCGGCGTACCGGAGCCCGCGCTCTTCTGGATCGCGTTGTTCGGCTTCCTTCTCTACCACGCCTGGATCAAGGAGGCGTGGCGGAAGCTGCGGGGTGTGTACTTCGTGCTCTAGCGGAGAGGCTCGCCGTTTCGGCGGCGACCATGCGCCGGGCGATCTCGGGCATGAGGACCGAGGGTGACCAGCCGATCTTCTCCCGGGCGAGCGCGAAGTCGCCCGCGAACCCGCGCAGGTCGGTCGGCCTGCGCAACGAAGCGTCGAACGCCACGTGCCGGCGCCAATCGAGGCCGGCCTCCTCGAAGGCCGACGCCACGAACTCCTCCAGCGAGGCGAGCTTCCCGGTCGCGATCACGAGATCGCGCGGCGTCTCCTGCTGCAGCATGCGCCACATCGCATCCACGTAATCCGGTGCCCAGCCCCAGTCGCGCCGAACGTCCATGTTTCCAAGGACCAGCCGGTCCTGCCTCCCGGCCGCGATGCGCGCGGCGGCCGCCGCGATCTTGCGGGTCACGAAGCGCTCGGGACGCAGCTCCGATTCGTGGTTGAAGAGGATGCCGGTGCAGGCGTAGATGCCGTAGCCCTCGCGGTAATTGGCCACCATGAAGTGCGCGGCGGCCTTCGCCGCGCCGTACGGGCTGCGCGGCCGGAACGGCGTCATCTCGTTCGCCGCTTCGCCTTCCACTTCGCCGAAGCATTCGCTCGATCCGGCGTTGTAGATGCGGATCGGCTTTCCGAGGAAGCGCACCACCTCGAGCAGCGTCACGGTCGCGTTCAGGATCCCGTTCACGGTGTCGACGGGCTGCGCGAACGAGAGCCCGACCGAGCTCTGTCCGGAAAGGTTGTACACCTCGTCCGGCATCCACTTGCTAAGCACCTCGACGACGCTGCGGAAATCCGTCGGGCTCATCGACTCGATCGCGAGGCGCTCGCGAAGCCCCAGGCGCACGAGGTTGTCGAAGCGCGCGGACTGCGCGTCGCGCGAAGTGCCGATGACGTCGTAGCCCTTGCCGAGGAGCAGCTGCGAGAGGTACGTGCCGTCCTGGCCGGAGACACCGACGATCAGCGCTTTCTTGGTCATGGCGCGAATGATAGCCCATACGATTTGCCCTAAGCCGGATCCGCTCAGGCCGCGTTGGACCGTTGTGAGTCCGACAATCTTCGCCCACGGTGCCTACCGGTTTTTCTTTTTCTCGAGAGAAGAGCCCCGAATGCACGTCCACGTCACCGGCCCCGATGGTGAAGCGAAGTTCTGGCTTGAGCCGGCCGTGGAGCTGGCGCAGAATCAGGGCTTGGATGCACGGCGATTGCGGTTCATTGAAAGCCTGATCCGGAACCATGAAGAGCAAATCCGGCTTGCCTGGAACGAACACCTCTCGCGCTGAGGTGAAGTCGGTCACATCCGACGGCTTCTGCCTCGCGCTCGACGGCGAAGAATTGTTCGTCGCATTTGCGGATTTCCCGTGGTTCAAGGATGTGCCGGCGGCAAAGCTCAGCCACGTGGAGTTGCCGCATCCTGGCCACCTGTACTGGCCGGAGCTCGATGTGGACCTCGCCGTGGAGTCGATCCGATCGCCCGCCAAATTTCCGCTGGTCTCGAAACGGCTTGGCTAAGACCTGAGGCCGCGATCGCGGAAATAGGCGATCGTCTTCCTGAGCCCCATCTCCAGCGGCGTGAGCGGCTCCCAGCCGCCGAGCGTCTTCTGCGCGAGCGAGATGTCGGGGCGGCGCTGCTTCGGGTCGTCGGCCGGAAGCGGTCGGCGCTCGATCTTCGACTTCGAGCCGGTCTGCTCGACCACCATCTGGGCGAGCTGCAGGATGGTGAACTCGCGCGGGTTGCCGAGGTTCACCGGGCCGGTGGTCGCGTCGTCGGTCGCCATCAATCGCAGCAGCGCCTCCACCAGGTCGTCGACGTAGCAGAACGAGCGCGTCTGGCTGCCGTCGCCGTAGATCGTGATCGGCTCGCCCTT
Organism: Usitatibacter sp.; assembly: GCA_035605915.1. GTDB lineage: Bacteria > Pseudomonadota > Gammaproteobacteria > Burkholderiales > Usitatibacteraceae > Usitatibacter. Next base: position 4,212 of record DATNGJ010000073.1, read on the forward strand.
CAGCGCCTGCACGATGAAGTTGGAGACCACGCGCCCGTCGTTCGGGTGCATGCGCGGGCCGTAGGTGTTGAAGATGCGCGCCACCTTGATCGGGAGGCCGTGCTGGCGGTGGTAGTCGAAGAAGAGCGTCTCGGCGCAGCGCTTGCCCTCGTCGTAGCAGGAGCGGATGCCGATCGGGTTCACGTGGCCCCAATAGCCCTCGACCTGCGGATGGACCTCCGGATCGCCGTACACCTCCGAGGTCGAGGCCTGCAGGATCTTCGACTTCACTCGCTTGGCGAGCCCGAGCATGTTGATCGCGCCGTGCACGCTCGTCTTCGTGGTCTGCACCGGATCGAACTGGTAGTGGATCGGCGCCGCGGGGCACGCGAGGTTGTAGATCTCGTCCACCTCGACGTAGAGCGGGAAGGTGACGTCGTGGCGCTGCAGCTCGAAGTGCGGATCGGCGAGCAGGTGCGCGATGTTGTCCTTGGTTCCGGTGAAGAAGTTGTCGGCGCAGAGCACGTCGCAGCCCTGGTCGAGGAGGCGCTCGCACAGGTGCGAGCCGATGAAGCCCGCGCCGCCGGTCACCAGCACGCGGCGGCGCGTGGAGTAGTTTCGGATCGAGGCCATGGGCCCGATTCTACTGGGTCTTCGCCTTCGCTCCGGCCTTCGCGAAATCCCCGGCCTTGAACACGCTCACCTTGGCCGGATCGATGTATTTGCGGAACGCGGCGTTCACCTGGTCGAGCGTGAGCGCCTGGATCTTCGCGTCGATCGCCTTGCTGAACTCGAACGTGCGCCCGAGGTAGAGGTACTCGGCCCACGCGCCCGCGAGCACCGGATCCTGCGAGCGGTTCTGCGTGCGGATCTGCATGAGGCCGGACTTCGCCGCGTCGAGCTCGGCCTGGGTGAACCCGTCCTTCAGGGCGCGCCCGAGCTCCTCGCGGAACGCCTTCTCCACTTTCGCCGTGTTCTGCGGCGCGGAGATCGCGTAGACCGTCCAGGCGCTCGCGCGGTCGATCGAGCCCACCTCCAGGCCCGACCCCACGCCGTAGGAGAGCCCTTCCTTCTGCCGGATGCGCAGCATCAGCCGCGAATCGAAGCCCGCGCCGCCACCGAAGATGTAGTTCGCGACGTAGAGCGCGGGGTAGTCCGCATCGTCGTCGCGCATGTCGACGTTCTCGCGCGCGAGGAACACCGCGTTCTCCTTGTCGGGCGTCTCGATCGATTTCTCGACCGGCGCGATGTCCCGGTACTCCCGCGTCACCTGCTCGAAGCGCACCTTCGGCTCCCAGCCGGCGAAGAGCGTCTTCAGCTGCGCCTCCACCTTCGCCTCGTCGAAGTCGCCCACGATCGCGATGTCGGCGGGGTCGGCGCCGTAGAAGTCGTCGTGGAAGCGCTTCGCGTCCTCGAGCTTCACGCTCTTCGCCATCTCGAGCGACTCCGCGATCGAGGGATGGTGGCGCCAGTCGCCCTTGGGATAGATGTTGAACGCCTGGCTCATCGCGTCGCCGGCGAGCGCGGTGGGCTCGGCGAGCTCGGACTGGATGTCGGTGATGGTCTGCGTGCGCAACTGCTCGAATTCCGCCGGATCGAAGCGCGGGCTCTTCAGCACCTCGGCGACCAGCGCGAGCGCTCCTTCGAGGTTCGGCCGCGTGGTCTGGAAGCTCGCGAAGGGACCGCCGATGCGGCCCGTGACCTTGAGCTTGTCGAGCGCGTCGGAGAGCTCGGCGCGCGTGAGCCGCGTCGTCCCGCGCGAGAGCATGCGTCCGGCGAAGCCGGCGTCGGTCTGCTGGCCGAAGAGCGCCTTCTCGTTGCCGATGTGCAGCGAGATCGCGACGTTCACGGTCTCGCCGCGGTTCTTCTTCGAGAGGAGCGCGACCTTCACCGGTCCGAACTCGATGCGCTTCGTGCGCCGGTCGATGTTGTCCTGCGACGGATCGAACGCTTCCGCCTGGCTCGTCGCCTCGGTCGGCTTGAAGTCGCGCATCGCTTCAGCGATCGTGGGCGTCGGCGGCACCACCGCGCGTTGCGGATGGTCCTCGGGAATGAAGAGCGCGAGCGTGCGGTTGTCGCGCTTGAAGTAATGGCTGGAGACGGCCGCCACGTCCTGCGGCTTCACCTCCGGGATGCGCTGGCGCGAGAGGAAGAAGAGCCGCCAGTCCCCGAGCGCGATGTATTCGGAGAGCTGCAGCCCGAGCGATTCCGGATTGTCGAGCGTCTTCTCGATGTCGTTCAGCATCGAGGTGCGCGCGCGGTCCATCTCCTCGGCCGTGGGCGGCGCGGCGCCGAAGCCCTCGACCACCTTCGCCATGGCGTCCTCCACCGGCTCGATCGGCGCGTCCTTCTTCACGATCGCGCCGAAGATCTCCAGGCCCGGATCGTGGCCCATGAGCGGAAACGAGAACACCTCCGAGGCGAGCCCCTTCTCCACCAGCGCCTTGTGCAGGCGCCCGGTCGGCACCTGGCCGAGGATGAAATCGGCGAAGCCGATGGCGTCGGCGTCGCGATGCAGGTTCGAGGGCACGTGGTAGGCCATCGCGACGACCTGGATGTCGCCCTTGCGGCGCACGGTGACCACGCGATTGCCGTCCTGCGTCGGCTCCACCGTCCAGAACACCGGGCGCTTGAGGTGCAGGTCGGGGATGCGCCCGAAGGTGCGCGCGATGTCCGCGAGCGCCTTCTTCGGATCGAACTTGCCCGCGACGAGCAGCACCGCGTTGTCCGGCTGGTAATAGAGGTGGTAGAAGGCCTGCAGGTGGGGAATGTCGACGTTCTCGATGTCGCTGCGGTTGCCGATGGTGGGTCGCCCGTAGGCGTGCCAGTCGTAGGCGACGCTCTGCAGGCGCTTGATCACCACCGAGGTGGGCGAGTTCTCGCCGCTCTCGTACTCGTTCCTCACCACCGTCATCTCGCTGTCGAGGTCCTTCCTCGAGATGAACGAGCTCACCATGCGGTCCGCCTCCAGGCCGATCGCCCACGCGAGGTTGTCGTCGCTCGCCTCGAAGATCTCGTGGTAGTTGGTGCGGTCGAGCGCGGTCGAGCCGTTGAAGCGCACGCCGCGCTGGTTGTACTCCTGGTCGATGTGGGGATGGTGCGGCGTGCCCTTGAACATCAGGTGCTCGAGCAGGTGCGCCATGCCGGTCTCGCCGTAGTTCTCGAAGCGGCTCCCGACGAGGTAGGTGATGTTCACCGTGATCGTCGGCTTCGAGGCGTCCGGGAAAAGCAGGACCTGCAGGCCGTTGGGCAGGCGGTACTCGGTGATGCCCTCGACCTCGGTCACCTTGCGGATTTCGGAGACGGGGATCGGCGCTCCGAGCTTCTCGCTGAAGGCGGCGTGCTGCACCGCGCCCGAGGAGCTCGATGGCGTCGCGAGCGCCTCTCTCTGTGCGGACGCGAACGAAGGCGCAAGGACGAGCAAGGCTGCCGCAAGGAGCGCGGCGATCGGACGGAAGGGTCGCATGGGATGGGGGAAACGGCGGGAGGAAGCGACGATTATCGCAAACTCGGGGACCCCGAGCGGCCGGCGCCGAAAAACCGGCTCCCGCCCGCCTTGCACGACGATCGCGCCGGGACGCGCGATCGCTCGATCAATCGATCTCTTCGACGTGCACGTTCCAGGGACGAACCCCGCGACCGTGCAGCGCACGCCGCGCCGCGACGATGGAGGCGCTCGTTCCCTTCACGTATCCGCGAAAGCTGGAGATCGCGAGGTGCGTGCTTTCGTGGAGCTCGACGATCGCCTCCTCGACCGCCGCGGCGAGCTCGTCCCCGGACGATTCGAGCCGTCGAACGGGAATGCACGCGCGGTCCACCAGCTCGAGCAGCATGCGCGCGAGCAGCGAGTCCGCGTCTGCCCGCATCACGAGGGATGCCGGCCGCGACACCTGGTACGTGGATAGCGCGTCGAGAATCCCCAGCGCCGATGCGAGACCCGCCTTCTCGGCGACGACCACGACCGGATGCATCTCGTCCTCGCGCAGGCTCGCGCTTCCGGCCGGCTCGCCGATGAGCACCGTCCGGCCCGGCGCGAGGCGCGATGAAATCGGCCGATCGCCCTGCGGCAGGTAGAAATCGAGATACGGCAATCCGGGGCGCGACGCGATGAACAGCCGGCCGGGAACCTCCTCGTCCGCCGGCAAGCCCTCCAGGCGCACGTGCTGGCCGGCGCGGAAGCGCAGCGGATCGAGCTCGCTCTCCGCCGAGATGCGGATGTGCACGATGCGATCCTCGAGCACCTCGCGTGCGGCGACCTGCAGCTCGCGCGGCTTCCCGGCGACCCCGGCCCAGCTCGCGCCGGCCTGCTGCACGATGCAATCGATCGCCGGCCGGCTGCGGCAGATGAGGATCTCGCCATCCCTGAGCCGCGGCGTCGAGGAAAACGCCACCGATGCGCCGAAGCCTTCGACGCGGCCGGAGACGAGAGTGGCGGCGCACAGGCCGCAGATGCCGCCGCGGCAACAGTACGCGACCTCCGCACCCGAGCGCAGCAGCGCGTCCAGGATGCTCTCGTCCGGCCCCACGTCGACCGTCGTCGAGGTGGCGCCTCGCCGCAGCGTGGCTTTCATGCGCGGGCGCGCCGTTGCGGCGCGTTGTCCGGCGGCGAATCGATCAGGTAAGATCGAACAGGCTCGCAGCGCGGCGGGGGTCGGTCACCCAAGCGCGGCGAATGGGCCCATAAGGACGGCAGAGCCCGGCTCGGCCGGTGGTTGCGGACGAGGACGCGGCGAGGCCGGTGCAGGGCCGCAGCACAGCGTCGCGAGGAAATCGCCATGTCGGACTGGAACTTCTTCCTGGCCAAGCGGTTGCTACGGGAGTTCGAACGCAGCAGGTTGTGCTTCATCGGCAGCCTGGAAGACCTGGATCTCGTCTGGACCATCGGGTACGGGCAGCGCATGGGCAAGCCCGTGGGAATGAAGCAGCTGAGCACCGGCGAATTCGGCGCGCCGAAGACGGTGCAGCGCCGGCTCGAGCGGCTGCGCCGCCTGGGCATCGTCGCGCAGGCGCAATCGGACGGCGATGCGCGGTGCGTCCAGCTGTATCTCACGCCCGCCACGCTCGCGCGGCTCGAGGAATACAAGGCGTTCATCGTGGAGAACGGGATGGAGTCGCGCGATCCCGAGCTGAGGCACCGCGCCTGAGGCATCAACGCGGCACGGCGGCCGGATTCGCCGGTCCGCTCGAGGTGATCCGCGCATCGGCTCTCGACGCGGCCGCGAGCACGATGACGAGGAGGATCTCGCCGGCGAGCGGCGCCTGCGCGAGCCCCGTGGTCACCGTGTCGATGTGTCCGAACGACCACGCTTCGTCCTTGTGCCCGACGGGCACGTCGATCGTCGCGCCGGGCGCCGCCACCTTCGCGGTCGAAGGGATCAGCGCCGCGCCGCCGCCGATCGCACCGCGCATCGCGCGGCCGAGCGTCGGATGCAGCAGCGCGGCGGCATGCTCGGCCTCGCCCCTCGTGCCGACGATCGCCCCTTTGCCGTAGGCCACCGCGGGCGCGCCGAGCAGCTCGAGCACGCGCGGCATGAGCGTCTCGCCGATCTCGAGCGCCGCCTGCGAGAGCGCCGCGAGCGGCTGCGCGCTTTCGCCGATGCACGGGTTCGAGAGGACCGCCATGGCGGTCACGCGCCGCGCGATGCCGCCGGCAGCATCCTGCGACGTGGATCGGGTGTCCTCCACCAGGAACGCCGTCTTTCTCACCATGGAGTGCATCGCTCGTGCTCCCATCCCGGATGCCGCACGCGATGCCGCCGCGCCGGAGGCACCGCCGCCCGCACCGATCGCGTCATTCGATCGTCGCGCCCGATTCCCGGATCACCGGCTTCCACTTCGCGAGCTCGGTCCTGATGAGCTGTGCGAACTCCGTGGGCCCGCCGCTCAACGCCACCGCGCCCAGGCTCACCATGCGTGCCTTGAATTCGGGCGATTTCACGACCTGCGAGATCGCGCCGTCGAGCTTCGCGACGATGTCGGGCGGCGTTCCGGCCGGAGCCACCACGCCGAACCACGACGACACCTCGAACCCGGGGAAGCCCGATTCGGCGATCGTGGGAAGGCTCGGGAACTGCTCGCTGCGCGTGGCGGTGGTGACCGCGATCGCGTCCAGGCGATGGTCCTTCACCAGCGGCATCGCCGAGGGCATCAGCTCGAACATCACCGGCACCTGGCCCTCCATCAGCGCGATCAACGCGGGGCCGCTTCCCTTGTATGCGATCTGCACGCCCTTCGCCTTCGCCGCCATCAGGAACATCTCCATCGAGAGCGCGGTCGTGCTGCCGGAGCTTCCGGCGGCGTAGTGCAGGTCGCCGGGATGCTGCTTCGCCCACTCGACCAGCTCGCCCACCGAGTGGAACGGCGCCTTCGGATTCACCAACAGGAATAGCGGCACGGTGGAGACGAGGCTCACCGGCTGGAAATCCTTGATCGGATCGAAGCCCGGCGATTTGTACAGCGTCGGATTGATCGCGAGCACCGGCGCGTTGGCGATCATCAACGTGTAGCCGTCCGGCCGCGACTTCGCCACCAATTGCGCGGCGATGTTTCCGCTCGCCCCGCCCTTGTTCTCGACCACCACGTTCTGGCCGAGCGGCTTCGACATCGCCGCCGCGATGAGCCGGCCCATGACGTCGGCGCTGCCGCCCGGCGGATACGGCACGATCAGCCGGATCGGCCGCGACGGATAGGACTCGGCCGCGGCGGGAAGCGCGGCGGCGAGGACGAGGCCCAGGCAGAGCCAGGCGGCGAGCAGGATTCGAAACGGAGTCGATCGCGTGAACATGGGACTAAGCTCCTAGGCGATGGTGGTATCTGCATCCGAAGACGCGCGGGCGAGCACCCGGGACGCGTTGCCGGCGAGGATCCGGTCGACATCCTCCCGGGAAAGCCGGCTTTCGACGACGTTGCGCACGCCGCGGTCCAGCGAGAACGACGGATAGTCGCTTCCGAAGACCAGCCGGTCGCTCCCGAAAATGGAAGCGGCCAGCGCGATGGCCTGCGGATGCGCGGAGGCGGTCTCGTAATGGAACCGGCGTAGCGCCTGCGAAGGCTTGGTTGTCAGCGTCGCGGATCCCGAGTGCACGCGCTCCCAATACTGGTCGAGGCGCTCGGTGATGCCGCCCAGCACGCCGCCGAGATTCGCGACGATGACGGTGAGGCGCGGCACTTCGCGCTCGACCACGCCGGAGGCGAGCAGGCGCAGCACCGCCCACGTGAGGTCGACCTGGAAGCCGAAGGCGCCGGCGAGCCACCCGTACGGATCGAGCGCCGCCTGCAGCAGGGGCGGATGGTTCGGCAGCACGAGGAGCGGCACATCGAGCGCCTGCACTCCGTGGAGGAAGTCCGCGAACGTCGGGTCGTCGAGGCCGACGCCGTCGAGATGGCACGACACGCCGACCCCGCGATGCCCGAGCTCGAGCACCGCGTGCCGCGCCTCCTCGGCGGCGCGCCGCGGCGAGCGCAGCGGAACCGCGGCGAACGGGATGAAGCGCCCCGGATACCGCGCGGCAATCCCGGCGAGCTCCTCGTTCACCATGCGCGCGATCTCGGCCGCCTCCTCGACGGGGAAGCTGTCGATCCCGCCGACGTTCTGCAGCCGCAGGACCTGCGTGTCGACGCCCGCCTCGTCCATCAGCTCGACGCGTCGATCGAGGTCGAGCTGCTCGGGACGAATCGGGCGGCCCGCGCCCGGGGCGGTGAAGACGGCCTCGCCGCCGCCCGCCGCCTCGATGCGCGGATAGTCCTTCCGCCCCCGCAGGTGCGCGAGGAATCGGGGCGGCTGGAAGTACGCGTGGAAATCTACGACCGGGAGCTTGCCGGCCGGGCGCGCACCGCCTGCCACCCTACTCGATCTCCGGATAGAGCGGGATCCTGATTCCCATCGGCGCGAACCGCTCGCGGATGCGCTGGATGGTCTTCACGAAGCACTTGTGCTCTTCGTCCGGCGGGCAGAAGCCGAGGCGCGCTTCCGCGGCGATCGCCTCGGCGTCGCGCAGCAGGCTCGTCTCCGCGTCCTGCAGCATGAACGTCGAGTGGAATCCCTTGAGCTCCACGTTCTCGATCACGTCGCGCACGGTCGCCTCGATCTCGGCGACGTGGCTCTTGCTGAGCTCCTTCGTGCGCTGCTCGAGGTAGGCCCAGCCCATCTCGACGTGGCGCATCTCGTCCTGGGCGATGAGGCGGATCACCTCGCGCGTCACCGGCTCCGTCGTCCACTCGAAGCGCGCGAGGAAGGTCTGGAGCGCGATGCCTTCGGACACGCAATGCCAGCCGGCCACCGCCGCTTCCACCGGAACCTCGGGGTTGAATCCCATGCGATCGCGGAATCCCGCGACCAGCATCTTCATGATCGCGTCGCCGGGCGGGGGCTCCGGCACGTATCCGCCCATCGCGTTCGCCAGCATGAACGACGCCTCGGCGTGGCGCGCTTCCTCGAAGCCCTTGGTGGCGAGCAGGAACTTCATCTCGATCGACTGCTGCCCTTCCAGGCACATGCGGATGCACAGCGCGGGCGATTCGACGATGCCCGTGTACTCGGTCCACGCGCGGCGGCTCCAGCACAGGCGCGCCGCGTCGAGCTGCTCCTTGGCGTACTTGCTGCGGTCGAAGGTCGCGTAGGGAATGTCGGTCGCCGCATCCCAGATGAGGTGCTTCGCCTGGTTCCAGAGCTCGGCGAGCTTCGGGTTCCTGAAGTCGGTGGCGAGCGGGAACCGCTTCTCGCGCAGGTTCAGCGCGTGCAGGCCGCGCACCGGGGCGTTGGGCCCGTAGAGGCTCGCCCGTGGACCGGTCCGTTGTGCTTCCTCCAGTTGAGCGCTCATTTCGATCCTTTCGTCGTCGGCTACGACGTCATGGTAGCGAAGGCCCGGGAGGCTGTCCTGATGCCGGCCAAATTGGCCTCATTTCGGCGCCGCGCCGGGGCGGGCGGCGGCGACCCTGCGCCGGCGCGCTTCGTACAGGCAGATGCCGCTCGCCACGGAGACGTTGAGACTCGCCACGGCGCCGAGCATGGGGATCGAGACCAGCAGGTCGCAGCTTTCCCGCGTGAGGCGCCGCAGGCCTTCGCCTTCGGCGCCGAGCACCAGGCCGAGCGCCCCGTCGAGCCGCGACTCGTAGATCGACTGCGGCGCCGAATCGTCGGCGCCCGCGAGCCAGATGCCGCGCTCCTTGAGCTCGCGCATCGTGCGCGCGAGATTCGTCACGACGATGTACGGGACCGATTCGGCCGCGCCGGAGGCGACCTTGATCGCCGCGGTGGTGAGGCCGCAGCTGCGGTCCTTCGGCGCGATGACCGCGTGCGCGCCCGCACCGTCGGCGACGCGCAGGCACGCGCCGAGGTTATGCGGATCCTGCACGCCGTCGAGCACCAGCAGCAACGGCGGCTCCTCGAGGCCCTCGAGCACGTCCTCGATGAACTTCGGCATGTCGAGCGGCTCGGCCTGCGCGACCACGCCCTGGTGGCGCACGCCGCCCGTCATGCCGTCCAGGCGCTTCGCATCGACGGCGATGACGCGAACGTCCAGGCGCTGCGCGAGCTCGCGCAGCTCCTTCGCGCGCGCGTCCTTGCGCTCCGCGTCGACGTAGATCTCGCGGATCGTCTGCGGCCGCTGCCGCAGGCGGCTCGTGACCGCGTGGAAGCCGGTGAGGTTCTTCATTTGCGGCGTTTCTTCGTCGCTCGCGGGTCGCCTGCCGCCGAGCGAGCCTCGCGGGGTTCGGCAGTCCACTCGGGGATTCCCGCCTTCGCGGCAATGACGTTCGTTACCAGCGTGAAGTCGATCTTCGCCTGCTCGATGTCCACGCGCACCACCTTCACGCGCACGCGGCCGCCGAGCTGGTAGCGCACGCCGCTGCGCTCGCCGCGCAGCGTGTGCTTCTGCTGGTCGAACTGGAAGTAGTCCTGTCCCAGGTCGGAGATGTGCACCAGGCCGTCGACGTGGAGGTCGTCGAGCGTGACGAAGAGCCCGAAGCCGGTCACGCCGCTCACGGTGCCGTCGAACTCCTCGCCGACGCGGTCCTGCATGTAGTAGCTCTTGAGCCACGCCTCGACGTCGCGCGTCGCATCGTCCGCGCGGCGCTCGGTCTCCGAGCAATGCACGCCGATCTTCGCGAGGTCGCCCGCCTGGTAGCGATTGCCGGCGAGCACCGCCTTGATCGCGCGATGGACGAGGAGGTCGGGGTAGCGGCGGATGGGAGACGTGAAATGCGCGTAGGCGTCGTAGGCGAGGCCGAAGTGGCCGACGTTCTCCGGGCTGTACACGGCCTGCGAGAGCGAGCGCAGCATCACCGTCTGCAGCATGCCCGCGTACGCCTTGTCCTTGATGCGCCGGAGGAGCTCGGCATAGTCCTTCGCCTGCGGCTTCTCGCCGCCGGACAAGGTCAGCGCGAAATCCTTGAGCATCGCACGCAGCGCCTCGAGCTTCTCGGGCGTCGGCCCTTCGTGCACGCGGTAGAGCGTGGGCTGCTCGTTCTTCTCGAGGAAGTCGGAGGCGCTCACGTTCGCCGCCAGCATGCACTCCTCGATCAGGCGGTGCGCGTCGTTCCTCGCCACCGGGACGATGCGCTCGATCTTGCCGTTCGCGTCGAAGATCATCTGCGTCTCGACGGTCTCGAAGTCGATCGCGCCGCGCTTGGCGCGCGCGCCGAGCAGCGCCTGGAAGGCGGAGTACAGGCTCTCGAGGCTCGGCATCACGCTCGCGGGCACCGGAGGATCGGCCTCGCGGCCTTCGATCGCCGCGGCGACCCGCGTGTAGGTGAGGCGCGCGTGCGAGTGGATCACGCCCGGATAGAACTCGTAGTGGCGCACCACGCCGCCCGGGCTCACCTCCATCTCGCACACCATCACCAGGCGATCGACCTCCGGCTTGAGCGAGCAGAGCTCGTTCGAGAGCTCCTCGGGCAGCATCGGGATCACGCGGCGCGGGAAATACACCGAGTTGCCGCGGACGTACGCCTCGCGGTCGAGCGCGTCGCCCGGACGCACGTAGTGGCTCACGTCGGCGATCGCGACCCAGAGGCGGTATCCCGCCAGCCGCCCCTCTCCCAAGGCAGAGGGAGAACGGCGTGTCTTCGTGGAGACGATGGCCTCGCAATAGACGGCGTCGTCGAAATCCTTCGCGGTCTCGCCGTCGATCGTCACGAACGGGAGCTTGCGCAGGTCCCTGCGGCCCTTGAGGTCCTTCGCGGCGACCGTCTTCCCGATCTTCTTCGCCTGCTCGAGGACCCCATCGGGCCACTCGTGCGGGAGATCGTGCTTGCGCAGCGCGATCTCGATTTCCATCCCCGGGTCCGCATAGTTGCCGAGCACCTCGACGACGCGCCCGATGGGCTCGGCGTTGCGCGTCGGCTGCTCGACGATCTCGGCCACCACCACCTGCCCGACCTTCGCGCCGTCGAGCGACTCGGGCATGATGAGGATGTCCTGGCTGATGCGCTTGTTCTCGGCCACCACGAACGCCACGCCGTGCTCGATGAAGAGCCGGCCCACGACCTTGCGGTTGGCGCGCTCGAGCACCTCGACGATCCCCGCCTCGAGCCGCCCGCGCCGATCGACGCCGGTCACGCGCGCGAGCACGACATCGCCATGGAGCACCTTGTGCATCTGGCGCGGCTCGAGGAAGAGGTCGTCGCGGCCGTCCTCGGGCTTGAGGAAGCCGAAGCCGTCCGGGTGCCCGATCACCTTGCCCTTGATGAGCCCGGCCTTGTCGGGGAGGATCAGCGCGCCGCGGCGGTTCCTGAGGATCTGGCCGTCGCGCTCCATCGCCGCGAGCCGCCGATCGAGGCCCTCGCGCTCGGCTTCGCCGTCCACGGAAAGCTGCTGGAAGAGGTCTTCCTGCGGGACGGGCACGCCCGCTTCCGCGAGCCGCGCGAGCACTTGCTCGCGGCTCGGGATCTCGGTGGGATAGGCCTTCAGGCCCCTGGTTTTGTTGGACAATCCGCTGACCTACGGGTTAAAATTTCGTGTTTTCCGCGGCCCAGATGGCGGAATTGGTAGACGCACCAGTTTCAGGTACTGGCGGGTAAAACCGTGGAGGTTCGAGTCCTCTTCTGGGCACCAGGTTTCATTCGAACGGATGGCGCAGGACGATCGTTTCCTCGCGATCCGGTCCCGTCGAGATGAGGGAGATGGGGGCGCCCACCAGCCCCTGCAAGCGCTCGAGGTAGGCGCGCGCGTTGGCCGGCAGGTCCGCGTAGCGCTTCACGCCGACGGTGCTCTCCTTCCAGCCCGCATGCTCCTCGTAGATCGGCTCGCAGATCGAGAGCGCTTCCGCGCCCACCGGCAGGATGTCGCGCGTGCCGCCGCCCGCCACCTTGTAGCCCACGGCGACGCGCACCTTGTCGAGGCCGTCGAGCACGTCGAGCTTCGTGATGCACAGGCCCGAGATGCCGTTCAGCTGCACCGCGCGCTTCAACGCGGCGGCATCGAACCATCCGCAGCGGCGCGGGCGCCCGGTGACCGAGCCGTATTCGTTGCCCTTCACGCGCAGGTGCTCGCCGACCTCGTCCTCGAGCTCGGTGGGGAACGGACCCGCGCCCACGCGCGTCGCGTACGCCTTCGCCACGCCCAGCACGTAGTGGAGCTGCCCCGGTCCCACGCCCGCGCCCGCGGCGGCCTGCCCGGCGACGCAGTTGGACGAGGTGACGAACGGATACGTGCCGTGGTCCACGTCGAGGAGCGCCGCCTGCGCGCCCTCGAAGAGGATGGGCTTTCCGGCGCGGATGAGCGCGTTCACCTCGCTCGAGACGTCCGCCACCATCGGGCGCAGCGGCTCCGCGAGCGACAGCGTCTCGTCGAGCGTCTTCTGGAAATCGATCGGCTGCGCCTTGAAGTAGTTGCGCAGCACAAAGTTGTGGTAGTCGAGCACCTCGCCCAGCTTCGCGGCGAAGCGCTCTCGCGTGTACAGGTCCTGCACGCGGATCGCGCGGCGCGCGACCTTGTCCTCGTACGCCGGGCCGATGCCGCGCCCGGTGGTGCCGATCTTCGCCTCGCCCTTCGCGCGCTCGCGCGCCTGGTCGATCGCGATGTGGTACGGCAGGATCAGCGCGCACGCCTCCGAGACGCGCAGGCGGCTCCTCACGTCGACGTCCAGCTTCTCGAGCTCGGCGATCTCCTCGGTGAGCGCCTGCGGCGAGACCACCACGCCGTTGCCGATGAAGCAGGTCACCTCGCCGTGCAGGATGCCCGAGGGAATGAGGCGCAGGATGGTCTTGCGCCCGCCGATCACCAGCGTGTGCCCCGCGTTGTGGCCGCCCTGGAAGCGCACCACGCCCGCGGCGTGGTCGGTGAGCCAGTCGACGATCTTTCCCTTGCCCTCGTCGCCCCACTGGGTGCCGATGACGACTACGTTACGCGCCATTTGCCGTCCTTCTTCTCGAGCCTTCGATCGCAGGCGAGCTCCGGGCGCGCCGCCGCATGGCCGGGAAGCTCCACGACCACCACCTCGCCCGCCTCGCGCAGCTGCGCGACGGCGATGTCGAGCGACGGGTCCTCCACGCAGGGTGCGAGGATCCGCGCGCGCGCGGGCGCCGGCGGGGCGAGCGCGGCGAGCTGCCGCAGGTCCATGGTGAAGCCGGTGGCGGGACGTGCACGCCCGAAGCTCGCGCCGACCTCGTCGTAGCGGCCGCCGCGCGCGATCGCGTCCGGGCTGCCCGGCGTGAACGCGGCGAACGTGAGCCCGCTTTCGTAGTTGAATCCGCCGAGCTCCGCGAGGTCGACCGACACCTCGACGGCCGGTCCCGCCGCGCGCTCGGCGAGGCGCTCGAGCTTGTCGAGCTCCGCCGCGATGGCGCGGCTCCGCGGAAGCTCGCTCCGCGCGCGGGCGATCACCTCCGCGCCGCCATTGAGCGCGGTGAGCACCGCGAGCTCGCCCGCCGCGGCCGCATCCTTCTGCTGAACGGCATGGAACACTTCCTCGGCGCGCTCCGCGTCGACGCTCGCCGCCTGCGCCATCGCGCGGTAGATCGCCGGATTGCCGAGGTCGATGTGCACGCGCTCGAGGCCCGCGCGCTGGAGCGCGGCGATCATGAGCCGCACGATCTCGACGTCCGCCTCGAGGCCCGCGTGCCCGTAGAGCTCGGCGCCGATCTGGATCGGCTCGCGCATCTTGGTCATGCCGGCCGGACGCGTGTGCAGCACGCTGCCGCAGTAGCACAGGCGCGCCACACCCTGGCGGTTCAGCAGGTGCGCATCGATGCGCGCCACCTGCGGAGTATGGTCCGCGCGCACGCCCATCATCCGGCCCGAGAGCTGGTCGACGAGCTTGAAGGTGGCGAGGTCGAGGTCGCGCCCGGTGCCCGAGAGCAGCGACTCGATGTACTCGAGCATCGGCGGGGCGACGAGCTCGTAGCCGTGCCGCTCGAACAGGTCGAGGATCGCCCGGCGCAGGCGCTCGATCGCGCGCGCCTCGGCGGGCAAGACGTCCTCGATATGTTCAGGCAGCAGCCAGCGCCTCATGGCTGCTCCCGTTCCCGGGACAGGTCATTGCACGAGGAACGATGTGACCCGTCCCCTTCAAGCCAGCGTCTCATGTTTTGTCTCCCGCTCCGTTGGGAGAGGGCCGAGGACAGGGTCAGTGCGCGAGAAACAGGATTATCAACCCAACCATCATCGACGTCAGCCCCGCGAAGCGGATCTGCCCGTCGGTCATCGTGGTGAGCTTCACGAACACCTCGCGCCACAGCCGCGGCGAGGTGAACGGAAGGATGCCCTCGATCACGAGCATGAGCGCGATCGCCGCGAGGACGATCTCGGTCATGGAGTCGAGGCCTTGCCGCGGCCCGGACTCCGGAAATACTTGAAGAAGTCCGACGTCGGGTCGAGCACCAGGACGTCGCTCTTGCCGCGCAGGCCCTGGCGATAGGCCTCGAGGCTGCGGTAGAAGCTGTAGAACTCGGGGTTCTTGCCGAACGCCTCGGCGTAGATGCGCGAGGCCTGCGCGTCGCCCTCGCCCTTCACGCGCTGCGCGTCGCGGTAGGCGTCGGCGATGATCACCTGGCGCTGGCGATCGGCGTCGGCCTTGATCTTCTCGCCCTCGGCCTGGCCGGTGGCGCGCAGCTCGTTCGCGACGCGCTTCCTCTCCGACTCCATGCGGCGATAGACGTCGGCGGAGATCTCGGGCACGAAGTCGACGCGCTTCAACCGCACGTCCACGACGCTCACCCCGATCTGCCGCGCGTCCTCGTCGACCTTCTTGCCGACGGTGGACATGATCTTGTCGCGCTCCCCGGACACCACGTCGTGCACCGTGCGCTTGGCGAATTCGGCGCGCAGCGCGTCGTTCACGGTCTGGGCGAGGCGCGCCTCGGCCTGCGTCGGGTCGCCGTGCACCGAGACGTAGTACTGGCGCACGTCGTTCACGCGCCACTTCACGAACCAGTCCACCAGCACGTTGCGGTTCTCGGAGGTGAGGAAGCGCTCGGGGTCGCGCGACTCCATCGTCTGGATGCGCGTGTCGAAGAGGCGCACGTTCTGCAGGAAAGGGACGAGGAAGTAAAGGCCGGGCTTCGTGTCGATCGCGATCACCTCGCCCAGCTGGAAGCGGATCGCCGCCTTGCGCTGGTCGACGGTGTACATGCTCATCGCCGCGACCATCAGCACGACGAGCGCGATGACGAACGCCCAGATGCCGGCGCGCCTCATCGCGTCTCCCGGTCGCGCGAGCGCAGTGCGTCGCGCCGCGAGGCGGTGACGTCCGTGGGCGGCGGGTTCGACGATACCGTGCTGTCCTGCTGCATGCCCGGATGCACGGTGGTGTCGGGAACGTTCACGGGAGCCGAGGCCGACTGCGTGCTCGAAAGCTGCATCAGCTTGTCGATCGGCAGGTAGATGAGGCTCTTGTCCGCCGCGCCCTTGTCCACCACGATCTTGCTGGTCGAGGAGAGGATCTGCTGCATGGCGTCGAGGTACATGCGCTCGCGCGTCACGCCGGGCGCGCGCTCGTACTCGGCGAGGATCTGCTTGAAGCGCGCGGCGTCGCCCTGCGCGTTCGCGATGAGGCTCTGCCGGTAGCCGTTCGCCTCCTCGGTGAGCCGCGCCGCGACGCCGCGCGCCTTCGGCACGACGTCGTTCGCATAGGCCTGGCCTTCGTTCTTGAAGCGCTCGCGGTCCTGCTGCGCGCGCACCACGTCCTCGAACGCCGGCAGCACCGGGTCCGGCGCCTGCGTGTTCTGCATGTTCACCGAAAGGACCTCGATGCCGGTCTTGTAGCGGTCGAGGATCTGCTGCATCAGCCTCTTCACGTCGGAGGCGAGCTCGCTGCGCCCCGAGGAGAGCACGAAGTCCATCTTGCTCTTGCCCACCACCTCGCGGATCGCGGTCTCGGCGGCCTGGCGCACGTTCTCGTCCGGGTCCTTGTTGTTGAAGAGGTAGTCCTCGGGACTCTTGATGTTCCACTGGACCGCGAGCTGCACGTCGACGATGTTCTCGTCGTCGGTGAGCATGAGCGCTTCCTGCGGCTGCTTGTTCTTGGTGTTGCCGCGATAGCCGACCTCGACCGGGCGCACGCTCGCGATGTCCACGACCTGCACGCTTTCCACGGGATAGGGCACGTGCCAGCGCGCTCCGGGCATCGTCGTCTCGAGGTACTTGCCGAAGCGCTGGACCACGCCGCGCTTGCCCTCGTCCACGATGTAGAAGCCGCTCGCGAGCCATACCGCGATCACGAGCACGATCACGAGCGCCGCGCCGCCGCCCATGGCGGCGCCGTAGTGGTGCGGCGCGCCGCCGGCCGGTCCCGACGGGCCGCGCGGGCGGAACCCGAGCAGGCCGGAGATCTTCTGCTGCAGCTTCCTGAGGATCTCGTCCAGGTCGGGCGGACCCTCGTTGTCCTTCTTGCCCCACTGGGGATCGTTCGGCATCGTGCTAAAAGGCGAAAAAGGGGTCAGATCCCTTTTCGATGGGTTTCATCGCGCGGCCGAAAAGGGATCTGACCCCTTTTTCGCGATGATCAAGCAGCGGTGGCGAGGGAGCCCCGGCTGGCGTCCCGCGCCGCGTCCGCCAGCACGTCGCGGAGCGCGTCGACTCCGACGCCCGTGAACGCACTCACCTTGATATTCAAGATCTTACCACACGAGTCGCGAACGACCTCGGGCTCCAGGCCCGGCACACGGTCGATCTGGTTCAAGACGACGAGCTGCGGCACGTCCGCGGCGCCGATCTCCGCGAGCACCTCGTTCACCGCGGCGATGTGCTCCTCGCGCTCCGCGTTCGCGCTGTCGACGACATGGAGCAGGAGATCGGCCTGCACCGTCTCCTCGAGCGTCGCGCGGAACGCATCGACGAGCGAGTGCGGAAGATCGCGGATGAAGCCGACCGTATCGGAGAGCGCGATGCTCGCGCCCTCGCCCAGGTAGACGCGGCGCGTCGTAGTGTCGAGGGTCGCGAAGAGCTGGTCGGCGACGTAGGCGCCGCTTCGCGCGATGCGGTTGAAGAGCGTGGACTTGCCGGCGTTGGTGTAGCCGACGAGCGCCACGCGCAGCACGCCCGAGCGCGTGCGTCCCGCGCGCTGCGTCGCGCGCACCCGGCCCACCTTGCGGATCTTCTCGCGCAGCTTCTTCACGCGCTCGCCGATCATGCGCCGGTCGAGCTCGATCTGCTTCTCGCCCGGGCCGCCGGTCTTGCCGAGCGAGCCGCGCTGGCGCTCCAGGTGCGTCCATCCGCGCACCAGGCGCGTGGACAGGTGCTCGAGGCGGGCGAGCTCGACCTGGAGCTTGCCCTCGTGCGAGCGCGCGCGCTGGCCGAAGATCTCGAGGATCACGTCGGTGCGGTCGAACACGCGCACCTCCGGTCCGCCCTCCGAGAGCGAGCGCTCGAGGTTCCTTACCTGCGCGGCCGAAAGCGCCTGGTCGAACACCACCACCGCGGCGCGATGCTCGCGCAGCGCCATGCGGATCTCGTCGACCTTGCCGGAACCGGCGAAGGTGGCCGCGTCGGGCCGGTCGCGCCGGCCGCGAATCACCTCGACCACCTGCGCGCCGGCGCTGTCCACCAGGCGCGCGGCTTCCTCGACCCGTTCCGCGGCCTGGACGGGCCGTCCGATGTCGAGGCTTACGAGGATCGCGCGCGAGCGCTCAGGATTCCGGGGAATGCTCAATCGGTACCGTGACCGGTCGTGCCGGGACCACCGTGGAAATGGCGTGCTTGTAAACCATCTGGGTCACGGTGTTCTTCAGGAGCACGACGTATTGGTCGAACGACTCGATCTGGCCTTGCAGCTTGATGCCGTTCACCAGGTAGATCGAGACCGGAACATGCTCCTTGCGCAACGTGTTGAGAAACGGGTCCTGCAGCAGTTGGCCCTTGTTGCTCATTGTTCTGCCCCTTTTTGAACCATCGGGTTTCCCGGTCTACGCCGGGCCGTTGACCTGCAAGCGGAAGTATACCCGCCCCGCACAAGGACACCCGGCGGGCGCAAGTAGTTCCTACCGTTCGCTAGCCGTAGCGTCGCTTGGAGATGATCTTGCGGCGGCGGCGCTGCGCATCCTGCTTCTCGGTCAAGGGCTTGCGCCGGCCCTCGAACGGGTTCGCGGCGGAGCGCAGCTCGATGCGCAGGGGCGTCCCCTGCAGCTTGAACGCCTTCTGGAAGGTGTTCTCGAGGTAGCGCTTGTACGGCGCCTTGACCCCTTCGAGCCCGGTGCCGTGGATCACGATGATCGGCGGGTTGGAGCCGCCCTGGTGGGCGTAGCGCATCTTGGGGCGGAAGCGGCCGGCCATCGGCGGCTGCTGCTGCGCGAGCGCGGCCTGCAGCGCGCGCGTGAGCTTGGGCGTCGAGAGCTTCGCCATGGCGGCGGCGAATGCGGTATCCACCGCGGCGAGCAGCGCCTTGACTCCGCTGCCCTTGAGCGCGGAGATCGGCACGAACGGCGCGAAGTCGAGGAACGCGAGCTTCCTCTCCAGGCCGTCCTGCACGTCCCTGCGCTTTTCCGTGTCGATCGCGTCCCATTTGTTCACCGCCACCACGAGCGCGCGTCCCGCCTCGAGGATGTAGCCGCCGATGTGCGCGTCCTGCTCGGTGATGCTCTCGGCGGCATCGACCGCCAGAACGACCACGTTCGCGCGCTCGATGGCCTGGAGCGTCTTCACCACCGAGAACTTCTCCACCGACTCGAACACCTTGCCCTTGCGCCGTATTCCGGCCGTGTCGACCAGCGTGTAGCGGCGGCCGTCGCGCTCGAGCTCCACCTCGATCGCATCGCGCGTCGTGCCGGGCTGGTCGAAGGCGATGACGCGTTCCTCGCCGAGCAGGCGGTTCACGAGGGTGGACTTGCCGACGTTGGGCCGGCCGACGACCGCCACCCGCGGATGGTCGGGCGCCTCCTCCTCGGGCTCGGCCGCGAAGCCGGCGAGCGCCTCCTCGACGAGGCTCCTCACGCCCTCGCCATGCTCGGCCGAGATCGCGCGCGGCTCGCCCAGGGCGAGCTCGTGGAACTCCGCGACCGCGATCTCCTCGCGCATGCCCTCGGCCTTGTTCACCGCGAGGATCACGGGCGCGTGCGCCTCGCGCAGCTGCTGGGCGATGCGCTTGTCGTGCGGCGTGAGGCCCGAGCGCGCGTCCGTGAGGAACACGATCACGTCGGCTTCCGCGATCGCCTCGCGCGCCTGGCGCGCCATCTCGGAGAGGATGCCTTCCTTCGCGACCGGCTCGAAGCCGCCGGTATCGACCACGATGAAGGGCTTCTCGCCGAGGCGTCCCTGGCCGTAATGCCGGTCGCGCGTGAGGCCGGGCAGGTCCGCGACCAGCGCATCGCGCGAGCGCGTGAGGCGGTTGAACAGCGTGGACTTGCCGACGTTCGGCCGTCCGACGAGGACGAGGGTCGGTTTCAAGGGCGCAGCGTGCGGAGGGCGCGCCTAGAAGCGGACGCGAAGGACCGCCCCTCCCGCCGTCTGCACGAAGAGCCCGGAGAGGCCCGGCACCAGCGAGACCACCGGCGTCCCGTCGGTCGCGAGCCGCCCGATGATCGCGCCGTTGTCGGGCGAGAGCACGTGCAGGTAGCCGTCGACGTCGCCGACCACGACCTTGCCGTCGAAGACGACCGGCGCGGTGAGGGAGCGATAGAGGAGCTTGTCCTGCTTCCACACACTCGCCCCGCTCTTCTTGTCGAGCGCCTGCACGGCGTCGGTCTCGTCCACGAGGTAGAGGTTCTTCTCGTCGGCCGCGAGCGAGTGCGCGGTGGAAACCTCGTGCGACCACACGACGTTGCGCGTGGAGATCTCGAAACAGGCGACCTTGCCCTGGTAGGCCGCGGCGCAGATGTTCGATCCGTCGATCACCGGCAGCCCCGCCACGTCGGCGATGCGCTCGAGCTCGGTCGCGCCGCGCGGCAGCGCCACCGTCACTTCCCACGTGAGCTTGCCGTCCTCGAGGTCGAGCGCGATGAGCTTGCCGTTGGGGTAGCCCGCGACGACGTCGCCGCCGATCGCGAGCACGCCCGCGGGGCTGCGCAGCAGCAGCGAAGGCGTCGGCCGCTGGTAGACCCAGAGGCGCTTGCCGTCCGCGACGGAGAACCCGAAGATGCGCCCGTCGGCCGTGCGCGCCACGACGACGTTGCGCGAGACGGCCGGCGGCGCGAGCACCTCGCCCGCGACATGCGCGGTCCACAGCACCTTCCCGGAACCATCGATCGCGAGCACCTCGCCCTTGAGCGTGCCGACGTAGATCTTGCCCTCGGCGACCTCGACCCCGCCCGAGATCGGCTTGCCGGTCTCGATGCGGCTCAGCAGATGGCCGTCGTCCTCGGCGAGGATGGAGATGGTGCCGTCGGCCGAGGCGGCGTAGACGCGGCCGCCCGCGATCGCCGGGCGCAGGTTGAGGCCGGCGGACTTGCCGACGCTCGCGGTCCATGCGGGCTGCGGCGTGAGCTTCGCGTCGATCGGCGCGAGCGGCGTCGGCGGATGCGCGGGACCGTGCACGATGCCCATCCAGCGCAGCGGGTTGTACGACCCGCACGCGGCGACGAGCGCGAGGGCGGCGATCGCCGCCGCGCGAAGGACGAGCTTCATTCCGATCCCCCCAGGGCCTGCAGCTTCGTGCCGGCGATGCTGCGCACGGGATTGCCCGGTCCGGCCTTGTCCATCGCGGCCTTGTAGGCGGCGCGCGCCTCGTCGAGGCGTCCCTGCGCGAGCATGATGTCGCCGCGCAGGTCGTCGACGGGCGCCCCGAACGCATCGTCCTTGTTCGCGTCGAGCACCTTGAGCGCGTCGTCGTACTTCTTCTCGTCGAGCAGCACCGCGGCAAGGCGCAGGCGCGCGACCCCGCGATGCGTCTCCGCGCCGTGCTCCATCACCCACTCGAGCCGCTTCTGCGCCTCGCCGAGCTCGCCCTTGTCGAACGCGACCTTGGCCGCGACGAGCGCCGCCTCGGAGGCGAAATAGGAGCGCGGATGCTTCGCGATCAGCGGGTCGGCCGCCTGCGCGACCTTCTTCGGGTCGTCGGTCTTGATCGAGTCGGCGACCGGCTTGAACATCGCGGCGGCGTCCTGCGCCTCGCGCGCGCTCCACCAGACCCAGCCGCGATAGCCCACGAACACGAGCACGGCGGCGACGATCGCCGCGAGCACGTACCAGCGGTTGTCCTCCCACCACGCCTTCAGCTCGGCGATGCGTTCCTGTTCCTCGAAATCGTACGATCCGGTCATCTCATCTCACTTCCGACAGGGCTTCGGCCGGATCGAGCGTGCGCTGCTCGCCTCCGCCGCGAAGCGGTTTCAACGTGACGCGCCGGGATGCCACCTCGTCATCGCCGATGATCACGGCGTAACGGGCGCCGCTCGCGTCTGCTTTCTTCATCTGGGACTTGAAGCTCCCGCCGGCGCCCAGCACCACGTTGCGCCCGGAGTCGCGCCAATCCTCGGCGAGCTTCCAGGCCGCCAGCTGGGCGCTCTCGCCCGAGTGCACCACGAAAACGTCGACCTGCGGCTCGGCGCCGATGCCGGCCGCCTGCATCGCGAGCAGCACCCGGTCGATGCCCATGCCGAAGCCGCAGGCCGGCGTGGGCTTGCCGCCCAGCTGCTCGAAGAGCGCATCGTAGCGCCCACCGCCGGCGATGGTGGACTGCGCGCCGATGTGCGGCGTGATCCACTCGAACACGGTGCGGTTGTAGTAGTCGAGGCCGCGCACGAGGCGCGGGTTCACCGTGTAGCGCACGCCCGCGCCGTCGAGCAGCACCTTGAGCCCGGCGAAATGCGCGGCGGCGGCATCGCCCAGCTCGTCCAGCATGCGCGGCGCGCCCTCGATCATCTCCTGCATCGCCGGGTTCTTCGAGTCGAGGATGCGCAGCGGGTTGCTGTGCAGGCGCCGCTTCGCGTCCTCGTCGAGGACCGCCGCATGCTTCTCGAAATAGGCGACGAGCTTCGCGCGGTGCCTCCTGCGCTCCGCCGCGTCGCCGATGGAATTGATCTGCAGCGCCACGTCGGGCAGCCCCAGCGTCTGCCAGAGGCGCGCGAGGAGCACGATCTGCTCCGCGTCGACGTCGGGGCCTTCGAAGCCGAGCGCCTCGACGTCGAACTGGTCGAACTGCCGGTAGCGGCCCTTCTGCGGGCGCTCGTAGCGGAAGATCGAGCCCATCGTCCACACGCGCATCGGGCCGTTGTAGAGGAAGTTGTGCTCGATCGCCGAGCGCACGATGCCCGCCGTCGCCTCCGGCCGCAGCGCGAGGCTCTCGCCGTTGCGGTCCGCGAAGACGTACATCTCCTTCTCGACGATGTCGGTGACCTCGCCCAGCCCGCGCACGAAGAGCGCCGTGGGCTCCACGATCGGCGTGCGGATGTTGCGGTAGCCGTAGCGGCGGCAGGTCGCGCGGCACGCTTCCTCGAGCTTCTCGCGCAGCGGGCTCGCATCCGGCAGCACGTCCTCCATGCCGCGGATGCCCTGCAGCCGGGCGCTCATGGATTGGCCGCCTTGACCGGGATCGACGCGAGGCGCGAGCCGTGCGGCCGGCCGGGCGCGCCGGAGTAATGCGTGCGAACGTATTCCTCGACGAGCGCCTGGAACTCCTCGGCGATGCGCTCGCCCTTGAGGGTCACGGTCTTCTGCCCGTCCACGTACACCGGCGCGACCGGCTTCTCGCCGCTGCCCGGCAGCGAGATGCCGATGTTGGCGAGCTTCGATTCGCCCGGGCCGTTCACCACGCAGCCCATCACCGCGACGTGCATCTCCTCGACGCCCGGGTACTGCGCGCGCCACACCGGCATCTGCGCGCGCAGGTACGACTGGATCTTGTCGGCGAGCTCCTGGAAGAAGGTGCTCGTGGTGCGGCCGCAGCCCGGACACGCGGAGACCATCGGCGTGAAGGAGCGCAGGCCCATGGTTTGCAGGATCTCCTGGGCGACCACCACTTCCCGCGTGCGGTCGCCGCCCGGCTCCGGCGTGAGCGAGACGCGGATCGTGTCGCCGATCCCTTCCTGCAGCAGCACGCCCATCGCCGCGGTGGAGGCGACGATGCCCTTTGAGCCCATGCCCGCCTCGGTGAGGCCCAGGTGCAGCGCGTAATCGCAGCGCGCGGCGAGCTCGCGGTAGACGCGGATGAGGTCCTGCACCGCCGAGACCTTGCACGAGAGCACGATGCGATCCGCGGGAAGCCCCAGCTCCTCGGCCTTCGCGGCGCTCTCGAGCGCCGAGCGCACCAGCGCCTCGCGCATCACCTCGTCTGCTTCCAGCGGCTGCGCGAGCTTCGCGTTCTCGTCCATCATGCGCGCGAGGAGCTCGGGATCGAGCGAGCCCCAGTTCACGCCGATGCGCACCGGCTTCGCGTACTCGACCGCCTTCTCGATCATGGTCGAGAACTGCTCGTCGCGCTTCGAGCCGTGGCCCACGTTGCCCGGGTTGATGCGGTACTTGTCGAGCACCTGCGCGCACTGCGGCACCTGCGTGAGGAGCTTGTGGCCGTTGAAGTGGAAGTCGCCCACCAGCGGCACCTTCACGCCCATGGCGTCCAGGCGCGCGCGGATCGCCGGCACCTGGCGCGCGGCCTCCAGCGTGTTCACCGTGATGCGCACGATCTCCGAGCCGGCTCGCGCGAGCGCCGCCACCTGGAGCGCGGTCGCCTGCGCGTCCTCGGTGTCCGTGTTGGTCATGGACTGCACGAGGATCGGGGCGTTGCCTCCGATGATCTTGTCGGCGACGCGGACGGGTCGCGAGAGACGGCGGGGTTTCATGGCGATGCGGATCTATTCGAGTGTGAAGCGCGCGACGGCGACGTTGGTGTGCGGATCGAGGTCGAAGCGCTTGCCGTCGAGCGTCATCTCGACCTCGGGCGCGTTTCCGACGATGACCTGGAGCGGCGGACGGCCCGAGACCTGCGCCTCGGTTCCGGCCGCGTTGAGCTTCTGGAAGAGCACCGCGCCGTTCGCGTCGCGCACCTCCACCCAGGAGTCGCCGACGAAGCGGAAATGCAGGCGACGGGCCGGCGCGCCGCCCTCGGCGCCCGCGACGTTCGAGCCCGCGGCGTTCGCGGCGCCCGCTTTGGCCGGCGCGGGCCTCGTCGTGGCCGTTTTCGTCGATTCCGTCTTCGCGGAAGGCTTCGATGCGGCCGCGGACGGCTTCGGCGCGGTCGTGGAAAGCGTCGGCGCGGTGCTCGCCGGCATGGAGGGCGAACCGGCAACGCCCCCCGCGCCGGCCATCGGCGCGGGCGGGAATTGCGATTCGGTCGCCGCACCGGCCGGCGACGAAGGTGCGGCGGTCGTTGCCGGCTCGTGGGGTGGCGCGGCGGGCGCGCGCTGCGTCGCGACGGGTGCGCGGCCGGCGCGCAGCGCGAGCGCGGGCGGGCGCGGGCGCACGTACATCGCCCAGTACATCGCGGCGAATCCGATCGCGATCGCCACGGTGGCGAGGGTCGCCGCCTTCACGTAGGGACTCGAGAGGCGCTCGCCGAGCGGATCGAAGCGGATGTTCTGCGTCGGCACCACGATGCCGGGCGCCGGCGCGGGCGGCGTCGTCCCCGCGAGCATCTCGAGCAGCGGTTCCGGCGCGAGGCCGAGTGCCTTCGCATAGTTGCGCACGAAGCCGCGCAGGAACGTTCCCTTCGGCAGGTGGGCGTAGTCGCCGAGCTCGAGCGCCTCGACCTGGTTCGGGCTCATGTGCAGGCGATGCGCCACGTCGGCGCGCGCGAGGCCCTGGCGCTCGCGCTCGGCGGCGAGCGTCGCGCCGAGCGTGGCCGCCTCTTCGCGCAGCGGGTTGTCGCCCACCTCGTCCACGTCCCTTTAGCGCTTCTCGAGCTCGCGCGTCTGCGCAGCGTCCGGGAAGCGGCGTTGCAGCTGCAGCAGGTAGCTCTGCTCCGCGCCGTCGTCCTTGGTCGCGTGCGAGATGCGCGCGCCGAGCGCGAGCGCCTCGAGCGGCGGCGTGCTGACGAGCCGCATGTAGCGCGTGAGGTAGCGCTCGGCCTCCTTGTAGTGGGCACGCTCGTACTCGATCACGGCGAGGTTGTAGAGGCCGCCGATGAGGTTCGGCTGGATCACCACCGCGCGGTTGAGGTAGCGCTCCGCCTCGTCGTCCTTGTGCATGCGGCGGTAGCAAAGGCCGAGCGAGAGGTACGCCTTCTCCGGCGTGGGATAGAGCGGGTCGGCGGTCGCGCGCTGCAGCATCGGGATGGCGCGGTCGGTCTCGCCGCGCGTGCACAGGAACCAGCCGAAATTGTTGAGCACCTCGGGGTCGGCGGGTGTGAGGCTCAACGCGCGATCGAAGGCGGCGCGCGCCGACACGTCCTCGCGCAGCTCCATGTAAACGAGGCCCTGCATGTTGTACGCCTGCGCGTAGTTCGGGTCGTCCTTGATCGCGAGCTGCGTCTCCGACAGCGCGACGGTGAGGTTGCCGCGCGCGAAATATTCGCTCGCGAGCGCGGTGTGGACCTCGGCGCGCCGGTGCGCGGTGGCGACCGATCCGGCCGACTCCTCGGTCACGGGGCGCGACTGCACGGTGCTGTTCGAGACGCAGCCGGCCAGCGCGGCGGCGAGGACGAGTGCGGCGAGGGCCGCGGAACGATCACCCATCAGGACCTCGGCGAAGTGGAATGGAGGCGGACGGCCTTCGGCTTCATCCGGTTCACCACCTGGCCGGCGAGCTGCCCGCAGGCGGCGTCGATGTCGTCCCCGCGCGTCCTGCGCACGGTGGCGACGTAGCCTGCGTCCAGGAGGATCTTCTGGAAGCGGCGCACGCGCTCCGGCGTGCTGCGCTCGAAGCCCGAGTCCGGGAACGGGTTGAACGGGATCAGGTTCACCTTCGAAGGCACCGCCGCGAGGAGCCGCGCGAGCTCGCGCGCGTGCTCGGGCGCGTCGTTCACGCCCTGCAGCATCACGTACTCGAAGGTGATGAAGTCGCGCGGCGCGACCTCGAGATAGTCGCGGCACGCGGCGAGGAGCGAGGCGATCGGGTACGCGTCGTTCACCGGCATGATGCGGCTGCGGATCGCGTCGTTCGGCGCGTGCAGGCTCACCGCGAGCGCGACGGGCAACGCCTCCTTGAGCCGTCGGATGTGCGGCACGACCCCGGAAGTGGAAAGCGTCACGCGCCGGCGCGAGAGGCCGTAGGCGTGGTCGTCGAGCATCACCGACATCGCGTCCACGACCGGCTCGAAGTTGTTGAGCGGCTCGCCCATGCCCATCATCACGACGTTGGTGACGCGCAGCCCGCGGCGCGTCGCTTCCCAGACCTGGCCGATGATCTCCGCGACGCCCAGGTCGCGGTTGAAGCCCTGGCGCCCGGTCGAGCAGAAGCCGCATGCGAGAGCGCAACCCACCTGCGACGAGACGCAAAGCGTGCCGCGGTCCTCCTCCGGAATGAACACGGTCTCGATGCCATTGCCCACGCCGACGTCGAAGAG
Source organism: Usitatibacter sp. (assembly GCA_035605915.1). Taxonomy (GTDB): domain Bacteria; phylum Pseudomonadota; class Gammaproteobacteria; order Burkholderiales; family Usitatibacteraceae; genus Usitatibacter. Next base: position 30,995 of record DATNGJ010000073.1, read on the forward strand.
CCACTTCACGGTGCCGTCGGCGGAGCGGTGCTCGGAGAGGATCGCGGGCGCACGCACGTGCGCGCTCTCCTTGAGCTTCTCGCGCAGCGACTTCGCGAGGTCGGTCATGGCGTCGAAGTCGTCGACCCCGCGCTGGTGGATCCAGCGGAACACCTGCTTCGCGCGGAACGGCTTCTCGCCGAGCGCGGCGAACCACTCCGTGAGCCGCGGCAGCGTGAAGTCGAGCAGGTTGGTGCGTTCGGTCATCGTCGATTCGCGCTCAGCGCGAGTAGACCTGGCTCTGCGGGAAGAAGTAGGCGATCTCGGTCGCCGCGGTCTGCGGCGCGTCCGAGCCATGCACCGCATTCGCATCGATGGACTGCGCGAAATCGGCGCGGATGGTGCCTTTCGCGGCCTTCCTGGGATCGGTCGCGCCCATCAGGTCGCGGTTCTTCTGGATCGCGCTCTCGCCCTCGAGGACCTGCACCATCACCGGCCCGGAGATCATGAAATCGACCAGGTCGTTGAAGAACGGGCGGCCCTTGTGCACGGCGTAGAAACCCTCGGCGTCGTTGCGCGAAAGGTGCGTCATGCGCGCCGCGACGATCCGCAGTCCCGCCTTCTCGAAACGGGCATAGATCTCCCCGATCACGTTCTTGGCCACCGCATCGGGTTTGATGATCGAGAGGGTGCGCTCCACCGCCATGGATTTCTCCGCTAAATTGATGAAATATCTAGCTTTTCATTCTAGCACACCGGGCGGGCCGGCCGCTAGTCCGACAGGGAAGAATTGTGGGCCGGCGACCAGGCGGGAACCAGGCCGGCCTCTTCCGGCGCACAGCGGTATCGCGCCTCCACGCCGATGCGGGGCACCCATGCCACGTGCTCGCCGTGGAAGAGGATCGGCAGGCGCTCGCGCTGCCACTCCGGAATCGAGGCCTCGCGCAGCAGGTTCTTGAGCGTGCGCGACCGCCCCCCGGGCAGGACGCGCAGCCGCTCGCCACCCGCGCGCGGCGCGAAGTACCACTCGCCGGATGCGCCGAGCGCGGCGCGCAGCCCCGTGCCGCGCGCCCGTGCGAACCGCACCTCGCCGCGATCCGCGCCGAGATCGATGCGCTCCTCGCCGTGCCAGTCGACCCGCCAGCTGCAGGTCGGCGCCTCGATGCCGCGCACCACGCGCGCGACGCCGCGGTGGCGCACCAGCACGGCACCGGCGTGCGCCACGCGCACGCGCGCATCGGCTCGCGCCTCGTAGAGCTGCCGCGCGATGTCCGCGAGCCGCGCCTCGCTCGGCATCGCGAGGCCCTCGAGGGCGAGGAATGCGCGCAGCGCATTGGCCCGGCGCGCGCGCGACAAGCCCGCGTCGAGCGGCAGCCCGTCGCCCGGCGCGAGCGGCACTCCGTCGATCCGCGCGAGCTCCTCGACCAGCCGGTCGGCCTGCGCCGCGTGGCCCGCGCAGCGCGCGGCGGCCTCGCGCCAGCCGGCGAAGCGCACGGCGAGGCGCGGCGCGATCTCGTGGCGCACGAAATTGCGATCCGGCTCGAGCGAGGCGTTGGATTCGTCCTCGATCCATCGCAGAGCGCGTGTCCTCGCGTGCTCGCGCAAGGCGGAGCGTGCGACGCCGAGGAACGGGCGGAAGAGGCGCACCGCCGAGCCGGGGAGCTCGCGCACCTCGGGCATCGCCGCGAGCCCCTTGAGCCCGGTGCCGCGAATCACCTGCAGCAGCACGGTTTCCGCCTGGTCGTCGAGGTGGTGCGCGAGCGCCACGAACGGCTCCGCGCGAGCCGCATAGACCGCGTAGCGCCGTGCGCGGGCGGCGGCTTCCATTCCCTGCGCCGCATCGCGCGGAACGCGCACCCGTTCGATCGAGAGCGCGATGCCGCGCGCCTCGCAGACCTCGGCGCAGAACGCGCCCCAGGCGTCGGCGTTGGGACTCAGTCCGTGGTGGACGTGGACGGCGGTGACGGCATGGCCGCGGGCCGGTGCAACTCGCGCGAGCCCATCGAGCAGCACGACCGAGTCGAGCCCGCCGGAAAGACCCACGCAGATCGCGGCCCCCGCCGGGACGGCGGCCTCGAGGCGCGCGGCGATATGGCGATCGAGGTCCATGAGACAGCATAGCGCGCGCGACGCCGCGCCCGAAGAAGTCGCCGGCTCGAAGAGGTTGGGCGGCAGCCGCGATGTCGGGAATCGATCCGGACGTGCTTCCGTCCGCTGCAACGGCGCTCCCGCAGCCGCAGTCCCTCTACTCGGTCACCAACTTGAACTTGCCGTAGTTCACCCAGCGCTCCTGCCGGCGCTCGAGCAGCTGCTCGGCGGAGAGATCCTGCAGCGTGCGCAGGCTCTCCTGGATCGCCTTCTTCACGTTCTTCGCGGCCTCGGCCGGATCGCGATGCGCTCCGCCGAGGGGCTCGGCGATCACCTTGTCGATCACGCCGAGCGTCTTGAGCCGCGGCGCGGTGATGGCGAGGCTCTCGGCGGCTTCGCCGGCGTTCTCCGCGCTCTTCCAGAGGATCGCCGCGCAGCCCTCCGGCGAGATCACCGAGTAGGTGGAGTACTGCAGCATCAGCGTGACGTCGCCCACCGCGACCGCGAGCGCGCCGCCGGAGCCCCCCTCGCCGATCACGGTGACCACGATGGGAACGCGCAGCCCGGCCATCGCGTAGAGGTTGCGGCCGATGGCCTCGGACTGGCCGCGCTCCTCGGCGCCGATGCCGGGATACGCGCCCGGCGTGTCGACGAAGGTGAGGAGCGGGATCGCGAACTTCTCCGCGAGCTGCATGAGGCGCAGGGCCTTGCGGTAGCCTTCCGGCCGCGGCATGCCGAAGTTGCGGAAGATCTTGTCGTTGGTGTCGCGCCCTTTCTGGTGGCCGATCACCATGACGCTGCGGCCGTTGAAGCGCGCGAGCCCGCCCACGATCGCCGGATCGTCGGCGAAGGCGCGATCGCCGTGCATCTCCTCGAAGTCGGTGCAGATCGCGTTCACGTAGTCGAGCGTGTACGGCCGCTGCGGATGGCGCGCGACCTTGGAGATCTGCCACGCGTTGAGCTTCCCGTAGATGTCCTTGGTGAGCTCGCGGCTCTTCTTCGAGAGGCGCTCGATCTCCTGGGAGATGTCCACCGCGCTGTCGTCCTGCACGAAGCGCAGCTCCTCGATCTTCTGCTCGAGCTCGGCGATGGGCTGCTCGAAATCCAGGAAGCTGGTCTTCACGGTCTCGGCGGTTGCGGGGAACGACGAATCATAGCAGCCGACGCTACAATGCGGCATGGCGAAGCGCCTCACGAAGATCGTCACCCGCACCGGCGACGACGGCACCACCGGCCTCGGCGACGGTACGCGCGTGGGCAAGGATTCCGCGCGCATCGAGGTGCTCGGCAACCTCGACGAGCTGAACAGCGCCATCGGCTGCGTGCTCGCCGAGGAGATCCCCGAAGGCGTACGCGACGCGCTCGCGCCGGTCCAGAACGACCTCTTCGACCTCGGCGGCGAGGTGTGCATTCCCGGGCGCTCGGCGCTGTGGAACGCGCACGTGGAGCGGCTCGAGTCGCGCATCGAGAGCCTGCGCGAGCCGCTGCCGGCGCTGCGCGACTTCGTGTTCCCGGGCGGGTCGCGAGCCGGAGCGATGTGCCACCTCGCGCGCGCGGTCTGCCGGCGCGCCGAGCGCTCGCTCGTCGCGCTGCGCTCGCAGGAAGCCGCATCCGAGCTCAGCGTGAAGTACCTGAACCGGCTTTCGGACCTGCTCTTCCTCGCCGCGCGCACGATCAACGCGGCGTCGCGTTCGCCCGAGACGATCTGGCAGCCCGGCGGCGAGGCGGGCTAGCGCCGCGCGCGGTCGAGCTTGGTACAGAGATCCGCGATGCCGTCGGGCGTGCGCAGCGTGGTGCGCTGCAAGCGATCGGGATTCACGAACACGAGCCGCCCTTCGCGCACCGCCGCGAGCGCGCGGTACGCCTGCCAGCTCGCCCGGAACGCCGCTTCGGTCGGCGCCGAGCCGATGCCGACGATCACCGCCGGATCGCGCGCGTAGAGCGACTCGAGCGAGACCTCGGGGGCGACGCCGGGCAGGTCCGCGAACACGTTGCGCGCGCCGCAGATCGAGAGCGCCTCGTTCATGAAATGCCGGCCCGAGATCGTCGTGAGGGGCCGGCTCCAGATCTCGAGGAACACGGGCAGGACGCGCCTTCCCGCGTACGCGCTACGCAACCGCTCGAGCTTTCCCTCGTACGCGGCAGCCTGCGGCCGGGTCTCGAGCCCGGTGAGCGCACCGAGCTCCGGCAGGAGGCGCGGCACGTCCTCGAGCGTGCGCGCCGCGGCGACGAAAACCGCCGGACCCAGCCGCGCGATGCGCTGCACCTCCTCGGGACGGATGCTGTCCTTCCACGCGAGCACGAGGTCGGGATGCAACGCCGCGAGCGCCTCGAGCGAGAGGCCCGCGGCGCTCGCGACCCGCGGCAGGCGCTTCGCAGCGGGCGGATAGTCGCTGAAAGCGCTCGCGCCGACGACGCGATCGCCGGCCCCGATCGAGAACGCGAGCTCGGTGAGGAACGGCGCGAGCGTCACGATGCGTCGCGCCGGATGCTGCAGCTCGACCTCGCGGCCGAGGTCGTCCTTCACCGAGATTTGCGCGGCAACGGACGAGGTGAGCCAAAAGGCCATGAAAGCGCCGATGGCCGCCGATCCAACGCCGATGAACGCCGATGAATTTCGCAAGGCGGAGCGGGAACTACCGGTGTGACGGAAACACTCGTGAACCGTATCGATCTATCGGCGGATATCGGCGATGGATCGGCGGGGATCGGCGCTTTCAACCCCTTTCGCTTCCCCGAGCCGTGCTCGCCGCTTCAAGTACGCCTCGCGGGCGATCGCGCAGTCCTCGAGGAACGCCGGCAGCTCCTCCAGCGTGAGCGCCTGCGCGCCGTCCACCAGCGCCTTGCGCGGCTCGGGATGGATGTCGGTGAGGACGAGGTTCGCCCCGGCGATGATGCCCTGGGCCGACGCGTGGAAGATGTCCTGGATGCCGTCCGGGTCGGCCGCGCGCAGCCCCACCGAGTGCGACGGATCGATGCACACCGGCATGCGCGTGAGCCGCTTCACCACGGGAATGTGCGCGAAGTCGACGAGGTTGCGGTGCGGATCGCCCAGGTGCGTCTTCATGCCGCGCAGGCAGAACACGATGTCGCGGTTGCCGGCGCTCGCGATGTACTCGGCGGCGAGCAGCGACTCGTGCAGCGTGATGCCGAAGCCGCGCTTCAGCAGGATCGGGAAGTCGCGCTGGCTGCCGACCGTCTTCAGCAGCTCGAAGTTCTGCGTGTTGCGCGTGCCGATCTGCAGCATCACGCCGCAGGGGTCGCCCGTCTCGGCGAGCGCGGCGCGGATCTCGTCCAGGTGCTCGTCGCGCGTCACCTCCATCGAGATCACGCGGATGCCGTACTGCCCCGCGAGCTCGAACACGTACGGCAGGCATTGCTTGCCGTAGCCCTGGAACGAATAGGGGCTGGTGCGCGGCTTGTAGGCGCCCATGCGCGCGCAAACCTGGCCGGCCTCCTGCAGCGCGCGGAAGGTGCGCTCGGCGAACTCGCGCGTGTCCACGGCGTTGAGTCCCGCGACGACGTGGAAGCAATCCTGGTCGAAGGCGACGCCGCGGTACGTGAAGCGGATCGGCTCCTCGTTCCCCGGGCGGCGGCCGAGGATGCGGAACTCGTTCCGGGCGGTCATTCGCTGTGCGCGAGGCGCCGGGCGCGCACCGCCTCCGCAAGGGTCGCGAGGAGCTTCTCCGTATCGTCCCAGCCCAGGCACGGGTCGGTGATCGACACGCCGTAGGCGAGCGGCTTGCCGGGCACGAGATCCTGGCGGCCCGCGTTGAGGTGGCCCTCGACCATCACGCCGACGATGCGCTCGTCGCCGCGCGCGAGCTGCGCCGCGACGTCCGCGCCCACGTCCACCTGGCGCTGGTACTGCTTGGAGGCGTTCGCATGCGAGAAATCGATCATGAGGTGCGCCGCGAGGCCGGCGGACCCGAGCTCCTTCGCCGCGGCCTCCACGCTCGCCGCGTCGTAGTTGGGCGACTTGCCGCCGCGCAGGATCACGTGGCAGTCCTCGTTGCCGACGGTCTCGAAGATCGCCGCCTGCCCGGTCTTCGTCATCCCCATGAAGGCGTGCGGCGCGGCCGCGGCGCGCAGCGCGTCGACCGCGACCTTGATCGATCCGTCGGTGCCGTTCTTGAATCCGACCGGGCACGAGAGGCCCGACGCGAGCTGGCGATGGGTCTGCGACTCGGTGGTGCGCGCGCCGATCGCGCCCCAGGCGATGAGGTCCGAGATGTACTGCGGCGAGAGGAGGTCGAGGAATTCGGTGCCGCAGGGAACGCCCAGCTCGTTGATCTGGAGGAGCAGCCTGCGCGCCTGCCGCAGGCCCTCGTTGATGGCGAAGCTGCCGTCGAGGCGCGGGTCGTTGATGAAGCCCTTCCAGCCCACGGTGGTGCGCGGCTTCTCGAAGTACACGCGCATCACGACGAGGAGGTCCGCCTCGTGCCGGCTCGCCGCCGACTTGAGGCGCTGCGCGTACTCGAGCGCGGCGCCCGAGTCGTGGATCGAGCACGGACCCACCACCGCGAGCAGCCGATCGTCCGCGCCGTGGAGCACGCGGTGCACCGCATGGCGCGCGCTCGTCACCGTGGCGAGCGCCGCCGCGTCGACGGGAAGCTCCTCGAGGAGCAGTTGCGGCGGGATGAGCGCGCGGACCGCGGAGATCCGCAGGTCGTCGGTGCGTGTCACGGTCTTCACGCTCGCCTTCGCGAGCTTCGCTTCTGGGGCCATGCTCACTCCTCCACTGCGTCCAGCGCCACGCGCCGCTTGCGAACGCCCTCGGCGAGGGTGTCGAGCAGCGCGACGGTATCGTCCCACCCGAGGCACGCGTCGGTGATCGAGACGCCGTATTGCAGGGGCTTGCCGGGCAGGTGGTCCTGGCGCCCCGGGTTGATGTGGCTCTCGACCATCACGCCGGCGATGCGCCGCTCGCCCGCGGCGAGCTGGCGCGCGACGTCCTCGCCCACCGCGATCTGGCGGCGATACTGCTTCGACGAGTTGGCGTGCGAGAGGTCGACCATCACGTGCTGCGCGAGGCCCGCGGCGGCGAGCTCGCGGCACGCGCCCTCGATCGCCTGCGCATCGTAGTTCGGGGCCTTGCCGCCGCGCAGGATCACGTGGCAATCCTCGTTGCCGGCGGTCTTGAACACCGCGACGTGGCCCGACTTGGTGACCGAGATGAAATGGTGGCGCGAGTTCGCCGCCTTGATGGCGTCGACCGCGATGCGGACGTTGCCGTCGGTGCCGTTCTTGAAGCCCACCGGGCAGGAGAGCCCCGAGGCGAGCTGCCGGTGCGATTGCGATTCGGTGGTGCGCGCGCCGATCGCGCCCCAGGCGATCAGGTCGGCGATGTATTGCGGCGAGATGAGGTCGAGGAACTCCGTGCCGCAGGCAACGCCCAGCTCGTTGATCTCGAGGAGGAGCTTCCGTGCGAGCCGCAGGCCCTCGTTCATGTCGAAGGTCTCGTCGAGGCGCGGGTCGTTGATGAATCCCTTCCAGCCCACCGTCGTGCGCGGCTTCTCGAAATAGACGCGCATCACGATCGCGAGGTCGTGCCGCAGGCGCTCGCGCTCGCCCGCCAGGCGCCTCGCGTAGTCGAGCGCGGCGGCGTAGTCGTGGATCGAGCACGGGCCGACCACGGCGACCAGCCGGTCGTCGGCGCCGCGCAGGATGTCGTGCACCGCCTTGCGGCCCTCGAACGTGGTGCGCTCGGTGCGGTCGGTGGGCGGCAGCTCGCGCATCACCTGCATCGGCGCGAGGAGCTCGTCGCCTTGCTCGATGCGTACGTCGTCGGTCCTGTAGTGCGTCATCTCGGTCGCTTCGATGCTTGCCTCGTTGCCGCTCATCCGCGATTCCCGCTCATCCGCGGTTGCCGCTCATCCGCGGTTCCCGCTCATACGTCATTCCCGCGGAGGCGGGAATCCCTTCCCACAAACAAAAAACCGCCAGTTTCGGGCTGGCGGTCTTTCGGGTTTCGTTCGGCTTCAATCCGGCTCAAACGCTCTCGACCGCCTCCGGCGTGAGATGGAAGAACCAGAAAAAATAGTCGCGAACGCTGCTCATGGGGAGGAATGCTAGCATACCCGCAGATGAAGCGCTCGCTCGCACTGGTCCTCGCCCTGCTCGCATTGCCCGCCGCGCCAGCCGCGCCCGCCGCACCGCAAGGCGCGTTCTCCGTGACGATCGCGGCGAAGGACATGCACGAGGAGTGCATGCATCTCGCCAAGGGTGAGAAGCGCAACTACTCGTGGCGCGCCGACGGCCCCGTCGACTTCAACATCCATTATCACAGCGGCGGGCAGGCCTCGTACCCGGTGCGGCGCGACGCGATGCGCGGCGACGGCGGCACGTTCGTCGCGCGCGCCGACGAAGACTACTGCTGGATGTGGAGCGCCCGCGACAAGCCCGCCAAAGTCGACGGCCGCATCTCAAAATAAAAAGGGGTCAGATTACTTTCCCGCGTGGAAAAGTAATCCGACCCCTTTTTTCGCTTACGCCGGCACGAACTTGAGCGCCACGCCGTTGTTGCAGTAGCGCTTGCCGGTGGGCCGCGGACCGTCGTCGAAGACGTGGCCCTGGTGCCCGCCGCAGCGCGCGCAATGGTACTCGGTGCGCGGGATGATCAGCTTGAAGTCGGTGCGGGTCTCGAGATGGCCGTGCAGGTAGTCGTAGAAGCTCGGCCAGCCGGTGCCGCTCTCGAACTTGGTGCTCGAGTCGAAGAGCGCCAGGTCGCATCCGGCGCACACGAAAGTGCCCTTGCGATGCTCGGCGAGCAACGGGCTCGTGCCGGCGCGCTCGGTCGCCTCCTCGCGCAGCACCGCGAACTGCTGCGGCGTGAGGCGCTTGCGCCACTCGTCCTGCGAAAGCTGGATCCTGCGGATCGCCTCGCTCGAGGGCTGCGTCGCGGACGACGCGCCGCGCGCCGCGAAGAGCCCCGCGAGGACCGCCACGAAATGCCGACGTTTCATCTTTCCTCGACTCCGGTCTGCGTTGAAAATGGGGGACATCATCTGGATGCCGATGGGTCGCGCCGCGTTCCCGGAACTTACGCCGTGCCGCCGACGGTGAGGCCCTCGATGCGGATCGTGGGCTGTCCTACGCCGACCGGCACGCTCTGGCCGTCCTTGCCGCACATGCCGATGCCCGGGTCGAGCGACATGTCGTGGCCGATCATCGTGACGTGCGTGAGCGCGTCGGGGCCGTTGCCGATGAGGGTCGCACCCTTCACGGGGTACTGCACGCGCCCGTCCTCGATCCAGTACGCCTCGGAGGCGGAGAACACGAACTTGCCGTTGGTGATGTCCACCTCGCCGCCGCCGAAGTTCACGGCGTAGAGGCCGCGCTTCACCGAGGCGACGATCTCCTGCGGGTCCTTGTCGCCGCCCAGCATGAACGTGTTGGTCATGCGCGGCATCGGGATGCTCGCGTAGGACTCGCGCCGGCCGTTGCCGGTGGGCGCGACGCCCATGAGGCGCGCGTTGAGCCGGTCCTGCAGGTAGCCGCGCAGGATGCCGTCCTCGATGAGCACGCTGCGGTTGGTGGGATGCCCCTCGTCGTCGATCGAGAGCGAGCCGCGGCGCTCCGGAATGGTGCCGTCGTCGATCACGGTGACGCCGGGAGCGGCGACCCGCTGTCCCACGCGCCCGCTGAATGCCGAGGTTCCCTTGCGGTTGAAGTCGCCCTCGAGGCCATGGCCGATCGCCTCGTGCAGCAGGATGCCGGGCCAGCCCGGCCCGAGCACCACGCTCATCACGCCGGCCGGCGCGGGGCGCGAATCGAGGTTCACCAGTGCCTGGCGCACCGCATCGCGCGCGAGCCTTTCCAGCAGGTCGTCGGTGAAGAACGCATATCCGGTGCGTCCGCCCGCGCCCTGGTGGCCTTGCTCGCGGCGGCCGTCCTGCTCCGCGATCACCGTGACGGAGAGATGCACGAGCGGGCGCACGTCCGCGGCGAGCCCGCCATCGGCGCGCGCGACGAGGACCACGTCGTATTCGCCCGAAAGCCGGCCGATCACCTGCTTCACGCGCGGATCGGCGGCGCGCGCATGGCGCTCGAGCGCCTCGAGGATCCGCACCTTGGCCGCGTCGTCGAACTGCGCCACGGGATCGACCGGCGCGTAGAGCGAATGCCCCGGGCGCAGCACCGCCTGGCCGGGGGCGCCGTTGCCGCCCTGCGCCGCGATCGCACGCGTGACCCCGGCGGCCGCCTGCAGCGCGTCCGCCGTGATGTCGTCGGCGTAGGCGAAGGCGGTCTTCTCGCCCGCCACGACGCGAACGCCGACGCCCTGGTCGATGGAGAAGCTGCCCGACTTCACCTGGCCCTCCTCGAGCGTCCAGCTCTCGGAGCGGTTGTACTGGAAGAAGAGGTCGGCGTCGTCGGCGCGGTGGGCGAGGATGGTGCCGAAGACTTGCGCCGTGGCGGCCTCGTCCACGCCGAACGGCGTGAGCAGGGTGGCTTTGGCGATATCGAGGGTGGAGGGTCCGGGCTTGGTCACAGGATTTTGGCCTTTTCTTCGCTGATCTTCCGCGATCGGGCGCTTTTGGCACCGAACCGCAGCGAAACTACCACTGGTGGACGGTCTTGTGGGTCAATGCAGGAAGACTGCGGCGCACCTTCGCTTGATAGGTGGGGTTCACCCCCGCGACCACAACCCCGGACCCCCGTGGCAACCGGTCCAGCACCACGCCCCAGGGATCCACGATCATTGTATGGCCGTGGGTCTCCCTGCCGTTCACGTGGTAACCGCCCTGGGCGGGGGCGACCACGTACGCCAGGTTCTCGATCGCCCGGGCGCGCACCAGCGTATCCCAATGCGCCTTGCCCGTGGTCTCGGTGAAGGCGGAGGGGACGAAGATGAGCTCCACGTCGCCCATGGCGCGGTAGAGCTCGGGAAAGCGCAGGTCGTAGCAGACCGAGATGCCGAGGCGGCCATAGGGCGAATCGACGGTGGCGACGCGGCTGCCCGGCTCGATCGTGCGCTCCTCGCTGTAGCGTTCCTGGCCGAGCTCGAGCCCGAACAGGTGGATCTTGTCGTAGCGCGCGACGCGCTCGCCCTCCTGGTTGTAGACCAGGCAGGAGTTGCGCACCTTGCCGGGAACGCTCGCCTCGAGCGGCACCGATCCGCCCACGATCCACACCCGGTGCTTGCGCGCCTGCTCGGCGAGAAAGGCCTGGACGGGCCCGTCGCCGTCCTTCTCGCGCACCGCGACCTTGTCGGTGTCCTTCATGCCCATGATCGCGAAGTACTCGGGCAGCGCGATGATGCGCGCGCCCGTGGCCGCGGCGAGCTCGAGGAGGCGTGCGGCTTCCTGGAGATTGCCCGCGACGTGGGGGCCCGAGGCCATCTGGATCGCCGCCACGCGGAACATCGACTGCGTGGTGCTCATCGTCTCGCGCAGCGCCTGCGGCGTGGTCGAGTTGCGGGTGATGATCATGGCGTGGCCGCTGCCGCTTTTGGGGCTGGTCCCGAGAGGCGCGTGACTTCCGGATTATCCCACGAGCCCGTCACGCGGTACTCGTAGGCGACCACCTTGCCGAGCGGATTCTTGAGCAGCTTGGAGACGAGCAGCGTCGAAAGGCCCAGCACCGGCGTGCCGATGAGGGTCGCGGCGAGCGCGATGCCCTCGCTCACCTCCGGCACGACGCGCAGGATGAGCTCCTGGGTCTCGGCCGGAAGCGACGCCTCCCCGCCGATCGCGACGAAGGCCGCCGGCCCGCTGATCTCGAAGTCGTCCGTGAGGAGCACGCCGCGCGCGACCTTCACGTTGCCGTGGATGCGGTCGAAGGCGAAGCCCTCGCTGAAGACGTCGCGGAAGTCGAGCATCGCGCGGCGCGGCAGCGACTGGAGCGAGATGAGCCCGAGGAGCTTGCCCGCACCCGCCTCGATCTTCGCGAACTGCCCGCGGTGCGCGTCCAGCTTGAAGTGGCCCGCGAGGCTCGCGAGCGCGAAGTCGTAGGGATAGCCGGGCCACACCAGCGTGCCCTCGAGGCTGCCGTCGCCGCGCTTGAGGTAGTCGCCGTAGCCGAAGAGCCCGAGGAGCGCGTTGAGGTTGTCCGACGCGAGCTTCACCGAAAGGGTGGTGAGAGGGCCCTCGGCCGTGCGCCGCCAACCGCCGCTCGAGGTGAACTTCGCGTGGTCGCTCGCGATGTCGAGGCGCTCGATGCGCCACTCGTCCCCGGCCGGCAGCGCCTTCAGGTCGAGGCGGCCCAACCCGTGGCCGCGGAACTCGAAGCGCTCGGCGGAGATGTCGAGCGCCGGAAGCTCGGAGTTGGAGTGCGGCTGCGGCTCCGCGTGCGCCGCATGCGCCGCCTCCGCCACGGACAGGCGCGCGAAGTGCGCGACGAGGCTACCCTTGCCGGCGGGATCCCATACCACGTCGCCCGCCACCTTCGGGCTCTCGAGGCGCCCGCTCCAGCGACCGGAATCGCGCACGAGCGTCGCGTGCATCGCCGAGAACTCGCGGTCGAGGTAGCGCACCTTGTCGAGCGTGAGGTCGAGGCCGCGCAGCTCCAGGCCGCGGCGCGCGCGATCGGCGTCGCCGCCCTCGGGCGCGGCCTCGCCCGGCGCGGCCTCGAAGGCCTTCTGCCATGCGTCGACGTCGAGCGTCGCGAGCTTTCCGTACAGCCACACGCCCTCGCGCCGCGGAGCATCGGCCACCGGCGTGCCGAAACCCAACGCCGCGCTCCAGCGATCGACGCCGCCCTGCGTCTCGCGCGTGAAGCGGCCCTGCACGCCTCCCTCGAGCGAGACGGTGGTCATCTCGCCCGGCGCGTCGAGCTGCGCGATCGAGACCACGATCGGGCGCGCCTCGTCCGGCGCCTTCGAGAAGGGCAGCGGCAGGTCCACGCCCATGCCGACGAGGTCCGAGGACACCGTGAGCCCGGTCCCATTGCGGTCGGAGAGGATGACCGCCTTCCAGTCGGCCGTCCCGGTGAGGTGCCGGGCGATCGAGGCCGGCACGAAGCGCGCGATCGCGTCGCCGCCCATGTGCGCCTCGAGGGTCGTCAACACGCGGCCGTCGGCTTGCGTGGACATGGTGAGCCGCGCGGGCTCGCCGAAGAGCGTGCCTTCGATTCCCGGCGCGCGCACGCCGTCCTGCGTGAAAGACAGGTGGCCGTTCATGTTCGCGAGCGCGAGGTCGCGGCCGACGCTCGCCGTGGCGCCCGAGAACTGGTAGTCGCCCGCCACCTGCACGCGGCCGGTTCCGCCGAGCGGGAATTCCAGGTGCAGCTTGAGGCGGCCCGGTCCCTCGATCGCGATGGCGCGCGTGAAGGCGCCGGGACCATTCACGAGCGGCGACTCGCGCAGGAACCGCACGCCCTCGGCCCCGGTGGTGACCACCTCGCCGTCGATGGTGAGCAGCGGACGCACGCCCAGCTGCGCGATCACCGCGCTCACCCCGGTCGCCTTGCTGCGGAAGATGCGCGCTTCCTGCGCGTGGATTTCGATGCGGCGGTTCTCGAAGCGGAAGCTGCCCTGGATCGCGTCCACCGCCGGCCATTCGGGGTGGTACTGCAGGCGGCCGTCGTGGATGTCGCCTTCGACGAGGAAGCGGCCGTCGCCGCCGTCGCCGAACGGGAATCGCTGCAGGTCGCCGCGCACCTCGAAGCGCACCTTGTCGCTCGTGCCCGCCTGCACCGAGCGCTCGAGCCAATCGCGCGTCGTCGCAACCTGGTTCGGCAGGTAGTTCGCGACGCGGTTCACCGCCGCGCGCGTGAGCCGCCCCTTGAGGTCGACGTATCCGGGCGAATGCTGCGGCGAATCCGGCAGCGAGCGCCAGGTGCCGGAGAGCTCGCCCTGCGCGTCGGCGTTCGAGAAGCGCGCCTCGTCGAGCGCCACCTCGAGCGCGTCGCCCGCGTGCCTCCAGCGAGCCTTCACGTGCAGCGCGTCGAGCGGGATCGGCGCGCGGAAGACGTTCGCGAGCGCGAAGGTCGCGTGGGTCGCGTCGAGGTCGATGGTGCCGCCCCTGTCGCTCCCCTCGAGGCTTCCCGACATCCCGGTGACGCCGGGCCACGCATCCACCGGATTCACGCCCAGGTCCTCGAAGCGGCCCTTCACGGTGTAGGTCCTCGCCTTCGCGACGTCCTCGCCGTTCCAGGCGAGCGAAGCGTGCGAGATGCGCCCGCGCGGCGCGAAGCGGTCGATCTGCGCCTTGATGTCGCGCGGCACCGGGAAGTAGTCGATGAGCGCCGCGGCGATCTTGAGGTCGATGCCGTCGGCGCGAACCTCGACGTGCGGCGGCCGGCCGGGCGGCATGGTGCGCACGAGCGAGAAGTCGCCCGGTCGCGCCTCCTCGCCGTTCGGCAGCCGGAAGCGCAGTCCGTGCGTCTCGAGCGAGAAGCCGTCGGGCTTCGCGCGATAGGCGGCGCGCCCCGAGATCGACGCGAGCGTGAGCGGCAGCGCGTCGGAGGCGAGCTGCGCCGTCGCGTCGCGCGCGTTCACGTCCGCCACCACCTCGGTCAACGCATTGTCGGAGAGCGTCGCCCACACGCGCAGGCTGCCCACCGCGCTCCGCAGCGCCTCGGGCACCGGAAGGTGCGCGCGCAGCCCGCCGAGATCCGTGTCGATGCCCTCCGCGAAGACCTCGCCCGAGGCGCTCCAGCGGTCGTTCACGCGCCGCACCCGCAGGTCGGCGCGCACGTCGATGCGCCCGGAGAGCGCCGCCGGCGGCAGGGCCGTGAGCGCCGCGTGATGGCGCCCCAGCCGGCGGTGCACCGCGATCTCGACGCGAGTGAGGGTCACCTCGGGCGCTCCGGTGAGCTCGTCGCGCCAGGTGAGCGTCGCATCGTGGATCGCGAGGCGCGGCTGCGCGAGGAGCCAGCCGCCGAGCGCGCCCTCGTCCTCGGGCCCCGGCCGGTTGAGCGGCCGGTCGGCGAGGTACACGAGGCCGTCCTTGCCGCGGCGCAGCACGAGCTGCGGGCGGTAGAAGTCGACGTCGTGGAAGCGCAGCCGGGCGCGGAAGAGCGCCCACCAGGAGAGCGTCACCTCGGCGCGCTGCAGCGCGAGGGCGACGCGTCCCTCGCGATCGGCGAGCTCGAAGCCCTCCAGCGACACGCGCGGGCGCAGTCCCTCCCATCCGCCGTGGATCGCGCTCGCTTTCACGGCCATGCCCGAAGCGCGCTCGATCGAGGAGACGATGTAGCCGCGATAGCGGTCGGCGTGCGGCAGCGCGTCGTAGCGCAGCCACAGCACGAGCGCGGCGAAGGCGAGGAAGAGGAACGCCGCGACGCCCGCCGCGATGCGGAGAAGGATGCGCGGAATGGCCTTGATGCTGCGGTCCTCGGGCGTGCGGATTTGTGCTGCTATTGTAGCGTCAATGATGGACACGCCCGCCGCGCCGTTGCGCGCGGCCTTCGATCGCACCCTCCGGCTTTCCCGCTACGTCGCGCGCGTCGCGGCCGCGCGCCCCGAGGTGGTCGGCGAGCTCGAGGCGCGGCGCGCGGCGCCGTGGACCCGCGTGGAGATGCGCGCGGCGCTGGCGGGAGAGCCGGCAGCCCTCGCGCAGCGGCTGCGGCGCCTGCGCGAGCGCGTGATGGTCACGCTCGCCCATCGCGACCTCAACGGGCTCGCCACGCTCGACGAAGTGTTCGACACGATGAGCGCGCTCGCGGAGGAATGCATTCGCGCCGCCGAGCGCGAGGCGCACCGCTCGGTCGCCGCGCTGCACGGCGAGCCGGCGAACGGCGCGCGCCTCGTGGTCGCCGCGCTGGGCAAGCTCGGCGGCGGCGAGCTCAACGTTTCCTCCGACGTGGACCTGGTGTTCCTCTACCCGGCCGAAGGGGAGACGACGGGCGAGCGGCCGCTCGCTCATTCGGCGTTCTTCGCCGCCGTGGGGCGCGCGCTCATCGCGCTCCTCGCGGAGCTCACCGCGGACGGGCAGGCGTTCCGCGTGGACATGCGCCTGCGGCCTTTCGGCGACAGCGGCCCGCTCGCCACCTCGCTCGCGGCGCTCGAGGATTACTTCGTCGCGCACGCCCGGCCGTGGGAGCGCTACGCGTGGCTCAAGGCGCGCGTCGTCGTCGGGCCCGCGGAAGGCGTGCGCGAGCGCGTGGAGCCGTTCGTGTATCGCCGCTACCTCGACTACGGCATGCTCGCTTCGATGCGGGAGCTGCATGCGCGCATCTTCGAGGCGGCGATCCGCCGGCGGAAGGCGGACGACATCAAGGTCGGCACCGGCGGCATCCGCGAGGTCGAGTTCGCGGCGCAACTGTTCCAGATGGTGCGCGGCGGGCGCGACGCCGGATTGCGCACCCCTTCCACGCGCGCGGCGCTCGCGGCGATCGGCGAGCGCGGGCTGGTCGCGCCGGAACGCGCCGGCGCGCTCCTCGAGGCGTACGCGTTCCTGCGCCGGCTCGAGCATCGGCTGCAGTACTACGACGACCAGCAGACGCAGGCGCTGCCGAGGACGCCGGAGCACCGCGCCCTCGTCGCAGAGGCGATGGATTGCGCCGACTGGGACGCGCTCCTCGTCCGCCTCGACGCGCACCGCGCGAAGGTGCAGGACGCGTTCAACGCGCTCTTCGAGGCGCCGCCCGAGCACGCGCGCGCGGCGAGCCTCGCCTCGTGGCTCTACGACCCGCAGGCGAGCGCCGATCCCGAGGGGCTCGCCGGCGACCTCGCGGAAGCGGGCGTCGCCGATGCGCAGGCGGTCGCGCGGCGCCTGGTGGAGTTCACGCGCTCGCGCCGTTACCGCGCGCTTTCCACCGCCATTCGCGCACGCACCGAGCAGCTCCTGCCGCTGGTCGTCGCCGCGCTCGCCCGCGAAGGCGGCCGCGAGGCGACCGCCGCGCGCCTCCTCGACCTGCTCGAAGCGATCGGCGGCCGCGAGGCCTATTACTCGCTCCTCGTCGAGCAGCCGCAGGTGCTCGCGCGCGCCGCGCGGCTGGTCTCGAAGAGCGCATGGGCGGCGCGCCTGCTCGCGCGCCATCCGATCCTCCTCGACGAGCTCACGCATACCGCGGCGAGCTTCACGGCGACCGACTGGGCGGCCGAGCGCGCATCGCTGCGCGCGGAATGCGCCGCGATGGAAGGCGACGTCGAGCGCCTGCTCGATCACCTGCGCCATTACAAGCAGCGCCAGATGCTGCGCTTCACGATCGCCGACCTCGAGGGCGAGCTCGCGGTGATGGCGCTCTCCGACGAGCTCAGCGCGCTCGCCGACACGATCCTCGACGTGACGCTCGCCGAAGCGATGAAGAGCGTGGGCATTGCTCCCTCGCCCTCGGGGCAGGGCCGGGGAGAGGATCGCGCATCCGGCTTCTGCATCGTCGGCTACGGAAAGCTCGGCGGCAAGGAGCTCGGCTACGCCTCCGACCTCGACGTCGTCTTCCTGTACGACGCGTCGATGGCGGGCGAGGCCGAGCGGCTCGCGCGCGTGGCGCAGCGCGTGAACAACTGGATGACCACGCTCACCTCCGCGGGCGTGCTGTACGAGATCGACCTGCGCCTGCGCCCCGACGGCATCAAGGGCCTGATGGTGAGCTCGATCGCGGCTTTCCGGGACTACGAGACGAAGCGCGCGTGGACCTGGGAGCACCAGGCGCTCACGCGCGCGCGCGCCTGCGCGGGCGATACCGCCCTCGGCGCGCGCTTCGAAGCCGTGCGCGACGAGATCCTCGCCGTCCCGCGCGAGCGCGCGAAGCTCTTCGAGGAGATCGTCGCGATGCGCCGCAGGATGCGCGCGGAGCAGAAGTCGCAGGCGCACGACCTGAAGCACGTCGAGGGCGGCGTGATCGACCTCGAGTTCTGCGTGCAGGCGCTCGTGCTCGCCTACGGTCCCGGGCATCCGCGGCTACGCGAGAACAAGGGCAACCACACGCTGCTCCACCGGTGCGCGGAGCTCGGCCTCGTGGAGGCGGGCATCGCCTCGCCCGCGGCGGACGCCTACCTCGCGATGCGCCGCCGCCTCCACCGCGCGGGGCTCAACGACGAGGAGACGGTGCGCGTCGGCGAAGGCGAGCTCGAGCCGGAGCGCGCCGCGGTCACGAGGCTCTGGAAGTCGCTCTTCGGCTAGTCCGCGAGGCGGCGCATCGGCTCGCGCACCGGGCCCTCGAGCCGGTACACCTGCATGCGGCCCTTGCCCTTGATGTCCACTTCCTGGGACTCGCCGAAGAGGAAGCGGTGCTGCAGGCGGCGGTAGGTGGTGCTGTCCAGCTGGGTCGCGTTCGCGGGCGCGTCGGCCGCCATGCGGAAGGCGACGTTCACCGTGTCGCCCCACATGTCGTAGATGAACTTCTTCTTGCCGATCACGCCGGCGACCACCGGCCCGGTGCCCACGCCGATGCGGATCTCGATCTTCACGTGGGTGCGGCGGCGGTATTCCTCGATCTTCGCCTGCATCTCGAGCGCCATGCTCGCGATGGCGTCGGCATAGTGGATCTGGGCGCCGGTCTCGAGCCCCGCCGCGGCCATGTACGCGTCGCCGATCGTCTTGATCTTCTCCACGTGGTAGCGGTCCGCGAGGTCGTCGAAGACCGAGAACACGTCGTTCAGGATCTTCACCGTCTCGACCGGCGAGAGCTCCTCGGTCATGCGGGTGAAGCCGACGATGTCGGCCACGAGGACCGTCACGTCGGCGTGGCCCTGCGCGATGTTCGCCTCGTTCCTCTTCAGGCGCTCGGCGATGGCGGGCGGCAGGATGTTGAGGAGCAGCTTCTCGCTGCGGTCGCGCTCCTGGCGGATCTCCTCGTGCGAGGCGTCCACCAGCGCACGCAGCTTCTGCTTCTCGTTCGCGAAGTACCAGAGCAGCGAATAGATCATCACCGAGATGGCGGCGAAGTTCAGCACGAAGAACACGGCCACCGTCTGCAGGTCGAAGCGCTGCACCGTGCCGGAGAGCATGTAGTCGAACACGCCCGCCATCACGGTCATGAAGAGCCACGCGAAGAACCACGGCATCGACTGGCGCGTGCCGAGCACCGTCACCGCGCCCACCGGCGCCATGAGGCCCCACAGGCTCACGCCCGAGGAGTTCACGAAGTTGCCGATCGCCCACTGCATCGCGAACGGCGTGAAGAGGATGAGCGCGAGCTGGATCACGGCGAACGCCTGCAGCCGCCGCAGCTTCCAGTAGAGCGTGATGGTGACGAACGACAGGCCCTGGAAGATGAGCGGGATCGCGGTGGAGTACTGGTAGCCCATGCTCCAGTACACGGCGAGCCAGAGCGCCGCCGCGCACATCATGAAGCCCGTCGTGAGCATCAGCATGTCGCCGGAGAGCTTCTCCTCCGGCGTGAGCGGTCGTGGCGGCGCCCGCAATTCCCCCGCCAAGGTTGCGGGCTTGCTCGACGGATCGACGTCCATCCCGGCGCGACTCCCCCTGTCTTCTTGTTCGTGCTGCTGCGGCGATTATGGCACACGCGGCGAGCGCCGGAGAGTGTTTTACCGCACATCCGGGACCCGGATCGCGCCCCGTTTTGGGCTAGAATCGATTACTTCTGAAAGCTTTCCCGGAGCGTCCCTCCATGTCGATGGCAGACCGCGACGGCTTCATCTGGTACGACGGCAAGCTCGTGCCCTGGCGCGAAGCCACCACCCACGTCCTCACCCACTCGCTCCACTACGGCCTCGCGGTATTCGAGGGCGTGCGCGCCTACAAGACCGAGTCGCTCGGCACCGCCATCTTCCGCTTGAAGGAACACACGGACCGGCTGTTCAATTCCGCGAAGATCTACATGATGGAGGTTCCGTACGGCAAGGAAGAGCTCATGGCGGCGCAGAAGGAGGTCGTGCGCGCCAACAAGCTGGAGAGCTGCTACCTGAGGCCGATCGCGTTCTACGGCTCGGAGAAGATGGGCGTCTCCCCGCTCGGCGCCCGGGTGCACGTCGCGGTGGCCGCATGGCCCTGGGGCGCGTATCTCGGCGAGGAAGGGTTGAAGCGCGGCATCCGCGTGAAGACCTCGTCCTTCGCACGCCACCACGTGAACGCCACGATGGCGCGCGCGAAGCTCGCGAGCACCTATGCCAACTCGATCCTCGCGAACCTCGAGGCGACCCAGGAAGGCTACGACGAGGGGCTGCTCCTCGACACCGACGGCTTCGTCGCCGAGGGCCCGGGCGAGAACCTCTTCATGGTGAAGGACGGCCGCGTCTATACCCCGCAGCTCACCACGGCGCTGGACGGCATCACGTGGCGGAGCGTGCAGTCGATCTGCGCGGATCTCGGCATCGCGGTGGAGAAGACGCGCATCACGCGCGACGACGTGTACATCGCCGACGAGGCGTTCTTCACCGGCACGGCGGCCGAGGTGACCCCGATCCGCGAGCTCGACCGGCGCGTGATCGGCAGCGGCTCGCGCGGCCCGGTCACCGAGCGCATCCAGACGGCGTTCTTCGACATCGTGAACGGCCGCAATCCCAAGTATCGCCAATGGCTCACGCCCGTCCAGACCGAAAATGTCGCTGCCGTCCGAGCTTGACCAGAAGTTCGTCGAGGTGACCGCGGCCGACTTGCCGCTGCACTGCCCGCTGCCGTCGCAGAAGCTGTGGAACACGCATCCGCGCGTGTTCCTGCCGATCGAGATGACGAAGCAGGCGCGCTGCCCGTACTGCGGCACGCTGTACAAACTGGTCGGCGAAGCGCCTTCGGGCCACTGACCCTCGTCTCCGCCGCCCCCGATGAAGGCATTCGAGGGCAGGCTCCGGCGCGAATCCATCGCATGCGCACCCTCGTCGTGGGCCCCTCCTGGATCGGGGACGCGGTCCTCTCCCATCCGCTCATCGCGCGCCTGAAGGAAGCGCACCCGCGGGCAACGGTCGATGTCCTCGCGCCGCCGTGGGCGCTCGCGGTCTATCGGCGCATGCCGGGCGTGGACGGCGCGCTCGCGCTGCCCTTCGCGCACGGCCACTTCAAGCTCGGGGCGCGGCGCGCGTTCGCGCGTTCCCTTCCCGCCTATGACCATGCGATCGTGCTGCCGAACAGCTGGAAGTCCGCGCTCCTCCCCTGGCATGCGGGCATCGCGCGCCGCACCGGATATCGCGGCGAGATGCGCTACGGATTGCTGAACGACCTGCGCGTGCTCGACGAGGAGGCCCTGCCGCGACTGGTCGATCGCTATGCGGCGCTCGCGCAACCGTCCGGGGAAGCCTTGCGCCGGCCTGTCCCCGAGCCGCGCCTCGCGGTGGACGAGAGCGCGCGCCTCGCGACCCTCGCGAAGCTCGGCCTTGCCGCCGATCGTCCCGCGGCCGCGTTCGCGCCGGGCGCGGAGTACGGGCCGGCCAAGCGCTGGCCGGCGCGGCACTTCGCCGCGCTCGCGCGCACGCTCGCCGCGCGCGGCTGGCAGGTGTGGCTGCTCGGCAGCGCGAAGGATGCGCAGGCGACGCGCGCGATCGAGGCGCTCGCGCCGGGCGCCTGCGTGGATCTCGCCGGCCGCACCTCGCTCGACGAGGCGATCGACCTGCTCGCCTCCGCGGCGCGCGTGGTCACCAACGACTCCGGCCTGATGCACGTCGCGGCGGCATTGGATCGCCCCACCGCGGCGATCTTCGGCTCCTCGAGCCCCGCGTTCACGCCGCCGCTCTCGAGCCGCGCGCGCGTGATCTCGCTCCACCTCGACTGCAGCCCGTGCTTCCAGCGCGTCTGCCCGCTGGGCCACACCGATTGCCTCGAGAAGCTCGATCCCGCCCGCGTCCTCGAGGCGCTCGAATGAAAAAGGGGTCAGATTACTTTTCCAGGCCGGATTGCCGTTTGCACGACGGTCCGCTCGGAAAAGTAATCTGACCCCTTTTTCGACCCCTTTTTCGTGCTCGACTAGAATTCGAACCGGCCCTCCCTGCCGAAGTCCAATCGCCATGAAGACTGCCCTCGCCTTCGCCTTCGCCCTCTGCGCCACGCTCTGCGTTCCCGCCGCCGCGGCCGATTCCGCCTATGTGAAGGACGTCGAGGCGTGGCGCGCGCATGCCGATGCGAGCCTGCGCAAGGACAACGGCTGGCTCACGCTCGCCGGCCGCTACGTGATGAAGGACGGCGTCAACACCTTCGGCACCGGCGCGGACAACGACATCGTGTTCCCGAAAGGGCTCGGGCCCGCGCGCATGGGCACCATCACGGTCGAGCCGGGGCGCGTCTTCGTGCAGCTCGCGCCCGGCCTCACGATGGAGAAGGACGGCATTCCCATGACCGACAAGGTGATGGATACCGCGAGCGACGCCCCCGACTGGGTCTCCATGGGCCATGGCGCCTTCCACGTGATCGAGCATGACGGGCGCTACGTCCTGCGCCTCGCCGACAACGAGAGCGAGAACCGCAAGCACTTCGGCGGCCGCGTCTGGTTCCCGGTGAATACCGCGTATCGCCTGCGCGCGAGGTTCGTCGCCTACGAGCCGCAGCGCCACATCCCGATCGTGAACGTGATCGACGAGGTGTCCGACGAGCCCTCGCCCGGCTACGTCGAGTTCAAGCTCGGCGGGAAGACCTATCACCTCGACGCGGTGGGCGACGACGGCGGCCTCTTCTTCGTCTTCCGCGATTCGACCGCCGGCAAGACCACCTACGGTCCGGGCCGCTTCCTCTACGTCGAGAAGAAGCCGGCGTCGGGACAAACCGTGGTGCTCGACTTCAATCGCGCCTACAACCCGCCGTGCGCGTTCAACGAATACACCACCTGCCCGCTGCCGCCGAAGCAGAACATCCTGCCGGTGCGCGTCGAGGCGGGCGAGAAATATCCGCCGAAGAAGCTGGGCTAGCTCCCATGCGCGCAACGCTCCTCGCCGCGGTCCTCGCCTTCGCGAGCGCGGGCGCGTTCGCGGTGCAGGACACCGAGTGGCCGCCGCCCAAGGAAGTGATCGAGCGCATGCAGGCGCTCGAGGCGGTGATCCGCGATCCGCAGTCGACGCTCCCGCAGCGCGAGGCCGCGCGCGAGGAGCTCGCGGGGTTGCTGAAGAGTCCCGCCGGGCGCGCGATGGGACCGCCGCGCGAGCCGAAGCTTCCGCCGCGCGCCGCGATCCAGCCGTTTCCGAGCGTCGTGCAGCCGCTGCCGCCGCTCGAGAAGGCGGTTCCGCCGCCAGCCGGCGTGGCGCATCTCCAGGTGATCGAGCCGCCGAAGGCGCCGGTGGTGAATCCGCTCACCGGTTCGGTCGCCCAACCGTCGGGCCGCTTCGCGATCGATCCCGCGACGGGCAACGTGCTGCACGGCGTGCCCGGCGGCTACGTCGATCCGCGCACCGGGCAGTTCATCCCGGCTCCCGGCCGCTAGAAGAGCACCACCTGCCGCACCGCCTTGCCTTCGCGCAGGCGCTCGAAGCCCTCGTTGATGTCATCGAGCCCGAGGCGATGCGTGAGGAGCTTGTCGACCGGAAGGCGTCCCTGGCGATAGAGCGACACGTAGCGCGGCAGGTCGCGCGCGGGAACGCAGGTGCCGATGTAGCTGCCCTTCACGGTCCGCTCCTCGGCAACCAGGTGCGTCTGCGGCAGCGCGAAGGTCGCGGTGGGATGCGGCAATCCGGCGGTGACCGTGGTGCCGCCGCGCCGCGTGATCCGATACGCGAGGTCCATCGCCTTCACGGATCCGGCGAACTCGAGCGCGAAGTCGACGCCGCCCGCGGTCGCATCGCGGATCGCCTCGATCGCGTTCGGCGTCGCGGCATCGAACGCATCGGTCGCGCCGAGCGTGAGCGCGAGCTCCCGCTTGTCGCGCGCGAGGTCCACGGCGACGATGCGGCTCGCGCCGGCGGCGACCGCGCCGAGCAGCGCCGCGAGCCCCACGCCGCCCAGGCCGACCACCGCCACGGTCGCGCCCATCGGCACCTTCGCCGTGTTCACCACCGCGCCCACGCCGGTCAGCACCGCGCAACCGAAGAGCGCGGCTTCCTCGAGCGGCAGCTCCGGATCGACCTTCACGAGCGAGTTGCGCGAGACGACGGCATGATCGGCGAACGCCGAGCAGCCCATGTGGTGATACACGCTGTCCGCGCCGCGGAAGATGCGGCGATGGCCACCGAGAAGCGCTCCGGCGGTGTTGGAAACGGCGCCGGACGTGCAGAGCGCGGGACGGCCTTCCGCGCACGGCGCGCAGTGCCCACAGCTCGGCACGAACACGAGCACGACGTGGTCGCCCTCCGCGAGGTCGTCCACGCCCTCTCCCAGCGCCTCGACGACGCCGGCCGCCTCGTGGCCGAGCAACATCGGCGTGGGCCGCGGGCGGTCGCCGTTGATCACGGAAAGGTCCGAGTGGCACAGCCCCGCCGCGGCCATCTTCACCAGCACCTCGCCGCGGCCCGGCGCCCCGAGCTCCATCTCCTCGATCGCGAGCGGCCGCGTCTTGTCGTACGGCGGCTCGACCCCCATCGCGTTCAGCACGGCACCGCGGATCTTCATCGATCTCCTCCCCCTGGTCTTCGCGCGAGCCGGAATTTTCGCACGAACTCTTCTTCATCTCGGCGGGAACGCGCTCAGGAGTCGATCTCCGCCAGGAAATTCGGATCGAACCGGGCATTCTCGTTCACGCCGTCCCTGGCATACCCGCGCGGATTGCACACCACCCGCGTGCCATTGAGGACGTAGTCGAAGCTGTCGTGCGTATGCCCGTGTACCCACAGGCATGCGCGAGTCCCATCGGCCAGGCGCTCGGCATCGGATACGAAGCACGCGTTGAGGAGCGAGTCCGTAAACCGCGGGTGGATGCTCTTCGGCGATGGAGCATGGTGGGTGATCACCACGGTCGGGCCGGCATGCGGCTCGGCCAGCTTGCGCTCGAGCCAACCAGCGTGGACGCCGAACAACGCCGCCGAATCGGCCGGGGAAAACACGCGTTCGTCAGCCTCGCCGATGCGGATCCGGCTGAAATCGCGCACGAACCGCTGCGCTTCCCGAATCGCATGCGCTCGCTTGTCGCCCTCGCCGAACAGCATGAAGTCCGTCCACAGCGTCGTTCCGAGGAACCGCACGCCGCCGAGGACGACCTCGTCGTCATCGAGCACGTGCACGTTCGTGCCGGCGCACCGCTGCTTGAGCTCGGCGACGGTGCCGGCAATGCTGCCTCCATAGAACTCGTGGTTGCCGGCAACGTAGAACACGGGCTTGGCAAAGCCCAGGGCCCACGCGACGGCTTCCTTCGGACGAGCGACATCACCGGCGAGGATGACCGCTTCGGCCTCGTTCTCGGGGACCGGCAAGGCGCCGAGGCTCAGATGCAGGTCCGAGAGGATATTGAGTTTCATCGCCGTGCCATGCCCACGCCGCCCATGCCGCGCGCGCCGGAAAATACGTCATTCGCTCGATTGGCGCGGTCGACGCGACTTCCTACAGTCCTCGCATGAGCGAGCTACCGCCCCTTTGCACCGTTCGCCCGCACGAACGGTCCGAACTCCGACTTCGAACCCGCCCGCAGCCCCGCCTCGATGAGGCGATCGGTTGCCCGCACCAGCGCCGCGAGCTCGGCGCGCGAGTGCACGCCCAGCTTCTCGTAGATGTTGACGAGGTGCGTGGAGACCGTGCGCTCGCTGATGCAGAGGCGTTCGGCGATCTCGCGGTTGGCGAACCCGTGCACGACGTAGCTCACGATCTCGCGCTCGCGCGCGCAAAGCCGGTCGAGCACCGTGCGGATCTCGTCCGGAATCAGGTGCGCGATGCGATCCCAGTACGACTCGTTCTCGCGGCGAATGATCGCGCGCAGCTCGTCGGGCGAGAGCTCCTTCAGCAGATCGACGTCGTGGAACCTGCGTGCGTGCTCCGTCGCCGTCGCGATGAGCGCCTCTTCGTTTTCGGCGGCGAAAACCTCTCCGCACGGCGGACACGTCATCCTCAATACGCGCTTTTCATCCGGCATGGAGCAACCCCGTGACGACCCAGGAACTGTCGATCTCATCGTACAACGATCGCCGGCGGATGCGCATCCCCGGCCCGGCCCGCGCAACGGCGGAGCGCGCCTTCTTCGGCGGCATGGCGGTCCTGCTGTGCGTCGTCGTCTTCATCGGCTTTTTCCGGACCTTCTTCGGCGCGGGATTCGTCGAGGCGCCGCTCCCGAGCCCGATCCTGCGCGTGCATGGCATCGTTTTCACCGCGTGGATGCTGCTGTTCATGGCGCAGGCCGCGCTCGTCTGCGCTCGGCGCGTCGCGTGGCATCGCAAGCTCGGCATCGTGGCGTTCTGCCTTCCGCCGCTCATGGTCGTGCTCGGCGTGATCGCGGCGATCGACGCGCTCGGCCGCGGGGTGACCATCGGCACGCTCGATCCGGCGACATCCCTCGCGATTCCGCTCTGGAACATCGCGGCCTTCGCGATCGTGATCTTCGCCGCATGGAAGGCGCGCCGGCGCCCGGACGCGCACAAGCGGCTGATCCTGCTCGC
The DNA here is from genome assembly GCA_035605915.1 of Usitatibacter sp. GTDB lineage: Bacteria > Pseudomonadota > Gammaproteobacteria > Burkholderiales > Usitatibacteraceae > Usitatibacter. Next base: position 57,342 of record DATNGJ010000073.1, read on the forward strand.
GACGATCGGCCTCTCGGATGCGGCGCTCGGCCGGCTTCCCTGGGCGCAGGTGGGCATTCCGACGGCAGCGGGCGCGGTGATCGGCCTCGCCGTTCTGATCCTCGCGGTCGTCGCCTACGACCTGCTGTCGCTGCGCCGCGTCCGTCGATCGACGATGTGGGGAGCGCCGGTCGTCTTCACCGCCGGGGCGTTCGCCGTCCCGCTCGGCATGACCTCCGCGTGGCACAGCTTCGCGCATTTGCTGGCGCGCGTCGTCGTGCCGTACGTGTAGGGAAGGGCAAAGCGACCGTGGCCCAGTGTCAACGAATGAATGGTGAGGAGCCCTCGTCGAGCCACGCACGGGCCTGGGCGATCGCCTCGTCATAGGAAAGCGAGCGGCCATCGGACTCGGCGGCGGCGAACGCGATGTCCCCCAACGCCTCCCGCGCCCGCTCGATGGACACTTCCGCCCCCGGCTCGGGGTGATGACCGATGCGTTCCCTCTGCGCCTCGGCGGCCCCATAGAGTCGCGCGGCGAGGTTCCACTCGCCGAATAATATCGCGAGCTCCGACGCACCGCTCAGGTGCGCAATGCCCGCTCGCTTCGAACCGATGTCCTCGGCGATCGAGAACCCCTCGCGCAACATGTCCCTGGCGCGGTCCCCCAATCCGAGGGCAATCGACGTCGTCCCGAGATTCGACAGATTGATGGCAACACCGGCGCGATCTCCGCGCTCGCGGTTGAGCGCCAATGCTTCCTCGAACAGATGCTGCGCGGTTTCCTCTTCTCGCTTTTCGCCGTAATAAAAAACGCCGAGCGCATGGAGCGCGCGGGAAAGTTGTCGCTTGTCTCCAAGCTGTCGCGAAAGCGCAAGCGCGTCCTGGAAATGTGCGCGCGCGATGGCTCTGTTTCCGCCGGCGAGGACCACGAACCCCAATAACCGGAGCGCTTCGGCCTCTCTTTCCCGGTTGCCGACGTCGCGCGAGATGGACAGGCTCGCCTCGACGTATTCTTTCGCCTCCACGTAACGGCCCATGAAATAGCTGGCCTCGCCCGCCGCCCATAGCGCCCGGCACCGAGCGAGGCTGCGCACCTCGGCCCCACGCCGCGTCAGTGCTTCCTCCGTCACCCGATGTCTCAGCGCGACCAGGCCGCGATGCAGCAGGTACACCCCCGAGGAAAAAACCAGTCGCAATCCCAGCTCGGCGCCATCCTCGGCGTGATCGCACCAGGAATGAGCCGCCAGCAGGTTCTCGCGTTCCAGGTCGAGCCGCGCGAACCAGGCGCCCTGCTCTTGCCCGACAAGCTGCGGTTCCGCTTCCTCCGCGAGCGCCACGAAGAACGCGAGGTGGCGGTCACGCGTCGCCTCGCCCTCACCGGACTGGTTGAGCCGATCCTGCGCATACTGGCGCACTGTTTCCAGCATCGTGTAGCGGGTTGTGCCGCCCTCGACGCGGTTGGTCGTGACGAGCGATTGCTCGACGAGACGCGTGAGCACGTCCAGGACCGCATACTCGTCCGGCTGTTCGGCGGCTACCCGCGCGGCGCTCGCGAGGGTCCAGCCGCCCACGAACACCGAGAGCCGCTGCAACAGCTGCCGCTGGTCGGGCGCGAGATGGTCGAAGCTCCACTGGATCGTCGCGAGCAGCGTCTGTTGCCGCGCCATCGCGGTCCTGCTGCCGCCCGTGAGCAGCCGGAAGCGGTCGCCGAGCCTCGCGCGGATTTCCTCCACCGTAAGCATTTTCACGCGCGCCGCGGCGAGCTCGACCGCCAGCGGAATGCCGTCCAGTCTTCGGCAGATCTCGGCCACGGCATCGCGGGTGTCGTCTCCCAGCGAGAACCTGGGAACCAGCAGTCGTGCCCGCTCGACGAAGAGGCGCACCGCCTCGCAGGCATCCAGCGCCGCGGGGTCGAGCTTCGATCCGGGCGCTGGAAAGGACAGCGAACGAACCGTGACGGTGCGCTCACCGCCGACACTTAGCCCTTCGCGGCTGGCCGCCAGCACGCGCACGCCCGAGGCGGCGCCGACCACCCGCTGTACCACAGCCGCACACGCCGCCACCAGATGCTCGCAATTGTCGAGGACCAGCAACGTCTGTTTGCCGGCAAGGCGGTCGCAAAGCGTGTCGACCATCCGCCGGTCATTCTCCTCGGGAATGCCGAGCAGCGTTGCAATCGTCAGCGCCACGCGCCCCGCATCCATGAGCGAGGCCAGATCGACGTACCAAACGCCATCCGGAAACGACTGGAGAACCCGCTTTGCGAGCTCGAGGGCGAGTCGGGTCTTGCCACAGCCGCCGATGCCGGTGAGCGTGAGGAGCCGCGTTTGCTCGAGCAGTGCGGCGTATTCCTCGAGATCGTCGTCGTGACCGATGAAACTGGTGAGCTGGGTCGGCAGGTTGTGCCGCGGCGCCTGCGGCAGCGATGACGACTCACTGCCGGGCATGAGCTCGAGCGTAAAGCAATAACCGCGGCCCGCAGTGGTCGCGATCGCTGCCGGCCCGAGAACCTTGCGCAGCGTGGAGACCTGCACCTGCAGGTTGTTTTCCTCCACGACCACGCCAGGCCAGACCCGGCCGAGCAATTGGTCCTTGGTCACCAGCTGACCGGCGCGCTCCACCAGCGCCAACAGCACGTCGATGGCCCGATGGCCGAGCTCCACGGGGTGGCCGTCGTTCAGCAACCGGCGCTGATGGGGCTGCAGCTCGAAACGGCCAAAACGGTAAGTGGTCATCGCGGCGGATCGGGCGAGCGCGGTCGCCCCTGCAATGGTGCCGAGTTTGCTCTCGCCCGGCCGCCTCGAGCGCGGCTTTCAGAACATTTAAGCCCGGCTAAAGGACTGAAGCAGCTCGCCTGAAGGAAAGTGGGTCCCGGCAGCACCGGAATTCCAGCCGACCGAAACAGGACCGTAAGGAGACTGCCATCAACGCCAAGCCCACGCCAGCCGGCCCCCGCGTCATCACGACGATCGCCGCCGCCGCGCTGTCGGCCGTCATCGCGATCGGGCTGCTGATCGCGGTGAGCCGCCTGTTCCAGCGCGACGGCACGCCGTTCGAGCAAGTCGCCATCGCCGAACACGCCTGCGCCAATCATACGTTCATGTCCGAACGCGAGGCCTGCGTGCGTTCCTACCTTGCCGCATCGCGTGTCCAAAACGCTGCGGGCCGTTGAAGCTCTGCGCAGGGAAGCCTGCGAACGGCAACTTTCGGATACCAGGCGGCATGGCGGGTTCTGGCCGCGAGCCGACACCTAGGATCGGTCGGAGCGCTGAAGCCGCGCGGCGAGAGCCGCAAGCTGCGCCGGCGTGTCGAGATCGATGGTGATGCCCGGATCGTCCGTCGGCAGGATGCGCAGCTCGTTGCGATGACGTTCGACGATCCCGCGCGCGCCGACGTCCCCGTCGAGCGCGAGGAGCTCGGAACGCAAGGCCGCGGAGAATGCGACCGGATGGCCCCGCGTGCCGTTCGCGCGCGCGACGGGCGCAGCGAGCAGCGCGCCCTCGGCGAGCAAATCACCCAGCGCTCGGATAGTGGGGGGCGCCACGAGCGGCATATCTCCCAGCGCCACGATCCAGCCATCGGCGCGATCGCTCGCGGCCACCGCCGCCGCCAGGCTCGCGCCCATGCCGCGCTCGGTGCGATCCGACTCGACGACCTCGCAGCCCACGGACTCGAGCGCCTCGCGCAGGCCGTTCGCCCCGAGCGGCACCAGCGCGAGCGGCGTTCCGCCGGCGCCCTCGCGCAAATTCACGGCGGCGCGAGCCACGATCGGGCCGCCTTCCTCCTCGCCGGGAATCGGCGCGAGCAGCTTGTTGGAGCCGAAGCGGCGCGAGGCGCCGCCGCAGAGCAGCAGGGCGCGAATCTCCATCCCGGAAATGCGCGCGGGCTAAGCCCGCTTCTGGCCCGCGTCCTCGGCCTTCTCGAGCATCACGCCATTGCGCGTGGCGACGAGGTCGGCGAGGATCGCGACCGCGATCTCGGGCGGCGTGCGCGAGCCGATGGAGAGCCCGACGGGACCGTGCAGCTTCGCAATCTGCTGCGCACTCAAGTCGAACTGCGCGAGCCGCCGGCGGCGCTCCGCGTTGGTGCGCGCCGAGCCCACGGCGCCGACATACGCGGCGTCGCTCTTCAGCGCCTCGAGCAGCGCCATGTCGTCGAGCTTGGGATCGTGCGAGACGGTGAGGATCACCGTGTGCGGATCGGGCCGGAACGCGAGGACGGCATCGTCCGGCATGCCGTCCACCCACTTCGCGTTCGCCGAGCGCCAGGCGGTGCGGTATTCCTCGCGCGGGTCGCACACGAAGACCTGGTAGTCGACGGTGGCCGCGATCTCCGCGAGATAATGCGCGATCTCCGAGGCGCCGATCACGAGCATGCGCCAGCGCGGGCCGTGCACGCTCGCGAAGCGCGTGTCGGTGCGCTCGCATTCGTCGTTCGCGCCGGCGGCCGCGAGGCTCCACGCGCCGGTAGCGAGCTCGACCTGGCGCGCGACGATATGGCCCTCGGCGATGCTCTCGAGGAGCGCTTGCAGCTCCGCGGGCGCCACTTCCGGCTCGACCAGGATTTCCAGCTCGCCGCCGCACGGCAGCCCGAAGCGCCGCGCCTCGTCCGCGCTCACTCCGTAGGAGACGAAATGGGGCGTCCTTCCGGCGTATTCCTCGCGGCGGCGCACGAGGTCGTCCTCGATGCAGCCGCCGGAGACCGAGCCCACCAGGATGCCGTCGTCGCGGATCGCGGCGAGCGATCCCGGCGGACGCGGGCTCGCGCCGAACGTGCGCGCGACGGTGAGGAGCCAGACGCGCCGCCCTTCGCGCCGCCATTCGAGCGCGCGTTCGAGGACGTCGAGGTCGAGGCTCTGCATGGGCGAATGTTACACCCGGCCCGCGCTCGCCTACCTGTGCTGCACGACGACGGGGAAGAGCGAGGAGCGGCGCTCGGTCTCGCCCTGGATCACGAGCCAGGCGGCGAGGAGCACCAGCACGATCGCGGCGACGACCTCGAAGGTCGGGTTGCGCAGGATCTTGCGCAGCGTCTTGTGCCAGTCGTGCCCGAAACGGGTTTGCATCTGAAAATCCCCGCGCGAGGAGTCGACGATCTTACGACCGGCAAGCTTGCTCCGCGTTCCGCCGGAGGGCGATCGCGGATTTGCAAGAATTCGTTGCGATGCGCTTCAGGTCCACTGCATGGAACCGAGCGGAAGCCGGCGCGCGCGCTTGCCGGTGAGCGCGAAGAGCGCGTTCGCGACCGCGGGGGCGACCGGTGGGGTTGGCGGGCTCCCCCACGCCGGTGGGCTTGTCGCCGCCGGCCGTGAGGCGCACCTCGACCGCCGGCATCCCGGAGAGGCGCAGCACCCGGCTGGCAATAGCCGCACTGCACGACGTCCTTGTCGATCCGCGCAACGCCCGGAGGAGCGGCGTATCGGGGGCGGCGCGGAAATCGACCTGCTCGCCGTTCACGAAGAACCCGGACATGCGGGATCTGCAATACCGGAAGCCGTGGAACCGGCGACTATAAATCAAAATTCCGGTAAGCTCTCGCGCCTCATGAAGACGACTCGCCCGCGCACGCGCGCGCGCCTCTTTCCGACCCCGGACGACGCCGAGACCGCGTTCTACGAGGCGCTCGAGCGCTGCGATCTCGCCGCGATGATGGCGGTGTGGGCGGAAGCGGACGACGTGGTGTGCGTGCATCCGCAGGGGCCGCGGCTGGTGGGCTTCGACGCGGTGCGCGAGAGCTGGGCGCGCATCTTCGCGGGCTCGGCGCAGCTGCGCGTCGAGACGAGCGGCGTGCAGCGCTTCGACGGTCCCACGGTCGCGGTGCACGCGCTGGTGGAGATCGTCGGCGCCGCCTCGGGCGGCAAGGCGGGCTCGGTCCACGCGACCAACGTCTTCGAGCTCACCGACGCCGGCTGGCGCATGGTGATCCACCACGCCTCGCCGCTCGCCGAAGCGCCCGCTCCCGAAGAGCCGCCCGAGCCCGCCCACACGATCCACTAGCGTTGTGCCCCGCATGCGCGGGTGTCCCGCAAGCGCCGATCCCGCCGATCCGACGCCGATGGCCGCCGATAAAGGCCAATAGAATGATGCCTGGCGTTTGGAAACGTTGCTGCAATTGAATCTCGGCAAGCTCACTCCAGCCCTTCCCCATCGGCGCGCATCGGCGTTGGATCGGCGGATATCGGCGCTTTCAAAGCCTTTCGCCTGCATGGTCGTGCTGCTCGCGCTCGCGGCAAGCGTGCAGGCGGCGGACCTGCGCAAGGTGGTGCGCGTCGCGTATCCGAGCGCCGAGAGCCGGCTCGATCCGCAGGCGCAATCGGACGAGGCCTCGGAAGGCATCAACGAGAACATCTTCGATTCGCTGCTCGAGTACGACTACCTCGCGCGCCCCGCGCAGCTGCAGCCGCGCGCGGCCACGGCGCTCCCCGAGATCACCGGCGGCGGCCGCGTCTACACGCTGCACGTGAAGCCCGGCATCTACTTCACGCCCGATGCCGCGTTCCGCGGCCGGCGCCGCGAGCTCGTGGCGCAGGACTACGTCTACTCGATCGAGCGCCTGTTCGACCCGAAGCTCAAGAGCCAGTGGCTGTTCCTGGTCGAAGGCAGGATCGCGGGCGCCGATCGCGCGATGGCCCAGGCGCGCCGGACCGGGCGCTTCGACTACGACCGGCCGATCGAGGGCCTCGCGGCGATCGACCGCTACACGCTGCGCATCACGCTCACGCGCCCCGATTACACCTTCAGCTACGTGCTCGCCATCGCGCCCACCGCCGCGGTCGCGCGCGAGGTGGTCGAATACTACGGCGACGACGTCGCCGCGCACCCGGTGGGCACGGGACCCTACCGCCTCGTGCGGCGCATCCCCGGCTCGCGCATCGTGCTCGAGGCGAATCCCGCCTACCGCGAGGATGTGTTCCAGAGCGTCGGCCACGACGATCCGCGCTCGAAGGAGATCGCCGCGGCGCTCGCGGGCAAGCGCCTGCCGATCGTGGGACGCATCGAGATCTCCATCGTGGACGAGGCGCAGCCGCGCTGGCTCGCCTTCCTCGGCGGCGAGCACGACTACCTGCGCCCGCTGCCGGAGGAATTCGCCGACGTCGCGATGCCCGGCGGCAAGCTCGCGCCGAACCTCGCGAGGAAGGGCATCCGCGCGACGCCCGACGAGATCGCGTACGTCACCTACACGACCTTCAACATGCAGGAGAAGATCGACGGCAAGCCCAATCCACTCGGCGGCTATACGCCCGAACGCATCGCGCTGCGGCGCGCGATCGCCCTCGGCTTCCGCATCGACGACGAGATCCGGATCCTCGACAAGCACCAGTCCGTGCGCGCGCAATCGCCGCTGCCGCCGTCGGTGGACGGCTACGATCCGCACTTCACGAGCCCCACGCTGCAGTACGACCCGGCGAAGGCGAAGGCGCTGCTCGACATGTTCGGCTACGTGGACCGCGACGGCGACGGCTATCGCGAGAATCCCGACGGCTCGCCGCTTTCCTTCGACCACGCCTCGGTGCCCACGCAGCGCGAGCGGCAGAGGAACGAGCTGTGGAAGAAGTCGATGGACGCGATCGGCATCCGCGTCACCTTCGACAAGGTGGCGAAGCTGCCGGACCTGCGCGAGCAGGCACGCTTCGGCAAGGTGCAGTCGTTCAGCTACGGCTGGATCGCCGACTATCCCGACGGCGAGGACTTCCTGCAGCTCCTCTGGGCGGGCTCCATCGGGCAGGCGAACTACGCGATGTTCGACCTTCCCGAATACAACGCGCTCTACGAGAAAGCGAAGACCATCCCGCCCGGCCCCGAGCGAGATGCGCTCTACACGAAGATGGTGAAGCTCATCATGGTGTACATGCCGTGGATGGTGGAGACGTACAAGGCGCAGAGCGTGCTCATGCAGCCCTGGCTGCTCGACTACAAGAAACACCCGTTCATGATCGAGCCCTGGAAATACCTGGACGTCGACCTCGCGCGCAAGGCGGCTGAACGGCGGTAACATCGCGCATGGCCACCGCTCCCGCGCCCGTGAAGGACGGTCCCGCGGCGAACCTGATCGTCGCGGCGTTGGTACTCGTGCTCGCATGGCAGCTCGCGTACTGGACGTGGGAGCTCGCCGCACCCGCGTCCGCGGCGCGCATCTCGTCGAGGTCCGCCGCGGAAGTCGATCCGGCCGCGATCGCGCGGCTCTTCGGCGCCGATGCGCCGGCCTCCTCGGGCAACAGCGTGGACGGCCTGGTGCTCAAGGGAGTCGTCGCGCCGACGCCGGGAACGGCGGCCTCGGCGATCTTCGCGCCGCGCGCGGGCAAGGACGTCTCGATCTTCATCGGCGAGGACGTGCGGCCCGGCGTGAAGCTCGTCGAGGTCGATCCCGGCTACGTGCTCGTTTCTCGCGGCGGCGTGCGCGAGCGGATCGATCTCGCCGACTGGCATTCGAGGACGTCGCCGCGCGGATCGTCGCCCTCGCGCGGCTTCCACATCGACGTCGCGCGCACCGGCGCCAACCAGTACAGCCTCTCCCGCGTGCAGCTCGACCAGGCGCTGCGCGACCCGAGCCAGCTCCAGTACCTGGGGCAGATCGCGATGCCGCCGGGCGGCGGCGTGCGCATGGAGGCCGCGCCGGCGGGAAGCCTCGCCGCGAAGCTCGGCCTGCAGCCGGGCGACGTCATCCGCAAGGTGAATGGCCAACCGGTCGCCTCCACCGGCGACCTCGCCCGCCTCTACCAGGAGTTCGCGACGCTGCACGAAATCCAGGCCGAGGTGCGCCGCGGGAACACCACCCTCCAGCTCGCGTATCAGATCCACTGAGCCGGCTTGCCGATGCGCGAAATTCCGGGTGCGACGCGCGCCGGGCTGGTGTACACTGGTTCCGCGAAAACGCCTGACAAATCAAGGACGAAGACACAAATCGTGACAAGGTTTCGAACTTCCCTCGCGCGCGCGCTCGCCGCCTCGCTCGCGTTCGCGGCGGCGCTTGCCTGCGCCGCACCCCCGGAGCCCGCGGCCGAGGCGCCCGCGAAGGCGACTTCGGGCGAAGACAAGATCACCGTCAATTTCGTGAACGCCGACATCCAATCCGTCATCAAGACGGTGGGCCAGCACACGGGCAAGAACTTCATCCTCGATCCGCGCGTGAGCGGCACGGTGAACATCGTCTCCGACCAGCCGGTGTCGAAGGACATGCTGTATCGCATCCTCCTTTCCGCGCTGCGCGTGCAGGGTTACGCGGCGGTCGAAGGCGACGGCTTCGTGAAGATCGTTCCCGAGGCCGAGGCGAAGACCAGCGCGGTGCCCACCGGCGAAGCGGCACGGCGCGCGGCGGGCGAGAGCATCGTGACGCAGGTCTTCGTGCTGCAGAACGAGAACGCGGTGCAGCTCGTGCCGGTGCTGCGGCCGCTCGTCACCGCGAACAACTTCATCGCCGCCTATCCCAACAACAACGCGATCGTGATCACCGATTACGCCGCGAACGTGCGGCGCATCCAGCGCATCATCGAGTCGATCGACCGGCCGGCCGCCACCGACGTCGAGGTGATCCACCTGCAGAACGCCTCGGCGATCGACATCGCGCAGATGCTGCAACGCGTGGTGCCGGAGGCGAACGTCCCGGCCAACGCGCCCGGCAGCACGGCCAAGGCGGCGATCGCGGTCGACTCGCGCACCAACAGCCTCGTGGTGCGCGCCGACAACCCGCCGCTCATGCACCGCATCAAGACGCTCGCGCTGGGACTCGACACGCCCGGCGCCGGCAGCGGCAACATCTATACGGTTTTCCTGCGCAATGCCGATTGCAGCCGGATCGCCGACACCCTGCGCGGATTGCTCGCCGGCAACGAGACCACGCACTCGACCATCGTCTCGACCACACCCGCCGGGAACACCTCCTCGCAGACCACGGCCTCCACCAGCGTGGGCGGGGGGAGCGTGAACGCCGCCGCGCCCAACTCGGTGATCCAGGCCTATCCGCCCACCAACTCGATCATCATCTCGGCGCCGGAGCCGGTGTACCGCAGCCTGCGCAGCGTGATCGACTCGCTCGACCAGCGCCGCGCGCAGGTCTACGTCGAGGCCCTCATCGTCGAGGTGAACGCGAACAAGGCGGCCGAGTTCGGCGTGCAGTGGAACGCCGGCCGCGACATCGGCAACGGCCAGACGCTCTTCGGCGGCACCAACTTCAGCACCACCGTCGGCTCCAACATCCTCGGCATCGCGCAGAACCCGCTCATCGTCGGCGGCGGCCTGAACCTCGGCATCATCAAGGGCTCGCTCACGATCCCGGGCTTCAACGACGCGAACGGCAACCCGATCCAGATTCCCAACCTGCAGCTCCTCGCGCGCGCCCTCGAGGGCGATTCGGACGCGAACGTGCTCTCCACGCCGAACGTGCTCACGCTCGACAACGAGGAAGCGAAGATCGTGGTGGGCCAGAACGTGCCCTTCATCACCGGCAGCTACACGCCGGTCGCCGGCAGCGCGACCACGCCCTTCCAGACCATCGAGCGCAAGGACATCGGCCTCACGCTGAAAGTCACGCCGCAGGTGTCGGAGGCGGGCGCGGTGAAGCTCAAGATCTCCACCGAGGTCTCGAGCGTCACCACCGACAAGTCGATCGTGCAGTCGGCCGACATCATCACCAACAAGCGCTCGCTCGATTCGAGCGTGCTGGTGGACGACGGGCAGATCGTGGTCCTCGGCGGCCTCATCCAGGACGACCAGGAAGGCAGCGTCGACAAGGTGCCGCTGCTGGGCGACATCCCGTACCTGGGCGGCCTCTTCCGCTACCAGTCGCGCACCCACAAGCGCACCAACCTGATGATCTTCCTGCGGCCGGTGATCGTGAAGGACGGGGCCACCGCCGCGGCGCTCACCGGCGACCGGTACGAGTACATCCGCAACCTGCAGGGCGGCATGCGGCTTCCGCGGGCGGCGCTGCTGCCGCCGGTGCAGGTGAAGCAGCTTCCGCCGCTGGAGGACGCGCGCAAGCGCCCGCTCGGCATCCCGGACGAAAACGCGCACGATTGAGGACCCCATGACCGCACCCCTCGAGCGCACCGTGAACCCGCAGGACCTCGACCCCCAGACCGTGCGGCTGCTGCCCTACGCCTTCGCCAAGGCGAAGGGCGTGCTCGCCGCGCGGATGGTCCCGGGGGACGGGGCCCATCGAGCCGCCGCGCTCGAGGTATGGATCAAGCCCTATCCGCAGGCGTCGACCCTCGCCGAGGTGCGGCGCATCGCCGGCAAGGCGCTGCGCGAGGTGCTGCTCACGCCCGAGGAGTTCGAGCATTGCCTCGCGCTCGCCTATACGCGCGAGCCTTCGGCGGCGGAGACCATCGTCGAGGATATCGGCGAGTCGGTGGACCTCGCGAAGCTCACCGAGCAGCTGCCCGAGGTGGCGGACCTCCTCGAGGCGGAGAACGACGCGCCGATCATCCGCCTCATCAACGCGCTCCTCACCCAGGCGGTGCGCGAGGGCGCCTCCGACGTGCACCTCGAGATCTTCGATTCGCGCGCGCTGGTGCGCTTCCGCGTGGACGGGGCGTTGCGCGACGTGGTCGAGCCGCGGCGCGGCTTGCATCCGGCGATGGTGTCGCGCATCAAGGTGATGGCTTCGCTCGACATCGCGGAGAAGCGCCTGCCGCAGGACGGGCGCATCGCGCTTCGCATCGCCGGGCGCGCCATCGACGTGCGCGTCTCCACCATTCCCACGGCGAACGGCGAGCGCGTCGTGCTGCGCCTGCTCGACAAGCAGGCCGGACGCCTCACGCTCGACGCGCTCGGCATGTCGGCCGCCGCGCGCGACCTGGTGGACGAGATGATCCAGGCGCCGCACGGCATCTTCCTTGTGACCGGGCCCACCGGCTCGGGCAAGACCACGACCCTCTACTCCGCGCTCACGCGCCTCGACCGCAAGACGCGCAACATCCTCACCGTCGAGGACCCGGTCGAGTACGAGCTCGACGGCGTCGGCCAGACGCAGGTGAACCCGCGCATCGAGATGACGTTCGCGCGGGCGCTGCGCGCGATCCTGCGCCAGGACCCGGACGTCGTGATGATCGGCGAGATCCGCGACCTCGAGACCGCGCAGATCGCGGTGCAGGCCTCGCTCACCGGCCACCTCGTCCTCGCCACGGTGCACACCAACGATGCGCCGGGTGCGGTGACGCGGCTCGTCGACATGGGCATCGAGCCGTACCTGCTCGCCTCCACGCTGAACGGCGTGCTCGCGCAGCGCCTGGTGCGGCGCCTGTGCCCGGAATGCCGCACGCCCCACGAGCCCGATGCCCCCGAGCGGTCGCTCTTCGGCGCGGCGCCGCCCGAGCGCATCTACCGCGCCGCAGGCTGCGGCGCGTGCAACTTCACCGGCTACCGCGGACGCACCGGCATCTACGAGCTGATGGCGGTCGACGACGACATGCGCAAGCTCGTGCACGACAACGCCTCGGAGCGCGAGCTGCGCGACCACGCGGTGGCGGGCGGCATGACGCGCCTGCGCGAGGACGGCCTGCGCTGGGTGCGCGAGGGCGCGACGTCGCTGGACGAAGTGTTGCGAGCGACGCGGACGTGATGTTGGACCACAGATGAACACGGATGGACACAGATAAGCCTTCCGGAAGGACGACAGCGGTGGTCGTAGTACGCCCCGGCCATCTGTGCCCATCCGTGTTCATCCGTGGTTCCTCGCCGTAGGCAAGCCCATGCCGGGATTCAGGTACCAGGCGTACAACTTCGACGGCAAGCTCCAGAAGGGCGTGCTCGAGGCGGACAGCGCCCGCCAGGCGCGCGCCGCGTTGCGCGAGCAGGGGCTCACGCCGTACCGCGTCGACGTCATCGCCGCCAACGACGCCGGGGGCGCGCGCCAGCGCCCGGTGCGGCTGTCGACCGCCGACGTCACGCAGCTCACGCGCGGCCTCGCCTCGCTGCTCGAGGCGGGCCTCACCGTCGAGCAGGCGTTCAATGCGCTGATCGAGCAGGCCGAGACCGAGCGCGTGCGCCAGGTCCTCGCGGCGCTGCGCGGCGAGGTGCTCGCGGGCAACACGGTGGCGCGCTCGCTCGCGTCCTTCCCGGGCGTGTTTCCCGAGCTGCATCGCACGCTGGTGGCCGCGGGCGAGGCCTCGGGCCAGCTCCCGCGCGTGCTGATGCGGCTCGCCGACTACCTCGAGGAACGCCAGCAGCTGCGCGCGCGCCTCTCGCTGGCGCTCATCTACCCGGCGATCGTGCTGCTGGTGGCGCTCTGCGTGGTGGGCGCCCTGCTGGTCTACGTGCTGCCCCAGGTCACGCAGGTCTTCCGGCATGCGCACCAGCAGCTCCCGCTGCTCACGCGCGCGCTGATCGCGCTGTCCGATTTCCTGCGCGCGACCTGGGTGCTGTGGGCGGGCCTGGTCGCGGCCGCCGCGTTCGCGTTGCGTTGGGCGCTGCGCCGCCCGGGCGCGCGCGCGCGCATCCACCGCTTCCTGTGGAGGGCGCCGGTGGTGGGACGGCTGCTGCGCCACCTGGACGCCGCGCGGCTCGCCGCCACGCTCTCGATCCTGGTCGGCAGCCGCGTCCCCATCCTCGCCGCGCTCGAAGCCGGCAACGGCGTGATGACGCTCACCCCGATGCGCGATGCGCTCGCCAGCGCGGCGCGCGGCGTGCGCGAGGGCATGCCGCTCGCCCGCGCGCTGGGCGCCACCGCCGCCTTCCCGCCCGTGATGGTGCACCTCATCGCGAGCGGCGAGGCGAGCGGCCGCCTCGACGATGCCCTCGAGCGCGCGGCGCGCCAGCAGCAGAACGACCTCGCCACGCGGCTCGCGGCGTTCGCGGCGCTCTTCGAGCCGGCGATGATCCTCGCGATGGGCGGCCTGGTGCTGGGCATCGTGCTCGCGATCCTGCTGCCGATATTCCAGCTCAACTCATTGATCGGGAAGTGATGACAATCGAAAAGGTGATTGGGACCCGTCCTGCGCGACGCTCGGGTTGTCGCGGCGCCGGGTTCACCCTCATCGAAGTGCTCGTGGTGGTGGCGATCCTCGCGATCCTCGCCGCGATCGTCGTGCCGCAGATCATGGACCGCCCGGACGAGGCGAAGCGCGTGGCGGCGCGCGCCGACATCCGCGCGATCGTGCAGTCCCTCAAGCTCTACCGGCTCGACAACGGCTTCTATCCGAGCACCGACCAGGGCCTCGCCGCGCTGGTGCAGAAGCCCGCGACGCCGCCCGTGCCGCCCAACTGGAAGCAGGGCGGCTACCTCGAGCGCCTGCCCCGGGATCCCTGGGGCGGCGACTACCAGTTCCTGAGCCCGGGGGTGCACGGCGAG
>DATNGJ010000074.1:0-6785 GCA_035605915.1 Usitatibacter sp.
CAGGTGGTCCGCCGGAAGGACCAGCATCGCGGCGGCGTCGCCGAACGCGGCGCGCACATGGAGCGCCGCGGCCGCGACCGCGGCCGCCGTGCCGCGCGCGACCGGCTCGAGCAGGAAGGACGCGCGCACGCCGCTCGCATCCAGCTCGCGAAACTCGTCGCGCGTCTTGAAGAAAAGCTCGCAGTTGGTGACGGCGAGGATCTCGGCCACGCCCGGGAGGCCGCCCGCGCGCAGGAACGCCTTCTGCAGCAGGCTCTCTCCATCCGAGAGGCGCATGAAGGGCTTCGGATGCAGCTCGCGCGAGACGGGCCAGAGGCGCGACCCGGCGCCCCCGCAGAGGATGGTGGGAATTAGATGCATCGCGCCCTTTCAGGCATCCTCGGGGATTCGTCGAACCCGCATGCACGGTACGCTGCGAAGCGCTCGCGGAGTCCCTCGGGAATCGCAGCGCGGCAAGCGCGAATGATACAATATTTCATCGACTTATGCCTGAAGCTTCGAGCCATTCCGAGGATCCGGCGTCGCTCGGGATGAGCACGCGCGCGGCGCGCCGCAGGCGCTGGCCGATCGAGCTCGCGTGGCTTCCGATCGTCGTCGCCGGCCTCCTCGTGATCTATCTTCCCGGGCTGGACAACGGCCTCGTCTACGACGACTCGTATCTCACGAGCGGCCTCTTCTCCGATTATGGGCGCCTGCTGCCGCTGCACGTACGCGAGCTTTCCTACGGGAGCTTCGTGTGGCTGCAGGCGCTCTTCGGCGAGGGGTGGTGGAAGCAGCGGCTCTTCAACCTCGCGATCCATGTCGCGGTCGTGGGCGCGTTGTGGGCGCTCTATCGCGAGCTGCTCCGGCACGTCGCGCCCATCCACGGCGATGAGGCACCGGAGAGGCCGTACTACCGGTCCCCGGCGCTCGCGATCGGAATCGGCTTTTTCGCGCTCAATCCGGTCGCGGTCTACGCGGTCGCCTATCTCATCCAGCGCTCGATGCTCCTCGCGACGCTCTTCACGGTGCTCGCGTTCTGGCTCTTCGCGCGCGGGCTTCGCGAGCGCAAGGGGTGGATGCATGCGCTCGCCCTCGTGTGCTACGCGCTCGCGATCCTTTCCAAGGAGCATGCGGTCCTCGCACCGCTCGCCGCGATCCCGATCTTCATCCTGGTCGAGCGCCCGCGCGCGCGCCATCTCGCGATCCTCGCCGCGGTCGGCACGGTGCTGGTGGCGTGCGCGGGCGCCGCGCTCTACCTGCGCTACGGCGACATCCTCGGCAAGCCGTTCGACGAGTATTCGCACCTCTATCTCGACCAGCTCGCGCGCCTCGAGCCCTCGGCGCCGGGCCACGCGTGGCCGCTGAGCGTCGTCAACGAGGCATGGCTCTTCTTCCGCTACGGCATCGACTGGTTCCTGCCCTGGTCGGGATGGATGTCGATCGACCTTCGTCCGCCGTTCCCGCTGCATTGGTACACGTTCCCGCAGGTCCTCGGCGTGCTCGGCTACGCGGCGCTGATCGTGGGCGGATTCTTCCTGCTCCTGCGCTACCGCGACGGCCGCGCCCTGCTCGGCCTCTCGCTGCTGCTCGCCTCGCTCCTCTTCGCCACCGAGTTCGCGACCGTGTGGGTGCAGGATCCCTTCGTGCTCTACCGCAGCTATCTCTGGGCGATCGGCGTGCCCGGCGTCGTGTTCTTCCTGGTGCACGGGCCCTCGCCGCGCGTGCTGGTCGCGATCGGCGCGGTGCTCGGCGCGCTTCTCGCATGGCAGGCGATCGACCGCGTGCTCTCGATGGAAAACGCCGAGACGGTGTGGACCGATGCCATCGCGAAGCTTCCCGACGATCCGCGCTCCGTCGGACGCTGGTTTCCCTATCTCAACCGCGGCAGCGCGCTCGTCGACCGCGACGAGTTCGAGCTCGCGATGCGCGACTTCCAGGCTTCCACCGCGCTCGGCGACGAGGGCATGGGAATGATGAACATCGGCTCGATCCTCTCGGCGCGCGGAAAGCAACGCGAGGCGCTCGCCGCCTTCGACCGCGCCGAGCACGACGGCTACAACCTCTACAACCTCCCGTTCCAGCGCGGGCTCGCACTGCTGCGCTCCGGCGACGTGCAGGGCGGCTACGACCAGCTCCAGGCGGCCCTCGCGCGCTCGCCCGATCCCGCGACGCGCCAGGCGGCGCTGCTCGAGATGGGCCGCGCCGCGATGCAGCTGCGCAAGCCCGCGGAGGCCGTCTCCGCGCTCACGCAGCTCCTCGCGGCGGACCCCCGCCACAAGGAAGGCCGCTACCTGCTGGGCATGGCCTACGTGATGACGGGCAAGCCGGCGGAGGCAAAGAAGTTGCTCGACGGCCTGCTGCAGGAGGGCTCGAGCGCGCGAGCCTACTACGCGCGGGCGCTCGCGAACTATGCGCTGCATCGCAAGGCCGAGGCGCTCTCCGACATCGACAATGCGATCCGCCTCGCCGGCGACAACGCCAGCCTTCGCGACTGGCAGGCGAAGATCGCGGCGATGCCCTAGCGCATGCGCATCCTGCACATCGGAAAATACTTTCCGCCGGTTCATGGCGGCGTGGAGCGCTTCCTCGGCGACCTCGTGAAGGCGCAGCGCGAGGCGGGCCACGAGGCGTTCGTGCTGGTGCACGACGACGGAAGGCACGACCCGCGAGGCGATCCCGAATGGCTGCTGCGCTGCCCGGTGCGCTTGCGCCTCGCCTTCGCGCCCATCGCGCCCTCGTTCCCGCTGTGGCTCGCGCGCGCGATCCGCCGCTTCAAGCCCGACGTGCTCCACCTGCACATGCCGAACCTCGCGCCGTTCTGGGCGCTGATGCTTCCGTCGGCGCGCCGCATCCCATGGGTCGTGCACTGGCATTCGGACGTGGAGCTCTCCAGGCGCTCGCTGCGCCTCGCCTATCCCGCGTACCACCTGCTCGAACGCGCGCTCCTCGAGCGGGCGGAGGCGGTGATCGCCACGTCGCGTCCGTATCTCGAAGCGAGCAAGCCATTGGCATCGTGGCGGCACAAGGCCCATGTGGTGCCGCTCGGCGTCGATCCGGCGCGCCTTCCCGAGGTCGATCGCGCCGCGGCCGAGCGCCTCTGGAATGGCGCCGGCCTGCGCATTCTCGCCGCGGGCCGCCTCACCTACTACAAGGGCTTCGACACGCTCGTGCGCGCGGTGGTGGGCCTCGAGGGCGTCCAGCTCGCGCTGGTCGGCGCGGGCGACGAGCGGGCGGCGCTCGAGCGCATCGTCGAATCGGCCGGCCGCCCGGCGCACGTGCGCCTGCTGGGCGAGGTGGACGACGCGACCCTCAACGCGCTCTTCGCCTCGTGCGACCTGTTCTGCCTGCCCTCGCGCGAACGCACCGAGGCGTTCGGCATCGTGCTCATGGAGGCGATGCGCTATGCGAAGCCGCTGCTGGTGAGCGCCATTCCGGGAAGCGGCGTCGGCTGGGTCGCGCGCGACGGGCAGAACGCGCAGGCCGTGCCCGCGGACGATGTGGCTGCCTGGAGGAGCGCGATCGAGTCGCTCGCGCACTCGCCCTCGCGCCGCCAGATGCTCGGCCATCTCGGCCAGCAGCGATACGCGCGCGAGTTCGATGTCGCCGGCGTCGAGGCGCGCATCGCGAAGGTCTATCGCACCGCGCTCTGCGCGCGCGGCGCGGATGCCTTCCAGCTCTGGCCGCAGACCGAGAGCGAGCGCGTCGCCACCTCGCGCGGGGCGGACCGGCTGCTCGTCGTGATTCCCGCGTTGAACGAGGCCGACTGCATCGGCGCCGTGATCTCCGAGACGCGCGCCCTCGGCGCGATCGACGTGCTGGTGGTCGACGACGGCAGCACCGACGACACCGCGGCGGTCGCCGTGCTGCACGGCGCCGCGGTGCTGCGCGCGCCGCTCTGGCAGGGCGCATGGGGCGCGATCCAGACCGGCGTGCGCTACGCCGTGCGCCACGGCTATTCCGCGGTGGTGACGATGGACGCCGACGGGCAGCACGAGCCCGCGTACCTCCCGCGCCTCATGGAGGCGGCCGATCGCGGCGCGAACGTCGTGATCGCCGCATGCCCGAGCCGGGGCAGCCGCCTGCGCCACGTCGCGTGGTCGTACTTCCGACTGCTGACGGGATTCGAGTTCGACGACCTCACGTCGGGATTCCGCTACTACGACGCGAAGGCCTGCTCGCTCCTCGCGGCCGAGGAGGCCACTTTGCTAGACTATCAGGACATCGGCGTGCTCCTGCTGCTGAGCCACGCGCGGCTGCGCATCGCCGAGATCCCCGTCGCGATGAATCCGCGGCGCTACGGCGCCTCGCGCGTCTTCTCCTCCTGGTGGACGGTGGCTCGATACATGGCCGAAACGTCGCTTCTCTGCCTCGCCCGCTGGAACCAGCCGATCCGCCGGCGCGGCCGGGCCGCCAAGGCATGAGGGATTACCACGTCACCGTCCTGGTGCTCGGCATCGGGCTCGCCATCGCGATCCTGTACCTGCTCCGCCGCGATCACCTGTACATCCGGCAGGGCCTGTTCTGGATCGTCGTCGCGGTCGCCTCGCTTTCCTTCGCGATCTGGCCGTTCCTCATCGACACGCTGGGCGGGCTGCTCGGGATCGCGTATCCGCCCACGCTGCTTTTCCTCGGCGCGATCCTGGTGCTCATCGTGAAGGCCCTGTTCGCCGACATCTCGGTGACCAAGCTGCGGCGCGACCTGCGCCGCCTCAACCAGCGCATCGCGTTGCTCGAATCCGAGCATTCGGTGGAAGCGGAGCGCGACACGGAATAGCGGCGGCGGCCGGGCTGTTTTCCGCCGCCGTGGGTCGCCCGGCCGTCGCCGAGCGGTTACGTCGGCGTGGTTCCTACACCACGTCGCAATCGGCGCCGACAGAATTGGCGCGCGCGAACGGCGAACATCTCGTGGATTCCTACGCACGCGTAGCTCTCTCGCGATGTTCCGAAATCTTCTCGCCTCGCTGCCGCTTCTCTTCGCGGCGCTCGCCATTCCCGGCCTCGCCCACGGCCAGTTCCCGCCCACCCCGGCGGTGAAGCTCGCCGTGAACCCGGTCACGGACAAGGTTTACACGCTCGACACGGACGCGAACAGCGTCACGGTGTTCGACGCCGCCCGCGGCACCACCGCGACGATCGCGGTCGGCAACCGGCCCGAGTTCATCGCGGTGAATCCCGCCACGAACCGCGTGTACGTGGACAACACCACCGACGCCACGCTCACCGTGATCGACGGCGCGAGCGATACGGTGCTCGGCACGTACGGCATCGGCGCCGAGGGACCGATCTCGATCGACCCGGTGAGCGACATCGTCTACATCGTGCGGCTCACCGGCACCGGCAGCGACGAGGTCACGTTCTTCGACGACGCGAACACGACCTGGTACACGATCGCGACCAACTCGTTCCAGCCCAATGCGATGGCAGTCGATCCGGCCACCCACACCATCTACGTCACGCACTACTCGACGGGCGACGTGCGCATCATCAGCGGCGCGTTCAACCCGAACGACGATTTCCCCGCCTCCACCTCGATCGGGGTTTTCTCGCATCCCTTCGCGATCGCGCCGAACGTGGCGGCGAACAAGTTCTTCGTGATCACGCAGGATCCGCAGGGTCCCGTCTCGGTGATCGACGGAAGCGACAAGAGCATCGTGTTTCCGCCCGTCGCGTCCGGCCATGCGGTCGGCCCCCAGGCGATCGTGGTGAACCCGGTCACGAACAAGGCCTACGCGGCGTTCGAGAACGAGGTGATCGTGATCGACGGCGCGACCGACGCGCTCACCTACGTTCCGATCCAGGGCGCGAGCTCCGGCGCGATCGCGCTCGGCATCGACTACTCGACCAACCGGATCTACGCCGTGACCGCGCTCGGGACCCTGAGCGTCATCGACGGCGACAGCGAGACCGTGGTCGCAACGCAATCGATCGCTTCGGGCGCGTCGAACATCGCGGTGGATTCCCTCACCCACACCGTGTACTACTACGACGGCTCGGTGCTGGGCTCCTTCACCGACACCGGCGGAAGCGCGCACGCCGTGCCGCTCACGGCGACGATCGAGCCGATGGCCGGGAACACCGGTCCCGGAACGGGAAGCGTCACGATCGACGCGAGCAACTCGTTCTCGCCCACGGCGCTCGCCGTGCGAGCCGTCTACTTCCGCATGGACTCGACCGACGGCCCGTGGAGCGCGGCCAGCGGCACCGGCCCCTACACCGCGTCGTTCAGCGGGCTCGCTCCCGGCGCGCACACCGTCTTCGCCTTCGCGGCCGACGGCGAGGAGGCTCCGCTCGCGACCGGACCGCAGAGCGTCTCGCTCCTCGGGAGCGTCGCCTCGTATACGTTCACCGTGCCCGATCCGAAAGTGGATCCGTCGTTGTCGCTCGCCTCGTCGGCGAATCCCTCGCCGGCGGGACAGGATGTGACGTTCACGGCGAGCGCGAGCGGCGCGAATGGAACGCCGACGGGAACGATGGACTTCCTCGACGGAGCGAGCGCCCTGTGCAGCGGCGTCGCGCTCTCGAGCGGCACGGCCGCCTGCGCCGCCTCGTCCCTCGCCATCGGAAGCCATTCGATCACGGCGCGGTATTCGGGCGACGCGAGCTACAACGCGGCGACATCGAGCGTCGTCGTGCAGCAAGTGAACATGGCCACCGCGTCGGCGATGCTGGCGTCTTCGCTCAATCCCTCGACGACGGGCCAGGCGGTCACTTTCACGGCGACCGTCTCCGGAGCCTCCGGCACGCCGACCGGCACGGTCACCTTCGACGACGGCACCACGGCGCTGTGCACCGCGGTGGCACTC
>DATNGJ010000075.1:0-71249 GCA_035605915.1 Usitatibacter sp.
CGCCGCCGGCCCGCGCCTGAACGCCGCCGGGCGCATGGACGACATGAGCCTGGGCATCGAGTGCCTCATCGCGACCGACGCGGCGCGCGCGCTCGAGCTCGCCACGCGGCTCGATCGCCTGAACCGCGAGCGCCGCGAGATCGAGGCCGACATGCAGGAGTCCGCGCTCGCGCTGGTCGGCGACGTGCGCCCCGAGGGCAACTACACGCTCGCCGTGCACCATCCCGACTGGCACGCGGGCGTCGTGGGACTCCTCGCCTCGCGCCTGAAGGATCGCTTCCATCGGCCGGTGTTCGCGTTCGCGTCCGACCGCGACGGCCGCCTCAGGGGATCGGGGCGCTCGATCGCGGGCCTGCACCTGCGCGACGCGCTCGACCTCATGGCGAAGCGCAACGCGTCGTTGCTCGAGCGCTTCGGCGGGCACTCGGGCGCGGCCGGCGCGACCATCGCCGCGCACGCGCTGGATGAATTCCGCGCGGCGTTCGAGGCGGTCGCGCGCGAGCGGCTGACGCCGGCGGACCTCGACCTCACCATCGAGACCGACGGCGAGCTCGGCGCCGACGAGATCGGCGTCGACCTCGCGCAGATGCTCAAGCGCTGCGTCTGGGGCCAGGGATTTCCCGAGCCGCGCTTCGTCGGCCGTTTCGCCGTCGAGTCGCAACGCGTCGTCGGCGAGAAGCACGTGAAGGCGGTGCTGTCGTGCGGCGGCCGGCGCTTCGGCGCCATCCGCTTCGGCAACGCGGCGAGCCTCGCCGCCACGATCGACGCCGTGTACCGCCTCGAGATCGACGACTTCCGCGGCGAATCGACCGTGCAGCTGGTGCTGGAGCACACCCGATAAATGGTACGTGGCGCCATTTTTCGCCCGGTATAATTCGACCATGGAAGCCGACCGCCTCAACCTCATCGACAATTCCCTCCGCGACCTCGCCGCCCGCTCGGCCGAGCTCCGGAGGTATCTTTGACTACGACACCAAGAAGACGCGGCTCGTAGAAGTCTCGCGCGCGCTGGAAGATCCGGGCGTGTGGTCGGACGCGAAACGCGCGCAGGACCTCGGCAAGGAGCGCCGCACCCTCGAAGAGACGCTGGGCACGATCGAGAAGATCGATTCGGGCCTCAAGGACTCGTCCGAGCTTTTCGAGCTCGCGCGCGGCGAAGGCGACGACGCGACGCTCATGGCCGTCGAGACCGACGTGCGCCAGACCGAGAAGCTCGTCGCCGACCTCGAGTTCCGCCGCATGTTCTCCAACCCGATGGACCCGAACAGCTGCTTCGTGGACATCAACGCGGGCCAGGGCGGGACGGAGGCGCAGGACTGGACGCAGATGCTCCTGCGCATGTACCTCAAGTACTGCGACCGCAGGGGCTTCAAGACGGAGCTCCTCGAGGAATCCCAGGGCGAGGTCGCGGGACTGAAAAGCGCCTCGATCAAGGTGATCGGTCCCTACGCGTACGGATACCTGCGCACCGAGACCGGCATCCATCGCCTGGTGCGGAAGAGCCCGTTCGATTCCAACGCCCGCCGCCACACGTCCTTCGCGAGCGTCTTCGTCTATCCGGAGGTGGACGAGACGATCGAGGTGGAGATCAACCCCGCGGACCTGCGGATCGACACGTACCGCGCCTCGGGCGCCGGCGGGCAGCACGTGAACAAGACCGACTCGGCGGTGCGCATCACGCACCTCCCCACCAACATCGTGGTCTCGTCGCAGAACGACCGCTCCCAGCACAGGAACCGCGCGGAGGCGTTCGCGATGCTCAAGTCGAAGCTCTACGAGCTGGAGCTGCGCAAGAGGAACGAGCAGAAGCAGGCGCTCGAGGACACCAAGACCGACATCGGCTGGGGCCACCAGATCCGCTCGTACGTGCTCGACCAGTCGCGGATCAAGGACCTGCGGACCAACGTCGAAGAGGGCAACACGCAGAAGGTCCTCGACGGCGACCTCGACGAATTCATCACGGCGAGCCTCAAGCAGGGAGTGTAGAGATGGCGAACGAGAAGAAGACCGCCCCCGCCGCGCCCGCGCCGGACGACGTTCCGCCGGACGAGAACCAGATCGTCGCCGAGCGCCGCGCGAAGCTCGCGCGCCTGCGCGCGCAGGGCCCGGCGTTTCCGAACGATTTCCGCCGGCGCGACCTCGCCGGGGACCTTGCGCGCGACCAAGGCGAGAAGACCAGGGAAGCGCTCGAGGCCGAGAAGCCGAAGGCCTGCGTCGCCGGCCGCATGCTCCTCAAGCGCGTGATGGGCAAGGCCTCGTTCGCGACGCTCCAGGACATGAGCGGGCGCATCCAGATCTACGTGAACAACGACGTCACCGGCGCCGAGGCGCACGAGGCGTTCAAGCACTGGGACCTCGGCGATATCGTGGGCGTCGAAGGCCCGGTCTTCAAGACGAACAAGGGCGAGCTTTCGGTGCACGCGACGAAGCTGCGCCTGCTGGCGAAGTCGCTGCGGCCACTCCCCGAGAAATTCCACGGGCTCACCGACATGGAGAGCCGCTATCGCCAGCGCTACGTGGACCTCATCGTGAACCCGGAGGCGCGGCGCACCTTCGAGACCCGCTCGAAGCTCGTGCAGGCGATCCGCGAGTTCTTCGTCGCGCGCGGCTACCTCGAGGTCGAGACGCCGATGATGCAGCCGATCCCCGGAGGCGCCGTGGCACGCCCGTTCCGCACGCACCATAACGCGGTCGACATGGATCTGTACCTCCGGATCGCGCCGGAGCTCTATCTCAAGCGCCTCGTGGTGGGCGGCCTCGAGAAGGTCTTCGAGATCAACCGCAATTTCCGCAACGAGGGCATCTCCACGCGGCACAATCCCGAGTTCACGATGCTCGAATTCTACGAGGCTTACCAGGACTACCACTACCTGATGGACCTCACCGAGGCGCTGCTGCGCGAGTGCGCGGCGAAAGTGCTCGGCACGACGTCGCTCGCCTACCAGGGCGCGGCGGTGGACCTCGGCAGGAAGTTCGACCGCCTCACGATGGCCGAGGCGATCAACAAGTACAACCCCGGCTATCCGCTGCACGCGCTCTCCGACCCGCACTACCTCAAGGCCGCGCTCGCGCCCTTCGACGTCGAGGTGTTCGCGACCGACGGCGTGGGGCTGCTGCAGTTGAAGCTCTTCGAGGCGACCACCGAGGAGAAGCTCGTCGACCCCACGTTCATCGTGGCGCACCCCGTGGACGTCTCGCCGCTCGCGCGCGCGAACGACCGCGATCCCTCGGTCACCGATCGCTTCGAGCTCTTCATCACCGGCCGCGAGATCGCCAACGGCTTCTCCGAGCTGAACGACCCCGAGGACCAGGCCGCGCGCTTCGCCGCGCAGGCGAAGGCCAAGGAAGCGGGCGACGAGGAGGCGATGTACTACGACGCCGACTACATCCGCGCGCTCGAGTACGGGCTTCCGCCGACCGCCGGCGAAGGCATCGGCATCGACCGGCTGGTGATGCTCTTCACCGACAGCCCGTCGATCCGCGACGTGATCCTCTTCCCGCAGCTCAAGGCCGCGGAGGGCTGAGCGAGCGAGGCAGCCGTGCTATCGTTTGCGCACCCCGTCTCCACGAGCCCGGAGGAAACATGAATCGCGCCCGTCGCATCCTCGCCGCCGCCGTCGCCGCCTTCGCCGGCACGCTCTTCATGGCCGATGCATCCGCCGCGTGCAAGGAGTGCGGCAGCGTCGTGAACCTGAGGAAGATCGAGAAGGAAGGGGAAGCGAGCGGCGCCGGCGCCGTGATCGGCGGCATCGCCGGCGGCGTGCTCGGCCACCAGATCGGCAGCGGCCGCGGCAACACGGTGGCGACCGTCGCGGGCGCGGCGGGCGGAGCCTACGCCGGCCACGAGATCGAGAAGAACCGCAACAAGACGGTCACGTACCAGGTCGTGGTGAAGATGGAGGACGGCAGGACGCGCTACTTCGACTACCGGGAGCCGACCAGCTTCCACATGGGCGACCCGGTGAAGATCGTCGACCACCGGCTCACGCACCGATAGGCCCGCCGCGCCGCCGAGCCCGGCCCGGGATTCCGGCGTACCCGTGAACGATTCGCTCTTCCACGTCCTCCTCGTCGCCGGAACGCTCGCCGCCGTCTCGCCCGTGCTGCTGGTCCTCGGCCGCCTGCGCGGCGCCGAGCAGCGGGCGCTCGCCGAGGCGAGCAGCGCGCGCGACCGGCTGCACGACGCGCTCGACGGCTCCAACCTCGCGGTGTTCGACTGGGACACCTCCGGCGGCAACTCCATCCACCTGAGCCCGACCTGGCGCGCGATGCTGGGCTACGAGCCGGCGGAGACGCGCTGCACCGCGCAGGAGCTCTTCTCGCTGGTCCATCCCGACGACGTGAAGCACGTGCGCGACGCGGCGGTCGCCGCGCTGAAGGGCATCACCCCGCGCTACGACAACATCCATCGCGTGCGCCGCGCGGACAACACGTACATCTGGATCCAGAGCCGCGGCAAGATCACCTCGCGCGACTCGCGCGGATGGGCCCTGCGCTTCGCCGGCACCAACGCGGACATCAGCGCTCGCGTCGCCGCCGAGGAGCGCCTGAAGGAGCGTGAGATGCAGCTGCGCCAGCTGATCGACACGATGCCCGCCGCGATCGTGGTGTTCGGCACGGACGAGCGCGTTCTCTTCCACAATCGCGCCTACCTCGAGCTCACGGGGCTCTCCGCCGAGGCGGTGAACGGCCGGCGCATGAAGGAGGTGAGCGGCGAGGCGATGTACGCGAAGATCGAGCCGCACGTGCACGCCGCGCTCGAGGGCCGCACCGCGCGCTTCGAGCAGCAGGTGATGGATCCGATGGGCCGCACGGTGGACCTCGAGGTGGTGTACATGCCGCTGCGCGACACGAACGGGCGCGTCACCGCCGCGATCACCGTGCGCTTCGACATCACGCGCCTCAAGGACCTCGACCGCATGAAGGACGGCTTCGTCGCCGTGGCGAGCCACGAGCTGCGCACGCCGCTCACCTCGATGCGCGGCTCGCTCGGCCTGCTGCAGGGCGGCGTGGCGGGCGAGCTGAGCGACGAGGCGCAGGGGCTGGTCACGATCGCCATGCAGAACTGCGAACGGCTGGTGCGCCTCGTGAACGACCTCCTCGACCTGGAGAAGATCACCTCCGGCCACGGCGCCTTCCGCATCGCGCTCCTCGAATGGCCCGCGGTGCTTCGCCAGGCGATCGAGTCGAGCCGCGGCTTCGTCGAGTCCTACGGCGTGAGGTTCGATCTCGAGCCGCCGCAGGAATTGCGCGTGCGTGGCGACGAGGACCGCCTGGTCCAGGTGCTCGCGAACCTGCTCTTCAACGCGGCGAAGTTCTCCCCGCGCGGCTCGGTGGTCACCGTGAGCGCGAAGCCGCTCGCCGACAGCTGGGTGCGCACCTCGGTGCGCGATCGCGGCCCCGGCATCCCCGAGCATTTCCGCAGCCGCATCTTCCAGCGCTTCGCCCAGGCCGACATGGGCGAGGACCGCCGCGCCGAAGGCAGCGGCCTCGGCCTCGCGATCAGCCGCGACATCGTCGAGCGGCTCGGCGGGCGCATCGGGTTCAACGCCGCGCCCGGCGGTGGGACCGAGTTCTGGTTCGACCTTCCGGGCACCACGGAAAAGGTCACGGCATGAGCACACAGCACCTGAAGCGCATCCTCCTCGTCGACGACCAGCGCGACATCCGCTCCATCGTCGGGCTCGCGCTCGGCAAGATCGGCGGCTTCCAGGTGAAGGTCTGCGAGTCCGGCGAGGAGGCCCTGGCGAACGCGGACGCGTTCGCGCCCGACCTCCTGCTCCTCGACCTGAGCATGCCGGTGCTGGACGGCGTGGGGACGCTGAAGGCCCTGCGCGCGCGCGGGCTCGCGGCGCCCGCGATCTTCTTCACCGCGCGGCTCAAGCCCGAGGACGTGGGACGCTACCGCGAGCTGGGCGTGCTGGGCGTGATCCCGAAGCCCTTCGATCCGCTGAAGCTCGGCGCGCAGCTGCGCGAGCTGTGGGAGAAGCGCCCGCAAAGCTGAGCTCTGGAAGAAGTGGAAAGAGCGCGGCGAAAGGAAATCACGCCGGGGCGCCCGCCGGGGCGCGCTCCCGCCGCGCGATGCGCGCCTCGAGGTCGTGCTCTCCGGAAGCGGTCACCTCCACCCGGACGATGTCGCCCGGCACGAGCCCGCGCGCTCGGGCGATGCGCACCACGCCGTCGATCTCCGGCGCGTCGGCGGCGCTGCGGCCCACCGCGACCTCGTCGGATACCTCGTCCACCAGCACGTCGAGCGTTCGTCCGACCTTTCGCCGGAGCTTCTCGCGGCTGATCTGCGCCTGGACCTGCATGAATCGCGCGCGCCGTTCTTCCTTCACTTCCTCGGCGATCGCGTCGGGCAAGGCGTTCGCCTTCGCGCCTTCCACCGGCGAGTAGGCGAAGCAGCCCACGCGATCGAGGCGCGCCTCGCGCAGGAAATCGAGCAGCGCCTCGAACTCCGCCTCGGTCTCGCCCGGGAAGCCGACGATGAAAGTGGAGCGCAGCGTGATGTCGGGGCACGCGGCGCGCCACGCGGCGATGCGCTCGAGGTTCTTCTCCGAGCTCGCGGGCCGCTTCATGAGCTTGAGGATGCGCGGGCTCGCGTGCTGGAACGGCACGTCGAGGTAGGGAAGGATGCGGCCCGCGCTCATCAGCGCGATCACCTCGTCCACGTGCGGATAGGGATAGACGTAGTGCAGCCGCACCCAGGCGCCGAGCGAGCCGAGCGCCGCGCAAAGCTCCGTCATGCGCGTCTTCAACGGTCGCCCGCCCCAGAACCCGGTGCGGTACTTCACGTCGACGCCGTAGGCGCTCGTGTCCTGCGAGATCACGAGGAGCTCCTTCACGCCCGCGGCGACGAGCTTCTCCGCCTCCGCCATCACTTCGCCCACCGGACGGCTCGCGAGGTCTCCGCGCATCGAGGGGATGATGCAGAACGTGCACCGATGGTTGCAGCCCTCGGAGATCTTGAGGTAGGCGTAGTGGCGCGGCGTGAGCTTGATGCCCTGCGGCGGCACGAGGTCGGTGAACGGGTCGTGCGGCTTGGGCAGATGCGCGTGCACGTGCGCCATCACCTCGTCCTTCGCATGGGGGCCGGTGACCGCGAGCACGCTCGGGTGCGCCTTCTCGACCACGTCGCCCTTCGCGCCGAGGCAACCGGTGACGATCACCCTGCCGTTCTCCGCGAGCGCCTCGCCGATGGCGTCGAGCGATTCGCGCACCGCGGCGTCGATGAAGCCGCAGGTGTTCACGACCACGAGGTCCGATCCCTCGTAGCTCCGGGCGATGTCGTAGCCTTCCGCGCGCAGCTGCGTGAGGATGGCCTCGGAGTCGACCAGCGCCTTGGGGCAGCCGAGGCTGACGAAGCCGACACGCGGCGCCCCTTTGGGGACAGGCCCTGGTGTCGCCTTTGCATTAGGGACAGACCCTGGTGTCGCCTTTGCGTTGGGGACAGACCCTGGTGTCGCCTTTGCTTGGTTCAGGGTCTGTCCCCGGTTTTCCTGTCCCCGGCTTTCCTGTCCCCGGCTTTCCTGCCTTCGGGTTTCTTTCACGCTCACTTCGCCTTGCGTCCCTTCTTCGCGCCGCCTTTGGTCGCCGCCTTCGGCTTCACCTTCGGCTCCTCGCCGGGCGCGGGCGGCGTACCGGGCGTGTACGGGAAGCCCGAGAAGAGCTTCAGCGCCTGGCTGCGCAGCTCCTCCTGCATGTCGATCACCGCCTTCGCGCCCTTCTCGAGGTAGCCGCCCATCACGTTGGGGATCTTCTGCTGCTGCGAGACGAACTGCGCCCACGCCTCGCCCGGCATCTTCGGCAGGTCGCCATAGAGCGACTGCGCCTGCTCCTGGAAGCGCTTCTGCGCCTCGTGGAAGGCGAGGATCGAGCGCTCGAGGTACGAGCCCATGAGGCCCTGCATCGCGTGCCCGTAGTAGCGGATGATGTTCGCGAGCATGTCGGTGGAGAACATCGGCACGCCGCCCGATTCCTCCTCGAGGATGATCTGCAGCAGGATCGCGCGCGTGAGGTCCTCGCCGGTCTTCGCGTCCTGCACCTGGAACTCCTTGTACTGCAGCACCAGCTCCTTCACCTCCGCGAGCGTGATGTAGGCCGACGTCTCCGTATCGTAGAGGCGCCGGTTCGGATATTTCTTGATGATGCGGGGCGATGCCATGGCGGATTCCTCGCGCGGATGCTGCGCTACATCAATGCGGGCTTGTGCACCGCCCGCTCGCCGCGCCGGACGGCGCGGTCAAATGGTTCATTTTATTGCAATTTCACGTCCTGTTGCATTGCGCATGCAACGCTTTGGTGCAATGCATCAAAAAGCCCTTGACACGGCAAACACCCATTCCTAGAATGGAATTGTTGCGGCGCACCATCGGACCTCGCAGTCACCCACCCGGTCCGTGGGAAGCGCCGCCGGCAACCCGAGGAGCACCGCCATGGCAGCCACGATCGCGAATCCGATTTCCGAGCTCTCCGCGGCGACGGTGGACGCGGCCGCGCGCCTCGCCAAGGTCTCCATGGACAGCGCCGAGCGCGCCATCGCGGTGCAGCTCGAATACGCCAAGGGCGCGTTGAGCCAGGCCACGCTGAACGCGAAGGCCCTCGCCGGCGCGAAGGACGTGCAGGAGCTGATGGCCCTGCGCAGCCGCATCGCCGAGAACACGCTCGAGAACCTGATGGGCTACTCGCGCAGCCTCTACGAAGTCGCTTCCGAGGCGCAGAGCGAGCTATCGAGGCTCGCCGAGGAGCGCATGAGCTCCTTCCAGCGCGCGGTCACCGAGAGCGTGGACCAGGCGGCGAAGACGGCGCCCGCCGGCGGCGACCTCGCTGCGGCGGCGATCAAGTCCTCGCTCGCCGCGACCACCGCCGCGTTCGACACCTTCACCAAGGCCGCGAAGCACGTCGCGAGCTTCACCGACGCGGGCGTGCGCGGCGCGGGCAACGGCAAGGCGAGGAAGTGAGCGCCGCGGGGCCCGACCGAATTCAAGTCTCCTCCTCCTTTATCGCAAATTCCCAAGATTTGGATAAAGGTTCGAACCCCGGGCGTCAAACCCCGGGGTTTTTTTATTCGAAGAGGTAACGCGTCGAGATGGAGCCACGGATCGCGCTCGTGACCGGAGGCGTGGGCGGCATCGGCACGGCCGTGTGCAAGCGCCTCGCGGCCGACGGCCATTTCGTCGTCGCGAACTACGCCATTCCGGGCAGCGAGGAGCGCTGGCTCGAGGCGATGGCCGCGGTCGGCCTCAATGGCGAACGCACGGCGCTCGCGTTCGGCGACGTGACCGAATACGAGGCGATGGGCGAGATGGTGAAGCGCATCGAGGCCGACCACGGGCCCATCCAGATCCTCGTGAACTGCGCCGGCATCACGCGCGATTCCACCTTCCGCAAGATGACCCCGGAGCAATGGCGCGCGGTGCTCTCGACCAACCTCGACAGCGTCTTCAACGTGACGCGCCACGTGATCGACGGGATGATCGAGCGCGGCTGGGGCCGCATCATCAACATCTCGTCGGTGAACGCGGTGCGCGGCCAGTTCGGCCAGACCAACTACGCCGCCGCGAAGGCCGGCATCCTGGGCTTCACGAAATCGCTCGCGCAGGAAGTTGTGAAGAAGGGCGTCACCGTGAACGCCATCTCGCCGGGCTACGTGCAGACCGACATGGTGATGGCGATCCGCGAGGACGTGCGCAAGCAGATCGTCTCGCAGATCCCCGCGGGACGCCTCGCGATGCCGGAGGAAGTCGCCGACGCGGTCGCATTCCTCGCCTCCGAGAAGGCCGGTTACATCACCGGCACCAACCTCTCGGTGAACGGCGGATTGCACATGTACGCGTAATGACGTGGGGCGAGACCCCGATTCATGCGCGCGCCGTCGCCGCAAGCCCTCGGCGGCTCACGACATCGGGCTCCGACCCCACGTCGCGCATGGATGCACCGCGATACATCTGCCAGAACTCGCACCGGCACTCCGCATCATAGGATGAAGCGGCGGAGCGGACGATGGCCTCGGGGCGATACGACATCATCATCATCGGCAGCGGGGCGGGCGGCGGCACGCTCGCATGGCGCCTCGCGCCGACCGGCAAGAAGATCCTCCTCCTCGAGCGCGGCGATTTCCTGAAGCGCGAGCGCGAGAACTGGGATCCCGAAGCGGTCTTCATCCAGGAGCGCTATCGGGCCCACGAGACCTGGCATGGCGGCGACGGCCGGGCGTTCAAGCCGGGCATCCAGTATTACGTGGGGGGCAACACCAAGGTCTACGGCGCGGCCCTGTTTCGCCTTCGCAAGGAGGACTTCGGCGAGATCCGGCATCACGGCGGCCTCTCCCCCGCGTGGCCGCTCGGATACGAAGACTTCGAGCCCTACTACACGGCGGCGGAGCAGCTCTACCACGTGCACGGCGAGCACGGCGTCGATCCCACCGATCCGCCCGCGAGCCGTCCCTACCCGCATCCTCCCGTCTCCCACGAGCCCGCCATCCAGCGCATCCACGATCGCATGGTCGAGCACGGCTACCATCCGTTTCCGTTGCCGCTCGGCATCCTCCTCGACGAGGAGAACGGGCGGCCGCGCTACGACAGCGCCTGCGTGCGCTGCGATGCCTTCGACGGCTATCCGTGCCTGGTGAACGGCAAGGCGGACGCGCAGGTGATCTGCGTGGAGCCGGCGCTGAAGCATCCCAACGTGACGCTCCTCACGCGCGCGTACGTGAAGCGGCTGGAGACCGATGCGAGCGGGCGCACCGTGACGCACGTGCTGGTCGACCGCGATGGCACGGCCGAGGAATATTCGGCCGACCTCGTCGTGGTTTCGTGCGGCGCGATCAACTCGGCGGCGTTGCTGCTGCGCTCGGCGAGCGAGCGCCATCCGCACGGCCTCGCGAACGGCTCGGACATGGTGGGCCGCCATTACATGCGGCACAACAACTCGGCGTTGCTCGCCGTCTCGCGCGAGCGCAATCCCACCGTCTTCCAGAAGACGCTCGGCTTGAACGACTTCTACTTCGGCGCGGACGACTGGGACTATCCGCTCGGTCACATCCAGATGCTCGGCAAGTCGCACGGGCCCGCGATCCGCGCCGAGCTCCCCACGGCGATCCACTACCTTCCCGACATGCCGTTCGAGGAGATGTCGCGCCATGCGATCGACTTCTGGCTCATGTCCGAGGACCTGCCCGATCCGGAGAATCGCGTGACGCTCGATTCGGACGGCGGCATCGTGCTTCGCCTCGACGTGAACAACCGGGAGGCCCATGAGCGGCTCAAGCGCAAGCTCGAGGAGATGCTGCCGCGCATCGAATGCCATCCGCACCTCGTCGACCGCTCGATCTACCTCGGCCAGAACATCCCGATCGGAGGCACCGCGCACCAGTGCGGGACGCTGCGCTTCGGGCGCGACCCGAAGCTCTCGGTGCTCGACCTCGACTGCAAGGCGCACGAGCTGGACAACCTCTACGCGGTCGATGCCGGCTTCTTCGTCTCGGCGGGCGCGGTGAACCCCACGCTCACCATCATCGCGAACGCGCTGCGCGTGGGCGATCACCTGGCGGCGCGGCTGGGATGAGCTGCAGCCGGTGGCCGTCGGGATCGTGCTCGACGCGCCCATGCTTTACGTCGGCCTCCAGCACGAGGCTCGTCGCGGCGATGTCGTTCGCCGCCATCGCGGGAGCCGGACGCCCCCGGGGGATGCGGTAGCCGAGAAGCTCGAGGCGCGGCAAGCGGTCGTCCGCGGCCCGCAGCCCGACCACGTCCACCTCCGGAGCTTGGAGATCGTCCAGGCACGCCTGCTCCGCGCCGCGATTCAGCGATCGGCCATCGACGCAGAAACCGTACGCCGCATAGAAAGCCTCGCTCGCCGCGGCATCCGCCACCGCGATCGCCGAGTGGTCGATGCCGAGGAACGCGCCGCGCGCGCTGCGGTTGCGCCATCGCCCCGGCTCGTCATCACGGCGAAATTGCAGCAGCTCGAGTGGATGGCCGTCGGCGTCGCGGAACTTGAAGGCGCGCACGCCGCCCGTATTCGCGGGAAGGGTTTGCGGGCCGCCGCGCGAGATCGCCGCGAACCCCGCCTCGCTCCGCACGCGCGCATGGGCATCGTCCATGTCGACGACCACGATCGCGAAGTGCTGGAACCAGAGGTCGGCGCTGGTGCTGTCGGCCGGATAGGGACGTCCCGGCGGATCGCACTGCGCGAGCTCGATCTCCTCTTCGCCGAGCGTGAGCCGCAGCGACGTCGTGCGTCCCTCCGCGGCGCGTTCCTCCCTCGCCTCGCTTGCCGCTTCGAAGCCGAGCGCGCGGTACTGGCGCTCGGCGGTGGCGAGGTTCGAGACGACGAGGCGGATGCGCGCGATGCGCGGCACCCGCGTCATGGGCGTTGCGCGCCGCGGCGATTCAGGAAGATGGCATAGAGCGCCTGCGAGGCGCAGATGAACAGGCGATTCCGCGCGAGGCCGCCGAAAGCGATGTTGGACACGAGCGAAGGCACCAGGACCTTTCCGAGGAGCGCCCCGGAAGGCGAGATGCAGTGCACGCCGTCCGCCGCGCTCGACCACACGTTGCCGTCCTCGTCGACGCGCACGCCGTCGGCCGCGCCGGGCTGGACGCGGTGGAACACGCGCGCGTTCGAGAGGCGCTCGCCGCCGGCCGCCACGTCGAACACGCGGATGTGCTGCTTCGGCGCGGGATCGAAGAGCGTGCCCGTCTCCGCGACGTAGAGGCGCGACTCGTCCGGCGAGAAGCACAGGCCGTTCGGGCCGTCGAAGTCGTCGGCGACGAGCGCGAGCGACCCGCTCGACGGATCGAGGCGGTAGACCCCCGGCGGAAGCTCGGGCTCCGCGCGGCCGCCCTCGTAATCGGTCTGGATGCCGTAGTGCGGGTCGGTGAACCAGATCGTGCCGTCCGATTTCACCACCACGTCGTTGGGCGAGTTGAGCCGGCGGCCGCGGAAGCGATCGGCGAGCACCGTGATGCGCCCGTCGTGCTCGGTGCGGCGGACGGCACGCGCGCGGTGGCTGCACGACACGAGGCGGCCTTCGAGGTCGCGGTAGTGCCCGTTCTCGTAGTCGCACGGCGCGCGGAAGACGTCGACCCCGCCCGGCTCGCGCCAGCGCATCACGCGATCGTTCGGGATGTCGCTGAAGAGGAGCACGCGCTGGTCGCCGAACCACACCGGGCCCTCGAGCCAGCGGAAGCCGTCGGCGAGCTTCTCGAGCGGCGCGTTGTCGAGCACGTAGCGCCGGAAGAGCGGATCGAGGATCTCGAATCCGCTCATGCGAAGCGGCATGGATCGCCGCGCGCCTCGTCGAGCTGCACCAGCATGAGGACCGCCGGCTCGTCGCCCGCCGTTCCCGAGAGGTGCCCGCGGCGACCCCGCGCATCGGGACGGCAGCCCTGGTCCTCGCCGAACGAGATCTCGCCCGGTCCCATCTCCACGCGCTCCCCGTCCATGGTGACCACGTACCAGCGTCCCGAGAGCGGCACGATCCATTGCGGCTTCGGGTTTTCGTGCCACTCGCCCACCCAGCCGACCGGAAGCACGCTCAGGTTCACCGTCGCCACGCCGCGCTGCACCTCGTCCTGCCACTGCGGCGCCGCGCCCGGCATCGCCTTCATCGTGAAGCGCTCCAGGTGGCAGCGCTTCTGGTGGCTCACGCCGTTCGCGTCCACCCAGACGTGCCAGTACGGGATGCGCGGCCTAATGTCCATGGGCTTCGATCGAGTAGGCACTGCTCGCGGCGAGCGGATGGGCGAGCACGTCCGCGAGCGGTGCGGGATGCGTGCCCAGCACCACGAGGAGGAGCCCACCCGCCAACCCCAGGTTCTTGAGGAAGTCCCAGAAATGCGCGCGGCCCGGGCTCGCGTCGTTGGACCAGAAATCCGGATATTTCCAGAAGGCGTGGTAGAGGAGCGCGGTCACCACGCAGAAGAGCGCGAGCACCGCCGCGGCAAGGCGATCGTGCCAGTCGAGGACGATGCAGAACGGGGCGACGGTCT
This sequence comes from Usitatibacter sp., assembly GCA_035605915.1. GTDB lineage: Bacteria > Pseudomonadota > Gammaproteobacteria > Burkholderiales > Usitatibacteraceae > Usitatibacter. The sequence goes on from DATNGJ010000075.1 coordinate 13,995, forward strand.
CGACGACGATGGCGCCCGCCAGCAGCGCGGGACCGCCGGGCACGAAGCTCGAGCTCGCCTGCTCGAGCGCGGACTTCCAGTGCATCACCTTGTCGAGCGCGCTGAACGGGAACAGCACGACGAGGAGGAGCCGCGCTCCGAACGACACGATGAGGGTCGCGTTCATCGGCGCGAGCCGCGGGCGTTCGATTCGGCTTCCGGCATCGTGTCCCCGGACATCGGTCTTTGCGTTTGCGGCGGCGCCAAATCAGGACATGTGCTGGCCGCCGTTGATGGCGATGTTGGCGCCGGTGACGAACGCCGCCTCGTCCGAAGCGAGGTAGGCGCAGAGGCCCGCGACCTCCTCGGGCTTGCCGAGCCGCCCGATCGGGATCTGCGGCAGGATCTTGGAGTCCAGCACGTCCTTCGGGATCGCGAGCACCATCTGGGTCCCGATGTAGCCGGGCGAGATGGTGTTCACCGTGACGCCCTTGCGCGCCACTTCCAGGGCGAGCGCCTTGGTGAAGCCGTGCATGCCGGCCTTCGCCGCCGAGTAGTTGGTCTGGCCGAAGGCGCCCTTCTGGCCGTTCACGCTGGAGACGTTGATCACGCGACCCCAGCCGCGCTCGACCATGCCGTCGACGATGGGCTTGGTCACGTTGAAGACGCTGTCGAGGTTGGTGCGCATGACCGCGTCCCAGTCGGGCTTGGTCATCTTCCTGAACGTCATGTCGCGCGTGATGCCGGCGTTGTTGATGAGGATGTCGATGGGACCGATCTCCTTGGCCACCCGGTCGACCATCTTCGCGCAGGCCTCGTAATCGGCCACGTCGCACGGATAGGCCGAGAAGTGGTAGTCGCGGTCGGCCATCTCCCTGAGCCACGCCGAGTACTTCACGTTGCCGGGCGAATAGGTGACGACCACCTTGACGCCCATGCGCGCGAGCTTCATGCAGATGGCCTCGCCGAGGCCGCCCATGCCCCCGGTGACGAGGGCGATGCGTTGCGTCATGTTCTTCTCCTCCTGCGGTTTTTCCCGCTCGCGACGGGCTACGCGCGCTCCTTCACGTAGCGGCCCGGGGCGGGCTCGATCGGCTTGTGCCGCGTGTCGCCCAGGCTGCGCCGCGCGGCAATGCGCTTGCCGGCATGGGGCGCGAGCCAGCGTATCCATTCCGGCCACCAGCTGCCCGGCTTCTCCTGCGCTTGCGCGAGCCAGGCTTCGGGATCCGCCTCCAGCGCCCCATTCACCCAGTAGCTGCGCTTCTTCTTCGAGGCCGGATTGATCGTGCCGGCGATATGGCCGCTCGCCCCGAGCACGTACTTCGCCTTCGCTCCCAGGGCACGCGCGCTCTTGTAGCCGCCGCGCCAGGGCACGATGTGGTCCTCCCGCGCGGAGAACACGAAGGTCGGCATCTTCACGCGCTTGAGGCTCACCGGGACGCCGCACATGGTGAGCGCGTCCGGCTTCACGAGCTTGTTGTCCTGGTAGGTGTTGCGCAGGTAGTACGCGTACATCGGGCCGGGCAGGTTGGTCGCGTCCGAGTTCCAGAACAGCAGGTCGAAGGCGGGCGGGGACTTTCCCTTCAGGTAATTGTTCACGACGTAGGGCCAGACGAGGTCGTTCGCGCGCAGGCTCGAGAACGCCGCCGCCAGCTCGCCGCCGGGGACGAGCCCGCCCTTCTCGAGCTGCTTCTCGCGCTTCGCCACGAAATTCTCGTCGATGTAGACGCGGATCTCGCCCACGTCGGTGAAATCGAGCAGCGTGGCGAGGAGCGTGAGGCTCGCCACCGGATGCTCGCCCTTCTCCTCGAGCACCGCGAGCGCCGCCGCGAGGAGCGTCCCGCCGACGCAGAAGCCGAGCGCGTTGATCCTCTCCTGCTTCGTGATGCGGCGGACTTCCTCGATCGGCGCGATGACGCCCTCGCGCAGGTAGTCGTCCCAGGTGAGGCCCTGCTGGTCCTCCTTCGGGTTGCGCCACGAGACCATGAACACCGTGTGCCCCTGCTCCACCACGTAGCGCACCAGCGAATTCTCGGGCTGCAGGTCGAGGATGTAGAACTTGTTGATGCACGGCGGCACCATGAGGAGCGGGCGCGCATGCACCTTCGCCGTGAGCGGCGCGTACTGGATGAGCTGCACCAGCTCGTTCTCCCACACCACCGAGCCCGGGCTCACCGCGATGTTCTTGCCGACCTCGAAGGCGCTCTCGTCGGTCATCGAGATATGGCCCTTCTCGAGGTCGCCGAGCAGGTGCTGCAGCCCCTGCGTGAGCGTCTCGCCGCGGCTCTCCATCGCCGCCTTGAGCGCCTCCGGATTGGTGAAGAGGTAGTTCGAAGGCGACGCGGCGTCCAGGTACTGGCGCATGAAGAAGCGCATGCGCTGCTTGGTCGCGGGATCGAGCTCGGCCTCCTCCACCGCCTGCATCATCATCTTCGCGGTGGAGAGGTAGGAATCGCGGAAGTAGCGGAATACCGGAAGGTCGTTCCATTCCGCGCCCGAGAAGCGCTTGTCCGCCACGGGCGCCTCGTCGGCGGCGGGCTGCAGCGCGTGGCCCCAGAGGCGGAACTGCTCCTGCATGTAGCGGTTCTGCAGCTCGAGGAGCGTCTCGGGCTTGGCGGAAAGGGATTCCAGCCACGCGCGGTACGCCTCGGCGAAGCCCGCCATCACCTGCGGCGTGGCGCCCTCGCCCTGCAGCGCCGCGGCGATTCCGTCGTTGGATGCGCGCAAATGCTCCGCGAGCCGCTCGTTGACGTCGCGGAGCCGCTCGTGGGCCTCGTTCTCGTGGCGCGGGTTCCCGTTCTTCGGCATGGGGGCGTGCGGATCTACGCCATCATTATGCGCCGGGAAGCAGCACGTCGTGGATGATCCAGATGCACGCGATCCCGAGCGCGATGAAGAGCGCCTGGAGGAGCGATTCGCCGAGCGCGGTGCGCCGGTGCAGGCCCGGGATGAGGTCGGCCACCGCGATGTAGATCATGCTCGCGGCCGCGAAGGCGAGGATCGCCGGCACCCAGGTGGTGACGATCGAGAGCGAAAAGTAGGCGACCACCGCGCCCAGCAGCGCGGCGAGGCCGGAAAGCCCGTTGAGGAGCAGGGCCTTGCGCCGCTCGAAGCCCGAGTGCAGCAGCACGAGGAAGTCGCCGATCTCCTGCGGGATCTCGTGCGCGACGATGGCGAGCGAGGTGACCACGCCGACGCGCACGTCGGCGAGGAAGGCGCCCGCGATGATCACGCCGTCGGTGGTGTTGTGGAAGGCGTCGCCGAACACGATCATCCAGCCCACGCGCCGGTCGTCGTGGCCGTGCGAGTGGGCGTGCGTGTGCACCGGGCCCGCGGACGCTTCGCCGTCGGGGCCGTGATGGTGATGGTGGCGCCAGAGGAGCAGCTTCTCCAGCACGAAGAAGGCGAGCAGTCCCGCGAGGATGAAGACGCCGATGCGCCCGGGATCGTGCGCCCGCTCGAAAAGGTGCGGCAGGATGTCGAGGAACGCCGCGCCGAGGAGCGCCCCGACGGCGAAGCTCACGAGCGTGGGGATCCAGCGCTCCTGCACGCGCGAGGCGACGAAGGCGGCGATCGCGAGGGAGAGCAGGGTCCCGGCGAGGCAGGCGATCGCGATCCAGGCGAGGAGCATCACTCGATCCAGATGAAGGCGCCCATGCGGCCGCTCTTCTTCTCGCGCCGGTAGGAGAAGAAGCGATCGCTTTCGCGCAAGGTGCAGAAGCCGCCGCCGTGGACGCGCGAGACGCCCGCGTGCGCGAGCCGCTGGCGCGCGAGCGCATAGAGATCCGCGAGGAACTTGCCCTCGCGGTGCACGCGGAAGGCGGAGCCGGCATTCGCGTCGGCCGCGAGGAAAGCCTCGCGTACCTCCGGTCCCACCTCGAAAGCCTCGGGACCGATCGCCGGGCCCATCCACGCGAGGAGCCCGGCCGGATCGCCCTCCATCGCACGCACCGTGTTCTCGATCACGCCGGCCGCCATGCCGCGCCATCCGGCGTGCGCCACGGCGACGCGATGCCCGGACTCGTCGGCGAGGAAGAGCGGCATGCAGTCCGCCGTGAGGACGGTGCACACGCGGCCTTCGCTCCGCGCCACCGCCGCATCGGCCCGCGGGACGGCGCCCTCGGCGAGCCCATCGGCGAGCGCGACCTCGGCTCCGTGCACCTGGGCAAGCCAACGCGGCTCCGAAGGTAGCAGCTCGCGCACGATCGCGCGGTTCCGCTCGACGTTGTGCGGCGCGTCCCCGCTCGAAGCGCCGAGGTTCATGGACGCGTACTCTCCTTCGCTCACGCCGCCCGCGCGCGTCGTGACGAAAGCTCGCACGTGCGCCGGAGCCGGCCAATCGGGCAGCAGCCATTGCGTGCCGAAGCGGCCGAGACGCGCGCGCATGGTATCGCGCCAGCTCATCTCGCGCGGAGCTGCTTCACGAGCGCGCGGAAATCGGCGGGCATGGGCGACTCGAAACGCACGACCTCGCCGGTGCGCGGATGGCGGAAGGCGAGCTTCCACGCATGCAGCGCCTGGCGCGCGAGGAGCTTCGCCCCGCGGCCCGCATAGACGGGGTCGCCCTCGATCGCATGGCCGATGGAGGCGAGATGCACGCGGATCTGGTGCGTGCGCCCCGTTTCCAGCTCGCACTCGAGGAGCGTATGGCGCTCGAAGGATTCGCGCACGCGGTAGTGCGTGACGGCGGGCTTGCCGCGCGCGACCACGGCCATGCGCGTGCGATGCACCGGATGGCGCCCGATCGGGGCGTCGACGCTTCCCGCCCCCTCGAGGTGCCCGCGCACGAGGGCGAGGTAGGTGCGCTTCACCGTGCGCGCCTGCAGCTGGCGCACGAGGTCCGCCTGCGCGGCTTCGTTCTTCGCCACCACCAGCAGGCCGCTCGTCTCCTTGTCGAGGCGGTGCACGATGCCGGCGCGGGGAAGCGCGCGCGTCGCCGGCGCATGGTGCAACAGCGCGTTGAGGAGCGTCCCCTGCCAGTTGCCGCTGCCCGGATGGACCACGAGCCCGGCGGGCTTGTCGACCACGGCGAGGTCGGCGTCCTCGTGCACCACTGCGATCGAGATCGCCTCGGGCCGCATGGCGAGATCGGCCGGGCGTGCGACGAGGGCGACGTCGACCGCTTCGCCGCTCTTCACCTTGCGGCGCGACGCGGCCGCGGCACCGTCCACCCGCACGTGGCCTTCCTCGATGAGGCGCGCGAGACGGCTGCGCGACTCCCCCGGCAGCAGCCGGGCGAGCGCCTGGTCGAGCCTCAACCCCGCCATCTCGAGCGGAATCGTGAGGCGCAGCGCGCGGTCGCCGCCCTCCCCCGCGGTATAATTCGCGCTTCTCGGACCGGGGTTCGCCATGAATCGAAGTGTAACGGCATTGGCCGCGCTGGCCCTTTCGGTGGCGCTCGCCGGCTGCGGTTTGTTCGGCAACAAGGACGACGCGCAGAAGAACTGGAGCGCGGAGCAGTTCTACAACGCGGCGAAGGAGCAGCTCGACCAGCGGAACTGGGAGAGCGCCTCCAAGCTCTACGAGCAGCTCGAGTCCAAGTATCCCTATGGGCGCTTCGCGCAGCAGGGCCAGCTCGAGATCGCCTACGCGTACTACAAGCAGGGCGAGACCGCGCAGTGCATCGCCGCGGCCGACAAGTTCATCAAGCTGCATCCCAACCATCCGCACGTCGACTACGCGCTCTACATCAAGGGGCTCGCGAATTTCCGCGAGGACGTGGGCCTCCTCGACCGGCTCGTGAAGCAGGACCTCGCCGATCGCGATCCCAAATCGGCGCGCGAATCGTTCGAGACGTTCAAGGAGCTGGTGACCCGCTTCCCGCAGAGCCGCTATGCCGACGACTCGCGCCAGCGCATGGCCTACCTCATCGAGGCGCTCGCGCGCCACGAGGTGAAGGTCGCGCGCTACTACATGTCGCGCGGCGCCTGGCTCGCCGCCGCCAACCGGGCGCAGGACACGCTGGTGCACTTCCCGCACTCGCCCTCGCGGCGCGACGCGCTGCAGATCATGATCGAGTCCTACGACCGCATGGGCTTGAAGGACCTGCGCGACGACACCCGCAAGGTGCTCGCGAAGAACTACCCGGACGACAGGCTCACGCGGCAGGGCGCGAACCGCACCGCTTCGCCCTGGTGGAAGTTCTGGGACTGAGCTAGGCCTTGCGCGCGCGCTTGGGCACGATGCGCGGCGCCGACTCCGGCGCTCGCGCGAGCATCTTGAGGAGCATCGCCTGCGCCGAGTGCGCCTTCGCGCGGCCCGCCTTGGCGCGCCGGAAAGTGCCGTCGGGCTGCATGTCCCAGGCCTGCGTGTTGTCGTCCAGGTACGGCTTGATCCCCTCGCGCATCACGCGCCGCTTGAGCTTCGGGTCGAGCACCGGGAAGCACAGCTCGATGCGCCGGAAGAAATTGCGGTCCATCCAGTCCGCGCTGGAGAGGTAGACCTTCGAATCGCCGCCCGCGCGGAAATGGAAGATGCGGCTGTGCTCGAGGAAGCGCCCGACGATCGAGCGCACGCGGATGTTCTCCGAGAGCCTGGCGACCCCGGGGCGCAGCGCGCAGACGCCGCGCACGACGAGGTCCACCTTCACGCCCGCCTGCGACGCACGGTAGAGCGCCTCGATCACCTCGGGCTCGAGGAGCGCGTTCATCTTCGCGCAGATGCGCGCGGGCTTGCCGGCCTTCGCGAGGCGCGACTCCGCCTCGATCGCCTCGAGGATCCTCGCATGCAGCGTGAAGGGCGAGCTCCACACGTGCTTGAGCTTGCTCGCCTTGCCGAGGCCCGTGAGCTGCTGGAACACCTCGGCGACGTCGTTGCAGATCGCCTCGCGCGCGGTGAGGAGGTCGAAATCGGTGTAGAGGCGCGCGGTGCGCGGATGGTAGTTGCCGGTGCCGAGGTGGCAGTAGCGCACGAGCTTGCCCTCCTCGCGCCGCACCACCATCGCCATCTTGGCGTGGGTCTTGTGTCCGACCACGCCGTAGACCACGTGCGCGCCGACCTCCTCCAGCCGCGCCGCCCAGTTGATGTTCGCCTCCTCGTCGAAGCGCGCCATGAGCTCGACCACCACGGTCACTTCCTTGCCCTGGGTCGCCGCGTCGATGAGCGTCTGCATGATCACCGAGTCGGTGCCGGTGCGATACACCGTCTGCTTCATCGCGACCACCAGCGGATCCTGCGCGGCCTGGCGGATGAACTCGATCACCGGCGCGAACGACTGGAAGGGACGATGCAGCAGGACGTCGCCGCGGCGCACGACGTCGAACAGGTCGCGCCCCTTGGCGAGCGCCTTCGGCACGCCCTGCACGAACGGCGCGTACTCGAGGTCCGGACGGTTCACCTGCTCGGGGATATTGATGAGCCGCGCGAGGTTCACGGGGCCCTGCACGACGTAGAGGTCGTCGCCCTCGAGGCCGAACTGCGCGAGGAGGAAGCGCGTCATCGACTCCGACATGCCGTCGGCCACCTCGAGGCGCACCGCGTCGCCGAAGTGGCGCTGCGGCAGCTCGCCCTGCAGCGCCTGGCGCAGGTCCTTCACCTCCTCCTCCTCGACGAAGAGGTCGGAGTTGCGCGTGACGCGGAACTGGTAGCAGCCGGCCACCGTCATGCCGGTGAAAAGCTCGCCCACGTGCGCGTGCAGCACGGACGTGAGGAGGATGAAGTCGTTGGGCCCGTGCGCGATGGGCGGCGGCAGCTTGATCACGCGCGGCAGCACTCGCGGCGCCTGCACGATCGCGGCGCGCGAGTCGCGCCCGAACGCGTCGCGTCCCTCGAGCTCGACCGCGAAGTTGAGGCTCTTGTTGAACACGCGCGGGAACGGATGCGCGGGGTCGAGCCCGATCGGCGTGAGGACCGGCATCATCTCGCGGAAGAAGTAGTCGCGCACCCACGCCTGCTGCGCCGCGTTCCATTGCGAGCGGCGCAGGAAGCGGATGCCTTCCTTCGCGAGCGTGGGCAGGATCTCGTCGTTCAGCAGGCGGTACTGCGTCTCCACGATGCCCTGCGCGCGCGCGGCCACCTGGCGGAATACCTGCAGCGGCGTGAGCCCGTCGGGGCCCGAGGCGCCCGAGGCGAGCTTGATCTGCTCCTTCACGCCCGAGAGGCGGATCTCGAAGAACTCGTCGAGGTTCGAGGAGACGATGCACAGGAAACGCAGCCGTTCCAGCGCGGGAATCGCGCGGTCCTCGGCCTGCGCGAGGACGCGTCGGTTGAACTCGAGGGCCTGCAGCTCGCGGTTGAGGAAGTGCTGCGGGGAATGCCGCGACGCGCGCGCGGAGCGGGCCTTGGGCTTCTTTGCCATCGAGCGTAGCGGCGGTTCGTGACGGTTCCGTGACGGGCGGGACACCGGTGGAACTGTGCGATACTCGGACGCCGGGCTCGTCACGTGGCGCCCCGCTTCATCCATGGAATATAACACCCTCGGCGCGGTCGACCTCGGCAGCAACAGCTTCCACCTCGCGATCGCGCGCGTCGCCGGCGAGCAGCTCTACCCGCTCGACTCGATGAAGGAGACGGTGCGCCTGGGAAGCGGGCTCACCGCGGACCGGACCCTCGACAGCGAGACGCAGGAACGCGCGCTCGCCGCGCTCAAGCGCTTCTCCGAGCGGCTCGCCGGCATGCCGCGCGCCGCCGTGCGCATCGTCGGCACCAACGCGCTGCGCGTCGCGAAGAACTCGGGCGCGTTCCTGCGCCGCGCCGAAGCCCAGCTCGGCTTCCCGATCGAGGTGATCCCCGGGCGCGAGGAGGCGCGGCTCATCTACCTCGGCGTGGTGCATTCGCTTCCCATGTCGCACCACAACCGGCTGGTGGTGGATGTCGGCGGCGGCTCGACCGAGTGCATCATCGGCAACAAGTGGAAGCCCAAGGCGATGGAGAGCCTGTACATGGGCTGCGTGAGCTACACCTCGCGCTACTTCGCCGACGGCAGGATCGAGAAGAAGTCCTTCAAGCAGGCGCAGTTCGCCGCGCGCGAGCAGGTGCAGACGATCGCCGCGCGCTTCGAGAAGACCGGTTGGCGCGAAGCCGTGGGCTCCTCGGGCACCGCGCGTTCCATCGCGGAAGTCCTCTCCAGGAACGGGCTCGCGGCTTCCGGCATCACCACCGAGGGCCTCGAGTGGCTCAAGGACCAGCTCATCGCCGCGGGCGAGCTGCGCAAGCTCTCGCTCGCCGGGCTGCGCGAGGACCGCATCCCGGTCGTGGCGGGCGGCGTGGCGATCATGTCGGCGGTGTTCGACGAGCTGGGCCTCGAGGACATGACCGTCGCCGAGGGCGCGCTTCGCGACGGCGTGCTGTGGGACCTCCTCGGCCGCGTGCACCATCGAGACATCCGCGAGGTGACCGTCGACCAGTTCGCGCACCGCTACCACGTGGACGCGCTGCAGTCGCAGCGCGTCGCCGCGCTCGCGCACGAGCTGCTGAAGGAGCTCGACGACAAGGGCGGCGAGCTGATGCCGCTCGCCGATTTCCTGCAATGGGCCGCGCGCCTGCACGAGATCGGCATCTCGATCGCACAGGGCGCCTACCACAAGCACTCCGCCTACATCCTCGCGAACGCCGACATGCCCGGCTTCTCGCGGCAGGAGCAGGGGTGGCTCTCGAACCTGGTGCTCGCCCAGCGCGGGAAGCTCTCCAAGATGCGCGCCGCCTTCGACGACGATCCGCGCCTCGCCGCGCTCGCCTTCTGCCTGCGCCTCGCGGTGATCTTCTACCGCAGCCGCCGCAATCTGAAGCTGCCGAGGATGAAGGTCGCGCGCAAGTCGCGCGGCTTCCGCCTCGAGGTGGGGGGCGGATGGCTGCAGGGCCATACGCTCGTCGACCTCGCGCTCGAGCAGGAAGGCGCGCAGTGGAGCTCGGTCGGCCTCTCGCTCGAGCTCGAGCGCTCTTAAAAACGGGGACGTACCCCGTTTTCTCTTAGGCGGAACGAACGGGTCGTCCTTTCCAGGCCCTCGCTCGTTAGGCCTTCACGAGATCGAGGACCCGACCCATGCCGCGCCAAGCCCGCCTCCGGATTCCCGGCATCCCGTTGCACATCGTCCAGCGTGGAAGCAACAAGAGCGCTTGCTTCCGCGGCGATCGGGACTTCCGTGTGTTCCTTTCGCTGCTGGACGAACTGGCGCCGCTATTCGGGTGTTCGGTTCACGCCTATGTGTTGATGACGAACCACGTGCACCTTCTGCTGACTCCGGGTCGGGCCGACAGCGCATCGATGCTCATGAGGCACCTCGGTCAGCGCTTCGTCCAGTACGTCAACCGCAAATACCAGAGAACGGGGCCCATGTTCGAGGGCCGTTATCGCTCGTGCCTCGTGGATTCGGACGCCTACCTTTTCGCGTGCCATCGCTATATCGAGATGAATCCGGTCCGGGCCGGCCTTGCGGAGCATCCCTCGGGATATCCGTGGTCGAGCTACAAGTTCAATGCCGAGGGACAGCCATCGGACATCCTCGCACCGCACCCGCTTTACCTTGCGCTCGCGGCCGATCCCCTGGAGCGCCGCGCGCGTTATCGAACGATGTTCGAATTTCCACAAAGCCCCGAAGAGCTCAAGCGGATCCGCGAATCCACGCAAGCCGGAGTCGTGCTGGGGCGCGGATCGTTCATCGACGATCTGCCCTCGGCGGCACTTTCCCGGGGGATCAAACACCCGCCGGGGCGGCCGACAAAGCCGCGGTTGGATTGAACGTTCCGCCTAAGAGAAAACGGGGTACGTCCCCTTCCAGGGCAGCTCGACCGGATAGGGCTTCAGCAGGCAGTCGTCGGGAAGGCAGCGGATCGGGGTGAAGTCGCGGTGGGCGATGTATTCCGGGCGCTTGAAGCGGCGGATGTGGTTGGAGACCGCGCACAGGCTCAGGTACACGGAGACGCGGTTCCACGGCGAGAGGTTCGAGGTGGAAGCGTGCACCAGGCAGCCGTGGAAGAGGATCATCGAGCCGGCCGGTCCCTTGGGCGCGACGATGCCGCCGCGCTCCACGAGCTTCGTGATCACGTCGTGGTTGATGGTCCACAGCGGATAGCTCGTGGTGCTCTCGTCGTGCTCGGCGTCGAGCACGCCCAGCTTGTGGCTTCCCGGAATGAACATGAGCGGGCCGTTGAACTCGTTCACGTCGTCGAGGAAGATCGCGACGTTCATCGCGCGCGCCTCGGGCATCAGGTCGTCGGCCTTCCAGGTGCCGTAGTCCTGGTGCCACTGCCACACGTCGCCGTCGAAGGCCATCTTGCCGTTGATCTTGAACTGGTGCATGTACACGTCCTCGCCGAAGACCTGCACCACCGGGTCGACCATGCGCGGATGGCGCGCGAGCCGCGCGAAGGGCTCGCTGTACATGTGGGCCGCGAAGTTGGTGCGCACCGAGTCGCTCCCCTTCTCGCGCACGTTCTCGGGACGGTGCTGCGCATAGAGCCGCGGCACTTCCTCGAGCAGCGGCTTCAGCTCTTCCCGGCTGAAGAGGCCCGGGAAGAAGAGATACCCGTCGCGATCGAATTCGGCGACCTGCAGGTCGGTGAGTTTCATGGCGCGGCTCCGGAAGGCATTGCCGTTATTGTGCCGCCAAATGCCGCCTCACCGCTCGGCGAGCTCGGGCTCCATCACGCAGCGCAGCAGCACCCCGTCGTCCTTCGCCGCGAACCACCAGAGCGCCGCCTTGCGGATCGCCACGTCGCCGCGCGTGCCGAGGATCTTCGCCGCCGCCTCGCCGAGCGTGGGCTGGTGGCCGACGATCACCACGGGGCGCTTGCCGTCCGGCCAGCCCGCCTCGCGCAGGATGGCCGCCGCCGATGCGTCCGGGGCGAGCGCGTCGCGCTGCTCGAACGGCAGGCCGAGGCCTTCCGCGGTCTGCACCGCGCGCTTCGCCGGGCTCGAAAGCACCAACCACTCGTCGCGGATGCGCGTCCGCAGCCACTCGCCCATGCGCTCGGCCTGCTTGCGGCCGCGCTTCGTGAGCGCGCGCGCCAGGTCGCCGCCGGCCGCCGCGTCTTCGGCTTCCGCGTGCCTCCAGAGGATCAGCTCCATGGTCCTTCCTTTGCGCCGCCGCCGCTCACTCGGGCGCCGGGGCGGTCACCGGCCGGTGGCCGCGCGTCGTGAGGGCGATGCCGGCGAGGATGAGCGCGATCCCCGCGACGTGGAACGGCCGGATCTGCTCGCCCAGGAAGATCCACGCGAGCAGCGCGCCGAAGAGCGGCATCAGGTGCATGAAGATCCCGGCGACGTTCGAGCCCACTTCCGCCACGCCGCGGTTCCAGAAGATGTAGCCCACGAACGAAGGGAACACGCCCAGATACAAGAGCGCCGCGAGAGTGGCGGGCGTCACCTCGAACCGGCCGTGCAGGAAGAGCATCTCGATCACGACGAACGGCAGCAGGAGCAGGAGCCCCACGCAAACGCAGCACGCGAGGAGCGCCAATCCCGGCAGCCCCGCGGGCTTGGTGCGCAGGAGGATGGTGTACACGGACCAGCACGCCATCCCCGCGAGCACCACCAGGTCGCCTTTGTTGAGGGTGAGCCGCGCGAGCACCGAAAGATCGCCGCGCGTGAGGATCGCGAGCACCCCGGCGAACGAGATCGCCACGCCGAGCGCCTGCACGCGCGTGATGGTGTCGCGATAGATCGCCCAGCCGAAGAGCATGATCATGATCGGGACGGCGCTGTTGAGGATCACGCCGTTGGTCGCGGTGGTGTACTGCAGGCCGTAGTACGCGAAGACGTTGTACGGTCCCGTCCCCCACAACGCGAGCCAGGCGATGCGCTTCCACTCGCGCCGGATGAGCGCCCGGTGCGCGCGGATCTCCGGCCACGCGAACGGCATCATCAACGCGAGCGCGAGCAACCAGCGCACGAACGTGAGCGCGAACGGAGTGACGTGGCCGGCCATGGCGCGGCCCACGACCCAGTTGAGCGCCCAGAAGAACGCCGTGAGGCTGAGCAGCAGGTAGGGCGAGGCGTGGAGCTTCGCGGCGACGCGGCGGGGCATCGGCGAATTATAGGGGAGCGTGCTAGGCCGCCTCGCGCAGCGTCTGCATCGGCGGCGCATGGACCGCGCGCCGCGTGCCGAGCAACCCCGCGAGCGCGACGCCGAGCGCTCCGATGAAAAGCCCGGCCACGGGCAGCGTCCAGTGGAACTCGTAGGGCACGCCCAGCACGCGATCGGAAAGCACCATGGCGAGCGCGACCGCGCCGGCGGAGGCGACGGCGCCCGCGAGGAGGCCGATCGCGAGGAACTCGGCGAGCTGCATGACGGCGAGCTGCCGCCGGCTCGCGCCGATCGTGCGCAGCACGGCCGCCTCGAACACGCGCTCGTCCTGCGTCGAGCTGATCGCGGCGAAGAGCACCACCAGGCCGGCCGCGATCGCGAAGAGGAACACGAACTCTACCGCGCGCGACACCTGGTCGGTGATGCGCTGGAACTGCTCCATCATCGCGGTGAGGTCGATCACGCTCACGTTCGGGAAGCGCTTCACCAGCCCGGTCACCACCGGCTCGCGCGTTTCCGGCAGGTGGAAGCTCGTGATCCAGCTCGCGGGATAGGAATCGAGCAGCGCCGGCGTCGCGATCACGAAGAAGTTGGGCTTGAACGAATCCCACTCGACCTTGCGCAGGCTCGTGACCGGCGCCGTGAAGCGCGTCCCCGCGACGTCGAAGGAGAGCGTGTCGCCCACGCGGATGCCGAGCGTCTTGGCGAGTCCTTCCTCCACCGAGAACTGCGGCGACTTCGTGCCCGGCGTCCAGAACCTGCCGTCGACCACGCGGTTGTCCGTGCGGATGGAATCGGCCCACGAGAGGTTGAACTCGCGCTCCACCAGCCGCTTCGCGCGCTCGTCCGGATAGCTCGAAGCCGAGACCGGCTTCGCGCCGATCGCGGTGAGCCGCCCGCGCACCATCGGGTAGAGATCCGGCGTGGCGAGAGGGATCGCGTCGAAATACCCCTTCACCGCGGCGAGCTGGTCGGTCTGGATGTTGATCGCGAAGCGGTTCGGCATGTCCGGCGGCATCGATTCCTGCCAGCGCGTGATGAGCTCGCCGCGAACCAGCGTGAGCATCAGCATCGCCATGAGCCCGAGGCCCAGCGCGATGACCTGCACCAGGGTCGCACCGGTGCGCCGCCGCAGGTTCGCGAGGCCGTAGCGCCACGGCCCGTGCGCGGCTCCGCGCGCGCGCGCGACGAGGCGGATCAGCGCGTAGCCCAGCAGCGCGCAGGCGAGCAACGCGCCCGCGAACCCGCCGAGCGAGTACGAAGCGAGACGCACGTCGCCCGCCTGCCACGCGATGAGCGCCGCGAGGGCCGCGAGCCCCGCTGCGAAGGCGCCGACGCTCACCGGCTCGACCAGGCCGAGATCGCGCCGCAGCACGCGCAGCGTCGGCACGTTGCGCAGGCGCAGGAGCGGCGGCAGCGTGAAGCCGGCGAGCAGCACGAAGCCGATGAGCGCCCCGCGCAGCGCGGGGAGCGCCGAAGGCAGCGGCAGCGCGACCGTGACGAAGCTCGTGAGCCAGTGCGCGAGGATCGCCTGCGCGCCGTAGCCCGCGGCGCAGCCGAGCGCGCATCCGGCGATGCCCAGCAGCGCGAACTGCCATGCGTTCAGCGCGAAGATGTCGCGCTGCGTCGCGCCCAGGCAGCGCATCATCGCGGCCGCGTCGGCCTGGCGCTGCGTGAAGCGGCGCGCGGCGAGCGCCACCGCCACCGCCGCGAGCACCACGGAAAGCAGGGATGCGAGGCCGAGGAAGCGCTGCGAGCGATCGAGCGCGGCTCGCACCTCGCTTCTCGAATCGCGTACGCCCTCCATGCGCTCGCCGCGTCCCAGCTTCGATGCCATCGCGGCGCGGTAGCGCGCCACCGCCTTCGGCTCGCCGGCGAGGAGCAGGCGGTAGGTGACGCGGCTCCCGACCTGGATGAGCCCCGTGGCGGCGAGGTCCGCCTCGTTCACCAGCACGCGCGGGGCGATGCCGAAGTACTGCAGCACGCTGTCGGGCTCGCGCGCGATGATCGCGGCGACCGCGAGCTCGATGCGTCCCAGCTTGAGCCGGTCGCCGACGCCGATGCCGAGGCGCCCCGCGAGCGCCGGCGCGATCCACACCGTACCCGGCCGGGGCACGCCCTCGGCGATCCGCTCGGGCCCGCCCACCACGTCGGCGACGCGGATGCGGCCGCGCAACGGGAAGCCCTCGGAAACCGCGCGGATGTCGGCGAGGTTCACGCCGCCCGCCGAAGACACCATGCTCGGGAAGGTGCGCGTGGTCGCGATGGCGAGGCCGCCCGCGCGCGCCGCGCGCATGAACGCCTCGGGCACGGGATGGTCCGCGATGACGACGAGATCGCCGCCGAGGAGCTCGTTCGCCTGGCGGTCGAGCGCGGACTGCACGCGGTCGGCGAAGAAGCCCACCGTGGTGACGCTCGCCACGGCGATGAAGAGGGCGGCGGTGAGCACGCGCAGCTCGCCGGCGCTCCAGTTGCGCCGCAGCATCCTCGCCGCGAGCCGGAGTCCTTTCATGCTGCGCGCCCGGCCTTAGTCCGCATGCGTGATCTCGCCGGCGGCGATGTGCAGGCGCCGGTCGCAGCGCTTGGCGAGGTCGGCATCGTGGGTGACGAGCACGAGCGTCGTGCCGCGCTCGCGGTTCATCTCGAAGAGCAGGTCGATCACCTGCTCGCCGGTCGCCGAATCGAGGTTGCCGGTGGGCTCGTCGGCGAAGAGGAGGCGCGGCTGCGTGACGAACGCGCGCGCGACCGCGACGCGCTGCTGCTCGCCGCCGGAGAGCTGGCGCGGATAGTGGCCCAGGCGCTCGACGAGGCCGACACGCGCGAGCACGCGCCGCGCCTGTTCGGCGGCGTCGGCGCGGCCGGCGAGCTCGAGGGGCAGCATCACGTTCTCGAGCGCGGTGAGCGCGGGCAGCAGCTGGAAGGACTGGAACACGAAGCCCACCATGCGCGCACGCAGCTTCGCGCGTCCGTCCTCCGAGAGGGCGAAGAGGTCCTCGCCGTCGACGAGCACGCGTCCCTCGCTGGGAACGTCGAGGCCGGCGAGCAATCCGAGCAGCGTGGACTTCCCCGAGCCCGAGGCGCCGAGGATCGCGACCGCCTCGCCCGCGGCGACGCGGAAGGTCGCGCGCTTGACGATGGTGAGGACGTGGTCGGGCGTCGCGACTTGTTTGGTCACGCCCTCTGCCGTCACAATGCTCGCCTTCGCCCGATGCCCCGCTTCCAAGTGAGATTTCCCCTTTTCGCCCGCCGTGCGTTCGTCGCCCTCGCGCTCGCCGCGCTGGCGCTGCCCGCGTTCGCCACGTCCACGGTGATGGTGTTCGGCGACAGCCTCTCGGCTGCCTACGGCCTCGCCTCCGGCGACGGATGGGTGAGCCTGCTCGCGCGGCGCCTCTCGCGCGAAGGGCTGCCCTGGCAGGTGGTGAACGCGAGCGTCTCCGGCGAGACCACGGCGGGCGGATTGAGCCGGCTGCCCGCGGACCTCGCGCGCCACCATCCCTCCGTGGTGTTGATCGAGCTGGGCGCGAACGATGCGCTGCGCGGGCAACCGGTCTCCGAGATTCGCGCGAACCTGGAGCGGATGATCCAGCTCGTGCGGAAGGCGCGCGCGCAACCGGTGCTCGTGGGCATCATGATTCCGCCGAATTATGGCATCGATTACGCGGCCGAGTTCCGCGAGCTCTACCCGAAGGTCGCGAAGGAAGACAAGGTGGCGCTCGTGCCGTTCCTCCTCGCCGGCGTCGCGGGACACCCGGAGCTTTTCCAGCCCGACCAGCTGCACCCGACCGCGGCCGCGCAGCCCACGCTCGTCGACAACGTGTGGCGCACGCTCGAGCCGCTGCTCGCGAAGAAGGGATCGTGACGGAGCTGCCGTTCCACCGCGATCGACCCGAGGCGCTGGTCGCCACGCCGCTCGCGCTCGCGGACATCCGCGGCTTCGACGACGTTCTCGACGCGCGCAGTCCCTCGGAGTTCGCCGAGGACCACCTGCCCGGCGCGATCAACGTTCCGGTGCTCGACGACGAGGAGCGCGCGCTCGTCGGCACCGTCTACAAGCAGCAGTCGGCCTTCGAGGCGAAGCGGCTCGGCGCGCCGATCGCCGCGCGCAACATCGCGCGCGCGATCGAGGAGCGCTTCGCCGGGAAGCCGCGCGGCTGGCGGCCGCTCGTCTACTGCTGGCGTGGCGGCGGCCGCTCGGGCTCGCTCGCGCACGTGCTGCGGCAGGTGGGCTGGAACGCCGCACGCCTCGACGGCGGCTACAAGGCGTTTCGCCGCCAGGTGGTCGCGGAGCTCGAGCGGCTTCCGGATCGGGCGCGCTTCCACGTGATCTGCGGCGCCACGGGCTCGGGCAAGAGCCGCCTCCTCGAGGCGCTCGCCGCGAGCGGCGCGCAGGTGCTCGACCTGGAGGCGCTCGCCGCGCATCGCGGAAGCGTCCTCGGCGAGCTTCCCGACGCGCCGCAACCCTCGCAGAAATCCTTCGAGACCGCCATCTGGACCGCGCTTTCGCAGATCGATCCGTCGCGCCCGGTGTACGTGGAGTCGGAAAGCCGCAAGGTGGGCAACCTGCGCGTGCCCGAGCGGCTGATCGAGCGCATGCGCGCATCGCGCTGCTTCCGCCTCGAGGCGGAGCAATCCACGCGGGTCGCGCTGCTGCTCGAGGACTACGCGCATTTCGTCGCCGATCCGCAGGCGCTCGCGCAGAAGCTGCGCTGCCTCGCGCCGCTGCACGGCGGCGCCCGCATCGAGGCGTGGCTCGCCGAGCTTGCGCGCGGCGGCTGGCAGGCGCTCGTCTCGGATCTCCTCGAGAGCCACTACGACCCGGCCTACCGCCGCTCGCTCGAGCGCAACTACACGGACGCGGCCACGGCGGCGTCCATCCCCGTCACCGACATCGGCGCGGACGGATTCCGGGCCATCGCGAAGGCGCTCGTCGCGCAGCACGGCGGGTAGCGAAGGACCGCGCAGCTTCCCACGAGATCGATCGCCGTTCTCCTTCTTCGACCGCCTTGTGTCCTGCTTCACGGCGCGCGCGAATGGCAATCGGTTAAACTGCGCCGAAAGCGCAGCCCGCGCCACGGCTCCTCCCGACGTGTCCGAACGCCCCGCCAAGATCGGCAAGTACCTCGTCCTGTCCGAGCTCGGACAGGGAGCATCGGCCGTCGTCTACCTCGGCGAGGACCCGTTCAACGACCGCAAGGTGGCGATCAAGGTCGCGAAGAGCGACGCCGGCATGGGCGAGGAGGAGGCGAAGCGCTTCGAGAAGCTGTTCCTGAACGAGGCCTCGCTCGCCGGCAAGCTCAACCACCCCAACATCGTCGGCGTGTTCGACGCGGTGGTGGACGGCGACCAGCGCTACATCGTGATGGAGTACGTCCCCGGCGGCTCGCTCAAGAAATTCTGCTCGGAGACGAACCTGCTGCCGGTGCGCCAGGCGGTGCTGGTGATCTTCAAGATGTGCCGCGCGCTCGACTACGCGTTCCAGAACGGCGTGATCCACCGCGACATCAAGCCCGCGAACATCCTCCTTTCCGACCGCGACGACATCAAGATCAGCGACTTCGGAACCGCCAAGATCTCGCACGCCACGCACACCCAGATCGACGGTTTCCTCGGCTCGCCCGCCTACATGTCGCCCGAGCAGATCAACGAGGAGAGCCCGAGCGTGCAGTCGGACATCTACTCGCTCGGCGTCGTGATGTACGAGCTGCTCACCGGGAAGCTTCCGTTCCGCGCCGAGAACTCGGTCTCGATGATCAACAAGATCCTCAACGAGGAGCCGGTGCCGATCGAGACGCTGCGGCCGGACCTGCCGGAGAAGCTGGTCGAGATCGTGAAGCAGGCGATGCACAAGGACCCGAAGGTGCGCTACTCGAGCTGGTTCGAGATGGCGAGCGAGCTCGCGAACACCTTCCCGCAGCTCGAGCGCTACTCGCACGAGATCAGCTCGACGGAGAAGTTCAACAAGCTGCGCTCCCTTCCCTTCTTCCGCGAGTTCCGCGACGCCGAGCTCTGGGAGGTGCTGCGCGGGGCGGTCTGGGAAGTCCATGCGCGCGACGAGAACCTGCTCCTCGAGGGCGAGATCGGGCAGGCCTTCTTCATCATCGTCGCGGGGCAGGTGAAGGTGGTGAAGGACGGCAAGCTCCTGAACGTCCTCAAGGAAGGCGACTGCTTCGGCGAGATGGCCTACCTTTCGGGCGACCGCGCGCGGCGCTCGGCCTCGATCATCTCCGTCTCGGAGGTGCAGCTCCTCAAGATCCAGGCCGCGCACCTCGAGTCGCTCTCCGAGGGCTGCCAGCTGCGCTTCAACCGCGAGTTCCTGCGCACGCTCATCGAGCGGCTCACCTGGACCTCGTCGGTCCTCGCGCAGTTCCGCAGATAGGGAAAGGGGTCGGATTGCTTTTCGGCTGACCCCTTTTTCGCGCTAATACGTGAGCGTGAGGGTGCGGCCCTGGGACGCGGTGCACAAGCCGGTCGCGCAGGTTCCGGCTTGTCCCGCGGCGATGTTGCCGCTGATGGTGAAGGTCTGCTCGACGCCGTTGCCGGTCGCGCTCGCCGCGCTGAGCGCGAGGGTGTAGCTCAAGCCGAGGATCGCGCCGCTCGTCGCGTCGAGCGCCATCGTGTAGGGAAGGTAGGTGCTGCACGTGACGCCATAGCTGGTGCTCGCGTTCGCGGCCGCGCCGAAGCCCACGTAGTTGAAGACCACGTCGCCGGGCGGCGTCGAAAGGCTGCACGAGGCGGGCGTCGAGATGTTCACCCCGATCGTGCCGAGAGCGGTGGATTGCGGCGACGAGCCGTAGCTGAGCGTCATGTCGACGGTGTCCGTGTACAGGCCGGCGGCGACGTTCTGCCCCGCGGTGATGCACGCCCAGATGCTCACGGTGGTGGAGGCGGAGAGGCTCCCGCCGAACGCGAGGCTGCCGCTGATCGTCTGCGGCCCGCGCCATTGCGAGCCGCAGGCCGAGTCCTTGAAGAGGTCGTAGGCGAGGCGCGACGAGCCGAAGACGGCGCGGTTGTGCGTGCCCTGCGCATTGGCGCCGTTGTCCGCCGTGACGCTGTAGCTCATCGTCGCGGCGTCCGTGGAGGCGCGCGTGCAGGTGATGGTGAAGCTCGTCTGGACGATCTGGGTCGTGGGCGCCGTGGGCGAATAGGCGGCGCCGACGCCGCCCGAGGAGACGCTGCAGTTGTAGGCGGCGCAGGCGAGCGCGGGAAGGAGGAGGACGGCCGCGGCGAGGCAGCGCTGGAGGAATCGCTTCATCGAACGTTCGGTGTCGACGCTAGTAGCTCACGGTGAGGGTTCGAGCCTGCGACGCGGTGCAGGTCGCGGCCGCGCAGGTCCCGGCCTGGCCCGCGGCGATGTTGCCGCTGATCGAGTAGCTTTGCTGGGAGCCGGTGCCCGTCGCGCTCATGGCGCTCAGGGCGAGCGTGTAGTTGAGCCCGATCACCGTGCCGCTGGTCGCGTCGAGCGCCATGGTGTAGGGGAGGAAGCTCGTGCAGGTGACGCCGTAGCTCGTGCTCGCGTTCGCCGCGGCACCGAGAGAGACGTAGGTGAAGACGACGTCTCCGGGGGCGGAGCTGAGGGAGCATTGCGCGGGCGTGGCGATGGCGACGCCGAACTGGCCGGTGGTGTTCCCGCCCGGATATGTGAGCGTCATCGTGACGGTGTCGGTGTAGGTGCCGGCCGGCAATCCCGCCTGCCCGGCGGGAATGCAGGCCCAATAGGTGACGTTCATGGAGGCGACGGTGCTGCCGCCGAAATTGAGCGTGCCGCTGATCGAGCTGCCGCCGCCACGCCATTGCGTGCCGCAGCCGCTGTCGTGATACACGTCGTAGCCGATGCGGGAGGCGCCGAAGGCGGCGCGGTTGCGGTTGCCGCCGGTCGGGAACTGCCCGTTGTTCGCGGCGTTCTGCCAGTTCATCGTGTTCGGGTCGCTCAGCGTGCGCGAGCACGTGATGGTGAACGACGTCTGCGTGATGTTGGTCGATGGCGAGGTCGGGTCGTAGGCCGCCGAGAAGCCCGGCGAGGACACCGTGCAGCTGTATGCCGCCTGGACGAGGGGCGCGAAGAACGCCGCCGCAGCGAGGAGGACGAGTCTCAGGACCGTGCGCATGGCACCTCCCCTTGCGTCACCGCGAGCCTGCGGGCGGGCAGCATCGCGAAGCTCATCGCGGCACCCCGTGGCAGGCGAAGGGTCCGAGTCGCGGGATCACGTCCTTGTCGGGCGGCGGCAGCTTCACGTCGAAGCGGCAGTGCGCCCCGTTATAGGTGAGCACCAGGTGGCTCGTGTCCGAGAGCCCCGTCACGTACGCCTCGCCGCGGCGCGCGACGTAGAAATCTTCCTTGTCGCCCTCGATGTTCACCACCGCCCCGGCGGGCGCGATGCCGCCGTCGTCGAGCACGATCTTCAGCAGCGCGCCGCGCCCGCCACGCACCGGGAACTTCACCAGCACGCCGCTGCGATAGGAGGGCACCGCGTTGATCTCGATGGTGTCGATCTCGGCGCTCACCGGCAGCTCCTTGGGATCGATCCGCACCGCGTTGTTGTTGTACGGGATGAGCCGTGGCACCAGCGCCACGCCCTGCTTGTCGGTGTGCGCGAGCACGTTGCTGCCCAGGCCGATGCCGACGTCGGAATAGCCGGGCACTTCCGCCACCGCGAAGCTCTCGTCGATCTTGCGGGAGGAGAAGAGCTTGCCGTCGGTGAAGACGAACCCGCCGTTCGCGCCCAGGCGCACGGTCGACTGCTGCGCCGTGGTGACCGCGTCGATGGTGCGATCGCCGTGGTCGCCGAAGTAGTAGAGGCCGCCCTCGGCATGGCCGTGGCTCTGCAGCTGGCCGGCGAGCACGCGCCAGCCGACGTGCGAATCGGGCGCGGGCGTGCCGGAAACCGTCGCGTAGGCGTCGGTCTGGCCGCCCTGGCGCGCGTTGAACGTGCTGCTCGCGACGTGGTACTGGTCGAGCGGCATGATGAAGTTGACGCCGATCGAGTTGCCCGTGACGCCGTTCAGCGCGCGGCTCGCCACCGCGGAGAGCGTTCCCGACTTGCCCACGCGCATCGCGTAGTTCGCCGAAAGGGTCGTCACGCGCTCGGCGTCGTAATGACGGATGGTCGCGAAGCCCAGGCCGAAGGTGCCGAGCGTGTCGGTGTAGTAGCTCAAGTTGCCCGCGAGCTGCAGGCGCACCGTGGGCTCGATCGAGGGATCCTGGCCGAGCTGGCGGAACTCGCGCGACCCGCCCTGCGCCTGCAGCGACGCGCTCAGGCGGTTGCCGGCGTAGTCGAGCCCCGCGAACCACAGCCCGCCGCTGCGCCCGTGGTTGGTGCTCGCCACGAGCGAGAACTTGCCGACCATCGGGCCCCACGGGAGCGCCGATACGATCCCGCCGCCGACGAGGCCGAAATGCGGCGTCGCCTCGGCGCGGCTCTCGAGCGTGACGTTGTTGGTGAAGCCGTGGCGCCAGGTGGTCGCGGCGAACCGGTCGCCGTAGTGGTAGCTCGAGACGCCGAGGTCCTCGCGCACGCGGCCGCCCTCGACGCTCCAGTCGTCGAGGCCGGGCGCGAGGAGCTGGCTGCTGGTGAAGAACGACTGCACGATCACGGTCTCGCGGCCGAGCAGGTCCTTCACCACCAGCCGCGCCTCGCCGTTGCCGGTGAGCACCGGCAGGTTGTCGATCGCGAAGGGGCCGGTGGGCACGTTGGAGACCTGGCGCAACACGTCGTTCACGTAGAGCTCGACGGTGGAGGGCGCGGCGGAAAGGCCGGTCAACGCGGGCAGCGGCTGGCTCACGAAGCCGGGCGTGAGCGCGAAGTTGGTGCCGAGCCGGAAGCCGCCGAAGTACACGTCGCGGCCCCACATCGCCGAGCGCGTGGTGGTGTCGCCGAGGCGCAGCGTGCGGTTCTCGTCGGGGAAGTCCTTCGTGAACGTGGTCTCGAGGCGGATGAACTTGCGCGGCTGCAGCTGCTTGTCGTCGGCGAGGTTCTGCGCGAGCCCGCTGCTCGTGAGCACGCCCCACTGGTTCGAGATGCCGACCTCGTTCAGCACGCCGACGTCCTTGAGGTCGGAGGCGCCCTTCGAATGCGTGTCGGAGACGTTCGCCTCGTAGTTGAAGAAGACGCTCGGAAGCACCTTTCCGGGCACCGGGCGTTGCGAGAGGGTCGGCGAGATGCGCAGCGCCGCGAACGCCTGCGGCGAGAAGGCGAGCTCCACCAGCTGCTGCGAGTAATCGACCTTCGCGCGGAAGCCGGGCACGTCGGCGAGCGGCCAGAAGGTGGCGCCGCGGAACTGGATCGTGTCCGCGCTCATCGGGCGCTGCACGCGCCATTCCTCGAACGCGTCCTGCGGCGCGTAGAGCGCGCCGTCCTTCTCGAGCAGGAGCCAGGTGCCGCTCTTCGCGCCGTTCACCACCACCTCCAGCGGCACGAGCCGCGGCGCGCGGGAGCCTTGCGCCGGGGCGGACGCCGGAGTGGACGACTGCGCGAGCGCGAGGGGCATTGCCAGCGCGAGGACGAGGGCCAGGGCGAGGCGAGCGAGCCCGCCCACGGCCGTCCTCAATTCCCGACGGTCACATCGAACGACCGCGACGTGCCGTCATCGAAGTTCACCGCGAGCTTCGCGGGCCCCGGGGCGATCGAACCGTCGGCACGCTTGATGGCGTAGGTCCGCGTCATGCCGGGCAGGATGTAGGCCGCCGATTCGAGGTCCGCGATCTTCGCGCCGTCCGCGCCGGTGAGCGTGAATTCCCGCGGCTGCGCGTACGCGGAGCCGTGGTTCTCGCAGCGTGCGGCGACGGTGTCGGGCGCCGAGCGCGCGATGCTGCAAGCGAGGTCGCGCTTCGCGTTCGGGGGCGTGATGAAGACGGGCAGCGAGAACGCGAGCGCGATCTGCAGCTGCACCTTCTTTTCCTGCGCATGGGCCTCGGGGATCTCGCGCAGGATCATGCGGTAGGTCTGCTGCCCGGGCGAAGTCGGCGGCGTGAGCATCGCGAGCCGCACCACCTGCCGGCCCTTGCCGGGGATCTTGAGGATGGGCGGGGCGAGGATCAGGTCTTCGGAGAGCTGCAGGTCGTCGGTTCCGTCGGCCTTCTGCTTCCAGGTGTAGATGTCGGCCTGCATCACGAGCTCGTCGTCGCCCTCGTTGGTGACGGTGACGGCGATCGCGCGGTCGTGCGGCGTCATGAAGATGCGCACCGGCGTGACGGAGAACACGCCCGCCGAGGCGGGAAGCGCGATGCAGCAGCAGGCCGCGGCGGCGGCCAGGAGTCGGGTCTTCAGGGTCGTGCCCCTTTTGCGTTTCGGCACGGGATCACCATCCGACCGTCATCTCTAGATAATCCCAGTCGGTGAGGTGCACCACGCGCCACGAGGTGATGGTTCCGGCTCCGGCATACATGTCGACTCCGCCGTAGCGGAGGTCGCCGTCGCCCATGGGGATCATGAAGCGGTACGCACGCGCTCCCGGCGAAGCGGGCGGAGGCGTGGACACCGGGACAGGACCGATGGGCGTGGTGCGGCAGTCGATCGTGGTGACCGATAGCGCGGGCGGCGAACCCGGAGAGCTCAGGCAGGTGCCGGTATCAGCGGACGTGTGCAGGTCCACGGTGACCGCGAAGGACGCCCTGGACTGCGCGCCCCATGCGGACCCCGCGAGCATCGCCGCGAGCGCCATCGCGCCCGCCGCGCATCCCCTGCGCCATGGGACGCCTACGCGCCCCACGGCTTTCGCCGACTGCATCCGGAACCTCCCTCACGCAATGGTCGGGGATCAGTACGTGACGGTCAAGACGCGCGCGTCGGTGCCCGAGCAGGAGCCCAGCGCGCAGGTGCCGCCCTGGCCGGAGGCCATCGTGCCGTTGATCGTGTAGGCCTGCGCCGCGCCGCTGCCCGTCGCCGAAGCGGCGGAGAGGGCGAGCGAGTAGTTGAGGCCGGTCACCGTGCCCGAGGTCGCGTCGAGCGACATCGTGTACGGCAGCGTGTTCGTGCACTGCACCGAGAAGCCACCACCGGTGGAGGTCGCCGCGGCGCCCTGGAAGGACGTGTAGGTGAACGCCACGTCGGCGGGGCCCGAAGAGATCTGGCACTTGGAGGTGAGCGTCACGGTGACGTTGAAGTTGCCCGTGGCGGTGGCGGCTTGCGCGGTGGGAATTCCCGCGAACAGCGCGGCGAAGGCGGCGGCGAGAGCGAGGCGTTTGTTCATGTTCGGCTCCATTCGTGTGTGGGGGGACAGGATGCGTTCGTGACGGTGCCCATCATCCCGGCCCGGAGCCCATAACCGTATGACGCGATTCACAAAAGGCACCCGCCCACCATTACAGGCGCAAGCTGGGTGACGAATGCAACCGCAGGGGCGCAGGCGGCGTGCGGCACGTCACAGGACGGGCGCCGGCGCCCCTGCCGCGGCTATTCGACCAGGCAGATCGCCTGCGCCGCGATGCCCTCGCCGCGCCCGGCGAAGCCGAGCGATTCCGTGGTGGTCGCCTTCACGTTCACGTCTTCGTGACGCAGTTCACAATCCGCGGCGATGTTGGCCACCATGCGCGGGATGTGCGGCGCCATGCGCGGGGCCTGGGCGACGATGGTGGCATCCACGTTGGCGATGCGAAGCCCCTTCGCCTTCAGGAGCCCCACCACCTCGCGCAGCAGCGCCCGGCTGTCCGAATCCTTGTAGCGCGGGTCGGTGTCGGGGAAATGGCGGCCGATGTCGCCCAGGGCCGCGGCGCCGAGGAGCGCGTCGCAGATCGCGTGCAGCAGCACGTCCGCGTCGCTGTGGCCGAGGAGGCCGCGGTCGTGCGCGATCTCCACGCCGCCCACCACGAGCCGGCGTCCGGCGACCAGGCGGTGCACGTCGAAGCCCTGTCCCACGCGCACGCTTTCAGGCCCTCCCCTGGCGCGCGAGGATCATCTCGGCGAGCGCGATGTCCTCGGCGAACGTGACCTTGAGGTTGCCGTTCTCGCCCTCGACCAGGCGCGGCGCGCGGCCCGCGGCCTCGACCGCCTGCGACTCGTCGGTCGCATCGCCGCGCTCGGCGAGGCCACGGCGCAGCACGGCGTAGCGGAACATCTGCGGCGTCTGCGCGCGCCACAGGTTGAGGCGCGGGATGGTGGCGGCGACGCGCTGCCCTTCCGCCGCGCTCTTCAAGGTGTCGGCGACCGGCATCGCGAGGAGGCCGCCCACGGGATCGTCGTCGAGCTCGTCCAGGAACTGCTCCACGAGCTCGGCGCGGATGCACGGACGCGCCGCGTCGTGCACGAGCACCCAGTCGTCGGCGCCGATGCGATCGCCGAGCGCGTCGAGCGCGTTCCGCACCGACTGCGCGCGATGCGCGCCACCCGCGAAGAGCGGCTCCACCTTCGCGCCGAGCGCGCTCCAGTCGTGCTTCGCCCAGTGCCGGTCGCCGGGCGCGAGCACCACGAAGATGCGCTCGACGCGCGCCACCTTCGCGAGCGCGGCGAGGCCGTGGAAGACCATCGGCTTTCCGGCGAGGGAAATGTACTGCTTGGGAACCGGATCGCCGATGCGCGTGCCCTGCCCCGCGGCGGGCACGATGGCGAACACTCTGGGCATGCGCGATTGTACACTTCGGTCATGACGGCGCGCCTCACCGCCGCGCTCCTCGCATGCCTCGCGATCGGCGGATGCGAGGAAGCGCCGAAGCCCGTGGCACCCATCGCGCAATCCGGCGAGCTGGTCGTGCTCACCGTGAACGGCCCGGCGACGTACTTCGAGGACGCGCAAGGGCTCGCCTCCGGATTCGAGTACGACCTCGCGACGCTTTTCGCACGCGAGATGCACGTGAAGCTGCGCTGGATCTTCACCGACAACCCCGCTAACATCGACCGCATGCTGCGCGAGAAGCAGGCGCACCTCGCGGCCGCCGCGCTCGTGAAGCACTTCGATTTCCCGGGCGGGCTCGCGTGGGGGCCGACCTATTTCGAGACGCAGCACGAGGTGGTGGGCCGCACCACCGACCCGGGGCCGAGGCCGAAATCGCTCGACGACATCGCCGGCAAGCGCATCGGCGTGGTCGACGAATCCGTCGGCGACTACCTGCTCTCCGCGATGCCGCGGCTCAACGTGCCGATCGATCGGCTGCCGGCCGACGCCTCCACCGCCGACCTGCTCGAGGAGGTCGCGAAGGGCACGCTCGACTACGCGCTCGTGGAATCGAACCGCTTCACGCTCGCCAGGCGCTTCTTCCCGCAGATCGACGTCGACTTCAAGATGGGCAAGCCGCTCGACTACGCGTGGCTCGTCTCCACCGTCGACAAGAAGCGCGTGCTCGAGGCGGCGAAGCCGTTCTTCGCGCGGCTGGAGAAGGACGGCACCCTCAAGCGCCTCGTCGACCGCTATTACGGCCACGCGGCGAAGCTCACCGCGATCGACTCGGAAACGCTGATCGAGAAGATCGACGCCGAGCTTCCGCGCCTCGAGCCGGTCTTCGAGGAGGCCGAGGCGGCGAGCGGCATCGACTGGCGGCTGGTCGCGGCCATCGGCTACCAGGAGTCGCACTGGGACGCGAGCGCCACCTCGCCCACCGGCGTACGCGGCTTCATGATGCTCACCGACGAGACCGCGGACCGGCTGCAGGTGAAGGACCGGCTGGACGCGCACGACAGCATCCTCGGCGGCGCGCGCTACTTCGCGCTGCTGAAGGAGTCGATCGCGCCGCGCATCCCGGAGCCGGATCGCACGTTCCTCGCGCTCGCGGCGTACAACCAGGGCGTGGGCCACCTCGAGGACGCGCGCATCCTCGCGCAGAAGAGCGGGCTCAACCCGGACAAATGGCAGGACGTGCGCCAGGTGCTGCCGCGCCTCGCCGATCCGGACGCCTTCCAGGCGCTGCAGCACGGCTATGCGCGCGGCTTCGAGGCGGTGCAGTTCGTGGACAACGTGCGCAACTACTACGACATCCTCGCGCGCATGGCGCCGCGCGTCGTTCAGGCCTCCTCGAACGCGGAATCGTCGGACAGGTGATCGTCGTCGGCCCAGGCGTGCAGCGTCCATGCGCCCGCGGAGAACGACATCGCGTTGTACGACGCGTTGCCGATCGCGATGCGGTGCGGCTCGGCGAGCGGGATGCGATGGATGTGGCGGTAGAGCGTCGCGAGCACGCCGCCGTGCGTGACCACGATGACGCGCGCGCCGGGATGCTCGGCCGCGAGCGCCTCGAACGCGAGGGCCACCCGCTCGTGGAATCGGCGCCGGCTCTCGCCGCCTGGGATCGCGTAATCGGGATCGATCGCGCCCTCGGAGCGGAAAGCGCCCGGGAAGCGCTCGCCCACCTCGTCGTACGTGAGGCCCTCGCCGATGCCGAAATGGCGCTCGCGAAGGCGCGCATCGAGGCGCACCGCGAGGCCGGTGGCGCGCGCGATCGGCAGCGCCGTCTCGTGCGCGCGGCCGAGGTCGCTCGAGACCAGCACGTCGAAGGCGGGCGCCGCCGCGAGGCGCCGCGCGATGGCTTCGGCCTGCGCACGGCCCGATCCGGTGAGCGGGCTGTCGCCTTGTCCCTGGATGCGTTGCTCGAGGTTCCAGCGCGTCTCGCCGTGGCGCACGACGACGAAGTGCGTCATGCGGGCTCGATGCGCGTCTTTCCGCCCATGTAGGGCACCAGCGCCTTCGGAATCGTGATGCCGCCGTCGGCGTCCTGATAGTTCTCCAGCACCGCGACCAACGTGCGGCCCACCGCGAGGCCGGAGCCGTTGATCGTGTGGAGCGGCTGGACCTTGCCCTTCTCGTCGCGGTATCGCGCCTGCATGCGCCGCGCCTGGAACGCCTCGAAGTTGGAGCACGAGGAGATCTCGCGGTAGGCGCTCTGCCCCGGCAGCCACACCTCGAGGTCGTAGGTCTTCGCGCTCGAGAAGCCGGTGTCCCCCGTGCAGAGCAGCATCACGCGGTACGGAAGCTCGAGGCGCTGCAGGATCGCTTCGGCGTTGCGCGTGAGCTCCTCGTGGTGGTCGGCCGATTCCTCGGGCCGCACGATGCGCACCAGCTCGACCTTCTCGAACTGGTGCACGCGGATCATGCCGCGGGTGTCCTTGCCGTAGCTGCCGGCCTCCGAGCGGAAGCACGGGCTGTGGCACGCGTAGCGCAGGGGAAGCGCCTTCGCCTCGACGATCGAATCGCGCACGAAGTTCGTGACCGGATATTCGGCGGTCGGAATGAGCACCAGGTCGCGGCCCTCGACCTTGAAGAGGTCTTCCTTGAACTTCGCATAGCTCGAGACGCCGTCCGCGGCCTCGGTCGTGACCATGTAGGGCACGTACGTCTCCGTGTAGCCGTGCTCCCCGGTGTGCACGTCGAGCATCAGTTGCGTGATGGCGCGGTGCAATCGCGCGATGCCGCCCTTGAGGACGTAGAAGCGCGCGCCCGCGATCTTCGCCGCGGTCTCGAAGTCCATGCCGGCGAGCGCGGTGCCCAGGTCGACGTGGTCCTTCACCGGGAAATCGAACTTGCGCGGCTCGCCCCAGCGGCGCACCTCGACGTTGTCGTCGCTCGAGCGGCCCTCGGGAACTTCCGGGCGCGGCAGGTTCGGGATCACGCGCAGGAAATCCGCGAGGCGCTGCTGCAGCTCGCCGAGCGCCGC
Source organism: Usitatibacter sp. (assembly GCA_035605915.1). Classification (GTDB taxonomy): domain Bacteria; phylum Pseudomonadota; class Gammaproteobacteria; order Burkholderiales; family Usitatibacteraceae; genus Usitatibacter. The sequence continues at coordinate 43,509 of DATNGJ010000075.1, forward strand.
CTCGTTCGCGCGCAGTTCGTCGCCGATGCCGGCCACCTCGGCGAGGACGGCCGAGGCGTCCTCGCCCTTGCCCTTGAGCAGGCCGACTTGCCTGGAAAGCGAGTTGCGCTTGCCCTGCAGCTCCTCGGTGCGCAGCTGGAGCTTCTTGCGCTCGTCCTCGAGCTTCTGGAATCCCGCGACGTCGAATTCGTAGCCGCGGCGCCTGAGGCCGGCGACCACCGCGGGCAGGTCTTTTCTCAGCAGTTGGATGTCGAGCATCGATCGTCATCCCCGCGCCGGCGGGGATCCAGGTTGTTCGTTCACGCGATGGATTCCCGCCTGCACGGGAACGACGGCATCGACGGGAACGCTATTTTAGCTTCTTCGCTTTTTCGTCCAGCTCGCGCAGGTGGTCGAGCTTCTCGCGGATCTTCGCTTCGAGGCCGCGATCGGTCGGCCGGTACCAGTGCGGCCGCTCCATCCCCTCGGGGAAATAGCTCTCGCCCGCCGCGTAGCCTTCGTCCTCGTCGTGCGCGTAGCGGTAGTCCTTTCCGTAGCCGAGGTTCTTCATGAGCTTCGTGGGGGCGTTGCGGATGTGCAGCGGCACCGGGCGCGTGCCGTCCTGCGCGACGAACGCGCGCGCCGCGCCGTAGGCCGTGTACACCGCGTTCGATTTCGCGGCCACGGCGAGATAGAGGACGCATTCGGCGAGCGCGAGTTCCCCTTCCGGCGTGCCGAGCCGCTCGTACACGTCGGCCGCGTTGAGCGCCACCTCGAGCGCGCGCGGGTCCGCGAGGCCGACGTCCTCGCTCGCCATGCGGATCATGCGGCGCGCGAGGTAGCGCGGGTCCACGCCGCCGTCGAGCATGCGCACCAGCCAGTAGAGCGCGGCATCGGGATCGCTCCCGCGCACGCTCTTGTGGAGCGCCGAAATCTGGTCGTAGAAGTTCTCGCCGCCCTTGTCGAAGCGGCGGCCCGCGCGCTGCGAGACCGCGTTCACGAAGTCCGCGTCCGCGCCGTGCCGGCCCTCGACGCGCGCCGCCTGCGCCACCTGCTCCACGAGGTTGAGCGCGCGCCGCCCGTCGCCGTCGGCGAATTCGGCGATGCGCTTCCTCGCCTCCTGCGTGGCGTCCACCTTCTCCGCCTCGAAGCCGCGCTCGATCAGCGTGTCGAGGTCCTCGGCCGAAAGGCTCTCCAGGACGTAGACCTGGGCGCGCGAGAGGAGCGCGCCGTTCACCTCGAAGGACGGGTTCTCGGTGGTCGCGCCGATGAAGGTGAAGAGCCCCGACTCGACGTGCGGCAGGAAGGCATCCTGCTGCGCCTTGTTGAAGCGGTGGACCTCGTCCACGAAGACGATGGTGGCGCGCCCGTACTGGTCGCGGTTGAGCCGCGCGCGCTCGACCGCCTCGCGGATCTCCTTCACGCCCGCGAGCACCGCCGAGATGGCGATGAACTCGCTCTGGAACGCCTTCGCCATGAGCCGCGCGAGCGTGGTCTTGCCGACGCCAGGCGGACCCCACAGGATCATCGAATGGGGTTTCCCGGAGCGCAGCGCCACCCACAGCGGTTTTCCCTCGCCCAGCAGGTGACGTTGGCCGACCATCTCCCCGACGTCCTTCGGGCGCAGGCGCTCGGCGAGCGGGACGTTCACCTCGCCGCCCTCGCCGAAAAGGTCGCGGGACGTATTCATCGGCGAATCATAGACCGACTCGGGGCGCCGTTTTCAGCGCTCCCCGACGCGCGTGAGCCGGCGGTACTCGGCCAGGTGCCGGATCGCTTCCTTCTCGCGTCCGGCATCGCGGCACAGGAGCGCGAGGTTGTAGTGCGCGTCGGCGAACGCGGCGTCGACGCGCACGGCGCTGCGGTAGGCATCCATCGCCTCGCCGGTGCGGTCCAGGTCCTCGAGCAGCACTCCGAGGTTGAAGAGCAGCGGCGCATCCTCGCCGCAGGCCTCGAGCGCCTGCGCATACACGTTGCGCGCTTCCTCGAGCCGTCCCGCTTCATGCAGCAGCAGGCCGAGGTTGATGTACGCGTCGACAAGCGCGGCATCGGCGGCGATGGCGCGACGGTATTCGGCCATCGCGCCCTCGCGATCGCTCGGCTCGAGCGCGAGCGCGCGCTCGAACGCCTCGTCGCCCGTTGCATCCGGGCGGTCCGCGGGCCGCTCGATCACGCTCAGCGCGCCGCGCGCCGGATCGCCCTCGAACGCGAGCAGGTACTGCCCCGACTCCGCCTGCCAGCGTGCGCCGCCCTCCCGCACCACGACGCGATCGCCCTCGGCCCCGATGGCGAGCCCCGAGAGCGGCATCGCGGCGGGAAGATGGCGCCGGAGCTCCTTCAGCGAGCGCGTGATGCGGCGCGCCGGCACGTGGGCGCGCGCGAGCGCCTGCGCGGTGCGCAGGGCGATCAGGTCCTGGAAGGAGAAGCGCAGGCGGTTGCGCGCGCCGCGTGCGGGCGAGACGAAGCCCGCGGCGACGAGCGCGCGCACGGTTGCGCGCGAAAGGCCGAGCAGGCGCTCGACGTCGTCGAGGCCGTACGGATGCTCGTGCCCGTCGCCGCCGTCAGGCTTTGTTCCTGGCACCTTTGCGCGCGGCCGGGGCCGCGGCGGAATTTGCAGAGCCTGCCCCGGCTGTCTTCGGGCCGGGGGCCCGCTTGGGCGGCTTGCGCGCCTCGGGCTCGGCCGCCTCCTTCGCACCGGCAGCCGCCGCCTTGGGTGCTTCGGGCGCCGACTTGGGAGCCGCAGGCTTGCCGCCCTTGCGCTCGAGGCTCGCGCGGAGCGCCTCCATGAGGTCGATCACCTGCGCGCCCTGCTGCGGCGCCTCGGAGGTCGCGATCTCCTGGCCCTCGATCTTCTTCTGGATCGCGGCCTCGATGCGCGCCCCGACGGTGTCGGTGTACTGCGACGGATCGAACGCATCCACGGACTGCGCCTCGATCAGCTGCTTCGCGAGCTTCAACTCGTTGTCCTTCACCTCGGTCGGCGGGATCTCGATCTCCTTCATCGAGCGCACCTCGCCCGCGTAGAGGAGCTGCTGCATGACGAGGCCGTCGTCGATCGGGCGGATCATCACGATGTACTGCTTGCCGCGCGCGGCCCAGCGGCCGAGCGCGCAGCGCTGCGATTCGCGCAGCGCCTTGGCGAGCAGCGCATAGGGCTTCGCCCCGCCCTTGTCCGGCGCGAGGTAATAGGCCTTGTCGAAGTACACCGGATCGACCGACTCGATCGGCACGAACTCGGTGATCTCGGCCGTGTGCGAGCCCACCTCCTCGAGCGCCTTCAGCTCCTCGGGCGTGAAGACGACGTACTGGTCCTTCGCGAATTCGTAGCCCTTCACGATGTCTTCGCGCGCGACCGCGACCTCCTCCTTGAGGCAGAGGTATTGCTGCTTGAGGCGCGAGCCGCAGCCCTTGTGCAGCATGTTGAACGAGATGGACTTCGCAGCCTCGGTGGCCGAATAGAGCTTCACCGGGATGGAGACCAGCCCGAAGGAAACGGTGAGCGATGCGATGGAACGCGCGGCCATGCTGGGGCACTCCTTCAACTAGCGCACGTAAGACATTGCAGAATAAGCGCTTTTTCCCGGCGGCGCAAGTCGCACGCGGTCGCCGGTTGCGGCGGGATCCGCCGCCGCTAGCCCTTCGCGCGTGCGAGCGCCGCCTCGAGATCCTGCTTGCCTGCGAGTGCGCGCTCCCAGCGATCGCCGGTCGTCGCCAGCCGCTCGATCGCGTTGGCGATGCGGAAATCGAGCGGGTGCGCCTTCTCGAGCTCGCTCCAGGTGAGCGGCATCGAGACCGGCGCTCCCGGCGCGCCGCGCGGCGAGTACGCGACGTTCAACGTCTTGCCGCGCACGTTCATGTTGTAGTCCATGAAGATCTTCCCGGTGCGCTTCGGGATGCTCCAGTCCATCGTGATGAGCTTCGGGCTGTTCGCCATGAGGTGACGCCCGACCAGCTCGCACACATGGCGCGCCGCATCGAAGTCGAGGGTGCGGCGGATCGGCACGAACACGTGCAGGCCGGTCTTGCCCGAGGTCTTCACGATCGCCTCGAGCTTCATGCCCGCGAGGAGCTCGCGCAGCTTGAACGCGACCTCCTTGCCCTTCTCGAACGCCACCGTGTTGAGCTCGGGCTCGTCGCCCGGCTTCTCCTCGCCCGAGTAGATGTACGGGTCGATGTCGAAGACGACGTAATCCGGGTAGTCGAGGATCGAGGACTCGAGCGACTCGAGCGAGCTCGCGTAGTCGGTGCCGTGCGTCGCATCGGGACCATTTTTCGCCCGCGAATGCCAGACATGCAGCTCGAGGGTGCCGACCTGCGCGAGCCAGAGAAGCGTGGGCAGGTTGTTGCACAGGAGGTATTCGTGGCTCTCGTCCTTGTGCCCGGAGAACACCGTGATCGACTCGACGAAATCCGGCCGCTCCTGCTCCCAATGCTTCTGGAAGAAACGCTCGCCCTCGATGCCCGAAGGCATGCGGATCATGGTGAGGGGACGATCGGCGAGGTGCGGCAGGATATAGGGGGATACGCGCGCGAAATACCGCAGCAGATCGCGCTTGGTCACGGCCGGCGCCCCGAGCGCCGCATGCGCCGGCCAGTAGACGCGATCGAGGTTGGTCACGCGGATGCGATGCGGGCCGACCTGCAGCGGGAAGTCGCGCTTCGCGCCGTCGATCTGCGCGACGACCTCGTCGAGAATGCGATCGCCGGAGCTCGAAGTCGCCGGCTCGGCCTGCGTCGCACGCACGACGGCCCCGGATTCGCGCCGCACCGCGCGCGCATCGACGTCGTCTCGCAGGCGCACGAACACCGGCGCGCGCAGGTGGCCGTCCTCGGTCCAGCTCTGGAACGCGACCTCGGCCACCGCCTCCGGACGTGTCCATGTCGTGGGACCGTTCAGCTCCGGCGTCTCGTCGAAGGGCGAGGCTTTGCGCTCGAGCGGGGCGAGCCGCGCGCGCAGCGCCGCGAGCGACTTCGCATCGAAGCCGGAGCCCACGTGCGAGGCGTACTCGAGCTTGCGGTCCTTCCAGTAGCCCACCAGAAGCGCGCCCAGCGCCGCCCGCGAGCCCTTGCCGCGCGTGTAGCCGCCGATCACGAAGTCGGCGGTGCGCGTCGGCTTCACCTTGAGCCAGTCGCCGGTGCGCCGCCCGGCGTGGTAGGCGCTCGCCTCGCGCTTGCCGATCACCCCCTCGAAGCCGGTGGCGAGCGCGGCCTCGCGCAGGCGTTCGCCGTCGCGATCGCCATGCACCACCTGCACGAGCGCGGACGGCATCACGCACTGCGCGAGGTAGCGCCGCCGGTCGCGCTGCATCGCATCGCGCAGGTCGATCCCCGCGAAGAAGGGCATGTCGAAGGCGAAGAACGCGGCGGGCGTCGCGGCGTCCGCGACGGCTCGCTCGCGCGCGCTCTTCAGTTGCGCGCGCGCCTGCAGCGCCGCGAAGGAAGGCCGGCCCGACGCATCGAACGCGACGATCTCGCCGTCGAGGACGCTCCCCTCCACAGCCTGCTTCGCGATCTCGGCCGCGAGCGCCGGGAAGTCCGCCGCGAGGTCGAGGCCGCGCCGCGAGCGCAGCTCGAGCTTTCCGCCGCGCACGATGGCGAGCGCGCGATAGCCGTCGAGCTTGGGCTCCCACACCCATCCCTCGCGCGTGAACGCGGCCTGCGCCGTCTCGGCGAGCATCGGCGCGAGCTTCGCCGGCACCGGGGTCGCCGTGCCGCACGGCACCAGGCGCTCGGCCGCGATGCGCTGCGCCGGCACCGACACGAGGTCCTCGACCGCCACCCCCGAGAGCACCGAGCGCTCGTCGGCCGGCGCGTCGCGCGACGCCACGAAGCGATCCTTGTGCTTGATGAGCAGCCACTGCTTCGCCTCCCTGGTCTTCACGAGCGCGAAGGAGCCCTTCAGCTTCACGCCGCGAAGCTCGAAGGAGAGCTTCCCCGCGGCGAGGTCGCGCCGCACGCGCGCCTCGGCCGCCGCCCGATCCTCGAAGCTCGTGCCGCCCTCGCCGGGCGAGTAGACGCCGCAGTCCCACACGATCACCTCGCCGGCGCCGTACTGCCCCGGCGGGATGACGCCCTCGAACGAGGCATAGTCGTAGGGATGGTCCTCGGTCTGCACCGCGAGGCGCTTTTCGCTAGGATCGAGCGAAGGACCCCTGGGCACGGCCCACGAGAGCAGGACGCCGCCGCACTCCAGGCGCAAGTCGTAGTGCAGCCGGCGTGCCGAATGCCGCTGCACGACGAAGAGCAGCGGGCCGGCGGCGCGATGCGCGAGCGCCGGGGCCGGTTCCGGGGTCGCTTCGAACGCGCGCTTCTTCGAGTACTCGTCGAGGGGAGTCTTCGCCATGCCGGATTCTAGGAGCAAGCTCGCCGCGGGCGCGAGCGGCTACTCGTTCAAGGAATGGTGCGGCCCGTTCTATCCCGAAAAGATGAAAGCCGACCAGATGCTCGCCTTCTATTCCGCGCGGCTGCCGACGGTCGAGATCAACAACACCTTCTACCGCATGCCGCAGCCCGAGGTGCTGGAGCGCTGGAAGGAAACGGTGCCACCCCACTTCCGCTTCGCCATCAAGGCGTCGCGCCGCATCACGCACATCTCGCGCCTCAAGGCCGACTCCTCGGCCGACTCGGTGCAGTACCTCTACAAGACGCTCGCCTCCCTGGGCGAAAAGCGCGGACCCGTGCTCTTCCAGCTGCCGCCGCTCCTCAAGAAGGACGTGCCGAGGCTCGAGGCGTTCCTGGCGCTCCTGCCGGCCGATCACCGGGCGGCGTTCGAGTTCCGCAATGCCACCTGGTTCGACGATGCGGTCTACGCATCGTTGCAGCGGGCCGGCGCGTCGCTCTGCTTCTCCGAGCGCGAGGACGGCTCGCCGCCCGCGCTGGTGCAGACGGCGCCGTGGGGCTATGTGCGGCTGCGCCTGGAGCAGTACTCCGATGCGGATCTCGAACGCTGGGCCGAGCGCATCGCCGCCACGGGCTGGCGCGAGACGTTCGCGTACTTCATGCACGAGCCGACCGCCCCGGCGTATGCGCATACGCTGCTCGAGGCGTGGGACCACCGGGCGATCGCCTAGCCGTACGCGGAAAGGCGCGGACTCATTCGGCCTTCGCCGCGCGCCACTTCCGCGCGCCGCGCGCCGCCAACCTGCGGAAGAGCCGTACCACGAAGTGCGTGTAGGGCCGCGGATCCGACCAGGAGAAGAGGTTGTAGACCTTGCGCCGCGTGGCGAGCGACCACGCCCAGCGCGCGAACGAGAGCTCGCCGCGCGCGGCGAGCGCGCGCCATGCACGGCGGTCGAGGTCGAAGGCGAGCCAGTGGTAGCGCCGCGGGAGGGCATCCTGCCAGCGGTCGCTGCGCCCGTCGAGGAGCTTTTCGTGCAGCACGCGGCACAGCGGCATCCCGGCGCGCGCCGCCGGATAGAGCCACTGGTTGTAGCGTGCGTTGATCTCGAGAAGGTAGTAGCGACCGCTGCTGCGGCTGCGCTTGAAGTCCATGTCGAACATGCCGCGCAAGGCAACGCGTCGCGCGATGTCGCGCGCCACGGCCTCCAGCTCGGCGTTTCGCGCGAGGACGACGAACGAGCTCTCGCCGGCACCCGGCGGGTAGGTGCGCACCTTGTGCCCGCCGTAGCCCGCGACGATCGTGCCCTCGCAGTCGGCCACGCCGTCGTAGCACCACAGGTCCTCCTCGCCGCCCGCCACGTACTCCTGGAACGCCAATGCGTCGCGATGGCGATGCACCCATGCCTGCGCGAGCGCCTCGCGACCGCAGGCGAAGATCGCGCCCTTCGCCGCGCCGTCGAAGGCCGCCTGCCGCAGCGGGCTCGCCTCCCAGCCGAGCTTCGAGCGCGGCTTGGCGATCACGGGATGGCGCACCGCGGCGAGCTCCGCGAACGCATGGCTCGCGGGCACCGGAAGCGACAAGTCCGCGGCGAGGCCTGCGAAGCCCTCCTTGTCGAACAGCGCCTCGGCGAGCTGCGGCGTGTTGAGCAGCACGCGGAACTCGCGCTCGATCGCGTCCCGGTGATCGTAGACGAAGCGCAGGTATTCGTCGTTCGCGAAGGCGAGCGGAAGCGCCGTGCCGAAGCGGTGCGCGAGGCCGCGCCCCAGGCGCCGCAGCGCATCGATCGCCCGGCCCGCGACGGCGAGCGGCGGCAGGACGGTGTGACCGATCGCGTAGCGCGAAAGGAAGGCGAGATCGGCGGCTTCGGTCGAGACCACCCAGACCGGAATGCCGGCGAGGCCGAGCGCGCGCGTGACGTTGAGTCCTCCCAGCAGGACGCACGGGATGGGCGATGGGGGTATGCGGGGCACGAGCAAGCCGGATCTCCAGCCCCGCAGCTTGCCGCCGCAGCGTGGAGTCCAGCCTCGCAATGCGCAAGGACGCTCTAGTCTCTTCGGCAGGGACGGTCGATCAGCGCCCCGCGGCGTCCTCGCCGATGACGTCGGCGCCCTTCGGCGGCACGAAACGGAACGTGTCCGGCGCGAGCCGCACGTTGCGCTCGAGGTGGGCGAAATGGAGCACCGTGTGCCCGCCGAGCTGGTCGTAGAGCTCCATCGCGGCGAGCGTCCGGCCGTCCATGCCGAGGCGCACGCGGTCGAAGCCGGTGTCCTTCGCCTTCGGCAGCGCCTCCACCCACGCGAGCCCGTCCTTCGTTCCGGCGTCGCGCAGCGTGAAGACGCGGGTGATGTCGTCCTTGCCCGCGAGGAGCGCCGCCGGCGTCGAGGAGATCGCCCGGTCGATGCGCTTCACGGTCACCTGCTGCAGGTCCGGATCGTAGATCCAGAGCTTGCTGCCGTCGGCCAGGAGCAGCTGCTTGTGCGGCTTCTCGTACGCCCAGCGGAATTTGCCCGGGCGTGCGAACGCGAAGGTGCCTGACGACCGGTCGACCACGTGGCCCGATCGATCGTAGGCCTGCTGCTCGAAGCTCGCGGTGGCGGTCTTCGTGGAGGCGTTGAAGGCGAGGAAATCGTCGAGGCCGCTCGCATGGACGAGAGGCGCAAAGACGAAGGCGACGACGAGGAGCGCAACCCGCTCCCCGGCCCTCTCCCAGGGAAGAGGGAGCGACATGCGCATGGGCTTACTCCTTGCGGGAAGGAACCAGGATCTCGCGGTTCCCGTTGCTCGCCATCGCCGAGACGAGCCCGGCGCGCTCCATGTCCTCGATGAGCCGCGCCGCGCGGTTGTAGCCGATGCGCAGGTGCCGCTGCACGAGCGAGATGGAGGCCCTGCGGTTCTGCAGCACGATCTGCACCGCCTGGTCGTAGAGGGGATCCGCCTCTCCTGAGACAGCGCCCTCGGCGTTGGTTCCGCCGGCCTCCGTCCCTTCCGGATCGTCGAGGATGCCCTCGATGTACTGCGCCTCGCCCTGCTTCCTGAGCGATGCGACTACGCGCTGCACCTCCGCGTCCCCCACGTAGGCGCCGTGCACGCGCGTCGGATGGCCCGTGCCCGGCGGAAGGTAGAGCATGTCGCCCTGGCCGAGCAGGCTCTCCGCGCCCTGCTGGTCGAGGATGGTGCGCGAATCCACCTTGGAGGAGACCTGGAACGCGATCCTCGTCGGCACGTTCGCCTTGATGAGGCCCGTGATCACGTCCACCGACGGGCGCTGCGTGGCGAGGATGAGGTGCATGCCCGAGGCACGCGACTTCTGCGCGAGGCGCGCGATCAGCTCCTCGACCTTCTTGCCCGAGACCATCATGAGGTCGGCGAGCTCGTCGATCACCACCACCACGATCGGCAGCGGCTCGAGCTCCTCGGGGTTGTCGGGCGTGAGCGAGAAGGGATGCTTCAACGGCTGCTTCTTCTCGACCCCGTCGCGCACCTTCTGGTTGTAGCCGGCGAGGTTCCTCACGCCGACCGCCGACAGGAGCTTGTAGCGCCGATCCATCTCGGCCACGCACCAGTGGAGCGCCGAGGCGGCCTGGCGCATGTCCGTCACGACCGGTGCGAGGAGGTGCGGGATGCCCTCGTACACGGAGAGCTCGAGCATCTTCGGGTCGATGAGGATGAGGCGCACGTCGCCCGGCGTCGCCTTGTAGAGCAGCGAGAGGATCATCGCGTTGATCGCGACGGACTTGCCCGAGCCCGTCGTGCCCGCCACCAGCAGGTGCGGCATCTTCGCGAGGTCGGCCACCATGGACTTGCCGGTGATGTCCTTGCCGAGCGCGAGCGTGAGCTTCGAGTGCATGTCGGCGTAGGCCTGCGAGCCCACGATCTCCGAGAGGCGCACGATCTCGCGCTTCGGGTTCGGGATCTCCAGGCCCATGCACGACGTTCCGGGGATCGTCTCGACCACGCGGATCGCGGTCACGGAGAGCGCCCGGGCGAGGTCGCGCGCGAGGTTCACCACCTGCGCGCCCTTCACGCCCACCGCGGGCTCGATCTCGTAGCGCGTGATGACGGGCCCCGGATACGCCGCGACCACCTTCACCTGCACGTTGAAGTCCTGGAGCTTCCTTTCGATGAGGCGCGAGGTATATTCGAGCGTCTCGGGCGTCGGGCGCTCCACGTGCGCGTCGGGCGCGTCGAGGAGCGAGAGCGCCGGCAGCGGCGAGTCGGGGAGGTCGGCGAAGAGCGGCACCTGCTTCTCGCGCACGACGCGCTCGCTCTTCGGGATCTCGACCGGCGGCATCTCGATGCGGATCGGTTCGTGCTCCTCGAAGGCCTTGCGCGCCTCCTCGACCTTCTCCTCGCGCTCCTGCGCCTTGAGGCGCCCTTCCTCGCGGTCGCGGCGCGCCTCCACGCGGTGCCTCACGAAGCCGAACGACCACTCGAGCCCCACCCCGAGGAGCTCGGCGAAGCGCAGCCACGAAAGGCCCGTGAAGACGCTCACGCCGCCCGCGAGGAGCGCCAGCACGAGGAGCGTCCCGCCGGTGAAGCCGAGCGCGTGCGCGACCGCGGGCGCGAGCACGGCGCCGACGGCACCGCCCGGCTCGAATCCCGATGGCGCCAGCGCATGCAGCCGCAACGCCTCGAGCGTGCAGCTCGCGGCCATCACGATCGCGAACCCCACGAGCATCGCCGCGAGCGAGCGGCGGCACACGAGCTGCCACTCCTCGACGCGCCGGTAGAGCCGGAGGATGCCGAGGGCGCCGAACACGACCCACCACCACGCGGAGAAGCCGAACACGTAGTAGAGCGCGGCCGAGATCCACGCGCCCGCCGCGCCGCCCCGGTTGAGGATCGTCGCCGAAGGCCCGTCGAAGGTGGGGCCGGGGTCGGTCGCGTGGTAGCTCGCGAGCACCAGCGCGAGCCACGCGCCGAGCGCGAGGACCAGGATCCATCCGGCTTCGCGCAGCGCCCGCGCGATGCGCGGGCCGGAGGCGGACTGCGTTTCCCCCGAACGCGGGGACGAGCGCACTTCCGTTACAGCGATGGCGGCAGCTCCCGGTTGATGATGGTGATCGACTTGGATTCGATCGAGATGAAGCCGCGCTCCGAGAGGTCCTTGAGGATGCGGTTCACCATCTCGCGCGAGGCGCCCACCATGTTCGCGAGGTCCTGCTGCGAGAGCTTCTCGCCCACCATGAGCTTGCCGTTGTTGTAGACGGAAAGCTCGAGCAGCGTGCTCGCGACGCGCCCGTAGACATCCATCAGCGCGAGCGTGCCGATCTTGCGGTCGGCCTCGCGCACGCGCGTGGCGAGCACGCGCATCACCATGTTCGCGATGCGCGGCGCCTGCTCCACGCAACGCTCGAACGCGGCGTGCGAGAGGACCAGGAACGAGGCCGCCTCGATGGTCGTCACGGAGGCCGAGCGCGGCTGCTTGTCGATCATCGACATCTCGCCGAAGAAGTCGCCCGGACCGAGGATCTTGAGGATGATCTCGCGCCCGTCCTCGTCGCCGATGAAGACCTTCACCTTGCCCGACTGGATCATGAAGAGCGAATCGCCCATCTCGCCCTCGGTGAGGACGACGGCGGTCTTCGGATAGCTCTTCTCGGTGGCGACGGCGCGCACCACGTCCAGCTCATGGTCGTTGAGCTGGGTAAAGAAGGGCACCGCCTTGAGGGTCTGGGTGCGCTCGCCGATGGCGCGCCTCGGGGTCGCATTCATGGTGCTTAAATACTCAAAATGCCCTTATTTGTCAAACCGTTAGGGGCGCTATCTCATATAACCCCTTAAATACAGGGACATAACGGCCGCGCCGGGATGCGATAATCGCCCTTTTCCCGCGCCCCGCCGCCCTTTTTTTACATCCCGAATGGCCACCCAACACTCCCGCGTGCTGATCCTCGGCTCCGGCCCCGCCGGCTACAGCGCCGCGGTCTACGCCGCGCGTGCGAACCTCAAGCCCACCCTCGTCACCGGCCTCGCGCAGGGCGGGCAGCTCATGACCACCACCGACGTCGACAACTGGCCGGCCGATGCCATGGGCGTGCAGGGCCCGGAGCTAATGGACCGGTTCCTCAAGCACGCCGAGCGCTTCGAGACGAACATCGTGTTCGACCACATCCACACCGCCAGGCTCGCCGGCAAGCCGATCACGCTCGTGGGCGACGGCGGCACCTACACCTGCGACGCGCTCATCATCGCGACCGGCGCCTCGGCGATGTACCTGGGGCTGCCCTCGGAGCAATCGTTCATGGGCAAGGGCGTGTCGGGCTGCGCGACCTGCGACGGCTTCTTCTACAAGGGCCAGGACGTGTGCGTCGTGGGCGGCGGCAACACCGCGGTGGAAGAAGCGCTCTACCTCACCAACATCGCGCGCCACGTGACCGTGATCCATCGGCGCGACAAGTTCCGCGCCGAGCGCATCCTGCAGGACAAGCTCTTCGAGCGCGAGAAGGAAGGCAAGGCCTCGATCGAGTGGAACCACGTGCTCGACGAAGTGCTCGGCGACGCGTCGGGCGTCACCGGCGTGCGCATCAAGTCCACCGCCGACGGCAAGACGCGGCAGCTCGCGCTCACCGGCTGCTTCATCGCCATCGGGCACAAGCCCAACACCGACATCTTCGCCGGCCAGCTCGAGATGCGCAACGGCTACATCGTCACGAAGAGCGGGCTCGACGGAAACGCCACGGCGACGAGCGTCCCCGGCGTGTTCGCCGCGGGCGACGTGCAGGACCACGTCTACCGGCAGGCGGTCACGAGCGCCGCGACCGGCTGCATGGCCGCGCTCGACGCGGACAAGTACCTGGAAACGCTGGGGTGAGGAAGACCGCGCGCGGCTTTGCGCGCGCCGCCTCCCCGCAGCCCGACGATGTCGAGCTCTTCCGCGCCGAGATGCGGGGCGTGCGCCCGGCCGCGCCGGTGAACCGCGTCGAGCCGTGGCGGCCGCGCCCCTCGCCGGTGCCCACGCAGCGCCTGCGCGACGAGCGTGCGGTGCTCGACGAGCTCGCGCGGCTCGGCCCCGACGGCGACGACACCGAGCTCGAGGACGATTCCCTCTTCCTGCGCCCGGGGCTGCCGCGCGAGATCCTGCGCAAGCTCAAGCGCACGCATTGGGTGATCCAGGAGCAGCTCGACCTGCACGGCCTCACCGCCGAACCCGCCGCGATCGAGACCGCGGCCTTCCTCGCCGACTGCAAGCGGCGCGGCCTTCGCTGCGTGCGCATCATCCACGGCAAGGGCCTGGGCTCGCGCGGGCGCGAGCCCGTGCTCAAGCGCCGCATCCGCAGGCTCCTCATGCGACGCGACGAGGTGCTCGCGTTCGTCGAGCCGCACGCGATCCATGGCGGCGGCGGCGCGGTGGTCGTGCTGCTCGAGGCCTAGCGCGTGGACCGCCTCGCGCGCCTCGCGCTCGTCCTCGTGGCGCTCGTCGCCGTCGCGATCGGCGTGGACGGGCTGCAGCGCCGCCTCGCGAATCCCGACGAGGGCCGCTACTCGGAGATCTCGCGCGAGATGGTGCAATCGGGCGACTGGGTCACGCCGCGCCTCGACGGCCTCAAGTACTTCGAGAAGCCGCCGCTGCAATACTGGGCGACGGCGCTCGCCTTCCGCGCCTTCGGCGAGAACGAGGTCACCGCGCGCCTCTACGTCGCCGCCTGCGGCTTGCTCACGCTGCTCGTCGCCGCGTTCACGGCGGGGCGCCTGGGCAGCGCCGAGGCGAGCACCGCGACGGCGCTCGCGCTGTCGTGCAGTCCGTACTTCATGGCGCTCGGCACCATCGTGACGCTCGACATGGGCGTCACGCTGTGGATCACCGTGGCGGTCTGCGCCCTCCTCCTCGCCGAGGATGCGTTCGAGCGCGGCGCACCACCCGCGCGCGGCTGGCTCGCCACGGCATGGGCCGCGATGGCGCTCGCGGTGCTCTCGAAGGGGCTCATCGGGATCGTGTTTCCCGCCGCGGCGGTGTTCCTGCAGATCGTGCTGCGGCGCGACCTTTCCGTGCTGAGGCGCCTGGGCTGGGCGTACGGCGTGCCGATCTTCCTCGCGATCGCCGCGCCGTGGTTCCTCGCGGTATCGCGGGCGAATCCCGAGTTCGCGCACTTCTTCTTCATCCACGAGCATTTCGAGCGCTTCCTCACGCACGAGGCGCGCCGCGTGCAGCCGTGGTGGTTCTTCCTGCCGATCGTCGCTTTCGGGTTCCTGCCGTGGAGCTTCGCGCTGCCCGGGGCGATCCGCGAGGCGTGGGCGAACGAGGCGGGACGGCGCTTCCAGCCGCTGCGCGTGATGCTCGCATGGTGCGCCCTGGTGATCGTCTTCTTCAGCGTGTCGGGATCGAAGCTTCCGGCCTACGTGCTGCCGGTCTTCCCGATGCTCGCGATCGTGCTCGGCCGGCACCTCGCCAGGGCTGCGGCGCGCCGCCTCGCGCGCCGGGCGGCGGCGGGCGCCGCGCTCGCGGTCCCGCTCGCCATCGCGGCGCTCTTCATGGATCGCGGGGGCAAGGACGCGTGGACGCTCGCGCTCTATGCCGCGGCGAAGCCGTGGGCGCTCGCGGGCTGCGCGGCACTCCTCGCCGGCGGCATCGCGGGCACGCTGCTGCTGCGGGCCGGGCGGCGCTGGATCGGGCTTGCCGCGATCACGCTCGGCTCGCTCCTCCTCATCGAGGGCATCGAGAGGGGCTACGAGGCGCTCACGCCGCGGCAGTCCGGCTGGGACGTCGCGCGCGCGATGAGGCCGTACCTCACGCCGGCAACGCGCCTCTACAGCGTGAACCACTACGACCAGACGGTGCCGTTCTACATCGGCCGCACGGTGACGCTCGTGAACTACCACGACGAGTTCGAGCTGGGCGAGAAGGCCGAGCCGTGGAAGGTCATCGCGGACACGGGAAAATTCGCGCAGGACTGGCTGCGGCCGGGCGATGCGATGGCTATAATGCAGCCCGGCACTTACGACCAATTCCGGCGCCAGGGACTGCCCATGCAGGTGCTGCACGAAGACCCGCGCCGCGTCCTGGTGCGCAAGCCTTGACCCCTCTCACCTTCTCGCTCGTGCTCGCCGGCGTGCTGCTCAACGCGTCGGCGCAGCTGCTGCTCAAGGCGGGCACCAACCGCGTGGGCGAGTTCGCCTACTCGCTCGCGAACGTGATCCCGATCGGATCGAAGCTCGCGCTGAGCCCGTATGTCGCGGGCGGGCTCGCGTGCTATGTGGTGAGCGTGGCGGTCTGGATCCTCGCGCTCTCGCGCGTGCCGGTGAGCGTCGCCTATCCGATGCTCTCCATCGGCTACATCGTGAACGCGTTCGCCGCGTGGGCGCTCTTCGGCGAGTCGCTCGCCGCGCAAAAGCTGGTCGGCATCGCGTTCATCGTGGTGGGCGTGTTCCTCGTGGCGCGCTCCTAGGAAAGGGGTCGGATTGCTTTTCTCCATCATGTGCCCGCCAACCCTCTGCGAAGGAAAAGTAACCTGACCCCTTTCCTGCCTTTCGCGCGGCCCACGATCGACGAGGCGATGATCGCCGCCGTCGCCGACACGCTGCGCAGCCGCTGGCTCGTCACCGGCCCGCGCGCCGCCGCCTTCGAGAAGGCGCTCTCGGAGCGCTTCGGCGGGCGGCCGGTGCGCTGCGTCACCTCCGCCACCGCGGCGATCGAGCTCGCGCTCGAGCTGCTCGAGGTAGGCGCGGGCGACGAGGTGATCCTGCCCGCGCAGAGCTTCTTCGTGACCGGGAACCTCGTCGAGCGCTCGGGCGCGACGCCGGTCTTCGTCGACGTGGAGCTCGTCTCGCGCAACGTCGACCTGGCGCAGGCCGATGCCGCGGTCACGCCGCGCACCAAGGTCTTCCTGCCGACGCACTACAACGCGCCGCTCGATCCGGCGTCCCTCGCCCGCTTCCGCGAGCGCCACGGCGTGCGCATCCTCGAGGACGCGGCGCTCGCGATCGGCTCCAGCGCGGGCGGCCGCGCGGTGGGATCCACCGGCGACCTCGTGTCCTTCAGCTTCCATCCCAACAAGAACATCACCACGATCGAGGGCGGCGCGCTGGTGCTCGACGACGCGCGGGAAGCCGCGGTGATCGAGCAGCTGCGCTTCCACGGCATCGTGCGGCGCGCCGACGGCACGCGCGACGTGGAGCGCCCCGGCGCGAAGTACAACTTCTCGGATGTGTCGGCGCGCCTCGGCCTCGAGCAGCTCGCGCACCTCGACGCCTGGTGCGGCGCGCGCGAGAAGCTCGCCATGCGCTACTTCGAGCGCCTCGCGGGCGACGACCTGCTCACGCCCGACCGCCTTCCGCCGCGCGCGAACCCGGGCCACAGCTGGAACATGTTCACCGTGCTCCTGCCGCTCGAGGCGATGGGCCGCACGCGCAAGTCCTTCATCGACGCGATGGCGGAGGCCGGCATCGGCATCGGCATCTCCTACGAGGCGATCCACCTCACCACGGCATTCCGGCGCAAGGGCTTCCGCGAGGGCGAGTTCCCGGTCTCCGAGCGCATCGCGCGCGAGACGGTGACGCTGCCGCTCTTCCCGGAGATGCGCGAGTCCGACGTCGATCGCGTGTGCGACAGCCTCGCGCAGGTGATGCGGCGCAAGGCGGCCTGAGATGAGCGCGCCGCAGGTCTCCGTCGTGATCCCCGTGTACAACGAGGAGGAGGTGTTGCCCGCGCTCTTCGCGCGCCTCTATCCCGCCCTCGACGCGCTCGACGCCTCCTACGAGGTGATCTTCGTGAACGACGGCAGCCACGACCGCTCCGCGGCGCTGCTGCGCGAGCAGTTCCAGAAGCGCCCCGACGTGACGCGCGTGATCCTCTTCAACGGCAACTTCGGCCAGCACATGGCGATCATGGCGGGCTTCGAGCACGTGCGCGGCGCGCGCGTCGTGACGCTCGACGCCGACCTGCAGAACCCGCCCGAGGAGATCGCGAAGCTCCTCGCGAAGATGGACGAGGGGCACGACTACGTGGGCTCGATCCGCCGCATGCGCCAGGACGTCGCGTGGCGGCGCTGGGCCTCGAAGGCGATGAACCGGCTGCGCGAGCGCATCACGCACATCCGCATGGCCGACCAGGGCTGCATGCTGCGCGCCTACGACCGCCCCATCGTCGACGCGATCCGCGCCTCGCGCGAGGTGAGCACGTATATCCCGGCGCTCGCCTACTCGTTCGCGCACAACCCCGCGGAGGTGGAGGTGGAGCACGAGGAGCGCCACGCGGGCGAATCGAAATACTCGCTCTACCGGCTGGTGCGCCTCAACTTCGACCTCGTCACCGGGTTCTCGGTGCTGCCGCTGCAGGCGTTCTCGCTCTTCGGCATCTTCGTGTCGCTGGTCTCGCTCGGCGTCTACATCGTGGTGATCGCCTACCGCATCTACGAAGGCTCGGGCGACGGGCTGTGGGTGATCTGGGACCGCGACATCCTGCAGTTCTTCCTGATCGGCGTGGTGCTCTTCGGCCTCGGCCTCATCGGCGAATACGTCGGCCGCATCTACCAGCAGGTGCGCGAGCGGCCCCGCTACCTCATCCAGGCGCTGCTCGAGAAGACCGACTGAGATGGCGGCGCGAGCGGTGGTCTTCGCCTACCATGACGTGGGAGTGCGCTGCCTTTCGGTGCTGCTCGCGCACGGCCTCGAGGTGGCGCTCGTCGTCACGCACCGCGACGATCCGCGCGAGACGATCTGGTTCGAGAGCGTGGAGCGGCTCGCGCGCGAGCACGGCATCGAGGCGATCGCGCCCGAGGCTTCCGGGCTGCCGGCGCTCGCCCCGCGGCTCTCCGCCCTCGCGCCCGATTTCCTGTTCTCGTTCTACTACCGCCACATGCTGCCCGCCGCGATCCTCGCGACGCCGCGGCGCGGCGCCTACAACATGCACGGCTCGCTGCTGCCGAAATATCGCGGGCGCGTGCCGGTGAACTGGGCGATCCTCCACGGCGAGCGCGAGACCGGCGCGACCCTGCACGAGATGGTCGCGAAGCCCGACGCGGGACGCATCGTGGACCAGATGGCGGTGCCGATCCTGCCCGACGACCGCGCGGTGGACGTCTTCCGCAAGGTGACGGTTGCCGCCGAGATCGTCCTCGACCGCGCGCTCCCCGCGCTCGTCGAGGGAAGCGCGCGCCTCGTTCCCCAGGATCCCGCGCAGGGCTCCTGCTTCGGCGGCCGCAGGCCCGAGGACGGCCGCATCGACTGGGCGCGGGGCGCGCGCGCGATCCACGACCTGGTGCGCGCCGTCGCGCCGCCCTATCCCGGCGCGTTCACCTCCGTCGCCGGCGCGACGCTGCGCGTGCTTCGCACCAGGTTACTGGAGAGGGAGCCGCGTTCTCCCGCGCCCTTGGAGGACGATCGTGGAGGCGGCCCGCGCATCCTCGCCGAGAACGATCGTCTCGTCGCGCGCTGCGTCGACGGCACCACGCTCGCGATCCTCGAGGCCGAGCTCGACGGCCGGCCGATTTCCGCATCGAACTTCCTCAAGCGGTACGGGCGCGAAGGCGTCCGGCCCGGAGACCCGCAATGAAGAAACTCTGCATCCTCGGCGTGAACGGCTTCATCGGCCACCATCTCTCGCAGCGCATCCTCAAGGACACGGGGTGGGAGGTGTTCGGCATGGACATGAGCTCCGACCGCGTCGCCGACCTCCTCGAGCACGAGCGCTTCCACTTCTTCGAGGGCGACATCACGATCAACAAGGAGTGGATCGAGTACCACATCCGCAAGTGCGACGTGGTGCTGCCGCTGGTCGCGATCGCCACGCCGGCGACCTACGTGCGCGAGCCGCTCAAGGTGTTCGAGCTCGACTTCGAGGCGAACCTGCCGATCGTGCGAAGCTGCGTGAAGTACGGCAAGCGGATCCTCTTCCCGTCGACTTCAGAGGTCTACGGCATGTGCCGCGACGAGCGTTTCGATCCGTACGCCTCGGAGCTCGTGCTGGGCCCGATCGACAAGCAGCGCTGGATCTACTCGTGCTCCAAGCAGCTGATGGACCGCGTGATCTGGGCCTACGGCTCGATGGGCAGCCTCGACTTCACGCTCTTCCGCCCGTTCAACTGGATCGGCGCGGGCCTGGATTCGATCCACACGGCGAAGGAGGGAAGCTCGCGCGTCATCACGCAGTTCCTCGGCCACATCGTGCGCGGCGAGCCGATCAAGCTGGTGGACGGCGGGGCGCAGAAGCGCGCCTTCACCTATATCGACGACGGCATCTCCGCCCTCATGAAGATCATCGAGAACCGCGATCGGGTGGCGAGCGGGCAGATCTACAATATCGGCAACCCGGACAACAACTACTCGGTGCGCGAGGTGGCGGGCATGATGCTCGACCTCGCGAAGTCCTATCCCGAGTACCGTGCGAGCGCGGCGAAGGTGAAGCTCGTCGAGGTGGGCTCCGGCGAGTACTACGGCAAGGGCTACCAGGACGTGCAGAACCGCGTGCCGGCGATCGAGAACACGAAGAAGGACCTCGCCTGGGCGCCGAAGGTGGACATGCAGGGGGCGCTGCGGCACATTTTCGACGCGTACCGCGGGCATCTCCAGAGCGCCAGCGAGCTGGCGGATTGAGCCTGCCCCTGTGTTTCCGGCTTGAACGAAAGCGGAGCGAAGATGGAAGACAATCCGAAGGTCGGCGTGGTGATGGGCTCCCAGAGCGACTGGGACGTGATGCAGCACGCCGCGCGCATCCTCAAGGATTTCGGCGTGCCCTTCGAGCAGAAGGTGGTCTCCGCGCACCGCACGCCCGACGCGATGTTCGAGTATGCGCAAGGCGCGCGTGCGCGCGGGCTCGCGTGCATCATCGCCGGGGCGGGCGGCTCCGCGCACCTGCCCGGCATGATCGCTTCGAAGACCACGCTCCCGGTGCTCGGCGTCCCGGTGCCCACGCGCCACCTCGCCGGCCAGGACTCGCTCTATTCGATCGTGCAGATGCCGAAGGGCATCCCGGTCGCCACCTTCGCGATCGGCGAGGCGGGCGCGGCGAACGCCGGGCTCTTCGCGGTGAGCCTCCTCGCCGCCTCCGACGCCGCACTCGCGAAGAAGCTCGCCGAATACCGCGAGAAGCTCGCCGAGCAGGTCGCCGCGATGCAGCTTCCCGACGTGCTGTGATCCTGCCGGGAGCCACGCTCGGGCTGCTCGGCGGCGGGCAGCTCGGCCGCATGTTCACGGTCGCCGCGCGCACGCTCGGCTATCGCGTGACGGTGCTCGACCCCGATCCCTACGCGCCCGCGGCGGAATTCGCCACCGCGCACCTCAAGGCGCCCTATGCCGATCCGTCCGCGCTCGCCGAGATCGCCAAGACCTGCGCGGCGGTGACGACCGAATTCGAGAACGCGCCCGCGGAGGCGCTCGACGCGCTCGCCTCCTCGTCGCTCGTGCGCCCGAGCGGGTCCTCGGTCGCGGTGGCGCAGGATCGCCGGCGCGAGAAGGGTTTCTTCGCCGAGCACGGCCTGCCCGTGGGACGCTTCGCGATCGTGGACTCGGCCGCGGACATCGCGCCGGCGCTCGAGCAGGTGCGGCTCCCGGCGCTCCTCAAGACCGCGCGCCTGGGCTACGACGGCAAGGGCCAGGCGCGCATCGACCGCGCGGAGGACGTCGCACGCGTCCATGCCGAATGGAAGGGCGTGCCGTGCATCCTCGAGGAGCTGCTCGCGCTCGAGCGCGAGGTCTCGGTCGTCCTCGCGCGCGCGGCCGACGGCGCGACCGCGGTCTTCCCGCTCGCCGAGAACCGCCATGCGCATGGCATCCTCGACGTCACCATCGCGCCCGCGCGCGTGCCGCAAGCGATGGCGCAGGAAGCGACCGCGCTCGCGACGCGGCTCGCCGCCGAGCTGCGCTACGTGGGCGTGCTCGCGGTCGAGATGTTCATCGTGGGCGGCAAGCTCCTGCTCAACGAGATCGCGCCGCGCCCGCACAACAGCGGCCACTACACCATCGACGCGTGCCGCACCTCGCAATTCGAGCAGCACGTGCGCGTGCTGTGCGGCTTGCCGCTGGGCGATCCGTCGCAGCACACGCCCGCCGTGATGGTGAACCTGCTGGGCGACATCTGGCGCGGCGGCGAGCCGCCCTGGGAAGCGGTGCTGCGCCACGCCGGCGCGCACCTGCACCTCTACGGCAAGCGCGAGGCGCGCCCGGGCCGCAAGATGGGCCACGTCACCGTGTGCGAGGCCGCGCCGGAGCGCGCGCTCGAAGTGGCGCTGCAGATTCGCCGCGACCTCGGCATCGCCAGCGCGGGTTGAGCTTACGACCCGAAGGAAAAGCCCCATGCAAATTCGCCTGCGCCTCGCGGCGATCGCCGCGCTCCTCGCCGCCCTTCCCGCCGCGGCAGCGACCCGCGACCGTCCGGTCTCCGGCTTCCACGCGCTCACCGTATCGGTGCCCGCACACGTCACGGTGGTGCAGGGCGATGCGGAGGGCGCGACGCTCACCGCCGACGACGACGTGCTGGCGAAGCTCGAGACGGTGGTCGACGGTGGAGTGCTGCGGATCCGCTTCCCGAAGAACGTGGAAGTGCGTCCCGTTACGCCGATCCGCATCACGGTGCGCGTGCGCTCGCTCGATTCCGTCGCGACGGCGGGCGCGGTGACCGTCGAAGCGCCGCGGCTGGAGGGACAGAGCCTCGCGGTGAAGCTCGCCGGATCGGGAAGGATCGTGCTGCCCGACGTGCGGCTCGGCGAGCTTTCGATCGACACCAGCGGCCACGCCCACGGTCTCGCCATCGGCCGCGTGGATGCGCTCGAGGTGGGCATGGCCGGCGAGGGCGAGATGAATGCCGTGCGCCTGGATGCGAAGCGCGCGACCGTGCGGATCGCGGGCTCCGCGAAAGTGGTCGTGTGGGTGCGCGATCGCCTGGATGCGTCGATCAGCGGCGCGGGCTCGATCACCTACTTCGGCGACCCGCGCGTCGAATCGCACGTCTCCGGAAGCGGTCGGGTGCAACGCACCGGCGCCGCGCCGCCTTGATGTTCGCGTGGCTCCGGCGCGCGCGCCGGCCCGCCGCGATTCCGATCGATCCGGACCTGTGGCGGCGCGCCACCGCGCCGTGGCTCTTCATGCGCGGCATGGGCGCCGGCGAATCGGAGCGCCTGCGTGCCCTGTGCGAGCGATTCCTCGCGATCAAGCGCTTCGCCGGCGCGCACGAGCTCGCGGTCTCCGAGGCGATGCGCGTGGAGATCGCGGCCCAGGCGTGCATCCTCGTGCTCGAGCTCGGCATCGAGTGGTTCGACGGATGGTCCGACGTGATCGTCTACCCGACCCAGTTCATGCCGGAGCGCGAGGTGGAGGATGACGCGGGCGTGGTGCACCTCACGCGCGATGCGATGGCGGGCGAGGCGTGGCTGGGCGGACCGGTGATCCTCTCCTACGAGGATGTCGCGCTCGCCGGCGACGCACGCTCGCGCGTGGCGGGCTACAACGTCGTGATCCACGAGTTCGCGCACAAGCTCGACATGCGCAACGGCGATCCGAACGGCTTCCCGCCGCTGCATCGCGGCATGGACGCGCGCGCATGGAAGCGGGCGTTCAGCGACGCGTATGCGGACTTCGTGCGGCGCGTGGAAGCGGCCGAGCGGCTGCCGGGACGGCGCGGCCAGGCCGCGCTCGACAAGCTTCCCATCGACCCGTACGCCGCCGAAGACGCGGCGGAGTTCTTCGCCGTGGGCTCGGAAGCGTTCTTCGAGACGCCCGAGCTCCTCGCGCCCGCGTACCCCGCGATGTACGAGCAGATGAAGCTCTTCTACCGCCAGGACCCGCTCGCCCGGCTGCGTGCCGCTAGCGCGAGCTGACGCCGCCGGTGTCCGGGTCGGTGCGGTCCATGCGGTCCTTCGAATCCTGCATGCCCTGCGCCTTCTTCTTGCCGAGCTCCTCGGCCTCGCGCATCTGGCGCTCCTCTTCCTCGGAGCGCGGCGCGGCGTCGCGCGCCTCGCGCTCGACGTCGTGCGTGCGCAGGTGCTCCTTCACGCCGCGATCGTAGTCGCGCGTCGCCTTGTAGTTGCCCTCGCCGTGCTGCTGATCGCCGCCCGCGCCCTGCTGGCGCTGCTGCGAGGAGGAGGACGCGGGGCGCTGCCGGCTTTGCTCGCCTTGTTGGCTTTGCTGGCGTTGCTCGCTCTGCTCGCTTTGCGAGTCCTGCGGGCGATTCCCGCGGCGGTCATCGGAACGCTTCATCACTGGCTCCTTGCCGGGCTCGCCGGCTGCTGTCCCTGCTGCCCGGCGCCGCCCTTCGCGTTGTCGCCTTCGGAAGGCGCCGATCCGCTGCCCGACTTCTGCGACTGCTGCGGGGCGATGGACGAGTAGTTGTGGTTCTGGCCCTCGAGCGGCATCTGCGAGCGGCTCTGGCCCTGCGTGAGGTCGCTCTGGCCGCCGGTGACCGGCGTCGTGCCCGGCGGGTCTCCGGTGGGCGGGGCGGGCTGCACGTTGATCGTCTGCGCGGAAGGATCGGGTTTGGCGGCCGGCGTGCCCGCTCCACCGCGATCGCAGGCTGCGAGAGCTGCGAGCGCGACGGCGGCGCCGAGCACGGCGGTTGCGCGGTTCAGGCTTTTCATGGGTGAGCTCCAACGTGTCACCGCGAAAGCGGCGACTCTCAAACCCAAGATAGGACGCGCCCGAAGGCGCGGTTATCGGACAGCCCCTGCGCGGCGCGTAGGAGGCGGCCTAGGCCCACGCAGGAGCGCGCGGGCGAGCGATCAGAGGAAGAGGACGGCGGGGAACACCGCGATCGCCAGCACGATGAGCACCCATTCGCAGTTCCAGCGCTTCAGGTGCCCGGTGTAGTGCAGGATGATCGCGGCGATCGCGAAGACGTAGAAAGCGGCGAGAAGCATTTTTGTTTTCTCCTCCCTGTGTGCCGCCAAGGATACAGGAAAGGAATTCCGGGGCCTAGACGGCGTCCTCGCCTGTCTCCCCGGTGCGGATACGCACCACCTGCGCCACGTCGAACACGAAGATCTTGCCGTCGCCGATCTTGCCGGTGCGCGCGGCCTTCACGATCGCGTCCATCGCCTTCTCGACCAGGCCGTCGGCCACGACCACCTCGACCTTCACCTTGGGCAGGAAATCGACGACGTACTCGGCGCCGCGGTAGAGCTCGGTGTGGCCTTTCTGGCGGCCGAAGCCCTTCACCTCGGTGACCGTGAGCCCGGATACGCCGATCTCGGAGAGGGCCTCGCGCACCTCGTCCAGCTTGAACGGCTTCACGATCGCTTCGATCTTCTTCATGTCCTCGAACGGGCCCGAACCGCGGGAAACGCGATGGTAACACTTCCGGCGCGCGCTCCCGCCCTAACGCTTCGCGCCGTCGGGACGGAACCCGCTGGTGATGGGATAACGCCAGTCCTTGCCGAACGCCCGCGGCGTGATGCGGATGCCGGGCGGGGCCTGGCGGCGCTTGTACTCGTTCCTCTGGATGAGGCGCACCACCTGGCGCACCGCCTGCATGTCGTAGCCCATGCCGGCGATCTGCTCGGGCGACATGTCGCGCTCCATGTAGCGCTCGACGACCGCGTCGAGCACCTCGTAGGGCGGCAGGCTGTCCTGGTCGGTCTGGTCGGGACGCAGCTCCGCGCTCGGCGGGCGGTCGATCACGCGCTGCGGAATCACGCGGCCCTTGGAGTTGCGCCAGTTGGCGAGGCGGTAGACCAACGTCTTCACGATGTCCTTGATCACCGCGAAGCCGCCCGCCATGTCGCCGTAGAGGGTGGCGTAGCCGGTCGCCATCTCGCTCTTGTTGCCGGTGGTGACGACGATCGAGCCGAGCTTGTTGGAGAACGCCATGAGGAGCGTGCCGCGGATGCGCGCCTGGAGGTTCTCTTCCGTCGTGTCCTCGGGAAGGCCCGCGAACGCCGGGGTGAGCGCCGCGCGGAACGCCTCGAACATCGGCCGGATCGCGATCTCGTGGTACTCGACGCCCTGGATGCGCGCCATCTCGCGCGAATCCTCGACGCTCATCGACGCCGTGTAGTCCGAGGGCATCATGACCGCGCGCACGCGCTCGGCTCCGAGCGCGTCCACGCAGATCGCGAGCACCAGCGCCGAGTCGATGCCGCCGGAAAGGCCGAGCAGCACGCCGGGGAAGCGGTTCTTCTGCACGTAGTCGCGCACGCCCGTCATGAGCGCGCGGTAGACGGTCTCCTCCTCGGTGAGCGGCGGGGCGATCGGTCCGGTCACCGCCGCGCCCTCGAACTGCACGATGTCGATCGCCTCGCGAAAGGTCTCCGCCTGGTAGGTGAGCATGCCTTCGCCGTCGAGCGCGAAGGAGGCGCCGTCGAACACGAGCTCGTCCTGCGCGCCGGTCCAGTGCACGTAGAGGAGCGGCAGCTTCGTCTCCTTCACGCGCGCGCCCATGATCTGGTAGCGCTCGGCGAGCTTCGCGCGATGGAACGGCGAGGCGTTGATGCTCACCAGGAGCTGCGCCCCGGCGGCCTTCGCCTGCGCGGCGGGCTCCGGGAACCACAGGTCCTCGCAGATGGTGACGGCGATCCTGCGGCCCTGGACCTCGATCACGCACGGGCGGTTGCCGGTCTCGAAATAGCGCTTCTCGTCGAACACGTTGTAGTTCGGCAGGCGCTGCTTGAAGTACACCTTCTCGACGCGCCCGCCGCGCAACACCGCCGCGGCGTTGTAGCGCGTACGTCCCTCGCGATGCGGGTAGCCGACGACGACCGCGATGTCGAGGCAGTAGGGCGCGAGCTTCATCAGCTCGGCCTGGCACTGGTCGCAGAAGTCGTCGCGCAGCAGCAGGTCCTCGGGCGGATAGCCCGAGAGCGCGAGCTCGGGAGTCACGACGAGGGCGGCTCCGGCGGAGCGGGCGGCTTCGATCGCGCGGCGGATGCGGTCCGCGTTGCCGGCGAAATCGCCCACGGTCGTGTTGATCTGGGCGACGGCGATCTTCATCGGGGCGCGGGGAATGCCAGGGGGCGGCTAGAATCCGGGAAGGACTCAATTATAGCGACGTGCAATCCCTGCGCATCCTCGAATCGCTCGACGGCGTCGATCCCGCTCGCTGGGACGCGCTCGCGCTCGGCAATCCGACGCTCTCGTTCGCGTTCCTCGATAGCCTGCACCGAACCGGCTGCGCGTCGGCCGCGAGCGGCTGGGCACCGTGCTATCCCACGCTCTGGGAGGGCGATCGGCTGGTGGGCGCCGCGCCGGCGTACGCGAAGTCGCATTCGTTCGGCGAATACGTGTTCGACTGGGCCTGGGCCGACGCCTACGAGCGGCACGGCATCGCCTATTACCCGAAGCTCCTGTGCGCGGTGCCGTTCACGCCGGCCACCGGCACGCGCCTCCTCGCCGAGGACGAGGCGTCGCGCGCCGCGCTCGCACGCGCGATGCTCGCCATGGCGCGCGACTCGCATCTCTCTTCGCTGCACGTGCTCTTCCCCGACGAGCGCGACGCACGCACGCTGCGCGAGCTGGGCTTCCTCGAGCGCCGCGGCGTGCAGTTCCACTGGAGCAATCCCGGCTATGCCTCGTTCGACGCGTTCCTCGCCGAGCTCTCGCACGACAAGCGCAAGAAGATCCGCCAGGAACGGCGCCGGGTGGCGGAGTCCGGCGTGCGGCTGCGCCGGGTGACGGGAGGCGAGGCGCGCGAGCGCGACTGGGATTTCTTCACGGCGTGCTATCGGCGAACCTACCGCGCGCACCGCTCGACGCCGTACCTCGACCGCGCATTCTTTGGCACAATCGCACAGCGCATGCCCGACAACCTCCTCCTCGTGGTCGCCGATCGCGACGGCCGCCCGATCGCCGCGGCGCTCGACATCTTCGGCGCCGGCACGCTCTACGGCCGCTACTGGGGCAGCGTCGAGCCGGTGCCGGGCCTGCACTTCGAGGCGTGCTATTACCAGGCGATGGAGTTCTGCATCGAGCGTGGCATCGCGCTCTTCGAGGGAGGAGCGCAGGGAGAGCACAAGCATGCGCGCGGCTTCCTCCCCGAGGCGACCCGCTCGTTCCACTGGCTCGCGCATCCCGCGTTCGAGCGCGCGATCGACGACTTCCTCGCGCGCGAAGGCGCGGGCATCGACGCCTACGTGGACGAGCTGAACGAGAGGAGTCCGTTCCGACAGGCAAACGGCGACGAGGGAACCACAGATGAACACGGATAGCCTGTAAAGGGTCTTCGAACGCCGCCATGAGGACCATGATCCTCGATTCGAAGATCATCTGTGTTCATCCGTGTGCATCTGTGGTTCCACCGATCTTCGAGTCACTTCCAGGCGCTTGCGAACTCCTTCCAGTGGGGCGCTTCCCGCGCCGCCAGGAAATCGCGCAGCATCTGTACCTCGCGCGCGTAGGCCTCGGGCGTGAGCAGCCCACGCACGAGCTGGAAGCGCTGGTAGAGCGCGTAGGTGTTCGCGACGTCGGTCTCGCAGTAGTTGCGGATCGCCTCGATCTCGCCGTTCTTCCACGCGGCGTATACCCTGGAGCCGTCCATGCCGAGCTTGCCGGGCAGCCCGCAGAGC
>DATNGJ010000076.1:0-33222 GCA_035605915.1 Usitatibacter sp.
CGACCGTGCGGCGCGCGCAGCCGGTCGTGGTCGATTCGCGCCCTTCGGCGCTCAAGGAGGCGGGCGACCTGCTGCCCGCGCTCGAGAAGGGTCGGCTGCATGCGGGTTCGCTCACGGAGATCGGCGAGGTGATCGCCGGCCTCCGGCCGGGGCGCACGTCCGCGGAGCAGGTCACCCTGTTCGAGTCGCAGGGCATGGCGATCCAGGACCTCGTCATCGCCGCCCACCTGGTGCGCCTCGCGCGCGAGCGGGGCGCCGGATCGGAGGTCGACGTCGCCCGCTGAACGGCGCGCGGCCTGGAGGGGGCCCATGTAAGATGGGCGCATCGCAACACATCCACGGGCCGAGCCCCCCCACGAGAAGGCCCGGGACCAGGGAGAAGCGATGAAGACCGCGTTCTGGAAGGCGGACTGGTTCCTCGGCCTCGTCATCGCCGTCGTGCTCTTCGGCTTCGCACGCACCGCCGGGTTCATCCCCGCGGTCGAGCGCTGGGCCTACGACCTCGGCGTGCGCATGACCTCCAAGCCTCCGAGCGAGCGCATCGCGGTCATCGCCATCGACGAGCAGTCCATCGCCAACATCGGCCGCTGGCCGTGGTCGCGCGACGTGATCGCGAAGCTGATCGACCAGCTCGCCGCGGCGCACGCGAAGGTGATCGGCGACACGGTGTTCTTCTTCGAGCCGCAGAAGGATCCGGGGCTCGCCTACGTGCAGAAGGCGCTCGACGTGATCCACAAGGCGTGGCCCGCGCCCGCGC
The DNA here is from genome assembly GCA_035605915.1 of Usitatibacter sp. Classification (GTDB taxonomy): domain Bacteria; phylum Pseudomonadota; class Gammaproteobacteria; order Burkholderiales; family Usitatibacteraceae; genus Usitatibacter. Next base: position 758 of record DATNGJ010000076.1, read on the forward strand.
AGGACGTGCAGGGCGTGGCTCCCATCGGCGCCGAGACGCCGGCCGCGCAGGCCGCGCAGCCGCCGGCGGAAGTCGCCGAGATCGGGCGCATCCTCGCCGAAGCCTCCTCCGCGCTCGACAGCGACGCGCGCCTCGCCGCGAGCGTGAAGAAGGCGGGCAACGTGCTGGTGCCCCTCGCCTTCGAGCAGCTCTCCTACGGTGCGCCGCCCGGACGCCCGGACAAGCCGCTGCCCGACTACGTGCTGAAGAACACCATCGGCGCCTCGACCGACGGCGGCGGCTCGTTCCTGCACGCGAACGGCGCGCTGGTGCCGATCGAGGCGGTGGGCGGCGTCGTCGCGGGCATGGGCCACCTCAACAATGCGCTCGACGAGGACGGCGCCGTGCGCTTCGAGCCGCTGATCCTCGACTACTACGGCCAGCAGCTGCCGTCGCTCGCGCTCATGATCGCGGCGAAGAGCCTGAACCTCGGGCCGAAGGACATCACCGCGAGCGTCGGGCAGAGCGTGACCCTGGGCGGCAAGACCATCCGCACCGACGACTACGGGCAGATGTACACGTACTTCTACAAGGATCGCGACGGCCGTCCCGCCTTCCCGATCGACTCGTTCTTCGACGTGTACAGCGGCAAGATCCCGGCGGCGAAGTACGCCGGCAAGATCGTGCTGATCGGCGCGACCGCCACCGGCGTGGGTGCGGCGCAGGTCACGCCGGTCTCCGCGCAGATGAACCCGGTGACCACGCTCGCCCACTCGGTCTCCTCGATCCTGCAGGAGCATTTCTTCGTGGTGCCGGCGTGGGCCGCGCTCGCGACGCTCGCCGCCTACCTCGCGATCGCGCTCTACCTCATGCTGCTGCTGCCGCGGCTCAAGGCGGGCATGGGAGCGGCGCTGAGCGTGGTGATCCTCGCGGCGTTGTTCGGCACGCACCTCGCGCTCATGACCGGGCCGGGCCTGTGGATCCAGCTGATGCTTCCGGCGACGCTCCTCCTCGTCGGGCACGCGCTCCTCACCACCAAGCACTACCTGGTGACCGAGCGGCGCAAGGAGAAGGCGGACGTCGAGAGCGCGGAATCGAACCGCATGCTGGGGCTCGCCTTCCAGCAGCAGGGCCAGCTCGACATGGCGTTCGACAAGTTCCGCAAGGCGCCGCTCAACGAGGAGGTGATGGAGAACCTCTACAACCTCGCGCTCGACTTCGAGCGCCGGCGCCAGTTCAACAAGGCGGAGAACGTGTTCCGCTACATGCAGACCTTCGACCCGAAGTTCCGCGACGTGGCAGAGCGCCTCGACCGCGCGAAGAAGCTCTCCGAGACGATCATCCTCGGCGGCTCCGCGCAGGCGCGCACCAACGCCGGCACGATGATCCTGCAGGGCGGCTCGGGCGCGGAGAAGCCGATGCTCGGCCGCTACCAGGTCGAGAAGGAGCTCGGCAAGGGCGCGATGGGCGTGGTGTACGCGGGCAAGGACCCGAAGATCGGCCGCGTCGTGGCGATCAAGACGATGGCGCTCTCCTCGGAGTTCGAGGCCGACGAGCTCGCCGAGGCGAAGGAGCGCTTCTTCCGCGAGGCCGAGACCGCGGGCCGGCTCGCGCATCCCAACATCGTGACGATCTACGACGCGGGCGAGGAGCACGACCTGTGCTACATCGCGATGGAGTTCCTCAAGGGCAAGGACCTCACGCCCTGCACCAGGCTCGCGAGCCTGCTGCCGCCGGACAAGGCGCTCTCGATCGTGGAGCGCGTCGCCGATGCGCTCGGCTACGCGCACTCGATGGGCATCGTCCACCGCGACATCAAGCCGGCGAACATCATGTACGAGCCCGAGAGCGACACGGTGAAGGTCACCGACTTCGGCATCGCGCGCATCACCGACTCGTCGAAGACCAAGACCGGCATGGTGCTCGGCACTCCCTCGTACATGTCGCCCGAGCAGCTCGCCGGCAGGAAGATCGACGGCCGGAGCGACCTCTTCTCGCTCGGCGTCACGCTCTACCAGATGCTCACCGGGAAGCTGCCGTTCGAGGGCGAGTCGATGACGCAGCTCATGTTCGCCATCGCCAACAATCCGCACGATCCGATCCGTTCGTTGAACGCGTCGCTGCCGCCCTGGATCGAGGCGGTGATCGACAAGGCGCTCGCCAAGGACTTCGAGCAGCGCTTCCAGACCGGCGCGGAGCTCGCAGAGGCGATCCGCGCGGGACGGCGCAGCGGGGCGTCCGCGGCATCGGCCGATGCGCGCGCCTGAGCCGCCGGTCGAGCGCGTACCGCTGCATGCGCGCGCGATCGAGATCCACGGCTACAAGCGCGCGGATGGCCTCTACGACATCGAGGGCCGCCTGGTCGACCGCAAGCCCTACGACTTCAACCTCGCCGCCGGCGTGCGCAAGGCCGGCGAGCCGATCCACTCCATGTGGCTGCGCCTCACCATCGACCGCAACCTCGTGATCGTGGATGCCGAGGCGCGGATGGACGCCGTGCCGTATGCGGACTACTGCGGCAGGATCGCGCCGGCCTACCGCAAGCTCGTGGGGCTCGCGATCCGGCCGGGCTATCACCAGAAGATCCGGGAGCTCTTCGGCGCCGTGGAGGGCTGCACGCATCTCAGCGAGCTCGCCGCGGCGCTCGCGACCGGCGCCTTCCAGACCATGGCGGGCCAGAAGATCCAGGATCCGGCGAAGAAGCCGTTCCAGCTCGACCGCTGCCATGCGCTCGCCGCGACCTCGCCCGTGGTCGGGCGCTACTACCCGGCGTGGTATCGCGGCACCGAGCCGGTCGAGCCGGCCGAGGATCCCGACCAGCACTGAGTGCGGGAGGGCGGGGACCTGTCCTAGGTCAAGAGTTTCCGGCCGGCTCCGGCTGATAAAATCGGTGAGTTTCCCGCTTCTTCCTCCAGATTCGCCCCCACCGCCATGAACATCCACGAGTACCAGGGCAAGGAACTGTTTCGCAAATACGGCGTGGCCACGCCACGCGGATTCCCCGCTTTCTCCGTCGAGGAGGCCGTCGCCGCGGCGAAGAAGCTGGGCGGCCCGGTCTGGGTCGTGAAGGCCCAGATCCACGCCGGCGGCCGCGGCAAGGGGGGCGGCGTGAAGCTCGCGCGCTCGGTCGACGAGGTGCGCAGCCTCGCGACGAAGATGCTCGGCATGACGCTCGTCACGCACCAGACCGGTCCCCAGGGCCGCGTGGTGCGCCGCCTCCTCATCGAGGAAGGCGCCGACATCCGGAAAGAGCTCTACGCCGCGCTCGTGGTCGACCGCGTGTTGCAGCGCGTGGTGCTGATGGCCTCGAGCGAGGGCGGCATGGACATCGAGGAAGTCGCTGCCAGGACGCCCGAGCGCATCCACAAGGTCGCGATCGATCCGATGAAGGGACTCGAGGACGCGCAGGCCGAGGACATCGCGACGAAGATCGGTGTCGCCGCGAACCTCGTGCCGCAGGCGCGCGACCTCTTCAAGAGCCTCTACCGGTGCTTCGACGAGTGCGATTGCTCGCTCACCGAGGTGAACCCGCTCATCGTCACGGGCGACGCGCGCGTCGTGGCGCTCGACGCGAAGTTGAACTTCGACGACAACGCGCTCTTCCGGCATCCCGACATCGTCGCCATGCGCGACCTCGACGAAGAGGATCCGGCCGAGGTGGAGGCGTCGAAGTTCGATCTCAACTACATCCAGCTCGACGGCGACATCGGCTGCCTCGTGAACGGCGCGGGCCTCGCGATGGCGACCATGGACACCATCAAGCTCTTCGGCGGCAACCCGGCCAACTTCCTCGACGTGGGCGGCGGCGCCACCACCGAGAAGGTGACCGAGGCGTTCAAGATCATGCTGAGGAACCCGAAGCTCGCGGCGATCCTGGTGAACATCTTCGGCGGCATCATGAAGTGCGACGTGATCGCTACCGGCGTGGTCGCCGCGGCGAAGCAGGTCGGCCTCAAGGTGCCGCTCGTCGTGCGCCTGGAGGGCACCAACGTCGACCTCGGCAAGAAGATCCTCGCCGACTCGGGCCTGCCCATCATCTCCGCCAACGACATGGGCGATGCGGCGAAGAAGGTCGTCGCCGCCGCCAAGGGGAAGGCCGCAGTGGCGGCCTGAATCGTCATCCTCGACGCGGCCGGGAGGCCGTAATGGTCGGGGACCCCTCTGGATTCCCGCCTTCGCGGGAATGACATGAACGGATCCCGCCTGCGCGGGAATGACACGAACGGATTCCCGCCTGCGCGGGAATGACAGGAAATCCAATGTCCATCCTCATCGACAGAAACACCAGGGTCATCACCCAGGGCATCACCGGCAAGACCGGCCAGTTCCATACGAAGATGTGCCGCGAGTACGCGAACGGGAAAAACTGCTTCGTGGCGGGCGTCACGCCGAAGAAGGGCGGCCAGGACTTCGAGGGCATCCCGATCTACAACACGGTGAAGGAAGCGAAGGCGGCTACCGGCGCGACCGTCTCGGTGATCTACGTGCCGCCGCCGTACGCCGCCGCCGCGATCGACGAGGCGGTGGACGCGGAACTCGACCTCGTGATCTGCATCACCGAGGGCATCCCGGTGCGCGACATGATCCGCACGCGCTACCGGATGCAGGGCAGGAAGACGCGCCTCATCGGGCCCAACTGCCCCGGCCTCATCACGCCCGACGAGATCAAGATCGGCATCATGCCGGGCCACATCCACCGCAAGGGCAGGATCGGCATCGTCTCGCGCTCCGGCACGCTCACCTACGAGGCGGTGGGCCAGGTGAGCGCGCTCGGCCTCGGCCAATCCTCGGCGGTCGGCATCGGCGGCGATCCCGTGAACGGCCTGAAGCATGTCGAGGTCATGAAGATGTTCAACGACGACCCGGACACCGAGGCCGTCATCATGATCGGCGAGATCGGCGGCAGCGACGAGGAGAGCGCCGCGCGCTGGGTGAAGGACCACATGAAGAAGCCGGTCGTCGGCTTCATCGCGGGCGTCACCGCGCCCCCGGGCAAGCGCATGGGCCATGCCGGGGCCATCATCTCCGGTGGCAAGGGGACCGCGCAGGAAAAGCTCTCCGTGATGGAGGAGTGCGGCATCAAGGTGACGCGCAACCCCGCGGAGATGGGCAAGCTCCTGAAGTCGGTGCTCTAGTCCCTCAGCGTTCCCGGGCGGGCTCCGCGAGCATCTCGCGCAGCTCCGGGAACGCGTCGTCCATCGCGGTGATGGTTCCGGCGTGGGAGGCGTCGATTCCCGCGATCTTCGCCGCGGCCGCGCGGAACCTGCGGCTCTTCAGCGTCTCGAGCAGCTGCTTCACGAACGGGTCCTTGAGCGCGGCATCGCGGCACACCAGGAAGTAGCGCTCGTTCGCGACCGGGATGAATTCGAGCCCGAAGCGCCGCGCCGCGTGCTCCACGCCGAAGCCGGCGTCGGCCATCCCGCTCGCCACGCACGCCGCCACGGCCGAATGCGTGAACTCGCCGCTCGGGTAACCCGCGATCTCGGAGCTCTCGATTCCTTCGCGCGCGAGCAGCAGGTCGAGGAGGAGGCGCGTTCCCGATCCGAACTGCCGGTTCACGAAGCGCATGCCCGGCCGCGCGAGGTCGGCGAGGCTGCCGATCGCCTTCGGGTTGCCCGGCGCCGTGATGATGCCCTGGCGCCGTGCGCACAGCATGACGAGCGTGAGCCCCTCGGCGCGCAGCCACTTCGCATAGAAAGCGAGCGCCTCGCGCTGCAGGGGTCCGACGGGCGCGTGGAAGCCGCCGATCTCGCAATCGCCGGCGGCGAGCGAGGCGAGCGCGTCCATGCTGCCGCAGTACTTGAGCTCGATCGGCACGTGCTCGTGCGCGAGGTGGTCGCGCAGCAGCTCGATCGCGAAGCCGTGGCTCGCGCGAAGCCGGAAGACGACGGGCGCCTCGCGCAACGCGCGCTCGATCTCGAACTCGAGCTCGGAGGCCACGTTGCGGATCATCGGCGCGAGCCGCGCGGCGACGCGCTTCTCGGCCCACAGGAGCGTCTCGCCGAGCGGCGTGAGGCGCGAGCCGCGCCCGCGGCTCATCTTGAGGACCGGGGCGCCGAGCGCCCTTTCGCCCTCGCGCGCGATGCCCCAGGCGAGGCGATAGGAAAACCCCAGCTCCCGGGCGGCGCGCTGCAGGTTCCCTTCCCTTTCGACGGCCGCGAGCAGCGGCAGCAGCCGTCGCATGACCGGGTCGAGCTCCGAGCGTCCGTCGAGCACCCACTGCGGCTGGATCGAGATCTTCAAGCGGCCTCCCTCCTGAAATATGCAATCCCATACATAAGATTTAGGGGCGCGGCGTCATATTGTCCGGGGGCAAGGGCGAATGGTACGTTGCCCGCGGGAACGCGCATAGCCCCGCGCTCATCTGAAGCGGGCATCGAATCGAAGATCCTGTGCGGCATACAACAAAGGAGGGGAAATGTCTGACGCTGCCGGCGTGCTGGAAGGCGTCCCGGGTACCGTGGGACTGCTTTCGAAGGAACGGACCATCGCGGCTCCGGGTTTCAACCGATGGCTGGTGCCGCCCGCGGCGCTCGCGATCCACCTCTGCATCGGGATGGCGTACGGCTTCAGCGTGTTCTGGCTGCCGCTCTCGCACGCCATCGGCATCAACAAGTCGGTCGAGTGTCCGGCCGGCATGTCGATCGTCGGCGCGATGTTCACCACGACGTGCGACTGGAAGATCAGCATGCTCGGGTGGATGTTCACCCTGTTCTTCGTGTTCCTCGGCTCCGCGGCGGCGATCTGGGGCGGATGGCTCGAGCACGCGGGACCGCGCAAGGCGGGCTTCGTCGCGGCGATCTGCTGGTGCGGCGGCCTGCTCATCTCGGCGGTGGGCGTCTACGTGCACCAGCTCTGGATGCTGTGGGTGGGCTCCGGCGTGATCGGCGGCATCGGACTGGGCCTGGGCTACATCTCGCCCGTCTCGACGCTCATCAAGTGGTTCCCGGATCGCCGCGGCATGGCGACCGGCATGGCGATCATGGGGTTCGGCGGCGGCGCGATGATCGGGGCGCCGCTCTCGGTGATCCTCATGAGCCACTTCCGGACCTCGACCGAAGTGGGCGTCTGGCAGACGTTCGTGTGCCTCGCGGTGATCTATTTCGTCTTCATGGTGGGCGGCGCCTTCGGCTACCGCGTTCCGCCGGCGGGATGGAAGCCCGCGGGATGGACGCCGCCCGCGAGCTCGAAAGGCATGATCACGACGCGCAACGTCGATCTCGCCACCGCGACGCGGACCAAGCAGTTCTGGCTCATCTGGTGGGTGCTCTGCCTCAACGTGACCGCCGGCATCGGCATCATCGGCATGGCTTCGCCGATGCTGCAGGAAGTGTTCGCCGGCAAGCTCATCGGCGTCGCGGCCAAGTTCAACGAGCTCACGCCGGCGCAGAAGGTGCAGATCGCGGGCATCGCCGCCGGCTTCACCGGGCTCCTGAGCCTCTTCAACATCGGCGGGCGCTTCGTCTGGGCCTCGGTCTCCGACTACATCGGGCGCAAGAACACGTACTACACGTTCTTCCTGCTCGGCATCGTGCTCTACGCGTCGGCGCCGTGGTCCGGCCACCTGGGCCACGTCGCGCTCTTCGTCGGCGCGTTCTGCGTGATCCTCTCGATGTACGGCGGAAGCTTCTCGACCGTGCCCGCGTATCTCGCGGACATCTTCGGGACGCAGATGGTGGGCGCGATCCACGGAAGGCTCCTCACCGCGTGGTCGGCGGCGGGCATCTTCGGTCCGGTGATCGTGAACTACCTGCGCGAGTACCAGCTCGAGCACGGCGTGCCGCGCGCCCAGGTCTACGACATCACCGCCTACATCCTGTGCGGGATCCTGGTGCTCGGGTTCATCTGCAACTGGCTGGTGAAGCCGGTGGACGAGTCCAAGTACATGAGCGAGGCGCAGCTCGAGGCCGAGCGCCGTGCCGGACACGAGAAGGCGGCCGCCGGCTCCGCCGCCGCGTACGCGGACGCGAAGCCGATCTCCAAGGGCGTCGTGCTCGCCGCGTGGCTGGTCGTGGGCATCCCGCTCATCTGGGGTGTCACCGAGACGCTCGGCAAGGCGGCGGCGCTCTTCAAGTAGCGCTGGCGGGGGCCCGCCCGGGCCCCCCATTCCGCCCGGCGGGTCTTGACTCTCGTCAAGCCCAAACGAAGCACGAATTCGTTACTCTAATGTCTTGATTCTCCGACTCCTCGCGCCGCGCGCGCGAGGAGCTTCGGCTCCGACTCGCAGCTACGCCGGTCCCGCCGGAAAACGCTCCCGCGCTATCGGGGGCGGGTGCTCGCATACTCATTCCACGAAACCATGGCCGATACCGTCGCAATCCCCGTTTCGAAGATCCGCCGCCCGCGTCCCGTCCCGAAGGGTCGTCCCGTCGATCCGGTCGCGCGCGAGGAGGTGGCGAAGCTCCTCCAGGGAGCGCCCCTCGACGCCGAATACCTGATCGAGAACCTGCACCGCATCCAGGACCGCTTCGGCCACCTGTCCGCGGCGCACCTCAACGCGCTCGCGGAGCTCATGAAGCTCGCGCAGACGGAGGTCTACGAGGTCGCCACGTTCTACCACCACTTCGACGTGGTGAAGGAAGGCGAGACGGCGCCGCCGAAGGTCACCGTGCGCGTGTGCGAGACGCTCTCGTGCGCGATGGCGGGCGCCCGGCAACTGCTCGACAAGCTTCCGAAGATCCTCGGCCCGGACGTGCGCGTGGTCGCCGCACCGTGCATCGGCCGCTGCGCCGAGGCGCCCGCGGTTTGCGTCGGCCACAACGCGTTCGGGCATGCGACCGAGCAGGGCGTCGCGAAGGCCGTCAAGGAAAGCAAGCTCGAGGCCCCGGCGCCCCGGGCGCATCTCTATGCCGACTACCGCGCGCACGGCGGCTACCAGACCTGGGTCGAATGCGTGACCGGCAAGCGCGACGTCGAATCGGTCATCAAGACGATGGAGGACTCGGCGTTGCGCGGGCTCGGCGGCGCCGGATTCCCGGTCGGGCGCAAGTGGCGCATCGTGCGCGGCGAGCCCGCCCCGCGCCTCATGGCGGTGAACATCGACGAGGGCGAGCCCGGCACGTTCAAGGACCGCCATTACCTGGAACGCGATCCGCACCGCTTCCTCGAAGGGATGCTCATCGCCGCGTGGGCCGTCGGCATCGACGACATCTACGTCTACCTGCGCGACGAGTACCACGCCTGCCGCGAGCTCCTCGAGCGCGAGGTCGCCGCCCTGAAGGCCGATCCGCCGGCGAAGCTTCCGTCGATCCACCTGCGCCGCGGCGCGGGCGCCTACATCTGCGGCGAGGAGTCGGCGATGATCGAGTCGATCGAGGGCAAGCGCGGCATGCCGCGCCTGCGCCCGCCGTACGTCGCGCAGGTGGGCCTCTTCGGGCGCCCGACGCTCGAGCACAACATGGAAACGCTCTTCTGGGTGCGCGACCTGGTGGAGCAGGGCGCGCAATGGTTCACCAGGCACGGCCGCAACGGAAGGAAAGGGTTGCGCTCCTTCTCCGTTTCCGGCCGCGTGAAGAAGCCCGGCGTGCACCTCGCGCCGGCGGGCATCAGCGTGAAGGAGCTCATCGACGAGTACTGCGGCGGGATGCTGGAAGGCCACAAGTTCTACGGCTACCTCCCGGGCGGCGCGTCGGGCGGCATCCTGCCGGCCTCGATGGGCGACATCCCGCTCGATTTCGACACGCTGCAGCCTTACGGGTGCTTCATCGGATCGGCGGCGGTGATCGTCCTCTCCGACAAGGACAAGGCGCGCGACGCGGCGTTGAACCTGATGAAGTTCTTCGAGCACGAGTCGTGCGGCCAGTGCACGCCGTGCCGCGTGGGCACCGCGAAGGCGGCGCACCTGATGCAAGCGAAGCAGTGGGACCGCAAGCTCCTCGAGGAGCTCTCGCAGGCGATGGCCGATGCGTCGATCTGCGGCCTGGGCCAGGCGGCGCCGAACCCGATCCTCATGGTCGCGAAGCACTTTCCCGACGAGATCTGAAATCATGGAACCACAGATGAACACAGATGAGCACAGATCGATCGTGATGGCTCTGGGCGATGCAGCGATGGGCACGATGGATTCCCCGTTGAATCCCATCCGTGTTCATCTGTGTTCATCTGTGGTTTCACACGGGGTACAGCAATGAAGATGAACGAACCGGTCTCGAAGGCCGAGACCATCGAATTCAAGCTGAACGGCGAGACCATCTCCGCCTTCGAGGGCGAGACGATCATCGAGGCCGCGAAGCGCTACGGGACCGACATCCCGCACCTCTGCTACAAGGAAGGCCTGCGGCCCGACGGCAACTGCCGCGCGTGCATGGTGGAGATCAAGGGCGAGCGCGTGCTGGCGCCCTCGTGCTGCCGCTATCCCGCGAAGGGCATGGAGGTGCAGAGCACTTCGGCCCGCGCGATGCATTCCCAGAAGATGGTGCTCGAGCTGCTGCTCTCGGACGTGCCGAAGACCGACCTCAAGCCGGGCGCGAACGAGCTCTTCGACTGGAGCGCGAAGCTCGGCGTCGCGAGCCCGCGCTTCCCGATGCGCGAGCAGCCGGCCTGCGATCCCTCGCACCCGGCGATGGCGGTGAACCTCGACGCCTGCATCCAGTGCACGCGCTGCGTGCGCGCGTGCCGCGAAGTGCAGGTGAACGACGTCATCGGCTACGCCTTCCGCGGAAGCGATTCCAAGATCGTCTTCGACATGGACGACCCGATGGGGGAATCCACGTGCGTCGCGTGCGGCGAATGCGTGCAGGCCTGTCCCACCGGAGCGCTCGCGCCCGCGAAGGACGCCTACCAGGTCGTGGTCGACAAGAAGATCGACTCGGTCTGTCCGTACTGCGGCGTGGGCTGCCAGCTCACGTACAACGTCAAGGACAACCACATCGTGCGCGTCGAGGGCCGCGACGGGCCCGCGAACCACGGTCGCCTGTGCGTGAAGGGCCGCTTCGGCTTCGACTACGTGCACCACCCGCACCGCCTCACCAAGCCGCTCATCCGCAAGCCCGGCGTGCCCAAGACCGCCGAGTTCACGGTCGACCCCCTGCGCTGGAGCGAGGTGTTCCGCGAGGCCTCGTGGGACGAGGCGCTCGATTTTGCCGCGGGCGGTCTGCGCAAGATCCGCGACCGCGACGGGCCGCAGGCACTCGCCGGCTTCGGCAGCGCCAAGGGCTCGAACGAGGAGGCCTATCTTTTCCAGAAGCTGGTGCGCACCGGATTCGGCACCAACAACGTCGACCATTGCACGCGGCTTTGCCACGCGTCGTCGGTCGCGGCGCTGCTCGAGGGCGTCGGCTCCGGTGCCGTGTCGAACCAGGTCTCCGACGTCGCCAAGGCCGAGGTCGTGATCATCATCGGCTCCAACCCGACCAACAACCACCCGGTCGCGGCGACGTTCATGAAGAACGCGGCGGAGCGCGGTACGAAGCTCATCGTGATGGATCCGCGCAGGAACGACATCGCGCGGCACGCCTGGCGCTACCTGCAGTTCAAGGCCGACACCGACGTGGCGCTGCTCAACGCGATGATCTACGCCATCATCGAAGAGGGCCTGGTGAACGAGGAGTTCGTGCGCCAGCGCACCGAGAACTACGAGGCGCTCAAGCAGAACTCGAAGGGCTTCAGCCCCGAGCTGATGGGTCCCATCTGCGGCATTCCCGCGGAGACCATCCGCGAGGTGGCGCGCGCCTATGCCACCGCGAAAAGCTCGATGATCCTCTGGGGCATGGGCATCTCGCAGCACGTGCACGGCACCGACAACGCGCGCTGCCTCATCGCGCTCTCGCTCATGACCGGGCAGGTGGGACGCCCCGGCACGGGCCTGCACCCGCTGCGCGGCCAGAACAACGTGCAGGGCGCTTCCGACGCGGGGCTCATCCCGATGATGTACCCGGACTACCAGAAGGTGGACGATCCGAAGGCGATCGAGCGCTTCGAGAAGTACTGGGGACAGAAGCTCGACCACAAGACCGGCCTCACCGTGGTCGAGATCATGGATGCCGCCTACGAGGGAAGCATCAAGGGCATGTACGTGGAGGGCGAGAACCCGGCGATGTCGGATCCGAACGCGCACCACGCGCGCGAGGGGCTCGCCAAGGTCGAGCACCTCGTCGTGCAGGACCTCTTCCTCACGGAGACCGCATACCTCGCGGACGTCGTGCTGCCCGCCTCGGCGTGGCCGGAGAAGACCGGCACGGTCACCAACACCGACCGCATGGTGCAGCTCGGCCGCCGCGCGCTCGACGCGCCCGGCGACGCGCGCCAGGACCTCTGGATCATCCAGGAGATGGCGAAGCGCCTCGGCTGCAATTGGAACTACGCCGGCCCGGAGAGCGGCGTCGCGGAAGTGTTCGCGGAGATGCGCGGCGCGATGAACTCGATCGACGGCATCACCTGGGAGCGGCTCGAGGAACAGTCGTCGGTCACGTATCCGTGCCGCACCGAGGACGATCCCGGCCAGCCGGTCGTGTTCACCGAGAGCTTCCCGACGAAGAGCGGGCGCGGCAAGTTCGTGCCCGCGGACATCATCCCGGCGAACGAGCGTCCCGACGACGAGTATCCGTACGTGCTCATCACCGGGCGCCAGCTCGAGCACTGGCACACCGGCGCCATGACGCGGCGCGCCTCGGTGCTCGACGCGATCGAGCCGCAGGCCGTGGTCTACATGCATCCGCTCGACCTCGATTCGATCGGCGCCAGGGCCGGCGAGGCGATCACCGTCGCCTCGCGCCGCGGCGAGATCGCGCTCGCCGCGCGCGCCGACGAAGGCACGCCGCGCGGCACGATCTTCATCCCGTTCGCGTACTACGAGGCGGCCGCCAACGTGCTCACCAACCCGGCGCTCGACCCGTTCGGGAAGATCGCGGAGCTCAAGTACTGCGCGGTGAAGGTGAGCCGCGGCGGCAAGCTCGAGGCGCTCAAGAGCTACGGCGGCGGCCAGTCGTTCCACGAGACGCCGGCCGTCTGCGACTGAAGGCGTTTCAAAGGGATAGCGAGGGCCGGCTCGTCCGGCCCTTTTTTCGTCCGCGAGCGCCCAGGGAGGCGGGCGCCCGAGAACGCGCGCAAGCGCGGGAGGGCTACAGCGTCAGATGCCCGCCTTGTGGCGCACGAACTGCTGGTGGTCGATCGACTGCACCATCACGTCGCGCACCGCGGGTCCCTGCAGCACGGTGAGCCTCACCTCGGTGCCCGGCGGACCGGACTTCCACAGCCTGCGATAGAACTTCGGCAGGTCGCCGATCGACTCGCCGTCGATCGAGAGGATGATGTCGCCCGCCTTGATGCCCGCCTTCGCCGCGGGCCCGTCGTCGCTCACCTCGACCACCTTCACGCGCCCGTCCTCCTCGAGGGAATCGACGCCGAGCCAGGGCCGATGGCTCGCCTGCTGCTCGCCCGCGTGGACCATCTGGTCGAGCGCCGGCTTGAGGAGATCGATCGGCACGAACATGTTGCCGGGCACCTTCTGCTCGGATTTGAGTGCGTCCATCACGAAGAGCGAGCCGATGCCCACCAGCTCGCCCTCCTTGTCGATGAGCGCCGCACCGCTGTGGTCGATGCGCGCCGGGGCGGTGAAGATCGCGCCGTCGATGAGGTACTCCCAGTAGCCCGCGAACTGGCGCCGCGCGACCACGGTCGCGATCGAGATCGATTGCTCCTCGCCGCCGCTCACGATCATCAGCCGGTCGAGCTGCGAGATGGGGGCGGAGCTGCCGATGCGGATCGGTTTCGGCGAGAGGCGCCCCAACGCGCGCACCAGCCCGAAGCCGGTCGCATCGTCGTAGCCGACGACCGAGGCGGGTATCGTCTGGCCGTCGGAGTCGGTGATCTGCACCTGGTCGGCTTCCTGGATGAGGTAGCCGATGGTGAGGACGAGCCCGTCTTCGCCGATCACGACGCCCGAACCGCTGCGCTCGCGGCCGAGGACCTCGTTGCTGCGCGCATCGGCGAGCGCGCGCACCTTCACGGCGACCACCGCTTTCGCCGCGCGCACCAGGCGCTGGTAGGCGGCGTCGTCGTCGGCACGCGGGGCGGCGGCTTCCGCCACCGACTGCGCGGCGGCCGCGACGGCCGGTGGTGCGGCGGCGAGCCCCGCGAAGGCCAATGCCGCCGCACCGCAGCCTGCGCGGAGGAACGAACGAATCGATGCCACGGAAGCCATGGTGTCCACCTCCCCGGCGAAGCGGCCGAGTCCTTCCGCCGAGGCTAGGCGCGTGGTTTTTTCCCGACGTGACGGTGGCGGCCGGATGGCACGATCCGCTCGGCGCAAGCGCCCGCCGACGCCGCGCGCCGCCCCATTGGAAGTGGGCGGCGCTGCTACCATATTCGCGTCCATGGCCTCTTCTCCCGGCACCACGCCGCTCGCGGTTCCCGGCAGCGCGCAGGATCCGGCAATCCTCGCCGCTCCCCACGGCGACATCGCCGTCATCCGGCGCTTGCTCCCGTACCTGTGGGATTTCCGCGGCCGCGTGCTGATGGCCGTCGCGTTCCTCGTCACCGCGAAGCTCGCGAACATCGGCGTGCCGCTCGTCATGAAGCGCATCGTCGACGGGCTTTCCGGGCCGAAGCAGATCGCCGCCGTGCCGGTGGCCCTCCTCGCCGCCTACGCGGTGCTGCGGCTCTCGAGCACGCTCTTCAACGAGCTGCGCGACATCGTGTTCGTGAAGGTCGCGCAGCGCGCGATGCGCCGCATCGCGCTCGAGGTGTTCCACCACCTGCACGCGCTCTCGCTGCGCTTCCACCTCGAGCGCCAGACCGGCGGGCTCACGCGCGACATCGAGCGCGGCACGCGCGGCATCTCGACGCTCCTCTCGTTCATGGTGTTCAGCGTGCTGCCGACGCTGCTCGAGATCACGCTGGTCACCGGCTTCCTGGTGTGGAAGTTCGACGTCTGGTTCGGCGTGATCACGGTCGCCGCGCTCCTGGTCTACGTCGGCCTCACCTTCACCATCTCCGAGTGGCGCACCCAGCACCGCCGCCAGATGAACGAGATGGACTCGAAGGCGAACACCAAGGCGATCGACTCGCTGCTCAACTACGAGACCGTCAAGTACTTCGGCAACGAGTCCTGGGAGGCGCGCCGCTACGACGCGAACCTGCAGAGCTACGAGAGCGCGGTGGTGACGAGCGAGACCTCGCTCGGCCTGCTCAACGCGGTGCAGGCGGCGGTGATCGCGACCGCGGTGTCGCTCCTGATGTGGCGCGCCGCGGCCGGCATCGTCGCCGGCAATCTCACCCTGGGCGACCTCGTGATGGTGAACGCGCTCCTCATCCAGCTCTACATCCCGCTCAACTTCCTCGGCGTGATGTACCGCGAGATCAAGCAGGCGCTCACGGACATGGAGCGCATGTTCAAGCTGCTCTCCGAGAACCGCGAGGTGGAGGACAAGCCGGGGGCTCCGGCGCTCGCGGTGCACGGCGGCTCGATGCGCTTCGAGCACGTGGACTTCGGCTACGATCCGGAGCGCAGGATCCTCCACGACGTCACGTTCGAGGTTCCGGCCGGGCGCAAGGTGGCGGTGGTGGGCGCGAGCGGCTCGGGCAAGTCGACGCTCGCGCGCCTCCTCTTCCGCTTCTACGACGTCGACGCCGGGCGCATCACCATCGACGGCCAGGACATCCGCGACGTGACGCAGGCGAGCGTGCGCGATTCGATCGGCGTCGTGCCGCAGGACACGGTGCTCTTCAACGACACGATCTACTACAACATCGCGTACGGGCGGCCGGGCGCCACGCGCGAAGAGGTGGAGGGCGCGGCGCGCGTCGCGCACATCGCCGATTTCATCGCGCGCCTGCCGCATGGCTGGGAGACCACGGTGGGCGAGCGCGGGCTCAAGCTCTCGGGCGGGGAGAAGCAGCGCGTCTCCATCGCGCGCACGGTGCTCAAGGACCCGCCGATCCTGGTTTTCGACGAGGCCACTTCCGCGCTCGACTCGCGCACCGAGAAGGCGATCCAGGCCGAGCTCGCGGAGATCTCGCGCGACCGCACCACCCTCGTGATCGCGCACCGCCTGTCGACCATCGTCGACGCGGACGAGATCCTCGTGCTCGAGCACGGGCGCATCGTCGAGCGCGGCCCGTTCCGCGCGCTGCTGGAGGCGGACGGCCGCTTCGCCGAGATGTGGCGCCTGCAGCAGGAAGAGGGCCGCGCGCGCGAGGCCGCCAATGCTGCGGCTGCTGCTGCCGCCGACGCGGCGGAGTAAGGCGGGAAGCGCCGATGAACGCCGCAGAGCCAACGGCCCTTGAGCCCTTGGAGCCTGCGACTCATTGTCCTAATCGCAGCAGCGCAGGAAGGGGGTCATCTGCGTCCATCGGCGGTGAGTCGGTCATCGGCGCGCATCGGCGCTTCCCGCTTTAACCGCTCCCGGCGAGAAACTCGCGCAGCGCCCACAAAACGTCCCGCGGCGCCTCGCTCATCATCGAGTGTCCCGCGTCCACGGGGACGAAGCGCGATCCGGGAATGCGCTCCGCGAGGGCCTTCCCCGCCTTCCACGGCGTCATCTGGTCGCGCTTGCCCGCGACCACGAGCGTCGGCATCGCAAGCCCGGCAAGCGCCTCCGCGGCAGGCCGGTAGGCGGCGCAGGCGGCGAGGTCGGCCGCGAGCACGCCGCGCCGCGAGCGACCGTTGAGCCGCCGGCTCGCGCCGAGGAGCGAGGCGCCCGGAACGGCGCTCGCGGCGAGGAGCACCCCGCGCGCGTGTCCCCAGGTGGCTTCCATGTCGAGCGCCGCCGGAGAATCGTCGCGCGCCGCGGCGAGGAACGCGTCGCCCACCGGCATCGGGATCGAGGCGCCCAGCAGCGCGAGCCGCGAGATGCGCGCGGGTTGCCGGAGCGCGAGCTCGAGCGTCACGAGGCCGCCCATGCTGTGCCCGACGAGCGCCGCGCGCGCGAGCCCGGCCGCGTCGAGGAACGCGAGCAGCCAGCGCGCGAGCGATTCCACCGACGTGCGGATCGCGCCCGGGCTGCGGCCGTGCGCCGGAAGGTCGAGCGCGAGCACCGGAAGCCCGTGCCACGCGAAGTAGCGCGACTGCCATTGCCACACGCTGTGGTCGAATGCGGCGCCGTGCACGAACACGACCGCGCGTTCGCTCGCCGCGAACGGGCGTCCGCCGGTGTAGGCGTACGCGGGATAACCCTCGACGATGAATTGCATCGCGAGCTATTTGCGCGCCGCGCGCAGCGCGCGCGCGAGGTCTTCGATGAGGTCCTGCACGTGCTCCAGGCCGATGGACAGGCGCACCGTCCCGGGCGTGATGCCCGCCGCCGCGAGCGCCGCGTCGTCCATGCGGAAGTGCGTCGTGGTGGCGGGGTGGATCACGAGCGATTTCGCGTCGCCGATGTTCGCGAGGTGCGAGAAGAGCGAGAGCGACTCGATGAAGCGCCGCCCCGCCTCGCGCCCGCCCTCGAGCTCGAAGGCGAGGATCGCGCTCGCGCCGCGCGGATAGAGCTCGCGCGCGAGGGCATGGTCGGGATGCGTCTCGACTTCAGGATGGTGCACGCGCGCGACCGCTTCGTGGCCCGCCAGGAAGCGCACGACCTGCGACGTGTTCTCGATGTGCCGCGCCATGCGCAGCGGCAGCGTCTCGAGGCCTTGAAGGATGTGGAACGCCGTGGTGGGCGACATGCACGCGCCGAAGTCGCGCAGGCCCTCGCGCCGCGCGCGCAGCAGGAACGCCGAAGTCGACGATTCCTCGGCGAAGACCATCCCGTGAAACCCTTCGTAGGGCTCGGTGAGCGTCGGGAACCGCTCATCGGCGGACCAGTCGAAGCGGCCCCCATCCACGAGCACGCCGCCGATGACGATGCCGTGCCCCGAGAGGAACTTGGTCGCGGAGTGGGTCACCAGGTGCGCGCCCTGCTCGAGCGGCCGTCCGAGGGCGGGCGTGGTGACCGTCGCGTCGACGAGCAGCGGGACGTGATGCGCCTCGGCGATCCGCGCGAGGCCCGGGATGTCGAGCACGTCGACCGACGGGTTGCCCACGCTTTCGCCGAAGAGGAGCCGCGTCTCGCGCCGCATCGCGCGCTCCCAGGCGCCGAGGTCGCGCGCGCGCACGAACGTCGTCTCGATGCCGAAGCGCGGCAGCGTGTACGAGAGCAGGTTGTGCGAGCCGCCGTAGAGGCTCGCCGAGGCGACGATGTGGCCGCCCTTTCCCATCAGCGTCGCGATGGCGAGGTGCAGCGCCGCCTGCCCGCTCGCGGTCGCGATCGCCCCCACCCCATCCTCCAAAGCGGCCATCCGTTCCTCGAACACCGATACCGTGGGATTCGAAAGGCGGGAGTACACATGGCCCGGCGTCTCCATGTTGAAGAGCGCGGCGGCCGCATCGGCGTCCGGAAAGACGAACGAGGAGGTCTGGTAGATCGGCACCGCCCGGGCCCCGGTGGCCGGGTCGGGGGACTGTCCGGCGTGCACCGCGAGGGTGTCCGGGTGGGGCGGTTTCGGGCCGGAATGGGCCATGAGAATCAGTTATTTGGGTTGTAATGCTGAGATTCGTTCGAAATGTTGTCACGAACCCGTTTTGTTTGCTATGGTTTCGCCTGTCCCTGAAGGAGCCCGACGCCCGTGAACCGACTGCTCGCCACCCTCGCGCTTGCCGCGTTTTCGCTCGCGGCGGTGGCCGCGCCGGTGCACCACCCGCACAGGGCGGCGGTCGCGGAAGTGACCAAGGATGGCAGCCCGTTCGTGCGCTCCACGGGCGTCCTCGTGCTCGATCCCACCACCGGCGAGACGCTCTTCGCCAAGAACGCCGATCAGCAGGCGCCGATCGCCTCCATCACCAAGCTCATGACGGCGATGGTGGTGCTCGACGCGAAGCTCCCGCTCGACGAGGCGATCGAGATCACCAAGGACGACGTCGACCACGTGAAGAACACCACCTCGCGGCTTCCCATCGGCAGCTACTTCCGCCGCGACGACCTGCTGCGCCTCGCGCTCATGGCGAGCGAGAACCGCGCCGCCGCCGCGCTCGGCCACAACTATCCGGGCGGCATCGACGCCTTCGTCGCGGCGATGAACGCGAAGGCGCGCTCGCTCGGCCTCACGCAGACCCATTACGTCGATTCCTCCGGCCTTTCGCCCGAGAACGTGTCGAGTCCCGCGGATCTCGGCAAGCTCGTCGCCGCCGCCTCGCAATACGAGCTGATCCGCGAATACACCACCACGCCCGCCGTCACGGTGCAGCTTCCGAACTCGAAGAGGAAGCTCAGCTTCATCAACACCAACGGCCTCGTGCGCCATTCCGACTGGAAGATCGGCCTCTCGAAGACCGGCTACATCAACGAGGCGGGCAAGTGCCTGGTGATGCAGGCCATGATCGCCGACCAGCCGATCGTGATCGTGCTGCTCGATTCGTGGGGCCGGCTCACGCGCGTGGCCGACGCGAACCGCATCCGCCGCTGGCTCGAGAAGAACTCCTCTCGCCTGCTCGCCGCGCGCGCCACCACCGTCGCCGCTCCCGCCGAATAACTCCGGAAAAGGGGTCAGATCCCTTTTTCCGCCCCGCGGAAAAAGGGATCTGACCCCTTTTTGCTATCCTTTCGTGCCATGAAGATCGCGATGATGGGAGCCGGCGGCGTCGGCGGATTCTTCGGGGGCCGGCTCGCACGCGCCGGCTATGATGTCACGTTCGTCGCGCGCGGCTCGCATCTCGCCGCGCTGCGCGAGAAGGGTCTCACCATCGAGAGCGAGGCGCAGGGCGAGATCCACGTGCCGGGCGTGAAGGCGACGGACGATCCCGCCTCGATCGGGCCGGTCGACCTGGTGGTCCTCTCGGTGAAGCTGTGGGACACGGACTCGGCGGCGCGATCGATCGCGCCGATCGTGGGCCCGCACACCGGCGTGGTGTCGCTGCAGAACGGCGTGATCAAGGACGACATCCTGCGCCGCCATTTCGGCGCCGAGCGCGTGATGGGCGGCGTGGGCTACGTCGCGACCCACATCGCGCGGCCCGGCGTGATCCGGCAGGTCGGCACCATGCAGCGCGTGATCGTGGGCGAGTACGATGGCCGCGTCTCCTCGCGCGCGCGCTTCCTGCACGAGGCGCTCACCGCTTCCGGCGTGAAGGCGGAGCTCTCGCCCGACATCCGCCGCTCGCTGTGGGAGAAGTACGTGTTCCTGGTGGGTCTCTCGGGCGCCACCACGACGATGCGCAAGCCCCTCGGCCCGATCCGCGGCGAGCCGCGCGCGCGCGGCTTCCTGCACGACCTGATGCGCGAGACGGTCGCCGTCGGCCGCGCGCACGGCGTCGCGTTGCCCGAGGGATACGCCGACGACCGGCTCGCGTTCGCCGATACGCTGCCCACCGACATGACCTCCTCGATGCACCACGACCTCGAGCGCGGCAACCCGCTCGAGGTGGACTGGCTCTCCGGCGGCGTGGTGCAGCTGGGCGAGCCGGTGGGCGTGCCGACGCCCGCGAACCGTGCCGTGCGCGACATCCTCGCGCTCTACGCCGCCGGCACGCGATGAACCCCCCGCGGCTCACGGTGCGCGCGATCCGCGCCACACCGGTCGAGGTGCCGATGCGCCACGTGCTCGGGACGAGCCAGGCGGCGGTGCGCGCCGCGCCGCTCCTCCTGGTGGACCTCGAGACCGAGGAGGGCGTCACCGGCCGCGCCTATCTCTTCTGCTACGTCGCCGCGGCGGCCGCGGGCATCGTCGGCATCCTCGCCGAGGTCGAGCGCGCGATGAAGGGCGAACGCCTCGCTCCCCTCGACGCGTGGAAGAAGCTCGCGCGCCGCTTCACGCTCATCGGCGTGCAGGGAATCGTGCGCATGGCGATGTCCGCGTTCGACGTCGCCGCGTGGGACGCGATCGCGATCGCGCACGGCGTCCCGCTCGCGCAGCTGCTCGGCGCCGCCCCGCGCCCGGTGCGCGCCTACAACAGCAACGGCCTCGGCCTCATGGAGCTGGGTCCCCTCGCCGACGAGGCGCAGGAGCTCCTCGAAGGCGGCTTCGAGGGCGTGAAGCTGCGGCTCGGCTATCCCACGCTCGCCGAGGATCTCGCCGCGATCGGCGCCGTGCGCGCGCGCATCGGCGATGGCATCGCGCTGATGGTCGACTACAACCAGGCGCTCAGCGTGGCCGAGGCGATCGAGCGCGGGCGCCGGCTCGACCGCGAAGGCCTCTGCTGGATCGAGGAGCCGATCCGCCACGACGATTACCGCGGCGCGGCGAAGCTCGCCCGCAGCATCGCGACGCCGCTGCAGATCGGCGAGAATTTCTCGCTCGTGCAGGGCATGGAGCAGGCGCTCGAGGCCGAGGCCTGCGACCTCGTGATGCCCGACCTCGAGCGCATCGGCGGCGTCACCGGCTGGCAGCGTGCCGCCGCCCTCGCGGCCGCGCGCGGCATCGAGATGTCCACGCACCTCTTCCCGGAGGTGAGCGTGCACCTGCTGTGCGCGACGCCGACGGCGCACTGGCTCGAGTACGTCGACTGGGCCGCCCCCATCCTCGCCGAGCCGCTGCGCATCGTGGACGGCATGGCGATTCCCTCCGAGCGGCCGGGCAACGGCCTTTCCTGGAACGACGAGGCGGTCTCCCGCTACCGCATGGCCTGAACGCCCCGGCCGTGCGCCGGTCTGACAGCGGAATATCGTGTCCCGGCGGCTGTTCGGATTCATGCGCCGCACGGGCTCTCGCGGCGATTCCTTCCCGGGTGGTCCTAACCATGTTCCTGGTGGGATTGGGCACGGCAGTGCCGAAGCGCAGCTTCACCCAGGCGGAGTGCTGGGAGGCGCTGCAACGTGCCGACCGGCCCGAGCTCACGCCGCGCACGCGAGCCATCCTGCAGGGCATCCTCACGCACGACAACGGCATCGCGCGCCGCTCGCTCGCGCTCGATTCCCTCGACGAGTCCTTCGAGATCGATCCCGATACCCTGCATCGCCGCTTCGCGCGGCATGCGCCCGCGCTCGCCTCGCAGGCCGCGCAGGCCGCGCTCGACGATGCCGGGCTCGAGCCGCGCGCCGTGGACGCGGTCCTCGTGAGCACCTGCACCGGTTACCTCTGCCCCGGGCTCACGAGCTACGTCGCGGAGCGCCTCGGCCTGCGCGGCGACGTGCTGCCGCTCGACCTCGTGGGCCAGGGCTGCGGCGCGGCGCTGCCCAACCTGCGTGCGGCCGAGGCGTTGCTCGCCGCGGGCGGGTTCGGCAACGTGCTGTGCGTGTGCGTCGAGGTATGCAGCGCCGCGTTCTACCTCGACGGCGACCTCGGCGTGCTGGTGAGCGCGTGCCTGTTCGGCGATGGCGCCGGGGCGGTGGTGGTCTCCTCGCGCCCGCCTTCGCGGCGCCCCCTGCGCTGGAGATCGGCCGCGAGCCTCACCGATCCGGCGCAACGCGAGGCGCTGCGCTTCGAGCAGCGCGGGGGAATGCTGCGCAACGTCCTCACGCTGCCGGTGCCGGATCTCGCCGCGCGGCGCGCGCGCGAGGTGCTGGGCACGGTGCTCGCACGCGAAGGCCTCGGGGCGAACGACATCGCCGCGTGGATCCTGCACGCCGGAGGCCGCAAGGTGCTCGAGGCGCTGCGCTCGTCGATCGGCCTTCGCGAGGGCGACCTCGCGTGGAGCGCCGCCATGCTGCGCGACTACGGCAACCTGAGCAGCCCGTTCGTGATCTTCGTGCTGAAAGCGGCGCTCGAGGGCGGCGCGCCGCGCGGCCGCTGGTGGATGTCCTCTTTCGGTGCCGGATTCAGCTGCCACGGCGCGCTGCTGGAGGTCGCGTGACCGCCTCGCTCGCATCGACTACACGCCGCGTCGAGGCCGAGTGGCTCGATTCGCTGCCGGCGCTCGACCCGCGCGCGCGCCAGGCGCGGCGCGACCTCGAGCGCGTGAACGCGCTCATGGGCAACGCCGCCATCGTCGCGCGCGAGCTTGCGCGCGGCCTCGCCCGCAACGCGCGCACCCTCGCCGAGGTCGGCGCGGGCGACGGCGGCTTCCTGCGCGCGGTCGCCGCCCACCGGGCGCTGCACGGCAGGACGTTTCGCGCGACGCTCGTCGACCGCCAGCCGTGCGCGGAGCGCGCCAACGTGGACGCGCTCGCCGAGCGCGGGTGGCAGCCGGCCGCGGTGCAGGCGGACGCGTTCGCATGGCTCGCCGTGAACGGCGCGGGCTACGACGCGATCGTGGCGAACCTCTTCCTGCATCACTTCGAGCCCGCGGCGCTCGCCTACCTCCTCGCGCGCATCTCGCGGCGCACGACGCTCTTCGTCGCCTGCGAGCCGCGCCGTTCGGTCGCCGGGCGCCTCGGCGCTTCTCTCCTGCCGTTCCTCGGCTGCAACGACGTGACGCGCCACGACGCGGCGGTGAGCGTGCGCGCCGGCTTCGTCGACGGCGAGATCGCCGCGCTGTGGCCCGAGCGGCACGGCTGGCGCATCCGCGAAGGACGGCGCGGTCCCTTCAGCCATCTCTTCGTGGCGAGGCGTGCATGACGATGTACGACGCGCTCGTGGTCGGCGGCGGCCCCGCGGGCTCGACCGCGGCGCTCGCGCTGGCGCGACGCGGATGGCGCGTCGCGCTGGTGGAGAAGTCGCGTTTTCCACGGCGCAAGGTGTGCGGCGAATACGTCGCGGCGGGCGCGTGGCCGGTGCTGCGCGCGCTGGGCGTCGCGGCTCGCCTGGAGTCGCGCGCGGGACCGGCGGTGCGGCGCGTGGGGTTCTTCGCCCGCGACGCGCGGCTCGACGTGCCGATGCCCTCCAGCGGCGAGGCGTGGGGGCGCGCGGTCGCCCGCGAGACGCTCGACGCGACGCTCCTCGACGACGCGGCGCGCGCCGGGGTCGAGGTGCTGCAGCCCTGGGCTGCGGCGGCCACGCGCGTGGATGCCGACGGCGTTCGCCTTGTCGCGCGCAACGGCGACGAGGAACGCGAGCTTCGCGCGCCGCTCGTGGTCGCGGCGCACGGCTCGTGGGAACATGGCGCGCTGCCCACGCAATCGCCGCGCGCGGCGCGGCGCGGCGCGGACCTGCTCGCGTTCAAGGCGCGCTTCGTGGGCGCCCGGCTCGCCGAAGGGCTCATGCCGCTGGTGCTCTTTCCCGGCGGCTATGGCGGGCTGGTCGAGAGTGAAGGCGGGCATGTGACGTTCTCGTGCTGCATCCGCCGCGAGACGCTCGCGCGGCTGCGTGCGGCGCGTCCCGGCGGGTCCGCGGGCGAGGCGACGCTCGCCCACGCCATGGCGTCGTGCGGCGCGCTGCGCGAGGTGCTGGCCGCCGCCTGGCGCGAGGGACCGTGGCTCGCCGCGGGGCCGATCCGGCCCGGCATCCGCGTGCGCGCGCCGGAGCGCTTTTTCGCCGTGGGGAACGCCGCCGGCGAGGCGCATCCGCTGGTCGCCGAAGGGATCGGCATGGCGATCCAGTCGGCATGGCTGCTCGCGCAGGCGCTGCGCGACCCGGCGACCGCGCATGATCCGGCAACCCTGCGTTCCGCGGCGCGCGAGTACGAGCGCCGCTGGAGCGCGCACTTCGCCTCGCGCGTGCGCGCCTCGCGACTCATCGCGGCCGCCACCGGGAGTGCGCTCCATGCCAGCACGGCGCTCGTCGCCGTGGCGCCGAGGGTCCTCGCGTGGGGTGCGCGCTGGAGCGGAAAGGCGGCGCCCACCGCCGCGGTGGAGCGCCCGAATCGGGCGGCGACCGTGGAGCACGTGAATTGAGCACCGGCGCACGCCTCGCGGAGCTCCTCGCGCGCGAGCTGGCGATCGATCCCGCGCGCCTCGCTCCCGGCGCGACGCTCGAGGAGCTGGAAATCGACTCGCTGCGCATGATCGAGCTCGCCTTCGCGGTCGAGGACGCGTTCGGCGTGACGATCGGCGCGGAGCCCGCGCAGCTCATGGCGCGCGTGAAGACGCTCGGCGATTTCTCCGCCTACGTGGACGAGCTGCTCGCCGCGCGCACCGCCGGGGAGGCGGCGTCGTGAGGCGCGTCGTCGTGACCGGGATCGGCGTGGTCTCGCCGCTCGGCAACGATCGGGATGCGTTCGCGGAATCGCTCGCCGCGGGCAGATCCGGCATCGCGCGCTGGGCCGGCGCGGGCCACGAGCGGCTCTCGAATCCGGTCGCCGCGGCGGCCTCCTTCGAGGCGAGCCGGCATTTCGACGCCGCGCGCGCACGCATGCTCGATCGCGTGAGCCAGCTCGCGCTGGTCGCGGCCGCGCAGGCGATCGCGCAGGCTGGCGCCTGGCTCGAGGGCCTCGATCGGGCGCGCGTGGGCGTCTTCGTCGGCACCGGAATGGGCGGATCGCAGGCGACCGACGACGGCTATCGCACGCTCTACGCCGACGGGTCGGATCGCCTCAAGCCCCTGAGCGTGCTGCTCGCGATGGCGAACGCGCCGGCGGCGTGGATCGGGCTGGAGAACGGTCTCGCCGGCCCGAACCTCACGTATTCGACCGCGTGCTCCTCGTCGGCGGTGGCGATCGGCGAGGCGGCGCGGCGGGTCGCGCGCGGCGAGGCGGACGCGATGATCGCCGGCGGCGCGGAAGCGCCGCTCAACTTCGGCGCGATCAAGGCGTGGGAGGCGCTGCGCACGCTCGCCCCCGCCGACCCGGTCGATCCGGCCGCTTCGTGCAAGCCGTTCGCGAAGGATCGCGCGGGCCTCGTGCTGGGCGAAGGCGCCGCGATGCTGGTGCTCGAGGAGCGCGACCGGGCGCTCGCGCGCGGCGCTCGTATCCACGCCGAGATCGCCGGCTATGGACTCGCGACCGACGGCGCGCACCTCACGCGCCCCAGCGTCGAGGGACAGGCGGCCGCGATGCGCCTCGCGCTCGAGGATGCGCGCATGGCGCCCGAGGAAATCGGCTACGTGAACGCGCACGGCACGGGCACGGCGGCGAACGACGGCGTGGAGACGGCCGCCATCAAGCGCGTGCTGGGCGAGCATGCGATGCGCGTGCCGGTAAGCTCGACCAAGTCGATGCACGGCCACCTGCTGGGAGCGGCCGGGGCGCTGGAGCTCGCCGCAGCGATCCTCGCGATGCAGCGCGGCGTGGCGCCGCCGACCGCGAACCTGCGCGTGCCCGATCCCGAGTGCGACCTGGACTACGTGGCCGAAGGCGCGCGGCGCGGGCTCGCGATCGGCGCGGTGATGTCGAATTCCTTCGCCTTCGGGGGAACCAACGCGACGCTCGTCGCGCGCGCCGCGTGATGCCGCCTCAGTCCTCGTCCTTCCATTCGCGCATCTTGCCGAAATCGATCTTGCGGTCGAGCGACTGGCTCTCGCGCAGGAAGACGCGCATCACGACGACGTAGGCGAGCACGACGGCGACCCCGACCAGCAGGGCGACCACCACGGCGCGGTCCATGGGCACCTCCTCATCCCGATGGAGTGCGCGCCCTCAGACAAGTTCCGCGCGGACGAGCGCCGCGCCGGCGCCGAGCGCCGCGAGCTTGCCGGCCGCGACCTCGCGCGCGAGCGGCACCATGCCGCAGTTGGTGCACGGATAGAGGCGCTCCTTGGGCACGTGCTTCAACGCCGCGCGGATCACTTTCGCGACATCCTCGGGCGTCTCCACGCGCGAGGTCGCGACGTCGATGGCGCCCACCAGCACGTCCTTGCCCTCGAGGAGCGCGATGAGGTCGATCGGCACGTGCGAGTTGGCGCACTCGAGCGAGACCTGGTCGATGGACGATCTCGCGAGCAGCGGGAAGGTGTTCTCGTACTGGCGCCATTGCGCGCCCAGCGACTCCTTCCACTTGATGTTGGCCTCGATGCCGTAGCCGTAGCAGATGTGCACGGCGGTCTTGCATTTGAGCCCCTGGCGCGCACGCTCGAGCGCCGCGATGCCCCAGTCACGCACCTCGTCGAAGTAGACGTTGAACGCCGGCTCGTCGAACTGGACCACGTCCACGCCGAGCGCCTCGAGCTCACGCGCCTCCTGGTTGAGGATCTCGGCGAAAGCCATCGCGAGCTTTTCGCGGCTGCGGT
The DNA here is from genome assembly GCA_035605915.1 of Usitatibacter sp. Classification (GTDB taxonomy): domain Bacteria; phylum Pseudomonadota; class Gammaproteobacteria; order Burkholderiales; family Usitatibacteraceae; genus Usitatibacter. The sequence continues at coordinate 27,623 of DATNGJ010000076.1, forward strand.
AATACTCGTCGTAGAGCGTGTCCACCATGGTCATGGGTCCGGGCAGCGTGAACTTCACGGCGTGCGTGGTCTGCGCGCGCAGGAAGCGGACCTCGTCCGAGTGCACCGGCGCGGGACGGCGCACGGGCGCCACGACGCGCGGCACGTCCGCGTCGTAGCGGTTGCGGATGTGCACGGTCTTCAGGTTCTTGAAGTCGATGCCCTCGAGCTTCTCCATGTAGCCGTTCACGAAGTGGCGGCGCGTCTGCTCGCCGTCGGTGACCACGTCGATGCCGCTCTTTTCCTGCATCTCGAGCACGAGGCGCACGGCGTCGCGCTTGCCTTCGGCGAGCGCCTCGCCCTCGAGCTTCCAGGGCGACCAGAGCTTGTTCGGCTCGGCGAGCCAGGACGGTTTGGGAAGGCTTCCAGCGATCGTGGTTGGCAGCAGGGGAAGCATCATGGCAGTGGCTCCTGAAAAGGCTCTGAATCCGCCGATAAACGCCGCGAGGCCCGGCAATATTCCGAGCCGAAGACCCGATACTCTCACGCATCGGGGGAGCCTTCGGCAAGGCATCGGCGTTCACCGGCGTTTATCGGCGGATTCAAAGCCGTTTGTCCGCATCAATCCCGGGTGCTCGAAGCGGCAATGCTAGAATCGGGCGCCATGCACGCGAGCCCCGTGATGCTGGGACCCGTCCCGGTCGATTTCCTGCTGTTCGGCGCAATCCTTGCGGGCATCGCGTTCTACCAGCAGCACAGCTTCCGCGTGGCGGTCGGCGGGCTTGCGGTGATCGTGCTGTACAAGATCCTCGTCACGGGATTCAACTACGGCACCGGCATCGGGGGCTTCGTCGGCGTCCTCGCCCACGAGTGGGTCGTGCTCGCGAACCTGTTCCTCCTGCTCATGGGCTTCGCGCTCCTTTCGAAGCATTTCGAGGACTCGCACCTGCCGCTCGAGCTGCCGCGCGTGCTGCCCAACGACTGGAAGGGTGCGTTCATCCTGCTGGTGATGGTGTTCGTGCTCTCTTCGTTTCTCGACAACATCGCTGCGGCGCTCATCGGCGGCGCAATGGCCTCGGGAGTCTTCCGCCGGAAGGTGCACATCGGTTACCTCGCCGCGATCGTCGCCGCTTCAAACGGCGGGGGCGCCGGCAGCGTCGTGGGCGACACGACCACCACCATGATGTGGATCTCGGGCGTAAATCCGCTCGACGTGCTCGAGGGCTTCATCGCTTCCGGTACCGCGCTGGTGATCTTCGGCATCTTCGCCGCGCGCCAGCAGCAGGCGTATTCGCCGATCATCAAGGACATGCCGCGCGGAACGCGCCTCGACTGGGCGCGCGTCTCGATCGTCGCTTTCATCCTGATCGTCGCCATCGTCGCGAACGTGATCGCGAACGTGAAGTTTCCGGATCTGCTCGACCAGCTGCCGGTGATCGGCCTCGGCGTTTGGGCCGCGATCCTTGTCACGGCCCCGCTGCGCAAACCAGACTGGTCGCTCTTGGGGCCTACGCTCAAGGGAACGATCTTCCTCCTCTCGCTGGTGCTTGCCGCCTCGATGATGCCGGTGGACAAGCTGCCGTCAGCCTCGTGGCCGACGGCGCTTGGCCTCGGCTTCCTCTCGGCGGTCTTCGATAACATCCCGCTCACCGCACTCGCGCTCCATCAGGGCGGCTACGACTGGGGATTCCTCGCGTACGCCGTTGGCTTCGGCGGCTCGATGATCTGGTTCGGCTCCTCGGCCGGGGTGGCGCTCTCGAATACCTTTCCGGAAGCGAAGTCGGTAGGTCTGTGGCTCAGGAACGGATGGCACATCGCGATCGCGTACATCGTCGGCTTCTTCGTCCTGCTCTTCGCGCATGGCTGGGAGCCGCACGCCCAGCACACCAAGACATCCATCCCCTCGGTGGTGACAGCCCCGCAGCCCGGGAGTACGCCGGGCGCTTCCAAGAACCAGGGATCGCATTGACGGGGCGGACCCAGGCGCTCGTGCGTTTCCTCGCGTCGGAGAGCGTTGGCGGCGTCGTGCTCATAGCGTGCGCCGTCGTCTCCATCAGCATCGCGAACTCGGCGGCCGGCGAGTCGTGGTCGGCATTGTGGCAATGGCAGCTCGGCTCCTTGACTTTCGAGCATTGGGTGAACGACGGCCTCATGGCCTTGTTCTTTCTGCTGGTTGGCCTGGAGCTGGAACGAGAAATCTACGATGGAGAGCTTTCGGAGCTGCGCAGCGCAGTTTTCCCTATCGCGGCTGCCGTTGGGGGCGCGCTGGTCCCAGCGGCAATCCATTTCGCCTTGAACGGCAACACGCCATCGCAGCCGGGTGCGGGCATCCCGATTGCCACCGACATCGCGTTCGCGCTCGCGACGCTAAGCCTCCTCGGCAGAGGCGTGCCGCTCTCGCTCAAGGTGTTCCTCACGGCCTTCGCGATCATGGATGACCTCATCGCCGTGACCGTGATCGGGCTCGCGTACAGCTCCGACTTGTCGCCCGTATTCATGGCGGCGGCCGCCGCCGTCCTAGGGCTGCTCATCCTGGCGAGCCGCATGGGTATCATGGCGCTCACGCCGTATGTCGTCGGCGGTCTGTTGCTCTGGCTCTTCACCTTGAAATCGGGAATCCACGCGACCGTTTCGGGCGTGATGCTTGCGTTCGCAATGCCTTATTCCGACCGAGGGCGTGGCGTCGAATCGCCTTCTCGCAAAATGGAGCGTTTGCTTCATGCTCCGGTCGGGCTTCTCGTGCTGCCTGTTTTTGCCCTCGCGAACACCGCCATCGTGGCGAACGGCGCCGTGGCGCACCTCGTTTCCGCGAATAGTATCGGGATCGCCGCGGGGCTGATCGTCGGCAAGCCCGTCGGCATCATGCTCGGATGCCTGATCGCAACCCGGCTCGGATCGCGCAAGCCTGCGACGCTTTCATGGGCCCATGTTTTCGGCGTCGGATTGCTCGGTGGAATCGGGTTCACCATGTCCATCTTCATAGCGAACCTCGCGTTTCCAGCGGCCCCGGAAGCGATCAACGCCGCGAAGCTGGCAATCGTCGTGGGGTCCGTGGTTTCAGCGGCCGCGGGCCTGGCATGGCTCAGCATCGTCGCGGAAGCCGGACGGCGGCCTCCGCGGCGTTCGTGAGCTGCCGGTTCTAGGCCAGGAAGGGATAAAATCACGCCGCTCGCCCGGTGGGTCATGTTCTTAGAGGATGAGAGAACTAAATTGGTCGCCGCATGACAATCGCGGAATGGATGATTTTTGCGGCGGTGATTTTGTATCTTCTCACCGTCGCACCCGTTAAGGCGGTCGGGTATCGAACCTTCGATAACTCCAATCCCCGCGATCCCGGGTTCTACAAGCCCGGCATCGGTTCGCGTGCCCTCGGTGCGCACCTCAACGGAATCGAGACTTTTCCATTCTTTGCCGTTGCGGTCTTGCTAGCTGAATTTCGCCATGGGCCACAGTATTGGATAGACGGATTGGCAGTCGCATTTGCTGGAGTGCGTCTGCTATTTGTCGCCGCGTATCTGAGCAACTGGCCGACGACACGAACGCTGCTTTGGAACCTCGGCTTCACCATCAATACCGCACTCTTCTTTATGCCGTGGTGGGCGAACCGCGTCGTCCGCTGGATTTGAGGCGACTCGCCGATATACGACCGCGTGTCGCAGAGGATTTACGGTGAAAAGTTCCGCGTGGTGGTTGATCACGACGCTGTCACTTACAACGACGCGCGACGAGATGCGGCTGCGCCGAGCCGGCGAGGTCGGTGTCGAAGCCTATGCCGAGCGGGATCTTAAAGGCCGCGGCGCCGTTCATTTGCCTGCGGGCGATCGGCAAGGCGTTGTGTATCATCTTTAGCCAGATCGATCATCCATTACCTGCCGGCCAAGTCCGATTCGGGACATTGATTCGCGGCGGCCCCGTGAAATCTTGAAACGGAAAATCCTCATCACCCGGAGCGTGTTCCCCGAGATCGTGGACGCGCTCCGCGAAAGCTACGAAGTGGAGCACAACCCCGAGGACCGGCCGTGGCCGCCGGAGGAGCTCGCGCGGCGGCTGCGCGGCGCGCGCGGGGTCCTCGCGACCGTGATGGACCGCTTCGACGAGCCGCTCCTCGCGCAATGCCCCGACCTCGAGGTGATCTCCAACATCGCGGTCGGGTTCAACAACATCGACGTGGCCGCGTGCAGCCGGCGCGGCATCCGCGTCACCAACACGCCGGGCGTGCTCGACGACACCACCGCGGACCTCACCTGGGCGCTCCTCATGGCCGCCGCACGCCGCATCGCCGAGGGCGACGCCTACGTGCGCGCGGGCGAATGGAAGATCGCCTTCGGCGTGCAGTATTTCCTCGGCCAGGACGTGCACCACCGGACGCTCGGCGTCCTCGGCATGGGCAGGATCGGCCAGGCGATCGCGCGGCGCGCGCGCGGCTTCGACATGCGCGTCCTCTACTGCAACCGCACCCGCCTTCCCGAGGCGGAGGAGCAGCGCCTCGGCGCGGACTACGCCGAGCGCGACCGGCTCCTCGCGGAATCGGATTTCGTCGTCGTGATGGCGCCCTATTCGCCCGCCACGCACCACCTCGTGGGCGCGGCCGAGATCGCGAAGATGAAGCCCACCGCGATCCTCGTGAACAGCGCGCGCGGCGGGGTGGTGGACGACGAGGCGCTCGTCTACGCGCTCAAGCACCGCCGCATCGCCGGCGCCGGCCTCGACGTGTTCGAGGGCGAGCCGCGCGTGAACCCCGGCTTCCTCGAGCTGCGCAACGTGGTGATGACGCCGCACATCGGCAGCGCCTCGGCGGCGACGCGCATGACGATGTGCCGGACGGCGATGCAGAATATGGTCGCGGTGCTCGAGGGCCGCGAACCGCCGAACCTCGTCAACGTCATTCCCGCATGAACCGCGAAGGAGAAGACAAAGTGTCCGCGAAAGTCGCATTCCTCGGCCTGGGCGTGATGGGCTTTCCCATGGCCGGCCACCTCCGATCGAAGGGCTACGACGTCACCGTGTACAACCGCTCCGCCGCGAAGGCCGAGGCCTGGGTGCGCAAGCACGGCGGCAAGTCCGCCCCCACGCCCGCCGCGGCGGCGCAGGATCGCGACCTCGTCATGATGTGCGTCGGCAACGACCACGACCTGCTCGAGGTCGCGCTCGGCAGGGAGGGCGCGCTCTCCGGCATGAAGCGGGGCGCGATCCTGGTGGACCACACCACGGCCTCGGCCGATGCCGCGCGGCGCATCTTCCAGGCCGCGAAGGAGAAGGGCGTCGACTTCATCGACGCGCCGGTTTCCGGCGGCCAGGCGGGCGCGGAGAACGGCAAGCTCACCGTGATGTGCGGCGGCGAGAAGGCGCCGTTCGAGCGCGCCAGGGCGGCGATGGACTGCTACGGCCGGGCGGTCACGCTGATGGGCGCGCCCGGCGCGGGCCAGCTCACGAAGATGGTGAACCAGATCTGCATCGCGGGCCTGGTGCAGGGGCTTGCCGAGGGCATCGCGTTCGCCGAGAAGGCGGGCCTGGACGCCGACCTGGTGCTCGACGTGATCTCCAAGGGCGCCGCGCAGTCGTGGCAGATGGAGAATCGCGGCAAGACCATGCACCAGCGCAAGTTCGACTTCGGCTTCGCC
>DATNGJ010000077.1:0-83700 GCA_035605915.1 Usitatibacter sp.
GGCGCCGATCTCTACGGCCGCTCGCTCGACCACGCGCGCATGAACCTGCGCGACGCGGGCCTGGCGGATGCGGTCACGCTCAAGCAGGCGAACCTGCTCGAGCTCGCGGCGCCGGCGCCCTCCGGAGTCCTGGTCACCAATCCGCCGTACGGCGTGCGTCTGGGCGAGAAGGAAAAGCTCGCGCGCTTCTATCCGCAGCTGGGCGACGTGCTGAAGAGGCGCTTCGCCGGCTGGACCGCGTACATCTTCTCGGGCGACCCGGATATCGCGCGCCTCATCCGCCTGCAGGCAACGCGGCGCACCGTGCTCTACAACGGCGCGCTCGAGTGCCGGCTCTACGAATACCGCATGGTCGAGGGCGGCAACCGCCCGCGTACGGGCGCGGCGCGCGGCACTCGCGCGTGACGCTCGCCGAAGCGCTCGGCGAAGTCGACGCGCGCACGCTGCTGCGCCTCGCGCTGGTGCCGGGCTCGGTGTGGGTATCGAGCCTCGCCGGGCGGCGCTGGGGCCACGCCATTTCCGGTTACCTCGGCGGCCTGCCCATGATCGGCGGTCCCATCACCTTCTACCTCGCGCTCGACTACGGCCCGCGGTTCGCCGCGCGCGCCGCGACCTTCACGCTCGCGGTGATCCTCGGGCAGGCCGTGCATCTCCTCGCGTTCTCGCACGTCGGCCGCTACGCGCGCTGGCCGCTCGCGCTCGCCGCCGGCTGGGGCTCGTTCGCCGCGGTCGCGCTCGCCATCGTCGGACTCGCTCGCGCGCCCGCGATGGCGCCCGCGACGGCGCTCGTGCTCGCCGCGGCAGGGCTCGCCTGCGCATGGGCGTGGCTTCCGCGGCCTCGCGGCGCATCGCCGCCGCCCGCGGTCGCGCGCGCGGAATTGCGGCTGCGGCTCGTCGCGGCGTTCGTGCTCGCCGGCGCGATCCTCGCCGCCGCGCGCGCCTTCGGTCCGGTCGTGAGCGGCGTGCTGCTCTCGGTGCCGGTGACCGGATCGATCCTGCCGCCCTTCACGCTCGCGCTCTACGGGCCGGACGCCCTCGCGCGGCTCGCGCGCGGCTTCGTCGTGGGCCTCTCGGGGTTCACCGCGTTCTTCTTCGTCGTCGCCGCGGGTCTCCCGGCGCTGGGCATCGGAGCGGGCTTCGCCGCGGCCATCGCGGCCGCCCTGGCCGCGGTCTTCGCGGTGATGCGCCTCGCCGGGCGCGGCCCGCGGCCGTAGGAAGCCACCGACAAGAGCCAGCGACCTCGCCTGATTTGCCCGGGCCTGCGCGTCATTCAGGATGGGATTGCGTTTTTGGCGGGACGGGTCCCACGGCCTTCCCTCTTTCAACATGTTTGTCCCGACAAGGGATTCGACGGAGGCAAAAATGAAAGCAATCATCGCCCTGATCCTCGGCGCGTTCGTGCTGACCGCCTGCAACACCATGGAAGGCTTCGGCCAGGACGTGCAGGCGGGCGGCAAGAAGATCGAGAACGCCGCGGACCACAACCGCTAAGGCGGCAGCGCCGGCGGTGACGCCGCAATCCAGGGACCCGGCGCCGCGCGACGGCGCCGTGGTCGACGACATTCGCGAGCGGCTTCGCGCCGACCACGAGGCGACGCTCGCCGACGCGGAGCGCCTGCGCGCGGAGCGCGATCCGCAGCGCGCATTGCACCTGCTCGCCGAGCTGCGCCGCGCCTGGGTGATCCATGCGCTCGCGGAGGAGACCGTCGTGTATCGCGCGCTCGAGGGGCCCGGGGCCGCGAGCTACACCGGCGGCCGCTCCGAGGAGCGCTTCGTCGAGCACGAGCTGGTCGAATCGCTCTTCACGAAGCTCGCGCACCTGCGTCCCGGCAGCCAGGAATGGCGCGCGCGGCTGAACGTCGCACGCGACCTCATCGCGCGCCACATCGAGAGCGAGCACGACGAGATGTTCACGCGGCTCGCGCGCCGCTTCGATGCCGCGGCGCTGGCCGAGCTCGGCCGGCGCTTCGAGAGCGCGCGCGAGAAGCTCGCGCTGCTCGAGGACGCGAAGGCGGCTTGACTTCTCCCTCTCCGCCGGAGAGGGCACTTAGTCCCGCATCGCCCGGCGCACCAGCGCGCCGGTGTCCGCTTCCTCCAGCGTCCCGAAAGCGTATTGACCTCGTGCGCGCGAGGCCGAGAAGGCTTCCGCGGCGCGCGCATCGGAATGGCGCCGCATGAGCGACATCTGTGTGGCGAGCGCGAGCGACTCGACGATGATGCGCGCATCGCGTTCCGCGCGATCTCCATCGCGCAGGAGGCGCCGCGCGCGGTCGAGCAGGCGGTCTGCGTGCGGGTCGCGGCCCGCGGCGATCTCCGTGCCGAGCGCCTCGAGCGCGGCGGGCGAGCGCGCGATCGCGCGCAACGCGTCGAGGCAGATCACGTTCGCGCTCCCTTCCCAGATGCCGTTCAACGGAGCCTCGCGGAAGAGCCGCGCGAGCGGCGCTTCCTCCACGTAGCCGTTGCCGCCGAGGCACTCCATCGCTTCCACGGCGACCGGCGCCATGCGGCGGCACAGCCAGTACTTCGCGACCGGCGTGAGGATGCGCTGCAGGTCGCGCTCGGCCTCGCCCTCGCCCGCGGCGTCGAACGCGGCGGCGAGGCGGAAGGCGAGGAGCATCGCCGCTTCCGCCTCGAGCGCGAGGTCGGCGAGGACGTTCGCCATGAGCGCGTGGTCCGCCAGCGCGCTTCCGAAGGCCGAGCGATGGCGCGCGTGGTGCAGCGCCTGGTCGAGCGCCGCGCGCATCATGCCGGCGACGCCCACCACGATGTCGAAGCGCGTGTGGTGCGCCATCTCGATCAGCGTCGCGATGCCGCGGCCGGACTCTCCGACGGCGCTCGCCCAGGTGCGCCGGTACTCGATCTCCGCCGAGGCGTTCGAGCGGTTGCCTGCCTTCTCCTTGAGGCGCTGGATCTCGAAATCGTTGCGCGTGCCATCCGGGAGCGAGCGCGGCACGAAGAAGCAGCTCACGCCCTCCTCGCGCCGCGCGAGGGTGAAGAAACCGTCGCTCATCGGCGCCGAGCAGAACCACTTGTGGCCCGTGAGGCGCCACGCTTCGCCGTCGCGCTGCGCGCGCGTCGCCACCGCGCGCAGGTCCGATCCGCCCTGCTTCTCGGTCATCGCCATGCCGATCGTCGCGCCCCGCTTGCGCTCGTACGGAAGCGGCCGCGGATCGTAGGCATCGGCGAGCACCTTGCCGCGCCACGCACGCTCGAGCTCGGGCGCGTGCGCGAACACCGGGATCGAGGCGAACGTCATCGTGACCGGGCAGGCCGTGCCTTGCTCGAGCTGGTTCCAGAGGTAGAAGAGCACGGCGCGCGAGGCGAACCCGCCGCGCTCGCGCTTCCAGGCGAGCGAGTGCACGCCGCGGCCGATCGCCTCGGCCATCAGCGCGTGGTACGACGGATGGTATTCGACCGCGTCGATGCGATGCCCGAAGCGGTCGTGCGTGCGAAGCTCGGGGACATGGCGGTTCGCGAGGCGGGCGTGCTCCTGCGCCTCGGGGCTCCCGACGTAACGCCCGAGCGCGGCCGCGGCGTCCGCGATCCCGCCGGCGCCCGAGCGCGCCGCCGCTTCGCGCAGCCAGGGATCGCTCGACCATGCGTCGTGGCCCGCGAACGGCGGCGGCTGGTTGGTCACGTCGTGCGTGCTTTGGCTCATGGCCCCCTGCGCGCCGTGGGCGCCCCCCGTTCGCTCACCCATTCGACCAGCGCGTCGAGCGCATCCTGCGCCCGATTGGCGTTCGCGTGGTTCACGAGCATCACGACGATCCAGCGCCGGGCGCTGCGGTCGAGCACGTAGCCCGCGAGCGTCTGCACTTCGTCGAGCGTGCCGCCCTTCACGTGCGCGCGCCCCGCCGCCTGCATGCCGGCGCGGTCCTCGAATGTGCCGTCGACGGCGAAGATCGGAAGCGACGCCGCGAGCTCCGGCATCCAGCCCCTCGACCAGGCGTCGTGCAGGAGCGCCGCGAGGGTTGCCGCGCTCACGCGCGCCTCGCGCGAGAGGCCCGCGCCGTTGTCCAGCACGAGCTGCGGCGCCGCGATGCCCTGGTCCGCGAGCCACGCGCGCACGATCTCGGCGCTCGCCGCGGTGTTCCCGCCGCCGCCGTCGCGCTCGGCCGAAAGCGCGAGGAAGAGGTTGCGCGCCATCACGTTGTTCGAATACTTGTTCATGTCACGCACCAGGAGCGCGAGCGGCTCCGAATCCTCCCGATAGAAGAGTCGTGCGCCGGCGGGTGTGGGCGCCTCGCGGAACGTGCCGGTGATCTTGCCGCCCGCCTCGCTCCACAGCCAGCGGAACGTCGACTCGAGGTAGCGGCGGCCGTCGAAGAGCGCGAGCGGCCACGCCTGCTCGCCGCAAGCTCCGGAATAGGTGCCCTCGAACGCGACCGTGGCGATGAGGCCTTGCTCGCGCACGTCGAAGCGGACGTTCCGGCGCCAGGCGCCGCAGCTTCCGGGCACCAGGCGGATCCGGCTCGTCACCTGCACGTTCGGAAGGTCCGGCTCCGCGACCACGCGCACCGCGCCCGCCTCGGGAACGAGCGTGAAGTCGACCGCGCCGAAATTCACCAGCAGCGCGTCGGGAGCCACGTTGTAGGCACGCCGCGGCCGATTGTCGAAGCGCCCCTGATCGTAGATGGCGGGCGCGAAATAGCCACGATCGACGATGACGTCGCCATGGATCTCGCGCAGTCCGCGCGAGCGCAGGCGGTGCAGGAGCTGCCAGAGCCGCTCGTAGGTGAGCTTCGGGTCGCCGCCGCCGCGCAGCACGAGGTTCCCGTCGAGCACGCCATCCTGCATCGTTCCGTCGAGCAGGACGTCGGTGTGGAAGCGGAACGCCGGCCCGAGGAGATCGAGCGCGGCGGCGCTGGTGACGAGCTTCATCACCGAGCCCGGGTTCATTGCCGCGTGCTCGCGATGCGAAAGCAGCACCGGGCCGCCGGCGACGGGCTCGACGCGGATCGCCACGCCGGAAAGCGGCACGCCGTCCGCGGCGAGCGCCTCGCGCACCGGCGCCGGAAGCTCGCGCGCGTAAAGCGCGAGCGGCGCGAGGAGCACCGCGAGCAGGAGGCGCGCGAGCCTCATGCCGCCGCGCCCAGCCGCTCGGCGATCTCGATGCCGGCCGCGGCGAGCTCGCCGAACTCGGCCTCGCCGATCACATACGGAGGCAGGAAGTAGACGGTGTTGCCGATCGGCCGCAGCAGCACGCCGCGCGCGAGCGCCATCTCGAATGCGCGCGCGGCGAAGGCCGGCTCGCGCGATCGCACCTCGAACGCCCAGATCATTCCCAGGTGCCGGAACGCGCGCACGTTGCGGTGGTGCGCGAGCGGTTCGGCGATCGGGAAGAAGCGCGCCGCCTTGCGCTCGTTCGCCGCGACCACCGATTGGTGCTCGAAGAGGTCGAGCACCGCGCAGGCGGCGCGGCAGGCGAGCGGATTCCCGGTATACGAGTGGGAATGCAGGAAGCCGCGGGCGACGTCGTCATCGTAGAACGCGGCGTACACCTCGTCCGTCGAGAGCACGCACGAGAGCGGCAGGTATCCGCCGGTGATGCCCTTGGAGAGGCACAGCAGGTCGGGCGCGATCGCCGCCTGCTCGCAGGCGAACATCGTGCCGGTGCGGCCGAAGCCGGTCATGATCTCGTCGGCGATGAGCAGCACGTCGTGGCGCGTGCACAGCTCGCGCGCGCGGCGCAGGTATTCGGGATGGTAGAAGCGCATGCCGCTCGCGCCCTGCACCAGCGGCTCGACGATGAGCGCCGCGATCGCGCCATGGCGCTCTTCGAGGAGCTTCGCGAGCGCGTCGGCCGCCTCGATCGCGCCGCGCATCCCGCCGAAGCGATGGTCGTCGTCATGGCGTGCGGGGAACGGCGCGACGATCGATTCGCGCACCAGCGGCGCGTAGGCGTCGCGGAAGATCGCGACGTCGGTCACGCCGAGCGCGCCCGCCGTCTCGCCGTGGTAGCCGCCCGCGAGCGACACGAAGCGCCTCTTCGCCGGCCGGCCGCGATTGGCCCAGTAGTGGAACGCCATCTTGAGCGCGATCTCGGTCGCGGAGGCTCCGTCGGAAGCGTAGAACGCGTGACCGAGCCCCTGCGGAGCGATGGCGCGCAGGCGCTCCGCGAGCTCGATCGCCGGTGCATGCGTGAAGCCGGCGAGCATCACGTGCTCGAGCGCGCGCAGCTGGTCCACGAGCGCGGCGTTGATCGCCGGGTGCGAGTGGCCGAAGAGGTTCACCCACCACGAGCTCACGCCGTCGAGGTAGCGGCGGCCGTCGAAATCGAACAGCCACGGGCCCTCGGCGCGCGCGATCGGCACGAGCGGGAAGCGCTCGTGCGATTTCATCTGCGTGCAGGGATGCCAGATCGCCGCGAGGCTGCGGGCGACCATCTCCCGGTTGTTCATCGATCCTGCGCGATGCGGTTGATCTGCGCCGCGACGGTGCTGGTCGCCTCGGAGGCGAGGGCGGGGAGCGAGTCGCGCGGCAGCGCGAGCGTTCCTCCGGTCACGTAGCAGAGCGCGGTGAAGAGCGTGCGCACTTCGACCGTCGCGAGCGCTGCGCCCTGCGCCTGCCCGCCGTCGAGCACGACGCCGTTGCCGTTCACCACGACGCGTAGTCCCTCCACGAGGAGCGCGCCCGAGCCGTGGCTGTCGTAGTGCTCCGTGAAGCGGTCCAGGATCAGCTTTTCGAGCTCCGCTTTCTCCGCGTTCCCCAGCAGCGGCATCGATCGCCCCTCGGAAAACGAATCGGGCCCATTCTAGCCCGGCCGCTCAACCGGGAAACGGGGTCGGACGTTATTACCGGCCAAGGCCCGCGAAGCGCCGCATTGGCAACCATCGGCCGGGAGTGCTAGCAACCACGGTTCCTGATTTCATGAGAAAAGCGCAAATGAGCACGCCGGTTGCTTCCGGTGGAGCAAGGAGGCGGAACTTCCCCAACGCAATTCTCTTCTCAAACGGGAGGACTCGAAGGAAATGGAACTGCTCGATTGCATCGAGACCCAGCTGATCTCGAATCGCCTGCCGCTCGTGGGCATCACCATCGCGGCAGTCCCCTATGCGAATACGCCGGTCGTGGTCACGCTCCACTGGCACGGCTTCGTCGAGATGCGGCTCGCCGAGGCGGCGGACGCGAACGTGGTGGCGTACCAGCCGGTGCCCAGCTCCGCCCTGCAACTCAACGAGCGCTGGGACAAGCTGGAGGAGCTGGAGAACGCCGTGCTCGACGTCGCCTGGGAGCTCGGCTCCTGGGACCTTTCGCGCACCGAGGCGCTCCCCTTCGTGCGGCCGGGTGCCGAGCAGCAGGAGTCGGTGGAGTGCCGCGGCGCGTTCGGCGATTTCCCGATCGAGATCGAGGGCCAGCCGCCGGTCGTGGCCGATGTGCCCGATGCGGGCGAGCTCATCCAGGCCGCGTCGCGCGCGGGTTACCTTTCGTGGCTGTTTCGGCCGGTGCGCGGCGGTGTCTGGGCGGAGGTCGCCGAGGACGTGACGCTCGAGCAGGGCGGCTACCGCAATCCGCCCTGCCCGTATCTCCCGCTTCCCGCGCGCGTGGGACGCACGCGCCGCCCGCGGCGCATCACCTACCAGTTCGGACGCGCCGCGCGCCTCGCGCGCTAGCCCTTCCCGAACCGCCTCCGCGATGAGAATGTCGCGGAGGATCGCCGTGATCTTCGCCGGCGCCACGCTCGCCATCGCCGCGGCATGCGTGAGCGCTCCGCCGATCCGCCAGGATCTCGCGCAGGCGCACGCCGCTCCGGTCCGCATCGCGACTTCGCACGGGTTCCTCACGCACGCCGAGAGCGAGCGGGTGCTCGCGCAGTTGCGCGCACGCTCGCCCGACACGACCATCCTCGATCGCCACCTCGCGATCGAGCAGGCCCTCGCCGGCACGCCGCTCAGCACCGGCAACCGCGCGACCCTCCTGCAGGACGGCGCGGCGACCTACACCGCGATGCTCGACGCCATCCGGCACGCGAAGAGCTTCGTGCACATCGAGATGTACATCTTCGAGGGCGATGACGTCGGCCGCATGTTCGCCGATGCGCTCGTCGAGCGGCGCAAGGCCGGCGTGGAAGTGCGCCTGCTCTACGACGGCGTGGGCTCGCTCGACGTTCCCAAGGAATTCTTCGACGGGCTCAAGCGCGAGGGCATCCAGGTGCTCGCCTACAACCCGGTTTCGCCCGGCGAGGTGCTGAAGAAGGGCGCCGCGCTCGACCATCGCGACCATCGCAAGCTCATGGTGGTGGACGGCGAGGTCGCGTTCGTGGGCGGCATCAACATCAGCCACGTGTACGGGCCTGCGTCGCGCGGGCCCTCGGGCTCGAGGCCATCCGGCGGGTCGTCGAGCGCGTCGGGCTCGGCGAGGGCCGCCGGCTCGAGCGGGTCGAAGGGCGCGGCGAAGGAGACCGGCGAAGGCAAGAAGGCGATCGAGGATCGGCCATGGCGCGATACGCAGGTGCAGCTCCAGGGGCCGGTCGTCCCGCAGCTCGAGAAGCTCTTCCTCCAGCAATGGGCACGACAGCGCAAGCAGCCGGTGGAGACCGCTGCCCGCTACTTTCCACGGGTCGCGGCGGCGGGCCACGAGATCGTGCGCGCGATCCCCGGCGTGCCCGAAGCCGGCGTGGACGCCTCGTACGTCGCGCTCGTCTCCGCGATCGAGAACGCCGAGACGCGCGTGCGCATCACCAATGCGTATTTCGTCCCGGCGAAGGAGCTGCGCGAAGCGCTCGCGGCGGCCGCGCGCCGCGGCGCGGACGTGCGGCTCATCCTGCCGAGCCATAGCGATACCGCGGTCGTGGTCGAGGCGGGGCGGGCGTACTACGCGGGCCTCCTCGATGCGGGCGTGCGCATCTTCGAGCGCGAGGACCGCCTGCTGCACGCGAAGACCGCCACCGTCGACGGCGTGTGGTCGACCGTCGGCTCGACCAACCTCGACTATCGCAGCCTCTCGCACAACGACGAGCTCAACGTCGTGGTGCTCAGCCCCGATTTCGCGGTGCGCATGGAGCAGGCCTTCGCGAACGACGTGGCGCATTCGCACGAGATCACGCGCGAGGCCTGGCGCCATCGGTCGCTTTCCGAGCGGCTGCGCGAGTGGATCGCGCGCTGCTCGGCGTTATTCCTGTAGGACCGGTTGCCGTTGTAATCCGGGCGCGCCGCGTTTTGTGCGTTCCGGCACAGCCCGATCGCCCCGTGCGCCCCGAGGATAGGCGCGCACTTCCACAGGGGGCAACCATGAAGCTCTCCAGGTATCTCGCGCTGCCGGCGGAGATGACTCCGTTCGAGCGGCGCTACCTCACGCGGCTCAACAAGGTCGCGCTGGTCTTCTTCTACCTGCACATCCCCGCGCTCATGGCGATCGCCTGGGTCGCGGGCACGGGCGTGCTCTTCGCGCTCGCGCTCACCTCGTTCGTGATGGTGGGCCCGACCGTCGCGTTCCGGACGGTGAAGAACCCGCGCCACCTCTCGGTGGTGTACGGGATCACCGCGATGCTGATGGGCGGCCTCCTGGTGCACTTCGGGCAGGGGCCGGTGCAGATCGAGATGCACTTCTACTTCTTCGCGCTGCTCGCGATGCTCTGCATGTTCGCCAATCCGATGGTGAACATCGTCGCGGCGGTCACGGTGGCGCTGCACCACCTCATCGTGTGGTGGCTGGTTCCGTCGAGCGTCTTCAACTACGACGCGCAATGGTGGGTGGTGCTGGTGCACGCGGCCTTCGTGGTGCTGGAGACCATCGCGACCTGCTTCATCTCGCGCGAGTTCTTCGACAACGTGATCGGGCTGGAGAAGATCGTCGAGGCGCGCACCGAGACCATCCGCGAGAAGCAGCGCGACATGCGCCTCATCCTCGACAACGTGGAAACGGGGCTGGTCACCGTCGACCTGCAGGGACGACTTTCGAGCGAGTGCTCGCGCGTGGTCGCCGAGTGGTTCGGCGCGCCGGCCGACGGCCAGCCGATCGGCGAGTGGCTGCGGGAACGCGACCCCAATTTCGCCGAATGGCTCGGGCTCGCGATGGAGGGCGTGACCGATGGCATGCTGCCGCCCGAGGTCGCGCTCGCGCAGCTGCCGCGCCAATTGAAGGACGGCGCGTCCACCTACTCGGTCCAGTACCAGCTGATCCGCGCGGCCGACGATTCGGTCGCGAAGATGCTCGTCATCTTCACCGACATCAGCGAGCGCCTGCGCAGCGAGGCCGCGCAGCGCCACCAGTCGGACCTGCTGCAGCTCTTCCAGCACATCATGCGCGACAAGCACGGCTTCATCGAATTCCTCGCCGAGGCCGACGAGATCATGCGCCAGCTGCGCGCCGAGTCGCATACCGACGTCGACCACGTGAAGCGCCTGATCCACACGCTCAAGGGCAACGCGGCGATCTTCGGCATGCGCCGCCTGTCGGAGATCTGCCACGACATCGAGAACCGCATCTCCGAGGAGCAGGAGATGCCCGCGGAGTCGGAGCTCGCGGGCCTGCGCGAGGCGTGGGACCAGATCCGCGTCGACCTCGCGAAGCTGATGGGCGAACACCACGACCGCTCGATCGAGATCGACGACGCCGACTACGAGGCCATCATCCAGGCGGTGCTGAACGGCGTCGACCCGCGCCAGGTCGTGCGCATGATCGAGTCCTGGCGCCTGGAGCCCGCGAGCAAGCGGCTCGCGCGCATCGAGCAGCAGATCCGCGCGCTCGCCCAGCGCATGGGCAAGAGCGACGTGCAGGTGCAGATCGAGCCGCACGAGCTGCGCTTCAGCAGCGAGCGCTACGCGCCGTTCTGGTCGGCGTTCATCCACGTGCTGCGCAACGCGGTCGACCACGGCATCGACGAGCGCGAGGAGCGCGCGCGCCGCGGCAAGCCCGTCACCGCGCACATCCGCGTGGGCACCCGCATCGAGGAGGGCAACTTCGTGGTCGCCGTGGAGGACGACGGGCCGGGCGTGGACTGGGAGGCCCTGCGCGCGAAGGCGGGGGCGCTCGGCATCGATCCGGCGGCGATCGGCGGACGCGAGAACCTGGTGTTCCTCCCGGGCGTGAGCACCAAGACGGTGGTCACCGAGCTCTCGGGGCGCGGCGTCGGGATGGTCGCGGTGCGCGACGCCTGCGAGGCGCTCGGGGGGCGCGTGACGGTGGAGTCGGAGCCGGGGCGCGGGACGCGCGTGAGCTTCTTCTTCCCCAAGGACAAGGCGATCTACGAGGGACACGATTCGATCCTTCGCGCCGCGAGCTAGCGGCGCACGACGAAGAGAGGACACGAGGATGGCGAAGACCGTACTGGTCGTGGACGATTCGAGCACCGTTCGGCAGCAGGTCTCGCTCGCGCTGAAGCAGGCGGGGTTCGAGATCGTGGAGGCCGCCGATGGCGAGGAGGGCATCGCGCACGTGACGGGCAATCGCGCGATCGACATGGTGGTCTGCGACGTGAACATGCCCAACGTGAACGG
The DNA here is from genome assembly GCA_035605915.1 of Usitatibacter sp. Classification (GTDB taxonomy): domain Bacteria; phylum Pseudomonadota; class Gammaproteobacteria; order Burkholderiales; family Usitatibacteraceae; genus Usitatibacter. The sequence continues at coordinate 11,439 of DATNGJ010000077.1, forward strand.
GCTCGAGATGGTGGAGCGCATCAAGAAGCGCCCGGAGCACAAGTCGCTGCCCATCCTCATGCTCACGACCGAGGGGCAGCCCTCGATGATCAAGCGCGCGAAGCAGGCGGGCGCCGTGGGCTGGATCGTGAAGCCGTTCGACGCGAACCAGCTGGTGGCCGCGGCGAAGCACCTCACGCGCGCCTGAAGCGGATGATCGCGACCCTCGCCGCCTGGTGGCGCCCGCGCGCCGCGCGAGCGGTGCCGGCCCCTGTCGCCGAGCGCGCCGCGGCGGCCCCGCGCGTGCGCGACGAGATGGACCGGGGACGCGCCCGGGTGCAATCGCGCGTCGACGCGCTGCAGGCGCTCACCGAACGCGAGATCCTCGCGTGCGGCCGCGTCCTTTCCTCGATCGTGGAGACGGCGCGCAGCATCATCGCCGAGACCGACCAGGCGCTCGCCTCGGCGCTCGCCCGCTCCGATGAGACCACCACGCGCTTCATCGGCGAGATGCAGCGCGACATCGACGCGCAGGAGGCGGCGGTCGCCCAGGTGCTCTCGCTCGCCGACGCCATGCAGGAGGCGATCGGGGCGATCAACAGCCTCTCCGAATACTCCGACCTCCTGTCGATCAACGCGCGCATCGAGGCGGCGCGCATCGGCGAGGCGGGCGCCGGCTTCGCGGTGATCGCCGAGCAGACGCGGCAACTCAGCGGCACCATTCGCGGCGCCGCGGATCGCGTCGGCACCGCGATCGGCGCCGTGCGCCAGGGCCTGCCCCCGGTGCGCGAGCGCGCCACCGCGATGCAGCAGCGCGCGCGCGAGTTCATCGACGTCGTGGCGATCGAGATGAAGAACGGCGCTCACGAGGCCGCGGCGGCGAAGGGCGGCGCCCATCGCCTCGAGGCGGTGATGCGCCTTTCGAACGAGGCGCTCTCCCATCTCCAGTTCCAGGACCCGGTGGTGCAGGAGCTCGACGCCATCAGCCGCGACTTCGCCGTGCTCGCCGAGCGCGTCGCGCGCGTGCTCGCGGGCGAGACGATCGCGGAATCGGCCGCCGGCGCTTCGGGCGCCGGATTCGCGGCACCCCGCTCCGGAAAAGTCCACCTCTTCCAGGAGGAATGAGGAAATGCATGCGACCGAGGTTTCACCCTGCGCCGTGGTGATCGACGTGCACGCCAAGTCGTGCGCGGAGCTCTTCACGGTTTACGGGCTCACCGCGCACCTGCGGCGCGAGAAATCCGCGACCGCGGCGCCGGCGCGGCCCAGCTACGCCTCGGTGCTCTCGGCCGCGGGCGAGGGCGTGCGGCTCTCCTCGACCGTGAGCCTCGACCGCGATCTCCTCGCGCTCACCCATCCCTCGGGCGGCGCCGCGAGCGAGCGCGACGTGGAGGACTGGTGCCGCGAGCTCAACAACCAGCTCATGGGCCGCGTGAAGAACAAGCTGCTGCGCCTGGGCTGCGAGATCACGACCGGCCTGCCGGTCCTCGTCTCGGGCACCGGCGTCTGCGTGGTGGTGCCGCCCGACGTCGACAGCCGCCAGTACTTCTTCACGTCCGAGCACGGCAACATGACCTTCACGCTGGCGATGCTCTTCGCGCCCCGGTTCGCGTTCGGCGACATGGCGCCCGACGAGGAAGAGGTCCAGCGCGAGGGCGAATTTTCGCTTTTCTAGGGAGGCCGGAATGATCCGTACATCCATCCTCGGCCGCGCGTTGGCGGTCGCCCTGGCGGCGATCGCGCCGGCCGCATCCGCGCACGGCTCGCACGAAGCGGCGGCGAGCCTCGAGATGCTCACCCGCACCATCGTGCCGATCGAAAACTCCGCGCCGCTCGATGCGGCGACGCTCGTGGGCACCGATGGGAAGCCCGCCTCGGCGCAGCTCCTGCGCGGGCACTGGACGCTGCTCTACTTCGGCTACACCTCGTGCCCGGACGTGTGCCCGACGACGCTCGCCACGCTCGCACGCGTCGCGCGCGACCCCGCGAGCGGTGTCGCCGACGGCCGCACGCGCATCGTGTTCGTGTCCGTCGATCCGGTGCACGACACGCCCCAGCGCCTGCGCACCTACCTGCACGCGTTCGATTCGCGCATCGTGGGCCTCGCCGGGCGGCGCGACGCCGTGCGACATTTCGCCTCGGCCGCGGGCGCCGGATACGGGGCGACGCAATCCGGAACCGACCATTCGACCTCGGTCTTCGTGCTCGACATCTCGGGCCGGCCGGTCGCCGCGCTGCTGCGTCCCTCCGACCCCGCGCACATCGTCGCGGACTTCGCCCAGGTGCGTGCTTCCCATGCCTCCACGGTTGCGCAGCGTCCTTGAATCGGTGCGCGGGGTCGGCGGCCGGCTGCTGATCGTCGCCTGGCTGGGGCTCTCGCTGGTCGGAATCGCCTCGCTCGGCGTGAGCCACACCGCGCCGATGCCCAGGCCCTCGCCCGAGCAACGCCTCACGCGCGCGCTGCTCGACCTTCGCGCGAGGACCAAGGAGCCGTTCCTCGTGCACGTGATCTACGCGCGCTGCTCGTGCACCGAGCGGCTCTTCAAGCACCTGGTCGAGCGGCGCGCGCTCGCCGGGATGGACGAGGAGATCGTCTTCGTCGGCGAGGACGACGCGAAGAAGGCGCGCGCCCGTGCGGCCGGATACCGCTTCACGACCGTCACGCCCGCCGAGCTCGAGTCGCGCTTCGGCTTGCAGGTGGCGCCGGTGCTCTTCGCCTTCACGCCCGAGGGGCGCCTCGCCTACGCCGGCGGCTATTTCGACCGGCCCGCCGCGGTGGTCGCGCTCGACCAGCGCATCGTCTCGGACGTGGAGCACGGAGTGGATGCGCAACCGCTGCCGGTGTACGGGTGCGCGGTGAGTCCCGAGCTGCAGAAATCCGTCGATCCGCTGGGTATCGTGTACCGGAATTGAGCCGCTCCCGGCGGCAGTAAGCGAGCGCTTACACCCTTCTCGAGCCCCTTGATAATCGGGTTCAGCGTCCTTATTATTAGCACTCGGTGCGGGCGAGTGCCAAAGCCCGCCAGCTACTTCGCAACCGGGATGCCGGGCTCTTCCGCGGCGCTTCAAGCGGAAGTCGTCGCGGGCTTCCCAATTTCAAGTCCAATCAGGAGCAACCGCTATGAAACTGCGTCCGCTGCACGATCGCGTGATCATCAAGCGCCTCGAAGAGGAGCGCAAGACCGCGTCCGGAATCGTCATCCCCGACACCGCCGCCGAGAAACCCGACCAGGGCGAAGTGCTCGCCATCGGCCCCGGCAAGCGCAACGAGGACGGCAAGCTCACCCCGGTCGACCTCAAGGTCGGCGACAAGGTGCTCTTCGGCAAGTACTCGGGCACCACCGTGAAGGTCGAGGGCGACGAGCTCCTCGTGATGCGCGAAGAAGACATCATGGCCGTCGTGAACTGATCGGCCGGAATCACGAACATCGAGAGGAACCTACCATGGCAGCCAAAGACGTCAAATTCAAAGAGCACGCGCGCGTTCGCATGATCGCGGGCGTCAACATCCTGGCCGATGCGGTCAAGGTCACGCTGGGCCCGAAGGGCCGCAACGTCGTCCTCGAGCGCTCGTTCGGCGCCCCCACCGTCACCAAGGACGGTGTCTCGGTCGCGAAGGAGATCGAGCTCAAGGACAAGTTCGAGAACATGGGCGCGCAGCTCGTGAAGGAAGTCGCCTCCAAGACTTCCGACGTGGCCGGCGACGGCACCACGACCGCGACCGTGCTCGCGCAATCCATCGTGACCGAGGGCATGAAGTACGTCGCCGCGGGCATGAACCCGATGGACCTCAAGCGCGGCATCGACAAGGCGGTCACCACCGCGGTCGAGGAGCTCAAGAAGATCAGCAAGCCCTGCACCACCTCCAAGGAAATCGCCCAGGTGGGCGCGATCTCGGCCAACGCGGATCCCGAAATCGGCAAGACCATCGCCGATGCGATGGATAAGGTCGGCAAGGAAGGCGTCATCACGGTCGAGGACGGCAAGGGCCTCGAGAACGAGCTCGACCTGGTCGAGGGCATGCAGTTCGACCGCGGCTACATCTCGCCGTACTTCATCAACAACCCGGACAAGCAGGTCGCCGTGCTCGAGGATCCGTTCATCCTCCTGCACGACAAGAAGATCTCCAACATCCGCGACCTCCTGCCGGTGCTCGAGCAGATCGCGAAGGCCGGCCGGCCGCTGCTCATCATCGCCGAGGACGTCGACGGCGAGGCGCTCGCGACGCTCGTGGTGAACAACCTGCGCGGCATCCTCAAGACCTGCGCGGTGAAGGCGCCGGGCTTCGGCGACCGCCGCAAGGCCATGCTCGAGGACATCGCCATCCTCACCGGCGGCACCGTGATCGCCGAAGAGCTCGGGTTGAAGCTCGAGAACACGCAGATCAAGGACCTCGGCCGCGCCAAGCGCGTCGAAGTCGGCAAGGAAGAGACCACGATCATCGACGGCGCCGGCAAGGAAGAGGGCATCAAGGCGCGCGTGGAGTCGATCCGCAAGCAGGTCGAGGAAGCCACCAGCGACTACGACAAGGAAAAGCTGCAGGAGCGCGTGGCGAAGCTCGCCGGCGGCGTGGCGGTGATCAAGGTGGGCGCCGCGACCGAAGTCGAGATGAAGGAGAAGAAGGCCCGCGTCGAGGACGCGCTGCACGCGACCCGTGCGGCGGTGGAAGAAGGCATCGTCCCCGGCGGTGGAGTGGCCCTGCTGCGTGCCCGTGACGCGGTCGCGAAGATCAAGACCGACAACGAGGACCAGAACGCCGGCGTGAAGATCGTGCTGCGCGCGCTGGAGCAGCCGCTGCGCGAGATCGCCCGCAACGCGGGAGAAGAGCCGAGCGTGGTCATCAACAAGGTGCTCGAAGGCAAGGGCAACCACGGCTACAACGCGCAGACCGGCGAGTACGGCGACATGGTCTCCATGGGCGTGCTCGACCCGACCAAGGTGACGCGCACGGCGCTGCAGAACGCCGCTTCCGTCGCCGCGCTCATCCTCACCACCGACGCGATGGTCGCGGAGCTGCCGAAGGACGACAAGGCGCCCGCGGGCATGCCCGGCGGCATGGGCGGCATGGGCGACATGGATATGTGACATCGCGAAGCGGGCGTTCGCCCGCCGGCAGCGATGTCATCCCCGAGGCGGTAGTCGGGGATCCATTGCGGTAATGCAAAGCCCCGCTTCGGCGGGGCTTTTCTTTTGCGCGCGCTGCGAGAGCGCCGACTCGACGTCAGCGCCGGCGCGACGATTGCCGCAGCGCGGGATTGAGCCGGTCGATGTCGGCCTGGACCTGCTCGCGGCTCCTCTCGTAGACGATCTCGCGGCCCATCACGCTGCCGGCGTATGCGAGGCCGTTGCGCGTGGGCGTGAGGTCGCACTTCACGCTGTGCTCGCCCTGCCCGAGGACCACCTGGATGCGCTCCGCACGCTTGTGCAGCACGACCACCTCGAGGAGCTGCCCGGTCTCGGCGCGTACCTTGATCTTCTCGATGTCCATGCCGCACAGTCTACGCGTGCGCGGATCGCCTCGCTGCGGCGTCGCATGCGCGTGCGCGGCGCGTGCCGCCTGCGAACGATGCGCGAGCCCGGTCAGCTCTCGAGCTCCGTGCCGGTGCCTTCCCGGGAGCGCGAGAGCTGCGCCATGCGAACCGAGGCATGCGTGAAGAAGAGCAGCAGGTTCTGCAGCTCCTCGACGAGCGCCCACGGTGCGTCCTGGAACTCGCGATTGAGCTCGGCGAGCCGGAAGGTCCACTCGGCGAGGCCCTTCGCGTGGTCGATGCGATGCGGCCACGCATCGCTCGGCAGGCGCGCTCTCTCCGCCCGAGTCCATTCCTTCAGGTATGTGTTGGTGACCGCCAGCAAGGCGGCTTCGTCGGCGGCGTTCTTCACATGCCAACGCCAGCGATGACGTATCAAGGCCAGGTTCTCCCGGGAGGATCCGCTCCTGCTTCACGGCGATCTGGCGTGTCGCAGCGACAGGCCCAAGTTACCCGCGGTCGTGCGCCGGCGCTGTAGGTGCGCTCCTACCGTGGTCCATTCGATGCATGCCGGAGCTATCATCACGCTGTGATGAGGGTCTCGGCCGCGGCTGCCGCTCTTCTATTGCTCGCCTCCTGCAGCGGCGGGGGCGGGGGCTCGCCCGCGGCCGGCGGACCGAACCCGCCTTCCTCGGGCAGCGGCTTCACCGACCCCGTCGCGTACTCGTCTTCGGCCACGGCCTCGTTGCCCGGCGCGCAGGAGATCGGCGCCGTCACGCGCCACCAGGTAGTCATCGGCGGCAACACGCTCGATTACACGGCGACCGCCGGACACCTCACCGCAGTCGACCTCGCGTCGTCCGCGCCCGAGGCGTCGTTCTTCTACGTCGCGTACACGCTCGACGGCGCCGATCCCGCGACTCGCCCGCTCACCTTCCTCTACAACGGCGGCCCCGGATCGGCGAGCGTCTGGCTGCACCTCGGCTCGTGGGCGCCGAAGCGGATCGTGACCCACGCACCCTCGACGACGCTTCCCACGCCGCTCGAATTCGCCGACAACGCGGAGAGCCTCCTCGACGTGACGGACCTCGTCTTCGTGGACGCGGTCGGCACGGGATTTTCGGAAGCGATCGCGCCCAACGTCAACCGCACCTTCTGGGGCGTGGACGCCGATGCGGCGGTCTTCCGCGACTTCGTCCTGCGCTACGTCGCCGCGAACCATCGCGACGCGTCGCCGAAATTCATCTACGGCGAGTCGTACGGCACCCCGCGCAGCGCCGTCCTCGCGAGCCTGCTCGAGAGCGCCGGCGCCTCGCTCGACGGCGTGGTGCTGCAATCGTCGATCCTCGACTACAACACCAACTGCGGCGTGTTCGTGCCGGCGAGCATCAGCTGCTCCAGCTACCTGCCGAGCTACGCCGCGGTGGGCGCATGGCTCGGCCTCGTGACGCCGCCGCAGCCGATCGCGCAACTGCCCGCATACATGGGAGAGATGCGCACGGTCGCGAGCGCCCAGTACGACCCGGCCGTGCGGCGGTTCCTCGGCTCGCTCACGCCGCCGCCTGCGGCGCTCGTCGCGCAGCTCGGCGCGGACACGGGCCTGCCGGGCGGGCAGTGGAACGCGCACTTCAACATGGACCCGACGTATTTCCACGACAACCTCGTGCCCGGCTCCGTCATCGGGTTCTACGACGGGCGCATGGTGGCCCAGCGCGGCACGGCGCTCGCCTCGGAGGAGGATCCGTCGTCCACCTACTACGATTCGTCGTTCGCCTCGACCATCGTCTCCTACCTCGCGAACGACCTGCACTACACGACGCCATCGAGCTACACGATGCTCGGGAACCAGGTCAACGTCTGGAATTTCTCGCACGCGGGCCAGCCGCTCCCGGACACGGTGCCGGACCTCGCCGCGGCCATGTCGCTCGAGCCGAAGCTGCGCGTGTTCTCCGCGAACGGCTACTACGACATCGTCACGCCGTTCTTCCAGACCGAGGGCGACCTCGCGCGACTGGGCGGCAACCCGAACGTGACGATCCGCTTCTACCAGGGCGGCCACATGACCTACCTCGACGATGCCGGGCGCGTCGCGGAGAAAGCCGACCTCGCCGCGTTCTACCATGCGGCCGGCGCGCGCAAGTCGCTCGCGATGATTCCCACGCCCGCCGCGCCGGTACCGGCGCAGACGCCGCCTTCGCGCGCCGTCATGCCGCCCGCGGTCTTCGAGACGCGGCTGCGGGACCCCTCCCTGCCGCCATCGCTGCGCGAGCTCCCGCCCACGCCGCCGACGCAGGGCAAGGCGTTCGAAGCACAGGTCACGCAGCGGTTGCGGGGCCTGTTCGATGCGGCGCACGCAAGCGAGCCCGGCCGCCTCACGAAGGAAGAGGCGCGTGCCGCCGGCCTCGGGTTCATCGCGGCGCACTTCGAGGAGATCGATGCGGCGCGCGCGGGATCGGTGTCGTTCGACGACTTCGAGCGCTATCTCGCCGAGCGCGGCGCACAACGCCCGCGCTAGTGGATCTCCGGCTCCTCGGTCTTCCCGCCCGCCTCGAGGAAATCGAAGTCGCAGCCCTGGTCGGCCTGGGTCACGTGCTCGAGGTATAGCGTCCCGAAGCCGCGCGTGAAGTGCGGCTCGGGCGGCTTCCACGCGGCGCGGCGCCGTTCGAGCTCCGCGTCGTCCACCAGCAATTGCAGGCGACGGCCGGGAACGTCGAGCTCGATGCGATCGCCGTCGCGTACCAGGGCGAGCGGCCCGCCGACGAACGATTCGGGCGTCACGTGCAGCACGCACGCGCCGTAGCTGGTGCCGCTCATGCGCGCATCGGAAATCCGCACCATGTCGCGCACGCCCTGCTGCAGGAGCTTCTTCGGGATCGGGAGCTGTCCCCACTCCGGCATTCCCGGCGCGCCGCGCGGTCCCGCGTTCTGCAGCACGATCACCGAATCGGCGTCGACGTCGAGCGAAGGGTCGTCGATGCGCGCCGCCATGTCGTCGTAGTTCCCGAACACCACCGCGCGGCCGACGTGCTTCTGCAGGCGCGCTTCCATCGCGGGCGGCTTGATGACGGCACCGCCGGGCGCGAGGTTGCCGCGCAGCACCGCGAGGCCGTCGCGCGGCACCAGCGGATCGGAGCGCGATCGAATCACGTCGTCGTTCCACACCTTCGCGTCGGCGATGTTCTCGGCGAGCGTATGTCCGTTCACGGTCGGCGCGGAACCGTCGATGAGGTCGCCCAGCTCGCGAAGCAGCGCACGCAATCCGCCCGCATAGAAGAAATCCTCCATGAGGTATTTTCCCGCGGGACGCACGTTCGCGAGCACCGGCACCTTGCGCGCGAGGGCATCGAAGCGATCGATGTCGAGCGGCACGCCCGCGCGGCGCGCCAAGGCCACGAGATGCACGAGCGAGTTCGTGGACCCGCCCAGCGCGAGCACCGTCGTCACGGCGTTGTCGAACGCGCGCCGATCGGCGATGTCGAGCGGCTTCAGGTCCTCCCACACCATGTCGACGATGCGCTTTCCCGTGAGCGTCGCCATCTGGGCGTGGCGCGAATCGGGCGCGGGAATCGAGGCGGCGCCCGGCAACGTGAAGCCCAGCGCTTCCACGGCCGAAGTCATCGTCGAGGCCGTGCCCATCGTCATGCAGTGGCCCGGCGAGCGCGCGATGCCGTCCTCCACGCCCTTCCATTCGTCCTCGCCGATGTTGCCCGCGCGAAGCTCCGCCCAGTACTTCCAGGTGTCGCTGCCGGAACCCAGGAATTTCCCCTGGAAATCGCCGCGCAGCATGGGCCCCGCGGACAGGAAGATCGCGGGGAGGTTCATCGAGAAGGCGCCCATCAATAGCGCCGGTGTGGTCTTGTCGCAGCCGCCCATCAGCACGCAGCCGTCGGCGGGATAGCTGCGCAGGAGCTCCTCGGTCTCCATCGCGAGGAGGTTCCGATAGAGCATCGTCGTCGGCTTCTGGAACGGCTCCGAGAGCGACATCGCCGGCATCTCGATCGGGAAGCCGCCCGCCTGCCAGATGCCGCGCTTCACTTCCTCCGCGCGCTGGCGGAAGTGCGTGTGGCACGGATTGATCTCGCTCCACGTGTTGATGACCGCGATCACGGGCTTGCCCGCATAATCGGATCGCGTGTAGCCCATCTGCGCGGTGCGCGAGCGATGTCCGAAGCCGCGCAGGTCGTTCACGCCATACCAGCGGTGGCTGCGCAGCTCCTCCGGCTTCTTCCTCTTCGGATGCGCCATTCGCGTCAGGCGGCGACCGGCGTGGATGCGAGCGCGCGGTCGTGCGCGAGGAGCGCCTTCGCCACCGGCTGCACGGCGGCACGCTGCGCGGCCGTGAGGTTCGAGATCATCGGCAGGATTGGGCCCATGTCGGCGATGCCGGCGAGCGTGACCGCGTCGTGCAGCACGGGGATGGGTCCGAGCGCATCGCGCTGGTCCTCGAGCGGCAGGTACGCCGCCCGGATCTTCGCCGCCTCCTCGTAGCGGCCGGCCTTGAGCAGCGCGAGGATCCGCATCGAGCCGCGCGGCGCGACGCACACCGAGCCCGACGTGAACGCGCGCAGCCCGTAGTCGCGCCAGTGCACGATCGCCGGCCGCTCGCCGATGCCGCTGATGACGAGGCCCTTGTCGACTTGCTCGACGAGATCCGCGAGATATGGATCGTCGGAAGGATGCTCGCGCACGATCGCGTACTTGATCGCGCAGAGCACGCCGTCCTTCGCAAGGGCGCCGAGCGTCGCCGGCTCGACATAGCCCATTCCTTTGACGTACGCGATGATCGGCTTCCCGAGCCGATCGGCGAAGCGGCGCAAGGCCGTCGCCACGCCGGAATCGCTGGAAGGCTTCCCGAACGGCAGCGCCATCGCCGTCGGGAACGCGAGGTCGCGCAGGATCGCGGCCTGGTCCATGAGCTTGCCGTAGTCGGCTCCGGCCGAGGGAACCACCCACGTGTGCGCGCCCGCCGCACGTGCGACGAAATCCAGCGTCGCCGCGTACTCGGAGACGGGCAGGTGGTAGAAGTTCGCGTTGCCGCCGTACATGAGCGTGCTCACCCCGCCCGATTCGAGATGGCGGATCAGTGCGCGGTTGGCATCGGGATCGAGGCTGAAATCCGCGCGCCGCGCGAGCGGCGGCACGGCGATCACCGAGGCCGAAAGGTCGGCCGGCGTGACGGGCGTGGTCTTCATGGCTCAGCTCCTCCTTCGCCTTCGCGAACGTCGAGGGGGAAACGCTATCACTTCGCGGCGCGCGCGAGAATCGCCCCGGTGAGCTTCCCGCCGTGGCGGAACACGAGGCCCGTGAAGAGCACCACGATGATGTAGCGCACGGCGTGGGCCGCGGTCACGAACGGGACGCCCAGGTGCAGCACCTGCGCGGTGATCGACATCTCCGCGATGCCGCCGGGAGCGCAGGCGAGCAACCCGGTGCCGAGGTACACGCCGGAGAGCCTGGAGAGCGCCCAGCCGACGAATACGGCGGACGCCAGTGTGAGCGCGATCGACGGAATCAGCGAAGCGACGAAGCGCGGCGCCTTCACGAGGAAGCTGCGATCGAAGCGCACGCCGAGCGCCGCCCCGAGCAGCACCTGCGCCGCGCTCGGCAGCCACTGCGGCACCGACGAAAGCTCGACCCCGCGCACGGTGAGCGCCGTGGTGGCGAGCAGCGATCCGATCATGTAGGCGGTCGGCATGCCGATGCGCCGCGCCATCCATCCGCACGCCGCGCCGATCGCGAGCAGCAGGACCAGCTTCGGCGCGTCGAACGGGATCGTGATCGCGCGGTAATCGTCGCTCGAGGAGAAGCCCGCGATCGTGATCGCGTACGGGAAGAGCGTCACGGTGAGGAGCATGCGCAGCGAGTGGGCGAAGGCGACGAGCTCCGAGCGCGCGCCGTGCCGCTCGCCGGTCATCGCCATCTCGGAAGCGCCGCCCGGCATGCTGCCGAAGTAGCACGTCGCGAGGTCCACGCCGGAGAGCTTCGAGAGCACCCAGCCGCTCATCGCGCCGAAGCCGATCGCGACGAAGCCGAGCGCGATGAACCACGGCCAGTACGACGCGACCTCGTGGATCACGGGCGAGGTGAAGTGAAGCCCGAGCGTGGTGCCGACCACCACGAGGCCCACGTTGCGCCCCCAGGGAAACACCTCGAAATTCGCGCCCGCCATCTGCGCGACCGCCATGGCGACGATCGAGCCGATCATCCAGGGCAGCGGCGAGTGGATCCACGCGAATAGCGCGCCGCCGGCGGCGCACACCAGGAGGCCGGCCGTCATCCGGGCGGCCCGCGAACGCATCCTCACTTCGGAATTGGCTTGGGGAGGGCTGAAACGGTTATAATTTTAGGCTTTCGCGGCCGGAATCCCAAGGGTGGCGGTTCGTCCTGGGGCCGGGAGGCGAAATCCACGCGAAACCGATTTCCCCGGCCTGGTAGCTCAGTTGGTAGAGCAGAGGACTGAAAATCCTTGTGTCGGTGGTTCAATTCCGCCCCAGGCCACCAATCTGGAATTTGAGGATGTGCGCGCCCTCAAGATCCAAAAGGTGGTTCAATCCTTTTCCGGACCACCATTTCAAAGCTCGCAGGTGGATGACGATCGCTAGAGGAGATTCGACATGATCCTGCGCGCCCGACTCTTCCATCTTCTGGCCGTGCTGCTGGCGGCTTCCAGCCTCGCTGCCGTCGCGGAAGCGACGCCGAACTTCGGGACCGTCGCGCCGAAGAGGGTCGCGATCGAGGGCGAGCCGGTGAAGTCCGTGCTCTGGGTCGGCAACAGCTTCTTCTATTACAACAACGGCATCAACAGCTTCATGAGCGGGCTCGCGCAGGCGGCCGGCGACGGGCTCGCGGCGCGCCACACGATGTTCACCGTGAGCGGCGGGGGCATCGACTGGCAGGACATCGACACGTATCTCCGGCCCGGCTCGCACGTCGGCGGCTACAGCTTCATCCCGGGCAACCAGGTGCGATTCAACAAGGACGGGCGGCAATACGACACCGTCGTGATCATGGACTGCAGCCAGTGTCCGATCCATCCGCAGCTCAAGGGCATCTTCCACGAGTATGCGAAGAAGAGCGCGGAGACCGCGCGCAAGTACGGCGTGCGCCCTGTGCTCTTCATGTCGTGGGCGTACAAGGACAAGCCGGAGATGACCGCGCAGCTCTCCGACGCCTACACCAGCGAGGCGAACGCCGACGACTTCCTGGTGATTCCGGCGGGCCACGCGTTCGCGCGCGCACGTGCGAAGCGGCCCGATCTCGAGCTCTACCAGAAGGACCTGCGCCATCCGACGGTGGCGGGGACATACCTTGCCGCGTGCACCAGCTATGCGGCTCTCACCGGCCGCTCACCGGTCGGCAACGGCTTTGACGGCGGCCTCGGCCCGGACCTTGCGCGCTTCCTCCAGGAAACCGCGTGGGAAGCGGTAAACGGGTACTACGGCCGCACATAGCGGTGCGATGTTGAGCGCGGTCGAAGCGCGGCAGGTGCTCGTGGCCGGAGGCGGCATCGGCGGTCTTGCCGCCGCGCTCGCGCTCGCCCGCCGCGGCTACTCCGTGAAAGTCCTCGAGCAATCCGCGCAGATCGGCGAGATCGGCGCCGGCATCCAGCTCGGTCCCAACGCGTTCTCCGCGTTCGACGCGCTCGGCGTGGGCGAGAAGGCCCGCGCGCGCGCCGTCTACACCGACGACATCCTCATGATGGACGCGGTGGACGAATCGGTCGTCGCCGACGTCCCGGTCGGCGAAGCGTTCCGCGAGCGCTTCGGCAACCCGTATGCGGTGAGCCATCGCGCCGACGTCCACCTCTCGCTCTACGAGGCGGCGCAGGCGACCGAGCGCATCGAGATCCTCACCTCGTGCCACGTGGTGCACGTCGACCAGGACGCGAACGCCGTGACCGCGATCGACTCGCAGGGACGCAAGCATCGCGGCGCGGCCCTGATCGGCGCGGACGGCGTGAAGTCCACCGTGCGCCAGCAATTCGTGAACGATCCGGTGCGCGTGTCGGGCCACGTGGTCTATCGCGCGGTCGCCGACGCGCGCGAATTCCCGCAGGACCTCAAGCTCAACGCGCCGTGCCTGTGGGCCGGCCCCGATTGCCACCTCGTCCACTATCCGCTGCGCGGCGGCGAGCAGTACAACGTGGTCGTCACGTTCCACAGCCGCAATCCCGAGGAATGGGGGGTCACCGACGGAAGCCGCGACGAGGTGCTGTCCTATTTCCAGGGCATCGGCCCACGTCCGCGTCGCCTGCTGGACCTTCCGAAGAGCTGGCGGCGCTGGGCCACCGCCGATCGCGAGCCGATCGCGAAGTGGACCTTCGGCCGCGTGACGCTCCTCGGCGACGCGGCGCACCCGATGATGCAATACCTTGCGCAGGGGGCCTGCATGGCGCTCGAGGATGCGGTGACGCTCGGCGAAGCGCTCGCCTGCGAAGAGGGCAATTTCGAGCGCGGTTTCGCGCGCTACGAGGGCGCCCGCCTGACGCGTACCGCCCGCGTGGTCCTCATGACGCGCGAGATGGGACGCATCTATCATGCGAAAGGGGTCGAGCGGCTGGTCCGCAACGACCTGTGGAAGGGCCGCACGCCCGAGCGGTATTACGACGCGCTCGAGTGGCTTTACGGCTGGAAAATGGAGAATTGTCTGGCAAGCTGATGGATTCCCGCCTGCGCGGGAACGACGAAGCGACAGGATGGATTCCCGCCTGCGCGGGAATGACGAAGCTGGATTCCCGCCTGCGCGGGAATGACGAAGCGACAGGATGGATTCCCGCCTGCGCGGGAATGACGGCACTCGCCAGGATCGACCTATGAACACCCGGGACCTGCAGTCGCAACGCGACGCGTTCTACGAGCGCATCGATCCGCAGCACATGGCGCCGCTCTGGACGCGGCTCAAGGCGCTGGTTCCCAAGGAGCCGACGCCCGTGGGCGTCCCCCACCGCTGGCGCTATGCCGAGGTGCGGCCCTACGTGCTCGAATCCGCCCAGCACATCTCGGCGAAGGAGGCCGAGCGCCGCGTCCTCATCCTGGAGAACCCGGGCCTGCGTGGAAGCTCGCAGGTCACCAACACGCTCTATGCGGGACTGCAGCTCATCATGCCGGGCGAGGTGGCGCCCGCGCACCGCCACACGCAATCGGCGCTGCGCTTCATCGTCGAAGGCCGCGGCGCCTACACGGCCGTGGAAGGCGAGAAGACGATCATGGAGCCGGGCGATTTCGTGATCACGCCGTCGTGGACCTGGCACCACCACGGCAACGAGAGCCGCGAGCCGATGATCTGGCTCGACGGCCTCGACATCCCGATGGCGATGTATTTCGGGAGCACCTTCCGCGAGGACCATCGCGACGACGCGGCGCCGGTGACGCGGCCGGTCGGCGATTCGATCGCGCGCTACGGCAGCGGCCTCCTTCCCGTGGGCTACTCGCGCGCGACGCTCAACTCGCCGGTCTTCAACTATCCGTGGTCGCGCACGCGCGAGGCGCTGCGGGCGCTCGCCGGCGGCGCCGATCCGGACCCGCACGCGGGCCATCTGATGCGCTACGCGAACCCGGCCGACGGCGGCTGGGCGATGCCGACCATGGCGACCATGGTCCGTCTCCTTCCGCGCGGCTTCGCGACGCGCCCCTACCGCTCGAGCGACGCGATGGTGTTCGCGGTGGTGGAAGGCAACGGACACGTGGAGGTCGAGGGCGAGCGTTTCGACCTCGCGCCGCACGATGTCTTCGTGGTGCCGGGCTGGATGCGCTACACGCTGCACGCGGCGGAAGAGCTCGCGCTCTTCTCGTATTCCGACCGCGCGGCGCAGGAGAAGCTCGGCCTCTTCCGCGAGCAGGGGCTGTGACACAATAGGGCCGCTCCGGCCCGATAACCACGATTCATGAACGCCTCCCTCCGGCGCTACGCGTCGGCCGCCGTGCTGCAGGTAACCGGCCGCCTCGACCAGGACACCTGCGAAGGCTTCCGCGTCGAGCTCATGAAGCGCGTGGATGAAGCGGCCCGCGAGGGACACACCGTGGTGCTCGACCTCGCCGGCCTCGAGTACGTGTCGAGCGCGGGCCTGCGCTGCCTCATGCTCGCCTCGCGCGAGGCGAAGGCGCTGCAGGCGCGCATCTCCGTCGCGTCGCTGCAGCCGATGGTCGAGGAGATCTTCGAGATCAGCCACTTCAACCTCGTCTTCCTGGTGTTTCCCACGGTGCGCGACGCGCTCGCGGCCGTTTCCGCCGAGGCGGCCGCCGCCTACGGCGCGGGCTAGCGGCCATGCGCCTGCGTTTCTGGGGAACCCGCGGCTCGATCCCGGTGGCGCTCACCGCGGCGGACGTGCGCGACCGGCTCGCGCAGGCGCTGGTGCAGGCCTCGGGGCGCACTTTCGCGACCTACGAGGAAGCGCACGCCTTCGCCTGCTCCGAGCTCGACTTCTCCCTCACGCATACCTTCGGCGGGCACACGCCGTGCGTCGAGATCGACATCGCGGCGGACGAGTACTTCGTGTGCGACATGGGCAGCGGCGCGCGCCCGTTCGGCGTGCACGTGCTCGCGCGCCAGGGCGGACGGCCCGCCGTCGTGAACGTCTTCATGTCCCACGTGCACTGGGACCACATCATGGGCTTTCCTTTCTTCGGGCCGGCCTATGTCCCGGGCACGAAGATCCGCATCCACGGCTGCCACGAGGTGCTCGAGCACGCGTTCCGGCTGCAGCAGTCGCCGCCGTGCTTCCCGGTGGAGTTCGACCAGCTCGGCGCCGCGATCGAGTTCGTGAAGCTCGAGCCCGACCGGCCGCACATGGTCTCGGGCATCACCGTCACCCCGCACCGGCAGCTCCATTCGGGCGATTCCTACGGCTACCGCTTCGAGCACGCGGGCAAGGTCGCGATCTACTCCACCGACTCCGAGCACAAGCTCGAGGATCGCGCCGAGGCCGAGGCGTTCGCGAAATTCTTCCGCGATGCCGACGCGGTCGTGTTCGACGCGATGTACGCGCTCGCGGACGCGATCAGCGTGAAGGCGGACTGGGGCCACTCGAGCAACATCGTGGGCGTCGAGCTCTGCCAGATGGCGCGCGCGAAGCAGCTCGTGCTCTTCCACCACGAGCCGGCGAACGACGACGCCACGCTCGAGGGGCTGCTCAAGGAGGCGCGCCGCTTCGAGGAGCTCACGCGCACCGACCAGCGGCTGCGCATCTGCGCCGCCTACGACGGCATGGAGATCGATCTCTGAGCGCGCTGGGCGGGCTGCGCGCCCTCGCCCTCGCGCTCGCCGCGGCGCTCGCGCTCTTCGCGGCGATCTCGCCGCCGTCCGCCGAGGCGCTGCGCGGCGCCGTGTTCGATCGCATGCAGCGCGCCTTCCCGCTCGAGCGCACGTCCGCGCCGGCGCTCATCGTCGCGATCGACGAGGACTCGCTGCGGCGCTACGGGCAATGGCCGTGGCCGCGCACGCGTCTCGCCGAGCTCCTCGATCGCATCGACGCGATGCATCCGGCGGCGATCGCGCTCGACATGTTCTTCCCCGAGCCCGACCGTTACTCGCCCGGCGCGCTCGCGCGCGCGATGTCGCTGCCGCCGCCCGTCGCGCACCTGCTCGAGGCGCTCGCCTCGAGCGACGCGCGCTTCGCCGAGGCGATGCGCGGCCGCCACGTCGTGCTCGGAATCGCGGCCGCGCAGGATTCCGATCCGCGCTTCCCGCAGGCGCCGCGCGCCGCACCCGTGGTCGTCGCACCCGGCGCCGCGCGCGATCTCGCCGATTTTCGCGGCTACCTGGGAAGCATCCCGATCCTCGACGATGCCGCGGGCGGACGCGGGCTGATGAATTCCGGCGCGGCGGACCAGGTCGTGCGCCGCGTGCCTATCGTGGCCCGCGTGCAGGGCGCCATCGTCCCGACCCTCGCGGTCGAGGGGCTGCGCGTCGCGAACGACGCCGGGCTCGCGCTCGCGCGCGGCGCCTCGGGCACCATCGAGATGCGGCTCGCGGGTGCCCGATTCCCGCTGCAGGAGGACGGAACCGCGTGGCTGCGCTTCGCGCCGCACGATCCCGGGCGCTTCGTGTCCGCCGCCGACGTGCTCGACGGAAAGGCCGATCCCACCCGCTTCCAGTCGAAGCTGGTGCTCGTGGGCTTCGACGCCGTGGGCCTGCAGGACTATCGCACCACGCCGCTCGGCGACGTCGTGCCGGGCGTGGAGGTGCATGCGCAGGTCGCGGAGAACGTCTTCGATGGCGTCTCGCTGGTGCGCCCGGCATGGGCACGCATCGCGGAAGTCGTGATGCTCCTCGCGGCGGCGATCGCGCTGGTCATGGTGGTGCCGCGCCTGAGCGCGCTGCAGGGACTCAATGCGGTGCTGTTGCTCGTGGTGCTGTTCGTCGGCGCTTCGCTCATCGCCTTCGTGCATGGCGGGCTGCTCGTCGATCCGGCGTGGCCCTCGATCGGGGTCATCGCGGTGTACGTGAGCGTGGTGGTGGGATCGCTCTCGGAAGCCGAGCGCCAGCGGCGCGTGCTGCGCGAGCAGGCGGCGCGCCTCGCGGGCGAGATGGATGCCGCACGCCGTATCCAGATGGGGCTCCTGCCCGACCCGCGCGAGGCGGCCGGCGAGGACCGGCGCGTTCGCATCGCCGCGCTCCTCGAGCCGGCGCGCACGGTGGGCGGCGATTTCTACGATTGCTTCCGGCTCGATGCGGGCCGCCTCTTCCTCGCGGTGGCGGACGTCTCCGGCAAGGGCCTTCCCGCGGCGCTCTTCATGGCGTCGGTCAAGTCGCAGCTCAAGGCCGAGGCGTTGCGCGGCGGCAGCGTCGGCGAGATGCTCGGCCGAACCCAGGCGGCGATCGCGCGCGAGAACCCCGAGCAGCTCTTCGTCACCGTGTTCGCGGCGGTGCTCGACCTCGCGACCGGCACGCTGGAGCACGCCAACGCGGGGCACGAAGCGCCGTTCTCCCATGTGCCGGGCGGCGCGCCGGTGCGCTTCGCCGCCTCGGACGGCCCGCCGCTCGGCGTGATCGAGGGCTACGCGTATCCCACCGGGCGCCACGCGCTCGCGCCGGGCGAATGGATCTGCGTGGTGAGCGACGGCGTCACCGAGGCGATGAACCGGCACCGCCAGTTCTTCACCGCCGATCGCCTGCGCGCGACGCTCACGCGGCTGGGCGAGCGCGCCGATCCCGAAGCCACCGTGCGGCGCGTGCGCGACGACGTCGACCGCTTCGCCGAGGGCGCCGAGCGCGCGGACGACCTCACGCTGCTCGCGCTGCGCTGGGAAGGCTGAAGGTAAGCCGCCTCAGCGGACGTTGATCTCGACGCGGCGGTTGCGCGGCTCGTGCACCTCGTCGGCGGTGGGGACGAGGAGCTCGCGCTCGCCGCGCCCGCGCGCCTGGATGCGCTCGGCCGGAATGCCGCGTTCCACCAGCATCTCGCGCATGCGCTCGGCGCGCGCGAGCGAAAGCCGGTCGTTGTAGCGGCGCGCGCCGACGGTATCCGTGTGCCCGATCACCACGATGTCGGGGAGCGGCCGGCGCTGGATCTCGGCGAACACGTGCTCGAGCTCGCCCTTGGAGGCGCTCGTGAGCTCGTCGCTGTCGGGCAGGAAATAGAGGAGGAAGCTCGCCGGTGCGGCGGGGAGCGCGGCGAGCGTCGCGCCGAAGCGCGCCTGCACGTCCGCTTCCGTGAGCGTCTCCGCATGCAGCGTGCCGTCGGCTTGCAGCTGCTCCGCGCCGTACTTCGCGTGGATCACGTGCAGGTCGCCGTCATGCTCCACGGCGATGGTGCCGATGTGGCCGTCGGGCGCGGGCAGCACCGCGAAGAGCGCCGGCGTCACCGGCTGCGAGGCGCAGCCGGCGGCGAGGGCCGCCGCGACGAGGGCCGCTGCGAGTCTTCCCAAGGAAACGTTCCTACGGACGCTGCGCGACCGGCTCGTCCACCTGCACCACGAACTCGGTGCCGCGCACGCCCATGATCGCCGACGGCGTGCGGATCTTCATCGATTCCGGCGCCTGCTGGACCATCTTGCCGGACACCGCGGCGAGCCGCCCGCGCGAGAGCGTGCCCTGGAACTCGCCGGCGTAGGTCGTCGTGTCGAACGTGTACTTGTCGATCGCGAAGACGCTCGAGGGGCCCACCGAGACGAGGCTGTTGTCGCTGAACGTGATGCCGGCGGCGCCATCGGCGCCGGTGACGATCACGTCGGAGGGCCGCACCGGCGTGCCGACGCGCGCGGCGATGCGTTCGCTCCCGCGCTCGATCGCGACCGAGCCGTGCGAGACCTTCACCAGGCCGACGTCGGCCGAATACGCGGGCAACGACGCCGCGACCATCAGGGCGAGCATCCAGCAGTTGCGCATCGCGACCTCCCCTTGCCAAAGCGGCATTTCCAGACCCCTAATGATGCCAAATCCACGGAGGGCATCTATGAACGCCGTCACAAGCCGGATGGGGATGTTTCCGTCCCGCGCCGAGGCCTGGCGCGAGGCGCGCGCGTTCGTCGACGGCTTCTGCCGGGCCGCCGCGGTGGAGCGGGAGGCCTGCCTCAAGGCGAACCTCGTGCTCGAGGAGCTCTTCCTCAACACCGTGAAGCACGGCCACAACGGCGGCAGCGACGCGCCGATCTGGATCCATCTCGTCGCGCAGGAGGGGCGCGTCGAGCTCACCTACGAGGATCGCGCGGCGCCTTTCAACCCGTTCGCGCCCGGCACACGCGAGATGCTCCATGCGCTTTCGAGCGTGCGCCGCGAGGGCGGCCTGGGCGTGATGCTCGCGCAGGGCCTCACCGCGCGCGCGGAGTACGCCTACCTTTTCGGCCGCAACCGCATCCGCATCACGCTCGCGGGATAGGGCGCGGGCTCACGCCCGCACTCGAGCGCTGCCCGGCGCTCCCGTGAGCCGCAGGCGCCGTACGAGGTTCGCGATGCGCGCCGTGTCGCCGCGCGCCTTCGCGGCGAAGAGTTGCCGAGTGCGATGTATCAATGCCGGCGGCGCGTCGAGCTTCGCCACCAGGCGCGCGGCGGTCGCGGCGTCGTTCGCTTCGCCGAGCGCGTCCTGCAATTGCGCGAGCGCCTCGCGATAGCGCTCGGTGCGCACCGCCGGGAAGAGCGAGGCGAGCCCGTCCACGCCATAGCGCAGACGCTTCGCCTCGATGCGCAGCCGATGGCGGCCGGCGGCGTCGAGGCGTGCGACGTGCCGCGCTCGAGCGAGGAGGTGCTCGTGGCGTTTCGCGAGGGCGCGCGCGGCGAAGGCGGTCAGCGCTTCGCCGCCTGCCGCGCGCGGCTCGTCCGCGCACGCGAGCCAACGCGAGATCGCGAGCAGGGTCCGCGCCGAGCGCGGTGCGACGATGGCAAGCGCCGCGTCCCGGCGCGCGTGAAGCGCGCGTTCCTTCGCCGCGCGCCCGAGGCGCTCGGCGAGCGCCGCATCGGCGTGGCCGGAAAGCGCGGCGGGCAGCGATTCCAGCGCGAACACGTCCCAGTCGCGCGCCACGCCGAGCGCCGCGGAGAGCCGGCCGAGCTCGTTGCGCCAGGCGCGCGAGCGCTTGCGCCCGATCGTGCGCCGGAACATGCGCAGCGCCGAGCGCAGCCGCCGCAGCCCGACGCGCGCCTGGTGCACGAATTCCGGATCGGAGCCCGCGATCACGCCCTCCTCGTTCGCCTGCAATTGCTCGAGCGCCGCGCCGACGATCTCGCGCGCCGCGTGCTCGAGCGGGGCCGAGGCATCGAGCGCGACGCTGCGCGCCTTGCGCGGCTTCGGCGCGCCGCCGCGCACGAGCCGCCAGCCGCGCTCGGCCTTGGTGACCATGCTCGCGCGCATCGGCACCTCGCCGAGGAGCCGCGCGGCGAGGTCGAACGCCGCGGCGACCGGTCCCTCGAGGCATTCGATCTCGAGCTCGCAGATGCGCTCGGTGCGTGCGCCGGACCTCACCTCGCCCACGTCGAGCGCGACTTCGAGCCGCGTCCCGCCGGTGGGCGAAACGGTCCAGGCCGTGCGCATCACGTCGACCGTGAACGCGACCGCGAGCCGCTCGTGCAGTCGGTCGGCGCCCGGGACGCGTGCGAGCGGCGTGCGGGCGAAAAGCGCCAGGTCGAGCGACGCGTCGGGGCGGTCGAATTCCCATTCGTCGCGCGTATGCAGTCCGCCCCGGCCGCTGCGCCCGCCCTTGACCGACTGGATCCAGCGCGCCCCCGCTTTGCGCAATCGCAGCGCCATGCCGCGCTTCCAGAGGAGTCCCTCGGGCGTGTCGAGGTACAGCGTGAGGAGCCGGCGGCGCAGGGGCCGCGCGCCGGCGAGCGCGGACGAGCGTGACACCCGTTGCCGGTCGCGCTCGGCGACGGCGAACTTGAGCTCGACCTCGGGCATGTCGCGTCCGGGAATACGCGCGGGGGCGGCGTGTTGAGTAAGTTGAGGGGGCGCCGCCGCGACTCACCGGCCGCGCGCGCCCACCGCCGTAGTCTAGACCCTTTGGTAAGATGGGCTCATCGGCCCGGGTCGCACGCACGTCCCCCGATCGAAAGGACATTCCCGGATGCACGCCACGCTGCCCCTGCTCGCCGACACCGATTTCCCGCCCCTCGCGCGCGCGCGCCTGGAAACGCTCCAGGTGAACCTCGGCTACGTGTGCAACCAGTCCTGCGTTCATTGCCACGTGAACGCCGGGCCCACGCGCACCGAGACCATGACGGCGGAGACGGCGCGCCAGGTGCTCGATTACCTGCGGGCGAGCGGCGCCTCGACCATCGACCTCACCGGCGGCGCCCCGGAGCTGCACGCGCAATTCCGCCCGCTCGTCGAGGGCGCGCGCGCGCTCGGCGTCTCGGTCATCGATCGCTGCAACCTCACGGTGCTGCACGAGCCCGGGCAGGAGGATCTCGCGCGCTTCCTCGCCGCGCATCGCGTGGCGATCGTCGCTTCGCTGCCCTGCCATACGCCGGAGCTCGTCGAGCGCCAGCGCGGCAAGGGCGTCTACGCGTCGAGCATCGCCGCGATCCGCGCGTTGAACGCGCTCGGTTACGGCGACGAGGCGAGCGGCCTCACGCTCGACCTCGTCTACAACCCGCAGGGACCGGTGCTGCCGCCCGCGCAATCGAGGCTCGAGGCCGACTACAAGCGCATCCTCGGCGAACGCGAAGGTATCCGCTTCAATCGCCTGCTCACGCTCGCCAACATGCCGATCCAGCGTTTCGGCTCGATGCTCGTGAGCAAGGGCCAGTTCGGCGCGTACATGAGGCTGCTGCGCGAGGCCCATCGCGAGGAGAACCTGCGCACGGTGATGTGCCGCTCGCTCGTCTCGGTCGACTGGCAGGGATACCTGTACGACTGCGATTTCAACCAGATGCTCGGCCTCGCGCTGCGGGTCGCCGGGCGCGCGCGCATGCACGTCTCGCAGGCGATCGGCCGCGACCTCGAGGGCAATCCCATCGTGGTGCGCGACCATTGCTACGGCTGCACCGCGGGCCAGGGATCGAGCTGCGGCGGGGCGCTCGCGTGAGGCGCGAAGCGGCCCTCGCGGCCGCGCCTGCCATCCCGGAGAGCCGGCCGGGCCGCACCTGCCCGATCTCCTATCGCTATCCGCCGCGCGTGCTCGACCGCGCGCCGCAGATCGAGGCCGAGACGCTCTATGCGATCGGCGGCCTGTACGGCAATCCCGAGGCGCTCGATGCGGTGCTCGCGCTCGCCGAGCGCGAGCCGGGCGAGGTGCGTCTCGTCTTCAACGGCGATTTCCACTGGTTCGACACGCCGAGCGCGCAGTTCGCGCGCATCGCGCGCGAGGTGGCTGCGCACGCGGCGCTGCGCGGCAACGTGGAGACGGAGCTCGCGGCCGAGGAGAGCGGCGCCGGCTGCGGCTGCGCGTATCCGGCCGACGTGAGCGACGCGGAGGTGTCGCGCTCGAACGAGATCCTCGCGCGCCTGCGCGAGACCGCGCGCCGCGATCCCGCCCTTCGCGCCGCCCTGGGCGAGCTGCCGATGCACCTCGTCGCCCGCGTGGGAGATGCGCGCATCGGCATCGTGCACGGCGACGCGGCCTCGCTCGCCGGCTGGGGATTCGCCCACGACCGGCTCGACGATCCGCGCCACCGCCGCTGGATCGAGAACGCGTTCCGCGACGCGCGCGTCGACGCCTTCGCGTGCTCGCACACGTGCATTCCCGCCTTGCGCAGGTTCGAGGTCGACGGCCGCTCGTGCGTGGTCGCCAACAACGGCGCCGCGGGCATGCCGAACTTCGCGGGGTCCCGCCACGGGCTCCTCACGCGCATCTCCACGCGGCCCTTCGAGGGAAGCGAGCGCGCGTACGGCTTGCGGTCGGGGGAAGTCGCGATCGACGCGATCGCGATCGAGTACGACCACGAACGCTGGGTCGAGCGCTTCCTCGCGGCATGGCCGGAGGGATCGCCCGCGCACGCGTCCTACCATCGGCGCATCGTCGAGGGGCCGCGCCATGCCGCGGACCCGCCGCCGTCGTGACCCGCGGGCGCATCACCGTCTTCGCGCTCGTCGCCGCGGGCATCGCGGCGTTCTTCGTCTTCCATCTCGAGCGCTATTTCTCGCTCGACTTCTTCCAGTCGCAGCGCTCGATGATCGAGGCGTACTTCGCCGCGCATCCGCTCGGCACCGCCGCGGCCTACTTCGCGATCTACGTCGCGGTCACCGGGCTCTCGCTGCCGGGAGCGGCGATCCTCACGCTCGCGGGCGGCGCGATCTTCGGCCTCGTGTGGGGCACCGTCATCGTCTCGTTCGCTTCCACGATCGGCGCGACGCTCGCCTTCCTCGCCTCGCGCTTCGTGCTGCGCGACTGGGTGCAGTCGAAGTTCGGCGACAAGCTGAAGCCCGTGAACGAGGGCGTCGCGCGCGAGGGCGCGTTCTACCTCTTCGCGCTGCGGCTGGTGCCCGCGTTCCCGTTCTTCGTCATCAACCTCGTGATGGGGCTCACGCCCATCCGCGCGCGCACTTTCTACTGGGTGAGCCAGCTCGGGATGCTGGCGGGCACCATCGTCTACGTCTACGCGGGAACGCAGCTCGGGCGGTTCCGCATCTCGGCGGGACTGGTCGCCGCCTTCGTGATCCTCGGCCTCTTCCCGCTCGTCGCCAAGCGCGTGCTCGAGGCGATGAAGGCGCGCAAGGTCTACGCGAAGTGGCAGCGGCCGGCGCGGTTCGAGAAGAACCTCGTCGTGATCGGCGCCGGCTCCGCGGGACTCGTGAGCGCGTACATCGCCGCCGCGGTGAAGGCGAAGGTGACGCTGGTGGAGAAGCAGCGCATGGGCGGGGACTGCCTCAACACCGGCTGCGTGCCTTCCAAGGCGCTGATCCGCACCGCGCGCCTGCTCGCCGACATGCGGCGCTCGCGCGAGCTCGGCGTCCGCGAAGCGCATGCGCAATTCGATTTCGCCGATGCGATGGAGCGCGTGCAGCGGGTGATCGCGCGCGTCGAGCCGCACGATTCGGTCGAGCGCTACGCGAAGCTGGGCGTCGAATGCCTGGAGGGAACCGCACGCATCACCTCGCCCTGGACGGTGGAAGTGGCGCTCGCGGCCGGCGGCACGCGCACGATCGCGACCAAGGGCATCGTGATCGCGGCGGGAGGGCGTCCGTTCGTTCCGCCCATCCCCGGGCTCGCGGAAGCGAAGCCGCTCACGTCCGAGAACGTCTGGGAGCTGCGCACGCTGCCCGCGCGCCTCGTCGTGCTCGGCGGCGGTCCCATCGGCTGCGAGCTCGCGCAATGCTTCGCACGCCTGGGCTCCAGGGTGACGCAGATCGAGATGGCCCCGCGCCTCATGACGCGCGAGGACCCGGAGTTCTCCGCGCTCGTGGCCGCGCGCTTCCGCGCCGAGGGGATCGAGGTGCTCACCGGCCACAAGGCGAAGGAAGTGCGCATGGAGAACGGCGAGCGCATCGTGGTCGCCGAGCACGAGGGGCGCGAGGTGCGCGTCGCCTGCGACGCCATCCTCTGCGCGGTCGGGCGCGTGGCGAACACGTCGGGCTACGGCCTGGAGGAGCTCGGCATCCCCATCACGAAGCAGAAGACGGTGGAGGTGGACGAGCATCTCGCCACGCGCTATCCCAACATCTATGCGTGCGGGGACGTGGCCGGGCCCTACCAGTTCACGCACACGGCGGCGCACATGGCGTGGTATTGCGCGGTGAACGCGCTGTTCGGGCGTTTCCGCAAGTTCCGCGTCGACTGGTCGGTGGTGCCGTGGGTCACGTTCACCGATCCGGAGGTCGCGCGCGTGGGCCTCAACGAAAGCGAGGCGAAGGAGCGCGGCATCGCCCACGAGGTGACGGTGTTCGACCTGGCGGAGCTCGACCGCGCCATCGCCGACGGCGAGGCCGAGGGCTGCGTGAAGGTGCTCACCAAGCCCGGCTCCGATCGCATCCTCGGCGCGACGATCGCCGGCGAGCACGCGGGCGAGATCCTCGCCGAGTTCACGGCGGCGATGCGCCACGGCGTCGGCTTGAACGGCATCCTCGGCACGATCCACCCGTATCCGACCGTCGCCGAGGCGAACAAGTACGCGGCCGGCGAATGGCGCAAGCGCCGGGTGACGCGCGGCCAGATGCGGCTCGCGGCGCGCTACAACGCGTGGATGCGCGGCGAGGCGGGGCTCGGCTCCGTGCTCGCGGGGCTCGGCGCCCTGGGCGACAAGAGCCCGTACCACGGCGAGCCCGCGGAGACGCTCGAGTGACCCGGCTGCTCGTCGCGATCGCCGCGCTCTGCGTAGCGCTTCCCGCCGCGGCGTTCGATCACACGTACGCGGCGTGGGATGCGCTCCTCAGGAAGCACGTGCGCTACATCGCGAACGGGGACGCCTCGCGCGTCGATTACGCCGGGATGAAGCGCGACGGCGACGCGTTGAAGGCGGTGCTCGCCGATTTCGAGAAGGTGCCGCGCACGGAGTTCGACGCGTGGCCCAAGCCGCAGCAGGAGGCGTTCCTGATGAACGCCTACAACGCGTTCACCGTCGAAAAGATCCTCACGCGCTATCCCGACATCCGCTCGATCCGCGATTTCGGGACGGTGTTCGGCAATCCGTGGAAGGACAAGTTCTTCACCCTGTTCGGCGAGCCGATGAACCTCGACGGCATCGAGCACGGCATGCTGAGGAAGGACGGCGCCTACGACGAGCCGCGCGTGCACGTGGCGGTCGTGTGCGCCTCGGTCGGCTGCCCGATGCTGCGCAACGAAGCGTTCGTGGGCGAGCGGCTGGACGCGCAGCTCGAGGACGCGATGCGCCGCTTCCTCTCGGACCACAGCCGCAACCGCTACGATGCGGCCTCGGGCGAGCTGCAGGTCTCCAAGATCTTCGACTGGTATGGCAAGGACTTCGAGCACGGCTGGCACGGCTATACGTCGGTGAAGGCGACGCTCGCGCGCTACGCCGACCTCCTCGCCGAGCGTCCCGAGGATCGCGCCGCGATCCGCGCGCAGAAGCCGGGCGTCACCTTCCTCGACTACGACTGGTCGCTCAACGATATCCCTCGTTGAGCCCGCGGGCGACGTTACAATCGCCCCTCATGAGTTCCATCTCGGTCATCGTGCCGGCGCTGGACGAGTCGCAGGGGATCGCGGCGACGCTCGCCGCGCTCGCCCCGCTGCGCGCGCGCGGCGCCGAGTTGATCGTGGTCGACGGCGGCAGCCGCGACGCGACGCGCGAGATCGCCGCACCGCTTTGCGACCGCGTGCTCGAAGCCCCGCGCGGCCGCGCCGCGCAGATGAACGCGGGTGCCAGCGCGAGCCGCGGCGAGATCCTGGTCTTCCTGCATGCGGATTCGCGCCTTCCCGAAGGTGCGCTCGAGGCCATCGAGTCCGCATTCGCGGCGGGACGCCGCGCGTGGGGCCGCTTCGACGTGGCGATCGAGGGCCGCTCGCCGCTCCTCGCGGTGGTCGCGTGCGCGATGAACCTTCGCTCGCGCCTCACCGGCATCGCGACCGGCGACCAGGCGATCTTCGTGCGGCGCGAGGCCTTCACGCGCGTGGGCGGCTTTCCGCCGATTCCGCTGATGGAGGACGTCGCGATCTCGAGCGAGCTGAAGAAGGTGTCGCGGCCGGCATGCCTCGCCGAGCGCGTCACGACCTCGGGGCGGCGCTGGGAAAGCCGCGGCGTGCTCGCCACCGTCGCGCTCATGTGGCGCCTGCGCTTCGCCTACGCGCTGGGCGCGGATCCGCATCGCCTCGCTCGCCGCTATGACGCCGGACGACCCGCCTCCTGAGGCGGCCATCGCGGTGTTCGCCAAGGCGCCGGTGCCGGGCGAGGTGAAGACGCGGCTCGCGGGCGTGCTCGGCATGGACGCGGCGGCGAGCCTGCACACGGGCTTGGTGCGCCACGCGCTCGCCACCGCCGTGCACGCGCGACTCGGCCCGGTCTCGCTCTGGTGCACGCCCGACGCGAGCCATTCGTTCTTCGAGCGCTGCGCGGCCGAGTTCGGCGTGCGGCTGGAGGTGCAGCAAGGCGCGGACCTGGGCGAGCGCATGGCGCGCGCGTTCGAGCGCGCGCGCACGCCGCTCCTCGTGATCGGCGCGGATTGCCCGGCGCTCACGCAGCGCCACCTCGCCGAGGCGGCGGCGTCCCTGCGCGATGCCGATGCGGTCTTCGTGCCGGCCGAGGACGGCGGCTACGTGCTGGTGGGCCTCGCGCGACCGGTGCGCGGCCTCTTCGACGAGATTCCGTGGGGAACCGCGGCCGTGATGGCGCGCACTCGCGATCGGCTGCAGCGCGCCCGTGCGCGCTGGGTCGAGCTCGATCCGCTGTGGGACGTGGATCGGCCCGACGACTACGCGCGGCTGCAGCGCGAGGGGCTGCTCGCCGAGGTGCTCTCGTGAGGGCGGCGATGCTCGCGCTTTCGCTCGCGGCGCCCATGGCGGTCGGTGCCGCGCCTGGCCAACCCAACGGTGACGAAGCCGTCGCGATTCCCGCTTTCTCGTCGGCGCAACCCGCGCCCGGACTTCCGGCGCACTGGCGCGCGCTCGTGCCCTCGGGCGTGAAACCCGCTTCATTCGATCTCGTGGAGGACGCGGGCGCCACGGTCCTTCGCGTGCATTCGCGGGATGCCGCAGGCGCCGCAGCGTACGCGCTGCCCACGAAAGACGGCACGATCGCGCCCACGCTTTCATGGCGCTGGAAGGTGGATCGCGTCGTCGAGGGCGCCGACCTCGCGACTCGCGCGGGCGACGACTTCGCGGCGCGCGTGTACGTGTTCTTCGACGTGCCCGCGAGCCGGCTGCCGCTCGGCGATCGCATCCGGCTCGCGCTCGCGCGCCTGCTGCATGGCGAGCGGTTGCCGAGCACCGCGATCTGCTACGTCTGGGATAACCGCCATCGCGTCGGCACGACGGCGTGGAGCCCGTACACCGATCGCGTGCGCATGGTCGTCCTCGAGAGCGGGACCGGGCGCATCGGCCAGTGGGTGGCCGAGCGCCGCGACCTGGCGGCCGATTACCGCGCGGCGTTCGGCGCGAACGCGCCGCTCGCTCCGGTCTCGGGCGTCGCGGTGGGCAACGACACCGACCAGACCGGCGAGACCGCCACCGCCTGGTTCGGCGATCTCGTGCTCGCCGTCGGAGCGGCTCGATGAGGCGGCTCGTGATGCTCGGCGGCGGCCATGCGCACGTCGAGGTGCTGAGGAGCCTCGGCGAGCGCGCCGACGAGCGCTGGGAAGTCACGGTCGTGACGCCGTATCCATGGCTCACCTACTCGGGCATGGTGCCCGGCCTCTTCGCCGGCCACTACGAGATCGACCAGTGCACCATCGACCTGCAGCCGCTCGCCGACCGCGCGCATGCGACGCTCGTGCCGGCGCTCGCCATCCGCGTCGACACCACGGAGCGCGCCGTGGTGTGCGACAACGGCTCGACCATTCCCTACGACGTGCTTTCGCTCGACGTGGGCACCGAGCCCTTCGGCCACGAGGTGCGCGGCGTCGAGCGCCATGCCGTCGTGATGCGTCCGCTCGAGAAGGGCGTGAAGGGCTGGAGCGACGTGGTCGTGCGCGCGCGCGAGGGACGCATCGGCTCGGTGAGCGTCGTGGGTGGAGGCGCCGCGGGGGTCGAGGTCGCGCTCGCGATGGAATACCGCCTGCGCCAGGAGCTCGGGCTCGCGTGGGCGCACGTTCGCGTGATCACCAACAGCGGCCTCGTGGTGCCGGAATATCCGGCCGGCGCGCGCGCTCGCCTCGCGCGGAAGCTTCGCCGCCGCAACGTCGGCCTCCACACGGGAAGCGCGGTGACCGAGGTGGGCCGCGATTTCGTGCGCCTCGAGCAGGGCCTCGAGTTCGCCTCCGACGCGGTGTTCTGGGCGACCGGCGGCGCGGCGCAGCCGTGGATCCGCGCCTCGGGCTTCTCCACCGACGAGCGCGGGTTCCTGCTCACCAACGACCGGCTGCAGTCGGTCTCGCACCCGGACGTGTTCGGCGCGGGCGATTGCGCGAGCGTCGAGGGAAGGCCGCGCGCGAAGGCGGGCGTCTTCGCGGTGCGCGCGGGTCCCGCGCTCGCCGCGAACCTCGTCGCCGCGCTCGAGGAAAAGCCGCTGCATCCCCACGAGAGTCCGGCGCGCCACCTGGCGCTGGTCTCGACCGGAAACCGGCACGCGGTCGCGGTCTGGAACGGCTGGTCGTGGGAAGGCGACTGGGTGTGGCGCTGGAAGGACCGCATCGATCGCGGCTTCGTGGCGCGCTACGGCTCGCGCGGCGATCCGCGCTAGGCGGCGCGCTCCACGCGCGCGAGCTTCGGCAGGATCCGCACCACCTTCACCATGCGGTTCTGCACCTGCAGGATCTCGACCGGATGGTCGGCGATCACGATGGTGGCGCCCGCCTCGGGAATGTCCTCGACCTCCTCGAGGAGCAGGCCGTTGATGGTCTTGGGTCCCTCGAGCGGGAAATCGAAGCCCGCCTTGCGGTTGAGCACGCGCAGCGAGCAGGCGCCGTCGGCGATCACCGTGCCGTCGGGCTCGCGATGGAAGAGGGTGGAGCTGCCGATCGCCTGGCTGGTGAACTCGCCCACGATCTCCTCGAGGATGTCCTTCATCGTGACGAGGCCGAGGATCTCGCCGTACTCGTCCACCACGAGGCCCATGTGGCGCTGGTTCTCCTGGAAGTTGGTGAGCTGGGTGAGGAGCGGCGTCCCCTCGGGCACGAAGTAGGGGTCGCGCATGATGGAGCGCAGCGACTCCGGATCGATCTCCTCGCGGCGCATGAGGTTCAGCACCTTGCGCACATGCACGGTGCCCACGGTGTTGTCGAGGCCGCCTTCGCACACCACCAGGCGCGTGTGATGCGAGGTGGCGATGGCGCTGCGCACCTCCTCGATGTCGTCCTTCAGGTCGATCGCCTCGATCTTGCCGCGCGGCGTCATGGTGTCGTCGACCGTCATGTCCTCGAGCTCGAAGAGGTTGAGGAAGATCGAGCGGTGCTTCTTGGGAATGAACTTGCCGCCCTCGAGCACGAGCGTGCGCAGCTCCTCCATGCTCAAAGGCTGCGCGCTGCCCTCGCCCACCTTGCGGATGCGAAGCAGCTTGAGGAGCCCCCTCACCAGCACGTTCACGATCCACATCACGGGCCGCGTCGCGCGAATGAGCGGCGTGAGGAGGTAGGAGGCGCCCAGCGCGATCGTCTCCGAGTAGGTGGCGCCGAGGATCTTGGGCAGGATCTCGGCGAAGATGAGGATCGCGAAGCTCGCGGAGAAGGTGGCGATCGCGAGCACGTAGTCGCCGGTGCCGAGCAGGCGGCGGCAGATCTCCGCGACCAGGATGGTCGTCGCCGCGTTGATGACGGTGTTGCCGGCGAGGATGAAGGAGAGCAGCTCGTCGGTGCGCTGCAGCAGGGCCGAGGCGAGCTTCGCGCCGGTGTTGCCCTCGCGCACCAGGTGCTTCAGCCGATAGCGGTTCAAGGCCATCATGCACGTCTCGGACATCGAGAAGAAGCCCGAGGCGGCGAGGAGCGCCGCGAGTGCCACGAACAGCCAGCGTATGGGGACCGCGTCGGTCAAGGCGAGGTGAGGCCGCGCTTGAGGATCAGCTCCAGGACGGCCTTGCTTCCGATGTAGGCGAGGAGGAGCGCGGTGAATCCCGCGAGCGTCCAGTACACCGCGGTGCGGCCGCGCCAGCCGCGGAAATAGTGCCCGGCGAGGAGCCCTCCGAAGATGAACCACGAGAGGATCGCGAACACGTTCTTGTGCGTGAGCGTGAAGGGCTTGCCGAAGAGCTCCTCGGAGAAGAAGACGCCCGAAAGCACCGTGAGCGTGAGCAGCACGAAGGCCGCGAGCAGGATGCGGAAGAGCAGCGCCTCCATCTCGAGGAGCGGAGGCAGCTGCCGGATGAAGGGCGGCAGCACGCCGCGATGCAGCCACTTCTCCTCGGCGAGCATCACGAGCGCGTGCACGGTCGCCACGAAGTAGAGCGCGTAGGCGAGCATCGCGATCGCGAAGTGGAGCGCGAAGAGCGGGTCGCCGCCGTAGTTCACGACGTGGTGCACGTTCATCGTGGAAGCCTGCAGCACCACCGCGCAGAAGGCGATCGGCGCCATCAGCCCGAGGATGCCGGCGAGGCCGCGGAACGCGAGGCTCGCGACCCAGTAGATGAGCACCGTGAGCCACACCAGCATCGCCACGCCGTTGCCGACGTTCATGTCGAGCCCGTCGGGCTTCACGAGGCCGCGATAGAGCAGCATCCCGTTGAGGACGAGGGCCACCGGCACGAAGACCGTTTCCACGCGCGCGTCTTCGCGCGGGCCGGAAGCCGCCCCGGGCGCCGTGGCGAGCGCCGGCCGGGCCGCGCGCCACGCCACGCCGGAGAGCAGGAGCCAGACCGCGGCGGTGCTAAAATATAAAAGCAAATCAGGCATTTCGATGCCGCCACTCGGATCAGCTACCAGTTTACCAATTCCCCATGCTCGACGCCCTGACGCAACGCCTTTCCTCCGTGGTGAAAACGCTGCGCGGCCACGCGCGCATCACCGAGGACAACGTCCAGGAGATGCTGCGCGAGGTGCGCCTCGCGCTCCTCGACGCGGATGCGGGCCTGCCGGTGGTGAAGGAGTTCGTCGGCAAGGTGAAGGAGAAGGCGCTCGGGCAGGAGGTAATCGGGAGCCTCACGCCCGGCCAGGCGCTGGTGGCGGTGGTCCACCACGAGCTGGTCGAGCTCATGGGCGGCGCGAGCGAGGGCCTCAACCTCGCCGCCCAGCCGCCCGCGGTGGTCCTCCTCGCCGGGCTGCAAGGTTCCGGAAAGACCACGAGCGCGGGCAAGCTCGCGCGGCTCCTCAAGGGGACGCTCAAGAAGAAGGTGCTGCTCGTCTCCACCGACGTGTATCGTCCCGCCGCGATCGAGCAGCTCGCGACCCTCGGCAAGAACCTCGACATCGAGGTGTTCCCCGCGGACGCTACGCAAAAGCCCGTGGACATCGCGAACGCCGCGCTCGACTACGCGAAGCGGCACTTCCACGACGTGCTGATCGTGGACACCGCGGGGCGCCTGGGCATCGACGAGGAGATGATGAACGAGGCGAAGGCGCTCCACGCGGCGGTGAAGCCGGTGGAGACGCTCTTCGTGGTCGATTCGATGCAGGGCCAGGACGCGGTGAACGTCGCGCGCGCCTTCAACGAGGCGCTGCCGCTCACCGGCGTGGTGCTCACCAAGCTCGACGGCGACGCGCGCGGCGGCGCGGCGCTCTCGGTGCGCCACGTGACCGGCAAGCCGGTGAAGTTCGTGGGCGTGTCCGAGAAGATGGACGGCCTCGAGGCCTTCCATCCCGAGCGCATGGCGTCGCGCATCCTCGGCATGGGCGACATCCTCTCGCTCGTCGAGGAAGCGCGCGCCAAGGTGGACGAGAAGGAGGCCGAGCGCCTCGCCGAGAAGTTCAAGAAGGGCAAGGCCTTCGACCTCGAGGACTTCAAGGCGCAGCTCCAGCAGATGAAGAAGATGGGCGGCATCGCGAGCCTCACCGACAAGCTCCCGGTGCAGCTCACGCAGATGGCGCAGGCCTCGCCCGACCTGCAGGAGAAGGCGTTGAAGCGCACCGAGGGCATCATCAACTCGATGACGCCGCTCGAGCGCCGCAAGCCCGAGCTCATCAAGGCCGCGCGCAAGCGGCGCATCGCCGCGGGGGCCGGAGTGCAGGTGCAGGAGGTGAACCGCCTCCTCACGCAGTTCGAGCAGATGCAGAAGATGATGAAGATGATGCGCAGCGGGAACCTCGGGCGCATGCTGCGCGGCATGAAGGGGATGCTGCCGGGGACGAGGTAGCGCCGTCACCTGCCCGATGGCGTTGACCGGCGTCGCCTTTCGTCCGGTCCGACGCCGTTCCCGATGCTCGCGGCAAGCCCGTAAATTGTTGTATAGTTACGGGCTTACCGCGTTTCGTTGTCCGTTCGCAACGGACTTTCTGGAGCAACCTATGGTTGTAATTCGCATGGCCCGCGGCGGAGCCAAGAACCGCCCCTTCTACAACATCGTCGTCGCCGATTCGCGCATGCCGCGCGACGGGCGCTTCATCGAGCGCATCGGCTTCTACAACCCCAAGGCCGCCGAGCACGAGCCGAAGTACCGCATCGCCCTCGAGCGCGTCGAGCACTGGATCGGCAAGGGCGCGCAGCCTTCCGACGCGGTGAGGAAGATCATCAAGCGTGGCAAGGCCGAAGCGGCCGGGCAGGCGCAACCCGCCAAGTAAGGCGGCCGCCCCCTTCGACGGGGACGCGCCGAAGCGGATCGCCATGGGCCGCATCGTCGGCGCGTTCGGCGTGCAGGGCTGGGTGAAGGTGAAGCCCTACACCGAGCGTCCCGAAGGCCTCGCGCGATACGCGAGCTGGATGGTCGAAACCGCCGACGGCTGGCGCGAGATGGCGGTCGAGGAATTCGAGCTGCACGCGAAGGGACCCGTCGCGCGGCTCGCCGGATGCGGCGATCGCACCGCCGCGCAAAGGCTCGCAGGATGCGAGGTCGCGGTTCCGCGCGAGGCGCTCGGCGAGGCCGCGGCGGGAACGCTCTACCAGGGGGACCTCGAGGGCTACGAGGTTCGCTCCGAGGACGGCCGCTCGCTCGGCACCGTCGACGGATTCGTGGAGACGCCGGGTGCGAGCGTGATGGTGGTGAAGGGCGGGATCGAGCGGTTGATCCCGTTCATCGCGCAGTACGTGACGTCGGTGGACCTGGAGGCGCGCCGCATCACGGTGGACTGGAAGGCGGATTACGACGCGTGAAGCACTTCGACGTGATCACGATCTTCCCGGAGATGCTGCAGGCGGTCTCGCATTACGGCATCACGCGCAGGGCGCTCGAGGACGGGCTCTTCGGGCTGAAGACCTGGGATCCGCGCAATTTCACCGCGGATGCCTATCGCAGGGTCGACGACCGGCCCTACGGGGGCGGGCCCGGGATGGTGATGATGGCCGAGCCGCTGCAGGCGGCCATCGAGGCGGCCAGGGCGCGCCAGCGCGATGCGGGCGTGCCACGGCCGATGGTGGTACTCACGTCGCCGCAGGGCGAGCGGCTCACCGAGCGCATCGTTCGGGAGCTCGAGCCCGCGCAAGGATTGGTGATCGTCGCCGGCCGCTACGAGGGAGTCGACGAGCGGCTGGTGGCGAAGCACGTCGATCGCGAGATCTCGATCGGCGATTACGTGACCTCGGGCGGAGAATTGCCCGCGATGGTGTTGATCGATTGCCTCGTGAGGCGCCTTCCGGGGAGCCTCGGCGACGGGCGGAGCGCCGTGGAGGATTCGTTCTCGGCGGGGTTGCTCGACTGGCCGCACTACACGCGGCCCGAGGCGTGGCAGGGCGCGGAGGTGCCCGAGGTGCTGATGTCCGGGAACCACGCCGCGATCGCGCGCTGGCGCCGCAAGCAGGCGCTGGGGCGCACCTGGGAGCGCAGGCCCGACCTCGTGGACGAGTCGGCGCTCTCGAAGGAAGACCGCGAGCTGCTCGACGAATATCGCAGCGAGCGTTGAAGTCCTCACAACAAACCTCGCGCATCCGATGCGTCGGCTCTGCGCGAAAGGCCGGAAGGCCGCGACGAAAGGAATGCAATGAACCTGATCCAGCAGCTCGAGAACGAAGAGATCCAGCGCCTCGCGCGCAAGATTCCCGTGTTCGCGCCCGGCGACACGGTGGTCGTGAAGGTGCAGGTGGTGGAAGGCGACAAGAAGCGCGAGCAGGCCTACGAGGGCGTGGTCATCGCCAAGAGGAACCGCGGCCTCAACTCCTCGTTCATCGTGCGCAAGATCTCGAGCGGCGAGGGCGTGGAGCGCACGTTCCAGACGTACTCGCCGTCGCTCGCCTCGATCGAGGTGAAGCGCAAGGGCGACGTGCGCCGCTCCAAGCTCTATTACCTGCGCGGACTCACCGGCAAGGCGGCGCGCATCCGCGAGAAGCTCACCACCGTCGACGATCGCGAGGTGCTGGCGCCCGACGAGGCCGGCGCCGGGGCGGCCCCGGCGTCGGAAACGCAAGCCGGCGCCGAGAAATCCGCGACCGCGAAGGCCGCGAAGCCGCGCAAGAAGGAGAAGCGCGCCAAGGGCCGCAAGGGCTAAAGCTGGAGCGAGCGCGCCGCGAACGTGTCGCAATCGGCGACGCGCCCCGAGTCGATGCCGCGCTTGAACCAGCGCACGCGCTCCCCGGAGCTGCCGTGCGTGAAGGATTCGGGCACCACGTAGCCCTGGGATTCGCGCTGCAGGCGGTCGTCGCCGATCGCGGCGGCCGCCGCGAGCCCCTGCTCGATGTCCTGGTCGGAGATGTGCGCGCGGTTGCCGGCGAGGTTCGCCCACACGCCCGCGAAGCAATCGGCCTGCAGCTCCACGCGCACCGAGAGCTGGTGCATCCGGGCGCTCGAGGCGCGGCCGCGCAGACGGTCCACCTTGTCGGTGATTCCCAGCAGCTTCTGCACGTGGTGCCCCACTTCGTGGGCGACCACGTACGCCTCGGGGAACTTGCCCGGCGCGTGGAAGCGCGTCGCGAGGTCGCGGAAGAACGAGAGGTCGAGGTACACGCGCTGGTCGACCGGGCAATAGAACGGGCCCATCGCCGCGCGGCCCAGGCCGCAGGCCGAGGGCGTCGAGCCGTCGTAGAGCACCAGGTGCGGCTTCTCGTACTCGCGGCCTGACTGCTCGAAGACGCGCGTCCATACGTTCTCGGTCGAGCCGAGCACTTGCGCGACGAAGTGCCCCATCGGATCGGCGACCGGGCCCTGTCGCGCCTCGGTCGCGCTCGTCTGCGAGGGTTGCGACACCTGCTCGGCGAGCCCAAGCAACTGCGAGGGGTCCACGCCGAGGAAGTAGCCGATCACGAGGATCACGATGCCGCCCACGCCGATGCCGCCGATCCCGACCGGGCCCAATCCGCGGCGGTCCTCCACGTTGCTGCTGGCTTGCTGGTCGTCGAATTCCATGCGGCGCTCCTCCTGCGGGAGAGACCCTCGACGCGGGCTTGCGTTCCTTACACCGACAGCCAGAACGGCAGCGTCGCCATCGAGAGCAGCGTGCCGACCGTGATCTGCGTGGCCACCACGCGGCCGTCGCCCAGCATGCGGACGGCGAGGATGTAGGCGTTGGTCGCGGTCGGGAGCGCGGCGCAGAGCACGAGGATGCGCGCTTCCGTCGCGGGGAGCGCGAGGACATGGGCGAGCGTCCACGCGATCGCCGGAGTGACGGCGAGCTTCACCACGAGCCACCACGCGTGCGCCGCGCCTTCCCCCGCGCCGCTACGCTCGAAGCGCATCGCCGCGCCCACGCAAAGGAGTCCCGCGGGAAGCGAGGTCTGGCCGAGGAGCGCGAGCGTCTCGTCCGCGAACCTGGGGATGGAAAACCCCACGGCGTTCCACGCGTAGCCCGCGACGCACGCGAGCACGAGCGGGTGCCGGCCGAGCTCGGAGAGGAATCCGCGCTCGCCGTGGCGCGCGAGCACCGCGACCGCGCAGAAGTTCGCGACCGGGATCATCACGCCGAGGATGAGCGCGCAGAGCGCGACGCCTTGCGTGCCGTAGAGGCTTCCGGCGAGCGCGAGCCCGATGTAGGTGTTGAAGCGGTAGCCGCATTGCGAGCCGGCCGCGAGGAGCCGGCGATCGAGGCGCAGCAGCGGCCCGGCGAGGAGCGAGAGCCCGAATGCCGCCACCGTGAACGCCACGCCGCACGCCACGAGGACGCCCGCCGCGCCGTAGTCGATGCGCGCTTCGGCGAGCGAGCGGAAAAGGAGCGCCGGGAAGAGCACGAAGTACACGAGCTTCTCGAGCCCCGCCCAGAACTCGCGCGTGTAGTCGAAGCCGCGCGCGAGCGCCACGCCCACCACGATGAGCGCGAAGTTCGGCAGCACCGCGAGCGCCGCGGACATCAGGCGGCGACGTCCTTGCCGAGCGTGTTGTGGTAGTCGTGGCGCGCGGTGTCCACGCGCGAGATGCGCAGCTCCACGGGGCGGTCGCGGAACGTGAGGGCGACCCGCCGGATCTCGAGCAGCGGCGCGCCGGGCGAGACGCGCAGCAGCGCCGCCACCTCGCGCGAGGCGAGCACCGCGCGCAGCCGCTCGTCGGTGCGCAGCACGTTGATGCCGAAGCGGCTCTGGTAGAGGTGGTAGATGGTGTTGCCGCGCGCGAGGAAGATCTTCTCGGTGAGGCCGGGGAAGAGCGCGTTGGGGATCGCGATGTCGTCGAGGATCGCCGGGTGCCCCGCGAGCGAGAGCAGGTTGCGGATGCGGATCACCTTGTCGGCGGGAGCGATCCCGAGCGCCGCGGACTCGGCCTCCGTCGCGCGGCCGCGCGCGAAATCGAGCGTGCGCACCTCGGGATAGGCCTTGCCGCCGCCGCGCTCCACGATGTGGAAGAAGTGGAACATGAGGCGGCGTCCGTCGTGCGCCTGCACGAACGTGCCCTTGCCCTGGCGGCGCACCAGCGCCTGCTCGGCGACGAGCGTGTCCACCGCCTTCCTCACGGTGCCCACCGCCACGCCGAAGGCGCGCGCGAGCTCGCCCTCGGAGGGAATCGCCTCGCCCGGCTGCCAGGCGCCCTGCGACATGCCCTCGATGAGGCGTGCGCGCACCTCCTCGTAGAGGGGCCGGTCGGTCGCGGGGAGGGGCGCGAGGAAGCCGCGGGCGGGCGCTGCCATGGGCGGCACGATAGCACGGGAGCCGTATCATGCAACTCATCTAGTTGACTTGGCGCGGCGCGCGGGCCTAGGATCGAAGGCTCAGCGGTTCTTCCGGAGAAGCACGATGATCCATTTCGTGGTGCACGACGAGAACGACTCGGTCGGCGTCGTCGTCGTGGAGGGCGTGAAGGCCGGCCAGAAGCTCAACGGCTGGATCATGGACCAGGACAAGTCGCTCGACGTCACGGCGAAGTCCGACATTCCCATCGGCCACAAGCTCGCCATCCGGCCGCTCGCCGACGGGGCCACCGTGATCAAGTACGGCGTGGACATCGGCAAGACCATCGCGCCGATCCAGGTGGGCGAGCACACCCACGTGCACAACCTGCGCACCAAGCGCTGGTAGAAGGACGGAGCGAGAAATGGATCTCAGCAAGGCGAGTTTCTGGGGCTACAAGCGCGAGAACGGGCGCGTCGGCGTGAGGAACCACGTCCTCATCCTGCCCGTCGACGATCTTTCCAACGCGGCGGCCGAGGCCGTGGCGAACAACATCAAGGGCACGCTCGCGATCCCGCACCCGTACGGGCGGCTGCAGTTCGGCGCGGACCTGGAGCTGCATTTCCGCACGCTCATCGGCGCGGGGTGCAACCCCAACGTCGCGGCCGTCGTGGTGATCTGCATCGAGGAGGGCTGGGCGAAGAAGGTGGCCGACGGCATCGCCGCCACCGGCAAGCCCGTCGCGTGGTTCGGCATCGAGCAGCACGGCGACCACGACACCATCCTGCGCGCCTCGAAGAAGGCGAAGGAATTCGTGCAGTGGGCGAGCGAGCTGCGCCGCGAGGAGCGCCCGCTGAAGGACCTCTGGATCTCCACCAAGTGCGGCGAGTCCGACACCACCTCCGGCTGCGGCTCGAACCCGACGGTGGGCGACGCGTTCGACAAGCTCTACCCGCACGGCGTGACGCTCGCGTTCGGCGAGACCACGGAGCTCACCGGCGGCGAGCACCTGGTCGCCGCGCGCTGCCGCAACGACGCGGTGCGCAGGAAGTTCCAGCACATGTTCGACCGCTACCAGCAGGTGGTCGAGGCGCACAAGACCAACGACCTGCGCGACTCGCAGCCCACCAAGGGCAACATCGAGGGCGGCCTCACCACCATCGAGGAAAAGGCGCTCGGCAACATCCAGAAGATCGGCCGCAAGTGCATCGTGGACGGCGTGCTCGACAAGGCGGAAGCGCCCACCGGGCCCGGCCTCTGGTTCATGGATTCCTCCTCGGCCGCCGCGGAGATGGTGACGCTCGTCGCCGCCGCCGGCTACACCGTGCACTTCTTCCCGACCGGACAGGGGAACGTCATCGGCAACCCCATCCTTCCCGTCATCAAGCTGTGCGCCAATCCGCGCACGGTGCGCACGATGAGCGAGCACATCGACGTGGACGTCTCGGGGCTCCTGCGGCGCGAGATGACGCCGGACCAGGCGGGCGACAAGCTCCTCGAATGCATGTTCCGCACCGCCAACGGCCGCCTCACCGCCGCCGAGGCGCTGGGGCATCGCGAGTTCGTCCTCACGCG
Organism: Usitatibacter sp.; assembly: GCA_035605915.1. Classification (GTDB taxonomy): domain Bacteria; phylum Pseudomonadota; class Gammaproteobacteria; order Burkholderiales; family Usitatibacteraceae; genus Usitatibacter. The sequence continues at coordinate 51,478 of DATNGJ010000077.1, forward strand.
CCTCTACGAGAGCGCCTGAGGCTGCCGCACGTTCCTTGAACGAAAGCGCAGCGTGGAGACGCTGAAGGTAGACGTGTGGAGAGGCGGGGCCGAAGGCGCGTACCAGCGCTTCGAAGTGCCGCGCCGCGGGAGCCAGACGGTGCTCGACGTCGTGACCCACATCCAGCGCTTCATCGATCCCACGCTCGCCTACCGCTTCGCGTGTCGCGTCGGCATGTGCGGATCGTGCGCGATGATGGTGAACGGCGCGCCGCGCTGGACCTGCCGCACGCACGTGGACAAGGTGGCGCGCGACGGCTCGCTCCGGCTCGCGCCGCTCGCGAACCTCCCGGTGGTGCGCGACCTGGTCGCCGACATGCGCGAATTCTTCGACAAGTGGGCGCGCGCGCGCGGCCAGTTCGCGCCCACGCGCACGCGCCACGAGGCGTTCACGAAGGTCGATCCGCGCACGCCCGAGCGGCGCGAGGCCGATGCGGCCATCGAGTGCATCGGCTGCGGCGTGTGCTATGCGGCGTGCGACGTCGTCAAGTGGAATCCGGAGTACCTGGGCCCCGCGGCGTTGAACCGCGCGTGGACCCTGCAGCAGGACGTGCGCGACGGCGCGCGCGAGGCGCGCCTCGACGCGGTCTCCGGGGATGCCGGCTGCCACTCGTGCCACACGCAGATGAGCTGCACCGAGTTCTGTCCCAAGCACCTCTCGCCCACGCGCTCCATCGCGGGCCTGAAGCGCGAGAGCCTGTGGTCGTTGCTCTACGGAAGGGGCCGCAAGCCGTGAGGGACGCGCGCGCCGAGGTCTTCCTGTGGGCCGCGCAGCGGGTGACCGCCGTGTTCCTCGCCTTCTTCGTGCTGGTGCACCTGGCCACCATCGTGTACGCGGTGCGCGGCGGACTCGGCGCGGCCGAGATCCTCGCGCGCACCCATTCGAGCCTCGCGATCCCGCTCTTCTACGCGCTCTTCGTCCTCGCCGCCTCGATCCACGGCGCGATCGGGCTGCGCAACATCGCGGCGGAATGGCTCGGCTGGCGCGGCGCGAGCGCGAACGCGGTGGTTTCGCTCATCGGCCTGGTGCTCCTCGCGCTCGGGCTGCGCGCGGTGCTGGCGGTGTCCGCATGATGCGTCCGGCACGCAATCACCCGGCGTATTGGGCGTTCCTCGTGCACCGGCTCTCGGGCCTCGCGCTCACGCTCTTCCTGCCGGCGCATTTCCTCGCGCTCGGCACGGCGCTGCAGGGCGAGGCGCGCCTGGACGGATTCCTGCGCTGGACCGAGCGGCCCTGGGTGATCGCGGGGGAGTGGATCCTCGTGATGCTCCTCGCCGCGCATCTCGCCGGCGGCGTGCGGCTCCTCGCGCTCGAGCTCATGCCGTGGCGCGAATGGCAGAAGACGCTCGCCGCGCTCGCCGCGGGTTTCGCCGTCGTGGCGGGGCTCCTGTTCGCGCTCGCCCGCTGAGTGCAATGACTTTCCGTTCCGCCACAACAATTCCAGGAGGAATTCGATGCTGCTGAAGCGCCTGCTTTCCCGCTGCCTCGCCGTCGCGCTCGCGGCCCTCGCGCCGTCCCTCGCGAGCGCCGAAGCGTGGCCCGCGCGGCCCGTGCGCATCATCGTGCCCTTCGCGGCCGGCGGCGCGACCGATGTCGTCGCGCGGCTCCTCGCGCAGAAGCTCAACGAGGCGTGGGGCCAGGGCGTGGTGGTGGAGGATCGCCCCGGCGCCGGCGGCAACATCGGCGCCGACGTGGTGGCGAAGTCCACGCCGGACGGCTACACGCTCCTCATGGCATCGGGGTCGATCGTCACCGCCAACCCGTTCATGTACAAGTCGATGTCGTTCGACCCGGCGAAGGACCTCGCGCCGATCACCAACGTCGCGAGCGGGCCGCAGGTGATCGCGGTCGCGAAGTCGGTGCCGGCGAAGACGCTGCGCGAGTTCATCGCGTACGTGAAGGCGAATCCGGGCAAGGTGAATTACGGCAGCGCCGGCGTGGGCACGCAGGTGCATCTCGCGGGCGAGAACTTCGCCTACGCCGCGGGCCTCGACATGACCCACGTGCCGTACAAGGGCGAGGCCTCGGCGCTCAGCGACTTGGTCGGCGGCCAGATCCAGATGGTGCCCGCGAACCTCGGCGCCGCGATCAACCTGGTGAAGGGCGGCGAGATCCGTGCGCTCGCCGTGACCAGCAGGGCGCGCAGCTCCGAGCTTCCGGGCGTCCCCGCGGTGGACGAAGTGGTGCCCGGGTTCGAGAACGCCGGCTGGTTCGGCCTCATGGCGCCCGCGGGCACGCCGCGCGAGGTGATCGAGAAGGTGTACCGTGATACGGCGAAGGCGCTGCAGGGCGAAGCCTTCAAGGTCGCGCTCGCGAAGCAGGGAATGACGCCCGTGGGCAACTCGCCCGCGGCCTTCCAGGCGGCCATCCGGGACGAGACCGCGCGCTGGGCGAAGGTGATCCACGAGCGCCACCTGCAGGCGCACTGAGCGAAATCGAGGAGGGCGGGATGAAGGTCGAGGCGAAGGCGGTCGAGGAAGTGGCGCGGGAGCTCTACGTGCGCGCGCTCAAGGTGCTGCCGCCGGACATCAAGCAGGGCTTCGACCGCCTCGCCGCCACCGAGACCGACGCGACGGCGAAGCGCATCCTCGGCACGATGATCGCGAACATCCGCGTGGCCGAGGAGCACGAGAACATGCTCTGCCAGGACACCGGCATCCCGATCTACAACGTGGTGATCGGGCGCGGCGTGGAGATCGAGGGGCCGGAGCTCAAGAGCGCGATCCGCCGCGGCTGCGAGCGCGCGACGCGCGAGCATCCGCTGCGCTCCTCGGTCGTGCACCCGATCACGCGCACGAACGAGCAGACCTCGTGCGGGGCCGGCATCCCGCCGATCCACATCGACTTCAGCGACGAGCGCGAGAAGCTCGTGATCGAGATGGTGCCCAAGGGCAGCGGCTCGGAGAACAACTCGTGGCTGCGCATGGCGATTCCCGCCGAGGGCATCGACGCGATCAAGACCTTCGTCGTCGATTGCGTGCTCGAGGCGGGCGGCAAGACCTGCCCGCCCACCATCGTCGGAGTGGGCGTCGGCGGCACGTCGGACCTGTGCGTCGCCCTCGCCAAGCGCGCGGCCACGCGTGCGCTCGGCACCCGCTGCGAGGATCCCGAAGGCGCGAAGCTCGAGCGCGAGCTCTCCGAGGCGGTGAACCTGCTGGGCGTGGGCCCGCAGGGCCTGGGCGGCGATTCCACCTCGTTCGCGGTGCACGTCGAGCTCGCCGCGACCCACATCACGATGAATCCGGTCGCGGTGAACATGCAATGCCACTCGGCGCGCCGGGCGTCGGCCGCGATCACGCCGAAGGGCGTGGAATACGGGTTCTGACGATGGCCCACCACATCCTCACGCCGCCGATCCGCGAGGACGAGATCCGCGCGCTCCACGTGAACGACACGGTGACGCTCGAAGGCGCGCTCTACGGCATCCGCGACGCGAACCAGATCGCGCTCTTCGACAAGGGGCGCCGCACCCGATTCGACCTGCACGGCGCGGCGACCCTGCACACCGCCCCCAATGTGAGGAAAGTGGCGCCTTCGCCCGAGCATCCCACCGGCTACGCGCCGGTGTGCGTCGGCACCACGACCTCGGCGCGCATGGAGCGCTTCACGCGGCCGCTGCTCGAGCTCGGCGCGCGCATCATCGTCGGCAAGGGCGGCCTCGCGAAGGGCTCGCTCGACGCGTTCGCCGAGCTGGGCGGCGCCTATCTCGCCATCATCGGCGGCACGGCGGCGCTCGAGACCACCTGGATCGAGGCGATCGAGGACGTCGACCTCGACGACCTCAACCCGGAGTCGATCTGGAAGTTCCGGGTGCACGGCTTCGGCCCGCTCCTGGTGGCGATGGACAGCCACGGCGCGAGCCTCTATGACGCGGTGCAGCGCGACTCGCGCGGCCGGCGCGCGCAAACTTTGTCGCGTTTGGGTGTCAAATAGGCCGTTTTCGGGGCGCTAGCCGCCTCCTCGTGCCTCGTACGCGCAAATTCGGGTAGACTCGCGGGTTTTGCGAGCCGTTCTGGGGCTCATCCCTCGGAAGGACGGACAGGTTTCTTCGGGCGCCCTCCACAAGGGGACGCGACGCGGGGCGAGCCCTCCACGGGCCGCCGCAGGTGCAACAGGAGGTCTGAGAGTGGATTACGCGCAACAGCAGAGGAGCTGGGGAAAACACGCGCCCAGCATCCTCGCCGTCGTCGCCCTGCACATCCTCCTCGGCTGGGCGCTCATCAACGGGCTCGCTCGCCGGGTGATCGAGGTGGTGAAGGCGCCGATCGAGACCAAGATCATCGAGGAGGTGAAGAAGCCTCCGCCGGAGGTGCCTCCGCCGCCGCCGCCCAAGCTCGCGGCGCCGCCCCCGCCTTTCATCCCGCCGCCCGAGATCAACATCGAGCTCCCGAAGGTGACGCCGCCGCCGACGATCACGGCGGTCACCACCACGCCGCCGCCGCCCGGTCCGCCGCCGAAGGTCTTCACGCCGGCGCCCGCGCCGCCGAAGCCGCTGGTGCGCAAGGAGTACAAGGCGAGCTACCGCGTCGACCCGGAATTCCCGCGCGAGGCGATCCGCCGCAACCTGAGCGGGCACGTCGTCGCCTGGGTGCACGTCGCACCGGCCGGGAACGTGACGCAGGTCGAGATCCGCGAGTCGAGCAATCCCATCTTCAACCGGGAAGTGATCCGCGCGCTGTCGCAGTGGAAGTTCAACCCCGAGCCCGTGGGCTTCATCGGCGAGTACGACATCGTCTTCAACCTCAAGGACTGAACGTCCGGGCGCTCGCGCGCCGTCTGCCTCAACAGGAGAACACAATGAAATCACTCAACCGACTGTCCGCCCTCGCCGCCGCGATCGCCTTCGCGTGCGCGGCCGCGGCCGCGCTCCTCGCCGCCCCGGCGGCGCTCGCGCAGGGCACGGACGGCAACCCCCAGCCCAACGCCGCGCCGGCCGCGGCCGCCGCTCCCGCCGCTGCGGCGCCCGCCGACGCCGCGGCGCAACCCGCCGCCACGCCGCAGCCCCCGCCGCCCGTCGCCGACAAGGAAGTGGTCGAGAACCCGTACGGGCTGGAGGCGCTGTGGAAGGGCGGCGACTTCGTCTCGCGCGGCACGCTCATCATCCTCATCCTCATGTCGATGGGCAGCTGGTACATCATGTTCGTGAAGGTGTACGAGCAGTCGAAGGTCTTCCGCCAGGCGCGCCGCGTGCAGGCGACCTTCTTCCAGGCGGGCTCCGTGAGCGACGGCGCCACGCAGCTCACGGACGGCACCGCGTACCGCTACATCGCCGACAGCGGCATCAAGGCGAACCAGCACCACACCGGCAAGCTCCTCGAGCAGGTGGACCTCAACACCTGGGTCACGATGTCGATCCAGCGCGCGGTGGACAACGTCGCCTCGCGCCTGCAGGACGGCCTCGCGTTCCTCGCGACCGTGGGCTCCACGGCCCCGTTCGTCGGCCTCTTCGGCACGGTCTGGGGCATCTACCACGCGCTCACCGCGATCGGCATCGCCGGCCAGGCCTCCATCGACAAGGTGGCGGGCCCGGTGGGCGAGGCGCTCATCATGACCGCCTTCGGCCTCGCGGTCGCGGTTCCCGCGGTGCTCGGCTACAACTGGCTGGTCCGCCGCAACAAGGTCGCGCTCGAGCAGCTGCGCGCGTTCGGCGCCGACCTGCACATGGTCCTCATCAGCGGCGGGGTGAAGCCGCAGCGTCCGGCGGCCGCCCCGGTCGCCGCCGCGAGGTAAGCCCGGCCGCGCGCGAGGAGTCGAATCATGGCAATGACCGTCGGACAGGAAGTCGGCGAGGGCGAGCAGGACGTGATGGCCGCCATCAACACCACGCCGCTCGTCGACGTGATGCTGGTGCTGCTGATCATCTTCCTCATCACCATTCCCGTGGTGGTCCAGCAGGTGCCGATGGTGCTTCCCAAGGAGCGCAACGTCCCCACCCAGACCAAGCCCGAGAACGTCGTCATCGCGATCAACAAGGACGGCGACGTGTTCTGGAACATGGAGTACATCAAGGACAACAAGGAGCTCCTGCGGCGCCTCGAGAAGGTCGCGGTGGTGAAGCCCCAGCCCGAGGTGCACATCCGCGCGGACCAGAACGTGCGCTACGAATCGGTCGGCCGCGTCGTCGCGACCTGCCAGCGCGCCGCGATCCTCAAGATCGGGTTCATCACCGAGCCCCCCATCCGGACGGTCGCCGGGCAATAGGCGCGAAAGGAAACGACACATGGCAATGACCGTGGGAACGGGGAGCTCGGCGGATCCCGAAGTGATGGTCGACATCAACACCACGCCGCTCATCGACGTGATGCTGGTGCTGCTCATCATGCTGATCATCACCATCCCGATCCAGACGCACGCGGTGAAGCTCAACATGCCGGTGGGCAATCCGCCGCCGCCGCCCGTGCCGCCCACCGTGGTGGAAATCGACATCGACTTCGACGGCACCGTGACGTGGAACGGCGACCAGGTGAACGACGACCAGCTGAACGCGCGCTTGCGCGGCGCCGCGGCCGAGTCGCCGCAGCCGGAGTTCCACATCCGGCCCAACAAGCTCGTCACCTACAAGTACGTCGCGCACGTGATGGCCGCCGCGCAGCGCGACGGCGTCACCAAGATGGGACTGATCGGCGCCGAGCAGTTCCTCGACTAGCCAAGGAAGAACCATGAGCGCGACCCTGCGCATGCGCTTCGCGATCGCCGGCATCCTCCTCGCGTTCGGATCCACGGCGGCGCTCGCCGCGGAGAATACCGTGCGGCCCGAGGTGGGCAAGCCCCTCAAGGCGGCCGAGGCGCTGGTGCGGGCGGGCAAGGGCCGCGAGGCGCTCTCCAGGGTGAACGAGGCGGACGCGGTGCCGAACAAGACCGCGTACGAGAGCCTCCTCGTGCAGCAGATGCGCGGAAGCGCGGCGCATGCGGCGGGCGAATATCCCGAGGCGATCAAGTCCTTCGAGGCGGTGGTCTCCTCCGGCAAGCTCTCCGGCAAGGAGCAGCTCGCGATGGTGGAGGCGATCGCGGTCGACTACTACAAGCTCAAGGACTATCCCAACGCCGCGAAGTGGGCGCAGCGTTACTTCCGGGAGGGCGGCAACCTCGCCGCCATGCGCACCGTGCTGCTGCAGAGCTACTACCTCGCCAACGACTGCGGCGCGGTCGCGAAGATGCTGAACGGCGAGAACGCGCAGAGGCCCACGGAGGAAGAGTTCCAGATCCTGAGGAGCTGCTACCGCAAGCAGGACGACGAGGCGGGCTACGTCGCCACCACCGAGAAGCTCATCCTCTACTACCCGAAGAAGGAGTACTGGAAGGAGATGCTCGCGCGCGTGCAGAGGAAGCCCGGCTTCTCCGATCGCCTCGCGATCCACGTATACGCCCTGCGCCTCGCGGTGGGCGACCTCTCGAGCGCCAACGACTACATGGAGTTCGCGCAGCTCGCGCTCCAGGACGGCGTGCCCGGCGAGGCGAAGATGGTGATGGACAAGGGCTACGCATCCGGGGTCCTCGGCAAGGGGGCGGAGGCGGCGCGCCAGGCACGCCTGCGGGCCCTCGTCGACAAGTCGCTCGCCGACGGCCGCAACAGCCGCGCGCAGGCGGAGAAGGAAGCCGAGGCGCAGAAGTCGGGCGACGACCTCGTGCGCGTCGGGCTCGACTACGCCTACGACGGCAATGGCGACAAGGGCCTCGCGCTCATCCAGAAGGGCATCCGGAAGGGCGGCCTCAAGCGTCCCGACGACGCGAAGCTGCGCCTGGGCGAGGCGGAGCTGCACACCGGCCACAAGGAACGCGCCGTGCAGACGCTCAAGGGCGTGCGCGGCAACGACGGCACGGCGGACCTCGCGCGACTCTGGATCCTCGAGGCGCGCGCCTGAACGATTCCCGAAGGCCGGCCGGCGCGCGATCCCCTCGCGCGCGGCCGATTCCTCGCCTCCCGCGCGTCCTGCGCGGTATGGCGCAGGTCAAGGCGGCCGTGGGCCGTCCCCGCTTAGAATTCCACGCATGGCCATGAAACGAATCCGCACCGACGTCCTCGTCCTCGGCTCCGGCGGAGCCGGGCTCTTCGCCGCCCTGCACGCCAAGCGCGCGGCGCCGCAACTGCAGGTCACCATCGCCGTGAAGGGCCTGCTCGGAAAATGCGGCTGCACGCGCATGGTCCAGGGAGGCTACAACGTGGCCCTCGCGGCCGGCGATTCGGTCGAGCGCCACTTCATGGATACCATCGAGGGCGGCAAGTGGCTGCCCGACCAGGACCTCGCGTGGACGCTGGTGACGACCGCGATCGAGCGCATCCACGAGCTCGAGAACGAGCTCGGCTGCTTCTTCGATCGCAATCCCGACGGCACCGTGCACCAGAAGGCGTTCGCGGGCCAGACGTTCGACCGCACCGTGCACAAGGGTGATCTCACCGGCATCGAGATCATCAATCGCCTCGCCGAGCAGGTCTGGGTCGCGGGGGTCGAGCGGCTGGAGGAGCACCGCGCGATCCAGCTCGTGAAGGCGCGCGGCGGCAACGCGATCGCCGGCGTCGCGATGATCGACATGCGCACCGGCGAGCGGGTGTTCGTGCAGGCGCGCGCCGTGCTGCTCGCCACCGGCGGCGGCCCCACCATGTACCGCTATCACACGCCCTCCGGCGACAAGAGTTGCGACGGGCTCGCGATGGCGCTCCGCGCGGGGCTCGGGCTGCGCGACATGGAGATGGTCCAGTTCCATCCCACGGGCCTCCTCGCCGGCGCCGGCACGCGCATGACCGGCACCGTGCTCGAGGAGGGGCTGCGCGGCGCGGGCGGATACCTGCTGAACGGAGCGCGCGAGCGCTTCATGGCGGGCTACGATCCGCGCGGCGAGCGCGCCACGCGCGACGTCGTGTCGCGCGCGATTTTCTCCGAGATGCGCGCCGGGCGCTCGACGCCGAACGGCGGCGTGTACATCTCCATGGGCCACCTCGGCCCCGAGAACGTGCGCCGGCAATTCAAAGGGATGGTGGAGCGCTGCGCCGACTGCGGCTTCGACCTCGCGGGCGGGTTGGTGGAAGTGGTTCCCACCGCGCACTACATGATGGGCGGCGTCGAGTTCGGCGTCGACTGCCGCACCGCGATCGAGGGCCTGTTCGCGGCGGGCGAGGACACCGGCGGCGTGCACGGTGCGAACCGGCTGGGCGGCAACGGCGTCGCGAACTCGACCGTGTTCGGCGGCATCGCGGGCGACGTGATGGCGGCGTGGACGCCGCGCGAGGGCGAGTGGCGCGAGCCCGAACCGGGCGCGCTCGACGCGGCCGAGGCGCTCGCCCGCTTTCCCCTCGGGCGTCCCGCGGGCGACCTCGAGCGCGTGCGCGAATCGCTCTACGACGTGATGTGGAACGACGTCGGCATCCTGCGCGACGCGGCGGGCCTCGCGCGCGCCGCCGCGCGCCTCGAGGAGCTGCGCGCCGAGCTCGACGCCACCGGCGTGGCGGGGGACGACCTTCGCTACAATCTCACCTGGCATGACTGGCTCAACCTCTCCAGCCTCCTTACCGTGAGCAGCGCGATCTGCGCGGCGGCGGCGGCGCGCGAGGATTCGCGCGGTGCCCACTTCCGCGAGGACTTTCCGCAGGCCGGCGACCTCGCCCACTCCGCCTACTCGCGCGTGCGGCTCGCCGGCGGGCGCCTCGACATCGAATGGAAGCCCGTGCGGTTCACGCGCGTGCGCCCGGGGCAGACGCTGCTCGCCGAGGTGACCGCATGAGCACGATTCGTGCGGACGAGCTCGAGCGGTTGATGGCGGCGGCGCTCGCCCGTTGCGGCGCGAGCGAGGCCATGGCGCGCGCCACGGCGGCGGCACTCGCCGCCGCGGACATGGAGGGGCTCGCATCGCACGGCGCTTCGCGCATCCCGCAGTACTGCGGCCACGTGCGCAACGGACGCGCGAACGGCAAGGCGGTTCCGGTCATCGCGCGCGACGCGAAGGCCGCGTGCCTCGTCGATGCGCGCGGGGGCCTCGCCTTCGAGGCGTGCGGGCTGGCGGTGCGCGAGGCGATGCGCCGCGCGCACGAGTTCGGCGTCGCGTTCGTCTCGGTCACCAACAGCAACCACTTCGGCGTCGCGGCCTACCACCTCGGGCCGCTCGCCCAGGCGGGCCTCGTGGGCATCGCGTTCGGCAACTCGCCCGCGGCGATGCCGGCGTGGGGCGGGCGGCGCGCGCTCTTCGGCACCAATCCGATCGCGGCGGTGTTCCCGCGCCGCTCGGCGCCGCCGCTCGTGATCGACGTGTCGCTCTCGGCCGTGGCGCGCGGCAAGATCATGGTCGCGGCGCGCGAAGGGCGGACGATCCCCGAGGGCTGGGCGGTCGACAAGGAAGGGCGCGCCACCACGGACGCGAAGGCCGCGCTCGAGGGAAGCATGCTTCCCGCGGGCGGCGTGAAGGGCGCGATGCTCGCGATCGTCGTCGAGCTCCTCGCCTGCGCGCTTTCCGGCGCCGCCTTCGGCTTCGAGTCCGACAGCTTCTTCGCCGAGGAGGGAAAGCCCACGCGCATCGGCCAGGGCTTCCTCGCGGTCGATCCCGCCGCGCTCGCCGGGCGCGAAGTGTTCCTCGATCGCGTCGAGACGCTGGTCGCGGCGATGCTCGAGGATCCGGACGTGCGCCTGCCCGGCGCGCGGCGCCTCGAGCTGCGGGCGAAGGCGCGCGAATCGGGCGTCGCGATCCCCGACGATCTCCTCGCGCGCATCCGCTCGCTCGCCGGAGAGAACGCGAATGCCTGAAGCGCCGCGGGCCGCGTTCGAGGCCTGCCTGCGCGCGCCGTTCGCGACGCTCGGCATCACCACGAGCGGGAAACACGTGACCGGCATCCGCTTTCTCGCTCCCACCACGCCCGCGGCCGCACCGCGCAAGGGATCGCTCGCGCACCTCGTGTGCGTGCAGCTGCAGGCCTACCTCGAGGACGGCCGCTACGAGTTCGACCTTCCGCTCGCGCTCGCGGGCACGCGCCACCGGCTCGCCGTGTGGGAAGCGATGCAGCGCATCCCGGCGGGCGCGACGCGCACCTACGGCGAGCTCGCGCGCGAGATCCGTTCCTCGGCGCGCGCGGTGGGCGGCGCGTGCGGCGCCAATCCGATTCCCGTGGTCGTGCCGTGCCATCGCGTGATCGGCGCCGGCGGCGACCTCGGCGGCTTCATGGGCGAGCGCGGCGAGGGCTTCGAACGCGACATCAAGCGCTGGCTGCTCGGGCATGAAGGCGCTCTCGGACGCCAATAGCCGCGTGCTCGACCGCTTCTGCGACGGCCTCTGGCTCGCCGACGGCCTGGCGAAGAACACGCTCGAGAGCTACCGGCGCGACGTCGCGGCGTTCGCCGCGTGGCTCGCGGGCGCGCGCGGGGCGGCGCTCCTCGAGGCCGAGGCCCACGACCTGCAGCGCCATCTCGCGTGGCGGGTCGAGGAGCGCCGCTCGAGCGCGCGCACCACGGGGCGCCTCGTCTCGTCGCTGCGGCGCTTCTACCAGTTCGCGGTGCGCGAGGGACTGCGCGAGGACGATCCCGCGGCGATGCTCGAGCGGCCGAAGCTTCCGCGCTCGCTTCCAAAGTCACTTTCCGAAGCGCAAGTCGAGGCGCTCCTCGCCGCGCCCGAGGTCGGGACCGCCGCCGGCCTTCGCGATCGCGCCATGCTGGAGACGCTCTACGCGAGCGGCCTGCGCGTCTCGGAGCTGGTGGGCCTCAAGCCCGTGCAGGTGAGCCTCGACATGGGCGTCGTGCGCGTGCTCGGCAAGGGATCCAGGGAGCGGCTCACCCCGCTCGGCGAGGAGGCCGTCGCGTGGATCCAGCGCTACCTCGCCTCGGCGCGCCCCGAGCTCCTCGCCGGACGCAAGTCCGACGCGCTCTTCGTCACCGCGCGCGGCGGGCCGATGACGCGCCAGGCGTTCTGGGCGCTGGTGAAGCGCCATGCGCGCGTCGCGGGAATGTCGCGCCCGATCTCGCCGCACACGCTGCGCCACGCGTTCGCGACGCATCTCATCAACCACGGCGCGGACCTGCGCGTGGTGCAGCTCCTGCTGGGCCACGCCGACATCTCCACCACGCAGATCTACACGCACGTCGCGCGCGAGCGCCTGAAGGCGCTGCACGCGAAGCACCATCCGCGCGGATGATGGACTACGCCCAGCTCTCGCCGTGGCTGCTCGTCGTCGCCCCGCTCACGGTGATCCTCGGCTACACCGTGTTCGGCCTGAGCGGATTCGGCGCGACCGCGGTCACCGTGCCGATCCTCGCGCATTTCCTGCCGGTCTCGGTCCTGGTGCCGATGATGGCCGTGATCGACTGCGTGTGCTCGGCCTTCCTCGGCAGCGCGAATCGCGAGCACGTGTCGAAGGCGGAGCTCAAGTGGCTGATCCCGGTGATGTTCGGCGGCGTGCTGATCGGCACGACGATCCTCGTGAAGGTTCCGGACCAGTACCTGCGCGTGGGCCTCGGCCTCTTCACGATGGCGATCGGCGCCTACGGCATCGTGAACCCGAACGTGCACCGCAGGATCTCGCGCCTGTGGGTGCTGCCGATCGGCCTCGTCGGCGGCGCGGTCGCTTCCGTGTTCGGCGCGGGCGGCCCGATCTATGCCACCTACCTTTCCGCGCGCCTGGGCGACAAGGCCCAGGTGCGCGCCACGACCTCCGCGCTCATCTCGGTCTCCGCCTTCAGCCGCGCGGTCATCTACGCGGTGAGCGGGCTGGTGCTGAAGGTCTCGGTCGTCCTGGGCGTGGTCGTCCTCGCGCCGTTCGTGTGGGTCGGGGTGAAGCTCGGCACGCGCATCCACGTCGGCCTCACGCAGGAGCAGATGCGCCGCGTCGTCGGCGGACTGCTGCTCTTCACCGGATTCTCGCTCGTGTGGCGGCTCGCGCTCCACTGGCTCGGCGCATGAAGGGCGCCTCGACGCCTGCCACGGAATTGCTCGCGAGCCACGGCATCGCATACACGGAGCACCATTATGAGTACGTCGAGCATGGCGGCACGGCGGTGTCCTCCAGCGCGCTGGGCGTGCCGGAGCACGACGTGGTGAAGACCCTCGTCATGGAGACCGACAAGGGAGAGCCGCTGGTGGTGCTGATGCACGGCGACCGCAAGGTCGCGACGAAGGAGCTCGCGCGCGTGGCGGGGGCGAAGCGCGTCTTTCCCTGCCGGCCCGAGGTCGCCCAGCGCCACTCCGGATACCAGGTGGGCGGCACCTCGCCTTTCGGCACGCGGCGCAAGATGCCCGTGTACCTCGAGCGATCGGTGCTCGGCCTCGCGCGCATCTACATCAACGGCGGGCGGCGCGGCTACCTCTTGGGGATGGATCCGCAGGTGCTCACGCGCGTGCTTTCGCCCATCCTTGTTGACGTGGCGACGGAAGAGTAATCTCCGAGCCCGACCGCGGCCGTCGCCGCATTCCCGGGGAGGTGCCATGAGCGTCACCCAGATGGAAGATTCGGCCGGCGGAGGAGCGGATGCGGGCCCGCAGCTCGTCCTGCCCGCGCGGCGCGAGCGCGCCGGAGCGGGCTGGACGTGGATCGCGCAGGGCTGGAAGCTCTTCACGCCCGCGCCGCTCATGTGGATCCTCTCGATCCTGGTGTGGATCGTGATCGCGATCGTGATGAACTTCATCCCGATCGTCGGCGGCCTCGCCTTCCAGGTGCTGCAGCCGGTGATCATCGCGGGCTTCGTCGTGGCGTGCCGCTCGGTCGAGGTGGGCGGCGACTTCGAGCTCGAGCATCTCTTCGCCGGTTTCCGTACGCGCTTCGCGAGCTTGCTCATCGTCGGGCTCATCGTGCTCGGTTGCTCGATCCTGATCCTGCTCGTGTTCGCCGCCTTCGCGGGGTTCTCGCTCCTCGGCGCGATCCTCACCGGGAGCCCGCAGGCGATCGTGCACGACATCGTGGCCTCCGCGGTGATGCTGCTGCTCGGCGCCTTGGTGGCGCTCGCGCTCTACGTGCCGCTCGCGGCGGCCTTCTGGTTCGCGCCCGCGCTCGTGGTGATGCACGGGCTGGGGCCGGTGGAAGCGATGAAGCAGAGCCTCGCCGGCTGCTTCAAGAACTTCCTGCCGTTCCTGGTGTGGAGCATCGTGATGCTCGTCTTCGCGATCCTCGCCGCGATCCCGCTCGGGCTGGGCTATCTCGTGTGGGTGCCGCTCGCGATCGCCTCGACGTATGCGGCTTATCGGGGAATCTATACGGCGGAAGGTGCCGGCGCGGCGCCGTCGAGCTAGACGAGGCGCCCGAGGAGCGTGAGCGCGAGGCAAAGGAGCAGCGTCGAGGTGAAGGGCAGCCGGATGCGCCGGCCCCTCCAGCTCACGGTGATGTCGCCCGGAAGCTGGCCCAGGCCGCGCTTCGCGAGCCACGGCGTCGCCGCGGTGAGCACGAAGACGCCGACCGCGATCACCAGCAGCCATTTCAGCATCGCGCCCTCATTCGCCCGGATCGCGCCGGCGCTCGAGCGTGACGCCGACCTTGCGCACGTTGCGCACGTGGCCGAGCTTCGCGACGGACAGGCGCACCCACGGCGCCTTGAACTCGTTCACGATCATCGCGCAGACGTGCTCGGCGAGCGCCTCGAGCAGCTTGAAGCGCCGCTCCGCGAGCTCGGCGTTGATGCGCTCGACCACCTCGCCGTAGTTCACCGTGTCGTAGATGTCGTCGGTGAGCCCGACCTCGTTGCCGGGGATGCCGATCTCGACCTCCATCTCGAGCGTCTGCGCGCGCTGCTTCTCCCACTCGTAGATGCCGACCCACGCGTCGACGCGGAACTCGCGGAGGAAGATCGTATCCATGGCGCTACGGACGCGGCGGATGTCCTGCCTGGGGCGGGCAGCGGCGCATGGCCGACAGCGAGATGCGGGCGGCTCGGGTGACGGTGACGGAGGCCATGGCGGGCTATTGTAGAGTATGGCCATGACCGCGCTCCTCTGCGCGCTCGGCGGCTACCTCGCCGGCTCGACCCCGTTCGCGCTCCTCGTGAGCCGCGCGATGCGCCTGCCCGATCCGCGCACCTACGGCTCCGGCAACATCGGCGCGACCAACGTGCTGCGCTCGGGAAACCGCATCGCGGCGCTCGCCACGCTCGCGGGCGACGCGGCCAAGGGCTGGGCCGCCGTGCTGGTCGCTTCCGAGCTCGGTCTCGCCGTGGAGCTCGTCGCGCTGGTCGGCTTCGCGGCCTTCGTCGGGCACGTGTTTCCGGTCTGGCTGCGCTTCCATGGCGGCAAGGGAGTCGCCACGGCGGGAGGCGTCCTCATCGCGCTCGACTGGCGCCTGGGCCTCGCGGTGATCGCGGTGTGGCTCGCGGTCGTCGCGGCGACCCGCTACTCGTCGCTCGCCGCGCTGGTGGCCGCGGTCGCCGCGCCGGCCGTCACCTGGTGGGTGTTCGGCGCGGACGCGCGATTCTACGCGGTGCTCGCGATGGCGGCGCTGCTCGTCCTTCGGCATCGGTCCAACATCGCGAAGCTCCTGAGCGGCGAGGAGAGCCGCATCGGCGAGAAGAAGGCGGCGTAGGCTTGCGCCCTGCGCGAGTTGCGGGGGCGTGCGGAATGGATAGAATGGCCCCGCCATGACGGACGAAGAAGACCTCGACCTCGACTTCACCAAGCCGCCGCCGAAGCCGGCACCGCCCCCGCCGCCCGAGCGCGTCGAGAAGGCGAAGAAGGAGGCGGTCGCGAGCAGCCCCGAGCTCGCCCGCACCGGTTTCTACGTGGCGATGGCGCGCCGCCCGAGCGAGAAGGTGGTGCCGCGCAACGGCAGCCGCTACAACGTCCTGGTGGTGGAGGACGACGCGGACCTGCAGAAGCTCGTGACGGAGGTGCTTTCCAAGGCGGGATTCCTCACGCGCTCGGCGCGCAACCGCACCGAGATCAACGCCGAGTTCAACCGGCTGCCGCTTCCCGACCTCGTGCTGCTCGACGTGACGCTCCCCGACAGCGACGGCTTCGCGATCCTCGAGCGCATCCGCGGCAACCAGAAGATCACCCGCCTGCCCGTCATCATGATGACCGGCAAGTCCGCCGTCACCGACATCGCGCGCGGGCTCTCGCTCGGCGCCGACGGCTACGTCACCAAGCCGTTCAAGATCAGCGGCCTCATCGCGGCGGTGAAGACGGTCCTCGCGCTCGACTGAGCCCGGGCGCCGCGAGGCTCGCGCAAGGCGGCGATGCGCGAGTGGAGGTGCGTTACTCCGCCGCCTGCTCGTGCACCGCGGCGCGCGCCGGAACCGAGCTGCCCGCGCGCGGATACGGATAGAGCGTGTTGAGCGAGGCGGTGGCGCCGTTCGCCTGCACGATGCGGCAGTGCTCGCGGCGCAGCAGGCGCGGGTGCGCGACGCCGCACGAGTGCGCGATCATCTCGATGTCGCGGTTCATGCCCATCGCGTAGTTGGCGACGCGCAGGTATTTCTCCTGCACGACCAACCCGCGCTGCAGCCGCGGGTTGTGCGTCGTGATGCCGGTGGGACAGGTGTTCGTGTGGCAGCGCAGCGCCTGGATGCAGCCGAGCGCGAACATGAACCCGCGCGCGGTGTTCACGAAGTCCGCGCCCACGCACAGCGCCCATGCGGCGCGCGCGGAGGTGACGAGCTTCCCGGAGGCGACCAGCCGCACGCGCTCCTTGAGGCCGGATTCGTAGAGGACGTCCGCGGCGCGCGGCAGCGCCTCCTCGATCGAGAGGCTCATGTGGTCGAAGAGCGCCTGCGGCGCGGCGCCGCTGCCGCCCTCGCCGCCGTCGATCACGAGGAAGTCCGGCGCGTACTCGAGGCCCCGGCGCAGCACGTTCTCCGCGATGTCGTTGAGGAACCACCATCCGCCGATCGCCGTCTTGATGCCGACCGGGCGCCCGGTGAGCGCGCGGATGGCGGCCACCTGGTCGAGCAGCTCCGTGGTGCTCGCGATGTCGCGATGGCGATTGGGCGAGAGCGAGGCCTCGCCCACCGGGATGCCGCGGATCGCCGCGATCTCCGGCGTCACCTTGCCGCCCGGCAGCACGCCGCCCTTGCCGGGCTTCGCGCCCTGCGAGAGCTTGATCTCGAACGCCTTCACGCGGCCGGCGAGCTCCTTCGCGCGTTCCGGCGAGAAATTGCCCTGCGCGTCGCGCACGCCGTACTTCGCCGTGCCGATCTGCATGATCACGTCGCAGCCGCCCTCGAGGTGCCAGGGCGCGAGCCCGCCCTCGCCGGTGTCGAGCCAGCACCCGGCGAGCGCCGCACCGCGCGAGAGCGCCTGCACCGCGGGCCTGGAGATCGCCCCGAAGCTCATGCCGCTCACGTTCACGACGGAGCGCGCGAGGAACGGGCGCTCGCACCAGCCCTCGCCGACCACGATCGGCGGCGTCGACTGCTTTTCCCATTCCTGCACCGGGAAGGGCGCGTTCACGAAGAGGATCGCGCCGGGCGCCTTCATGTCGTAGGTGGAGCCGAAGCCGATGAGGCCGCTGCCGTCCTCCTGCTTCGCCACCCGGTAGACCCACGCGCGGGTCGCGCGGTTGAACGGCATCTCCTCGCGGTCGCCGGCGAAGAAGTACTGGCGGAAATACTCGCCCTGGCGCTCGAGGAAGTAGCGCAGCCTTCCCACCACCGGATAGTTGCGCAGCACCGCGTGCTTCTTCTGCGTCACGTCCTCGATGAACCAGAAGACGATGAGCGCGGCGATCACCAGCGCGAGCAGCGTTCCGGCCCCAACCGACAGGATGCCCAGCGCTTGCGACATTGGCGTCTCTCCCGAAGGCCTCGAGGGTGCGTCGTGGAAGCGCGCCCAGTATATCGCGGCCCTCGTCAGTGGAGCAGCGTGTCCTGGAGGAATTGGACCATGGCGCAGAAGAGGAAATCCGCGTTGGGCTTGCGCGCGAATCCATGCCCCTCGTCCTTCGCGAGGATGAACCACACGGGCTCGCCGCGGCGCTTGAGGCTCGCCACGATCGCCCGCGCCTCGCTCGCCGGCACGCGCGGGTCGTTCTCGCCCTGCGCGACGAGGAGCGGCTTCGCGATGCGCTCGGCGTGCGTGAGCGGCGAGATCGAGTCGAGGAAGGCGCGCATCGCCGGGTCGCGCTCGTCGCCGTACTCGGCGCGGCGCAGGTTGCGCCGATAGCTTTCGGTGTGCTCGAGGAAGCTCGCGAAGTTGGAGATGCCGACCACGTCGACCGCGGAGGCGATGCGCGCGGAAAAATGCATCGCCGAGGCGAGGCTCATGTAGCCGCCGTAGCTCCCGCCCGCGACCGAGACGCGGCTCGCGTCGAGGTCCGGCTGCTGCGCGATCCAGTCGAGCAGCGCGCCGATGTCCTTCACGGCATCCTCGCGCTTGCGTCCGTCGTCGAGCGTGAGGAAGGTCTTTCCGAAGCCGTCCGAGCCGCGTACGTTGGGATAGACGAGCGCCACGCCGAGCTCGTCCACGAGGTAATTGTTGCGGCCGATGAAGCGCGGCCGCGCCTGCGCCTCCGGGCCGCCGTGGATCTGCACCAGCACCGGGCGCTTGCCGGGGAAGCGCGCGGCGGGCGGAAGGTACTCGAGGCCGCTGATCTCGCGCCCGTCGAAGCTCTTCCAGCGGATGGTGCGCGGCTCGACGAACGCGCTCGTGTTCAGGTCGGGGCTGTTGCCGTTGGTCCAGCGCGTCACCTGGTTGGTCTTCGCGTCGTAGGAGAAGACGTCGCCCGCGGTGCGCGCGCCGCTCACCTGGAACGCCACCTCGTCGGAGCCGGGACGCCAGCAAAGGCGCGCGATCACGCCCGGCACGAGCGGCGGGCGCGGCAGCTCCTTGAGCGTCCTGAGATCGAGGAAGCGCAGGACGCTCGCGCCGTCCTCGTTGGTGGTGAACGCGATGCGGCCGGCGTCGAACGACACCTCGAGCTCGTCGACGTCGTGCGCGATGTGCGCGGTGAGGGGCCGCTCGCGGCCGTTCGAGACCTCGATCCGCACCAGCCGCTTGAACTCGGAGCCGCGATCGCTGGTCGCGAAGAGCGCGCGCCCGTCGCGCGAGAAGCGCGGGTTGCCGTAGGCGACGGGCGCGCCGCGCAGGGAATGAGTGACCCGGCGATGCTTGCCGGTCGCGACGTCCATCACCCACAGGTCGCTCGCGTTCGCAGAGCGGTACTCGATGTACGCGAGCCGCTTGCCGTCCTCCGAGAACTGGAAGTCGAACCAGCCGCCGCCTTCGAGCCGTGCGATCACCCGGTCGCTCGCCGGCCGCGCCGGGTCGATCACGTGAACCGTGGTGGTCGCCTTGCGTTCCGGATTGTTGCGGTCCACGGGCTGCGTGGTGTAGAGGAGGCGGCCGCCGCGGCGCCACCACGCGAAGTCGCTCACGCGCTCGCCCTCGGGGCTGAGCGCGGTCACCGCGCGGCTCGGCAGGTCCTCGCGATAGAGCCGGTACACCTCGTTGCCGCCTTCGGCGCGAAGGAAGACCAGCGAGTCGCCGTGGGTCGGCTCGAAGAGCGCATCGCGCACCGCGTCCGTGAAATCGGTGAGGGGCTCGGGCGCCACGCCGGGATTCGCCACCCGGTGCAGCTGCTCGGTCGCGTGCAGCCGGCGTCGCACCAGCACCTCGCGCCGCGTCGGGTGCCACGACAGCATGCCGGTCGCGCGGAACGCGGCGTACGGCGCGAGCGCGGCTGCGATGCGCGCGGGAATCGGCGGCACGCCGTCGAGCACCAGGCCTTCGGGCGGAGCGATCGCCTGCGCTTGCGCCGGAACCTGCGCGCACGCGAGCCCGGTGGCGAGCGCGAATGCGAGCGCCAGCGCGGCGCCGCCCCGGCGCCCGGCCGCGCGCATCGCGAGGTTCGCGCTCACCCGGACCGCGGACCGGTCGCGACCGGGCGCGCCGGATCCGCGCACCATTCGCTCCACGAGCCCGGATAGAGACGGCCCTCGCCGAGGCCCGCGAGCTCGAGCGCGAACAGGTTGTGGCACGCGGTGACGCCCGAGCCGCACATGTGCACCGACCTCTCCGGCGCGGCGCCCTCGAGGAGGTCGAGCAGCTCCTCGCGCAGCTCGGCGGGCGGCTTGAAGCGGCCGTCGGGCCCGAGGTTGCGCTGCCAGAAGCGGTTCGCGGCGCCCGGCACGTGGCCGGCCACCGGATCGATCGTTTCCTGTTCGCCGTTGTAGCGCGCGGTCGCTCGCGCATCGACCAGTCGAGCCGCGCGGCTTGCGCGGAAGCGCTCGACGAACGGCGCGTCCACCGTCGCGCCCAGTCGCGGCCTCGGCACGAACGAGCCCTCGCGCGCGGGCGGCGTCTCCTTCGAGACCGGAAGCTTCGCGCGGAGCCACGCCGGAAACCCGCCGTCGAGCAGCGCGACGCGCTCGACACCCAGCCAGCGCAGCATCCACCACAGGCGCACCGCGTAGCAGCCGCCGGAAGCGTCGTAGGCGACGACGCGCGAGCGTGGGCGCACGCCGCAGCGGTTGATGCGTGCGGCGAATGCGTTCACGTCGGGCAGCGGATGCCGGCCGTTGCTCCCCGTCTTCGGTCCCGAAAGATCGTCGTCCAGATGCAGGAAGTACGCGCCGGGAACGTGCCCCTCGGCGTACTCCTTGCGCCCCGCCTGCGGGTTCGCGAGATCGTGGCGCGTGTCGAACACGACCCACTCCGGATCGTCGAGATGCTGCGCGAGGCTTTCGGGCGTCTCCAGGATCGATTCCATCAGCTTTCGAACCCCGCTTCCTCGGCTTCTTCCCTGGGCTGCGAGCGCATGGCGAGGATGCCGCTCGCGACGATGACCAGCATGCCGAGCCACTCGAGCGGCGCGACCGGCTGCTTCCACACGATCATCGTCGCGACCGCGCCGAACACGAGCGTCGAATAGGAGAGCGCGCCGACGACGAGCGTGTCGCCGGTGCGATAGGCGCGCGTCATCGCGACCTGCGCTCCGGTGCCGCAGATGCCGATGCCGGCGAGCACCCAGAGGTTGTCCGCATGGACCGCGTGGAAGCGCGAGGTGGCCGCCTGCCAGCCGGCGCAAAGGATCGAGGCGACGAGCCCGAACCAGAACACGACGCGCCAGTCCGGCTCGCCCATCTTGCCGAGCGTTCGCACGCTGAGGTACGCCCACGCCGAGAGCACGCCGGAGAAGAGGCCGATCATCGCCGCGCCCTGCCGGCCTTCCGCGAAGGTCGGCCGCAGCAGCAGCGCGACCCCGACGAAGCCGAGGAGGATCGCCCCCACGAGGTTCGCGGAGAAGCGCTCACGCAACACCACGAGCGTCGCGATCGCGAGGAAGATCGGCGAGGTGTAGTTGAGCGTCTGGGCGGTGGCGAGCGGCAGCTCGCCGATGGCGTGGAAGTAGGCCATGAGCGAGATCGCGCCCACCGTCGAGCGCACGACGTGCATGCCGAAGCACGACGTTCGCAGCGTTCCCTTGCGCACCCGCACGACGCCCAGCATCGTGACGAAGGTGACGACCGAGCGGTAGAACGCGAGCTCGGCGGTGCCGAAGTAGTCGGAGCCGAGCTTCACGAAGACGCCCATCGTCGCGAAGAGGAATCCGGCGACGAGCATCCAGGAAGAGGTCATTGCGCGCGCGAAAAAAACGCCGATTATAAGGTG
The DNA here is from genome assembly GCA_035605915.1 of Usitatibacter sp. Lineage (GTDB taxonomy): Bacteria > Pseudomonadota > Gammaproteobacteria > Burkholderiales > Usitatibacteraceae > Usitatibacter. The sequence goes on from DATNGJ010000077.1 coordinate 73,016, forward strand.
TTCGTGCGCCGCTGCCGATGCGCGCGCTTTCCCACCAGGGACTGCACGATCCGATAGGCCATCCGGCGCAACGTTACCGCCGCCCGGTTCACGCCGAGTACATACGCTGTAGTCATACTGGCGGGGCCGCGTAGGAGCGCTCCTACGCGATCACACACGGCGATCCTCCTCCAGGGAGATTCATGGGCTTCAACGACCTCAAGCCGGCGAACGTGCTCGCCGTGGACGACCAGCGTGCCAATCTTGTCGCGCTCGATGCGGTGCTCGGACGCGAATTCAACGTGATTCCGGCGACTTCGGCCGCCGAGGCGATTTCCATCCTCGCGTCGCGCCAGGACGTCGACGTGATCCTGATGGACATCCAGATGCCGATCATGGACGGATTCGAGGCGGCGCGCGCGATCAAGAAAATGGACGGCTGCGGCGACATTCCGATCGTGTTCATCACCGCGGTTTACAACGAGGATCCGTTCATCAAGCAGGGCTACCAGGTCGGCGCCGTCGACTATTTCAGCAAGCCGTTCGATCCCGAGATCCTCAAGGTGAAGGTCGGCATTTACGCCTCGTTCCGGCAAAAGGCGCAGATCCTGAAGGAGAGGGCGCGCCAGATCCGCGAGTCCGAGGAGCTGCTGCGCGCGGGCCGCAAGCTTTCCGCGCTGCTGGAGAACCTCGCGGTCGGAGTGATCGTCACGGATATTCAGGGACGCGTTCGCCACACGAATCGAGCCGTCATCGACCTCTGCAAGAGCATGGCGCCGGCGCACGGCTCAGGCGTAGGATCGATTCTCGGCTGGTGGAGGCACGACGGCCAGCCGATCGGAGAGCTCCCGGCGGCACTCGCGAGCACGCTCGTCGAAGGCGAAGCCTCCGCGAACGTGCCGGTCGAGCTGCCGTGTGCCGACGGTTCGCCGAAGTCGATCTCCTGCAGCGTTTCCCCGTTGTGCGACCTGGAAGGCCGCGTCGTCGGCGCGACGGTCGTCGTCCACGACGTGACCGAGCGCAGGCAGGTCGAACGCGACCTGGAATCGCATATGGTCCGCCTGGTGTCGGCCGGTGCCGCGCTCGCGCCGGAATGATCGCAGCCGCTCGCATCGAGGGCCCGCGCTTCACGAAGACGCGCGCTGCGGCGCGTTCGTCTCCCCCGCCACGCGGCGCAGGTCCTGCGCCACGCGCCCGCCCTGCAGCACGATCACGCGCTCGGCCGAGGCGATCGTCTCCGGGCGGTGCGCGATGAGGATGCGCGTGAGGCGCAGCGACCGCACCGCGTCGTTCACCGCCCGCTCCTTCGCGACGTCGAGCGCGCTCGTCGCCTCGTCGAGGAAGAGGATGCGCGGCTGCTTGTAGAGCGCGCGGGCGAGCAGGATGCGCTGCTTCTGCCCGCCCGAGAGCGCCGCGCCCATGTCGCCGATCAGCGTGTTGTAGCCCATCGGCATCGCGGCGATGTCGTCGTGCACCGCGGCCATGCGCGCGTAGCGCTCGATCGCGGCGGGCTCCGCGCCGGGATCGAAGAAGCTGATGTTGTCCGCGATGGAGCCCGCGAAGAGCTGGTCGTCCTGCATCACCGTGCCGACGAGCTTGCGATAGCGGTCGATGCCGAGCTTGCGGATGTCGATGCCCCCGGCGAGCACCTTGCCGTCGGTGGGCGGGAGGAGCCCCAGCATGAGCTTGAGGAGCGTGGTCTTGCCGCCGCCCGAGGCGCCGACGATCGCCACCGACTCGCCGGGCGCGACCGCGAAGCAGCAGTTGAGCAGCACCAGCGGCTCCATGTCGGAATAGCGGAACGACACCGCGCGCACCTCGAGCGAGGCCTCGATGCCGTCGGCCGTGCCGGCGGGCGACTCGGCTTCCGGCGAGGCGAGGACGATGTCGGCGAGCCGCTCGGCCTGCAGGCCCAGCATGCGCAGCTCGATCATCTTGTCCACGAGGCCCGCGACGCGCGCCGAGAACTGGTCCTTGTACGACATGAACGCGAACAGCATTCCGACCGAGAGCTCGTTGTCGAGCACGAGGAGGCAGCCGATCCAGACGATCGCCACCCGCTCGATGCCGAAGACGAGCCCGTTCGCCGAGCGAAAGCCGAGGCCGAGCTTCTGCGTGGCGAGGTCGCGGTTGGTCGCGTCCACGACGAGGTTCAGCCAGCGCGAGCGCCGCTCGGCCTCGCGCCCGAAGAGCTTGATCGACTGCACGCCGCGCACCGTCTCGAGGAAGTGGCTCTGCTGCTTCGCCGCGTGCACGATGTGCTCCTCGGTCGCGCGGCGCAGCGGCTCGTAGAACGTGCGCCGCAGGAGCCCGTACGCCCCGACCGAGGCGAGCGCGAGCGCGGCGAGCCCGCGGCTGTAGAGGAGCATCATCGCGAGCGTCGCCGCCGCCATCGCGCCGTCGATCATCGCCTCGACGAAGCTGCCGGTGAGCGTGCGCTGGATCGTGCCGACGGCGCCGAAGCGCGACACGACGTCGCCGAGATGGCGCTTCTCGAACCAGCTCACGGGAAGGCGCAACAGGTGCGAGAAGACGTTCGCGATCCACTGCAGGTTCAAGGTCGTGCCGAGGTAGAGCACGACCCACGAGCGCAGCGCCGTGAGCGCGACCTGGATCACCGCGAGCAGGAAGAAGCCGAGCCCCATCACCGTGAGGAGGTCGCGATCCGCCGATACCACCGCGCCGTCGATGGCCCACTGCAGGTAGAAAGGCGTCACGATGGCGATCGCCTGCAGGGCGGCGGCGAGCGCGAGCACCTGCGCGAGCGAGCGCCCGAGGCCCTCGACGCGTCCCATGAGGTCGGCGAGGCGCACGCGGCGCCGCTCGTCGAGCGGCCGGAACGGCGCGGTCGGCGCGAGCTCGAGCGCGATGCCGGTGAAGTGCCGCGATACCTCCGAGACCGGCAGGCGCCGCACGCCGCGCGCCGGGTCGTGGATCACCACGCCACGCGCGTCGGCCTCCTTGAGCACCACGAAGTGGTTCAGGTCCCAGTGCAGGATGCACGGCATGCGCAGGCGCGGAAGCTCCTCGAGCTCGAGCTTGAGCGGCCGCGGCGCGAGGTCGAGGTGGCCCGCGACCTGCATCAGGAAAGCGAGCGTGGCTCCCTTGAGCGAGACCGTGAAGCGGCGGCGCAATCCGGAGAGGTCGATGCGATGGCCGTGGTAGCAGGCGACCATGCCCAGGCTCGCGAGCCCGCACTCGGCCGCCTCCGTCTGCAGCAGCACCGGAAGCCGCGGCCGCGAGAGGAGCCGCAGGTCGGCGAGCGTCGCCATCCTCAGGTCCTTCCGGCGAGGCCGAGCAGCGGCTCGAAGATCCACTCGATGAGGCGCCGGCGGTCGAGCAGCACGTCCGCCTCCACCTGCATGCCAGCCTTGAGCGCGCGCGGCTTGCCGTACGCGAGCACCGCCTGCGACGCGAGCGCCGCCTTGATGCGATAGAGCGGCTCGCGGCCTCCGTCCGCGGGGACGAAGCCCGGCTCTCCCGCGGGAAGCGGCGCCCTGGAGACCGCGACCACGCGCGCGCGATACGCGCCGAACTTCTGGTGCGGGTAGGCGAGGAAGCGCACCAGCACCTCCTGGCCCGCGTGCACGAAGCCGATCGAGCGCGACGGCGCGAAGAGGTGCACCTCGAGGGGCGAGCGCGCGGGGATGAGGGTCGCGAGGGCGGTTCCCGCCACCACCGCCTGGTCGCGCTCCACCAGGATCGCGGCGACGGTCCCGCTCGCCGGCGCCACGATGGCGGCGCGGTACTGCAGCTCGTGCTCGAGGCGCTCCTGCTCGACCGACGCCCGCTGCAGGTCGAGCGCGGCGAGCTGCGCGCTCGACCGGGCGCGCGCCGCCTGCTGGTCGAGGCGCGCCGCGGCGAGATCGCGCGAAAGCGCGATGCGGGCGCGGCGCAGGCCCTCGAGCTGCGCCACCGCCTGCATGCCGGCGTCGCGCTCGCGATCGGCCGAGGCGCTCGAGAGGAACCCGATCGCCTCGAGCTCGCGCGCGCGATCCATGCCGCGCGAGGCGAGCTCGACGCGCGTCGACTGCGTCTCCATCTCGCGATCGAGCGCCTCGCGCTCGCGCTCGAGGCCGTGCACGCGTTCGGTCGCGGCGGCCTGCTCGCTGGATGCGGCCTGCGCCGTGGACGCGCGCTGCCGAGCGAGCGCGCGGCCGCGCTCGAGCAGGCGCTCGGCGACCGCGCTCCCGACCGCTTCGCGCGCGGCGCTCTCGCGCGCGTCGGCGAGCGTCGCGACGAGCGCGTCGCGCGCGACCTCGTCGCCCTCGGCGACGCGCACGCTCTCGACGATGCCCGGCTGCGGCGCGAGGATGCGCACCACGCCTTGCTGCGGCGCGACGATGCCCTCGAGGCGTGCCTTGCGCGTGTACTCGCCGAGCACGAGGAACGCCCCCATGGCGACGGCGATCGCGAACGCGCAGGCCGCGAGAAACGCGAACGAGGCCGGCTGGATGAGGACGATGGTTCCCAGCCAGGCGCTCTGCGCATGGTCGCGCACCTGCGCGCGGAAGAGGCCGGAGCTCATCGGGTGCCGCGGGAGCTCAGTTCGCGGGACGGAAGCGGCGCCAGAAGAGGACGAGCAGCGGGAAGAACGCGAGCGTGAGCGTGAGCTCGGGCAGCCACTCGCTCACCGCGAGCATCGAGTCCGCGTTCTTCTGCACGACGAGCCGGCCGAGGGCGAACGGTCCGGCGAGGAGGTTGTAGAGCGCGTGCAGCAGCGTTCCGGGCCACAGGCTCGCGTATTTCAGGTACACGAGCGCGAAGAAGATTCCCGCGACGATCGCGAAGACCGCGTATTGGAAGTGGAACGCGCCGAACGCGATCGCCGAGAAGCCCACGGCCCGCGCGCCGCCCCACCGCCTGCGCCACAGGTTGAGAAGGATGCCGCGGAAGACGAGCTCCTCGGAAAACGGCGCGAGCACCCCGGACATGACGGACCACGCGAGCACGAATGCGGTGCTGGTCCATCCGCTCGCCGCGTCGACCAGCACGGAATAGGACGGCGGATACCATGCGAGCAACGGATAGAGCACCAGGAAGCGGTGCGCGCCGAGTCCCCACGCGATCATCACCGCGAGGAACGCGAGCACGTCGCCCGCCGAAAGCGGCATCCGTCCCGGCGCGTAGAGCGATGCGAGCGAGCGGCGCAACTGCGGCACCGCGATCACGAACACGACCAGGCAGAGCGCGGCCACCGCGTGGACGAGCAGCGTCTCCCATGCGAAGCGCACCGCCGGGTCCGAGGTTCGACCCCACAGGATGCCGAGCGCGGTGGCGAGGACGTAGATCACGACGAGGAGCAAGCCGACCTGCGAGGTTTTCAACGCGGGGTCGGCGAGCGGCGGCGGGATTTGCGCGGGGTAGCGCATCGCGGCGATCGTCGCCGGCCGGGGCCCGGGCCCCGGCCGATCCATCACTTCGCGGCGTTGGCGACCGTCTCGATCACGTGCGACGTGGCGGAGACCGCGCCGTCGTAGATCGAGATCAGCGCGTCGCCGACCGACCCGCTGCCCGAAACGGTCACCGGTCCCACCGACACCGTGGTGCAATCGCCTCCCGACACGTCCGCCGCATTCTCCGCGGCGATCTCGGTGCCCGGACCCTGGCCCGGGTTCTCTTTCGCTTCCATGTGAGCCTTCCTTTCGCGATTTCCTGGATCAGTATTTCTGCGTGCCGGTCACCGGCTCGAGCACCGGTGTCCCCGGGTACTGCGGGTAGTCCGGCGGCGGGAACGGGGCGATGATCGGTCCTCCGGGAACGGCCGTAGTGCCGACGCTCCCGCCGCCCACCTCGGGCGTGTCCTTCCTGTCCAACTCCTTCATGGTGTTTCTCCTGCGAGGATTCGGTTGCTGGATTCGGTGCTCCCGGGCAAGCAACCTGGAGGCCCCGGAGCCGTCGGGTGGCGATCTCGCCGCCCAAGCGTGTTGCATTCAGCCCGGCGCCTTCGTGCGCAACTCGCCCTCGAGCAGGCGCGCGTAGTCGACCGGATCCGCGTGCGCCTCGGCGGGCGCGGCGTAGCTCACGTCGTCGAGCGCCGCGGCGGCCGGCACGCCGCCGGCGATTCGCAGCACTTCCTCGAGGCTCAGCTCTTTCACGTCGTCCTCCTTCGGCTCGCCCTTCACCCGCTTCGTCACGCTTTGCGCAAGGTGGGAGCGATCGTAGGCGCGCTCGCGCGGCGATTCGTGCGGAAATCGCGATCCGATGGAAGCGGATTTCGGGGAGCGAGGCCGCGCGGCGCGCTCTACGCTCGAACCTTCCGCTCGCCATGCCGCCGCTCGTGATCGCCGCCTCCGTTACGTCGCGCTTTCGCCTCGCCCTGCATCGCGCGAACGGCGGATACGTCGCCTGCGTCGCGGAGCTTCCGGGATGCGCGCGCCGCGGATCCACGGAGGTCGAGGCGATCGAATGCGCGCGTGCCGCGATTCGCGCGCACCTCGCGCTCGTGGAGGCGATCGCCGGCGAGTCCGTGCTGGTCGAGCTCGAGATCGCTCCCTGAGCTCGTCGTCCCGCTGCGCTGCACCGCGCGCGCCGCGCCGAGGTTGTGTACCCTTGGGGTTCCGGCTTCGCATCCCCCGCAAACGCTTGGCTGCGCCCCGCAGCAGACAGGAGCGATCGACGTGGCGAAATATTCCACCGAGAACATCCACACCGTGGCCCTGGTCGGGCACGGCGGCGCGGGCAAGACCACGCTCGCCGAGGCGCTGCTGTGGAAGGCCGGCGTGATCGGCGCCATGGGCGGCACCGAGCGCGGCAGCACGGTGTGCGATTTCGATCCGCTCGAGAAGCAGTACGGGCACTCGCTCTCGTCGGCCTTGGTAAATTTTCCCTACAAGGGCATCCACGTCCACCTGATCGACACGCCCGGCATGCCCGATTTCGCGGGCCAGTCGATCGCCGCGCTCGCCGCCGTCGACCTCGCGGTGATCGTGATCAACGCGCAGACCGGCATCGAGCTCAACACCACGCGCATGATGCGCGCCGCGGGCAGGCGCAAGCTCGACCGCATGATCCTCGTGAACAAGATCGACGCGGAGAACGTGGACCTCGAGGCGCTCCTCGCGCGCATCCGGGAAGTGTTCGGAAAGGAATGCCTGCCGATCAACCTGCCCTCGCACGGCGGCAAGGACGTGGTCGACTGCTTCTTCAATCCCGACGGCGAATCCGATTTCTCCTCGGTGAAGGCGGCGCACGCGGCCCTCGTGGACCAGGTGGTCGAGGTGGACGAGGACCTCATGGCGACCTACCTCGAGCAGGGCGAGGAGCTCGCGCCGGAGCAGCTGCACGCGCCGTTCGAGGCGGCGTTGCGCGAAGGCCACCTCGTTCCCGTCTGCTTCGCCTCGGCGCGCACCGGGGCGGGCGTCGCGGAGTTCCTCGAGATCCTCGCGCGGCTCGCGCCGAACGCCGCGGAAGGCAATCCGCCGCAATTCGTGCGCTCGCCGACCACCGAGGGCGAGGAATTCCATTCCGAGCCCGATCCGTCGAAGCACGTCCTCGCGCACGTGTTCAAGATCATCATGGACCCGTACGTGGGGAAGGTCGCCGTGTTCCGCGTCCACCAGGGCACGCTGCGCAAGGACACGCAGCTCTACATCGGCGAGGGCAAGAAGCCGTTCAAGGCGGGACACCTGTTCCAGCTGCAGGGCAAGGAGTACGTTGAAGTCGATTCCCTCGTGCCGGGCGACATCGGCGCGGTGGCGAAGGTGGAGGAGATCGAGTTCAACGCGGTGCTCCACGACTCGCACGACGAGGACCACATCCGACTGCGCTCGCTCGAGTTCCCGACGCCGATGCACTCGATCGCGGTGGAGACGAAGAAGAAGGGCGACGAGCAGCGGCTCTTCGAGGTGCTGCACAAGCTCGAGGTCGAGGATCCGTGCCTGTGGATCGAGCGCCATCCCACCACGCACGAGACGGTGATCCGCGGGCTGGGCGACCTCCACATGCGCACCAAGCTCGAGAAGATGCAGCAGCAGTACAAGCTCGACGTCACGGTGAAGCCGCCGAAGATCCCGTACCGCGAGACCATCACGAAGAGATCCGAGGGCCACTGCCGCCACAAGAAGCAGACCGGCGGCGCGGGCCAGTTCGGCGAGGTGTTCCTGCGCATCGAGCCGCTCGCACGCGGCGCGGGCTTCGAGTTCGCGAGCGAGGTGAAGGGCGGCGTGATCCCGACGGTTTTCATTCCGGCGGTCGAGAAGGGCGTGCGCCAGGCGCTCGACCACGGCGTGATCTCGGGCTATCCGGTCGAGGACCTGCGCGTGATCGTCTACGACGGCAAGAGCCACGACGTCGATTCGAAGGAGATCGCGTTCGTGACCGCGGGCCGCAAGGCCGTCATCGACGCGATCCTCAAGGCCTCGCCGATCATGCTCGAGCCCATCGTCACCATCGAGATCACCGCGCCCGACCGCTTCGTGGGCGACCTCACCTCGGACATCGCCGGAAAGCGCGGGCAGGTGACCGGCACGCAATCGACCGGCGGCGACCTCATGTCGATCCAGGGCATGGTGCCGCTCTCCGAGATCGCCGACTACCAGTCGCGCTTGCGCTCGGTGACCGGCGGGCAGGGCGCGTACACGATCGAGTTCAGCCACTATGCGCCGGTGCCGCCGCAGGCGCAGCAGCAGCTCGCCTCGCAGTTCAAGCTCGAGCACGAGGACGACTGAGGCGCAGTTCATCGGCCGAAATGCGCCGGGCCGCTGGGGATTTCCGGTTGACTTCGCGCGGGCGCCGGAGCATTTTGCGCGAAGGCGGGCATGCGATCCGCCACCCCACTGTGAAAGCGGCGAGACGAGGGTCCGATGATCGTCATTCGGGACCAGCAGCTGAGGCTATTGGTGTTGGCGCAACTCATCCGCGAGCTGCAGCGCGGCGCCGAGGACAAGGCGCCGCCGCCGGAAGGGTTCACCGAGCGGCAGGTGGAGGAGCTCACGGCCCTGAGCACCGCGGAGCTCGTGAAGCTCTCGGAGATGACCGAGCCGCGCGTCGCGGTGCAGATCGACGCGGGCTCCCTCGAGCACGGGCTGCGGCAGGTCGACTACCTCAACAAGAGGTCGCGCCAGCTCGAGCACTTCATCATCCATGGCGCCACCTCCAACATGCTCACCAAGCTCTTTCGGATCTCGTCCGCGGACGTGACGCTCAAGCGCCGGCTGTTCTCGGGCACCAGCTCGACGCTGCGCCGGCCCGCGATGCCGCCGCACGCGGTGCGCGAGAAGATCCAGCAGCGCTGGTTCGAGATCCGCAAGGGCAAGGAGCGCGAGCCCGTGCGCGCCGAGGACTATGAGGCGCTCCACGACGACTTCCCGCAGCACACCTTCGCCACGCTCTGGGCGGTGGTGCACGAGTTCGACGAGGAGTAGCCGCGAGCGATGGCGAGGACCAGCAGCCTCTTCGGATCGCTCGGTCTCTTCTCGTTGCTCGCGACGGCTTTCACGGGCCTCGCCTCGCTCGCGGATTGGCACGAGGGACGCGCCGCCCGGCTCGGAAGCGACCTCACGCTCGTCGCCATCGCGGCGGTCTCGAGCCTCGTCTTCGTGCCGCTCGCGAGGTGGCTCGCCGCGCGGGAGGGACCGGCCGCGCGCGCGGATCGGGCCGCGCGCGCTGGATCCATCCCGTTCGGGATCGTCTGTGCATCGCTCGGCGTGCTGATGCTGGGCGCCGGCGCCTATCACGCGGCGCAGGTACCGCGTCCCACGTTCGACGACTACATGTTCGCTCCGGCGGCAATGATCTTCATCCTCGGCGGCGCGATGCTCGCCTCGGCTGGTACCGGTCCGCGCGTCAACAGGTGGCTCGGCGCCGCGCTCCTCTCCGCCTTCGCGATCACGTTGGACTGGGTCGCGTTCGCGCCGGGCGAGCGCCATTTCACCGGCGGCATCTCGCTCGGATTCGCGGGCGCCGGGCTCGCGCCGGGTCCGTGGCTGGGGCGCGCGGTGTTCGGGATTGCCGGGGCCGCGATGACGATCGCCGCGGCGTCGGGCTGGGCGCGCGCTCTGCGGCGCGACTAGCGGCGCGTGCTGCGGCGCGACCAGGGCCCGCGCTCAGGCGTGGGGCCCGACCTCGCGCTGCATGAACTCGTGGAAGTGCACCATGCCGTCCTCGTAGGGCGACTGGTAGGGACCGTGCTCCTCGCGGCCGTCCTCGAGGAGCGCGCGCCGGCCCTCGGTCATGCGCAGGCAGATCTGCTCGTCCTCGAGCGCGGTCTCGTGGTAGGCCTGCTGCTGCGCCTGGACGAACTCCGGCTCGAAGAGCGCGATCTCCTCGGGATAGTGGAACTCGATCACGTTCGCGCACTTGTCCGGCCCGCGCGGATAGAGCGACGAGACCACCAGCACGTGCGGGTACCACTCGACCATCACGTTCGGGTAGTACGTGAGCCAGATCGCGCCGTGGGGCGGCGGCTCGCCGTTCCTGAAGTTGAGAACCGCGTCATGCCAGTTCTTGTACGTCTCGGAACCGGGCGTGCCCAGGCGCTGGTTCACGCCCACGGTCTGCACGTTGTGCCAGTCGCCGAATTCCCACTTGAGGTCGTCGCAAGTGACGAAGCGACCGAGCCCCGGATGGAACGGACCCACGTGATAGTCCTCGAGGTACACCTCGATGAAGGTCTTCCAGTTGAAGTCGTACTCGACGGTCTCGACCTTGTCGAGCCTGTAGCCGTCGAAGTCGAGCTCCTTCGCCACGCCCAGCTTCGCGAGATC
>DATNGJ010000078.1:0-12559 GCA_035605915.1 Usitatibacter sp.
GAGTACGCCGGCCGGCTCAAGGTCGCCAAGCTCAACATCGACGAGAACCAGGCCACGCCGCCCAAGTACAACATCCGCGGGATCCCCACGCTCATGCTGTTCAAGAACGGCAACCTCGAGGCGACCAAGGTGGGCGCGGTGTCCAAGACGCAGCTCGCCGCCTTCATTGACAGCAATATCTGAAACCGATAGGCTGAGCCCGTCCTGGCTGTTCGCTCGAACAGTCTCCAAGAAGAACCTCCCCAGCATTCCCCCGGCAGCCAGGCTCACTCCCAACCCACGCGTATTTCCCGGCCCGTGACGTCTTCCGGGCCCGTCCAGAACACCATCACCCAGCAGGCCCCCGGCATGCACTTATCCGACCTCAAGCTCAAGCACGTCTCCGAGCTCGTCGACATGGCGATCGCCAACGAGCTCGAGGGCGCCAACCGCCTGCGCAAGCAGGAGCTCGTCTTCGCGCTGCTCAAGCACCAGGCGAAGAAGGGCGAGGCGATCTTCGGCGACGGCACCCTCGAGGTGCTGCAGGACGGCTTCGGCTTCCTGCGCTCGCCCGACACCTCGTACCTCGCGGGCCCCGACGACATCTACGTCTCGCCCTCGCAGATCCGCCGCTTCAACCTGCACACGGGCGACTCCATCGTGGGCGAGATCCGCACGCCCAAGGACGGCGAGCGCTACTTCGCGCTGGTGAAGGTCGACACGGTCAACGGCGAGCCGCCGGAGAACGCCAAGACCAAGATCCTCTTCGAGAACCTCACGCCGCTGCACCCCGACGAGTCGATGCGGCTCGAGCGCGACATCAAGGCGGAGGAGAACCTCACCGGGCGCATCCTCGACATCATCGCGCCCATCGGCAAGGGCCAGCGCGGCCTCATCGTCTCGCCGCCCAAGGCCGGCAAGACCGTGCTGATGCAGCACATGGCCCACGCGATCACCGCCAACCACCCCGAGGCGGTGCTGATCGTGCTCCTCATCGACGAGCGCCCCGAGGAAGTGACCGAGATGACGCGCACCGTGCGCGGCGAGGTGGTGGCCTCCACGTTCGACGAGCCGGCCACGCGCCACGTGCAGGTGGCCGAGATGGTGATCGAGAAGGCCAAGCGCCTGGTCGAGCACAAGAAGGACGTGGTGATCCTGCTCGATTCCATCACGCGCCTCGCCCGGGCCTACAACACCGTGGTGCCGGCCTCGGGCAAGGTGCTCACCGGCGGCGTGGACTCCAACGCGCTGCAGCGCCCCAAGCGCTTCTTCGGCGCGGCGAGGAACATCGAGGAGGGCGGCTCGCTCACCATCATCGCCACCGCGCTCATCGACACCGGCTCGCGCATGGACGACGTGATCTACGAGGAGTTCAAGGGCACCGGCAACATGGAGATCCACCTGGATCGCCGCATGGCCGAGAAGCGCATCTATCCCTCGCTCAACGTGAACCGCTCCGGAACGCGGCGCGAGGAGCTGCTGATCCCGCCCGACATCCTTCCCAAGGTGTGGATCCTGCGCAAGCTCCTCTTCGGCATGGACGAGCTCGAGGCGACCGAATTCCTGCTCGACAAATTGAGAGCAACCAAGAACAACGACGAATTCTTTAACAGCATGAAAAAGGGGTAGCAGCCGGGAACGGTGTCGGAGCGGACGGAATTCCAGGCACATTCCACCGGCCACCTCGGCCGCCGCTCAACACCGCCAAGCGAAGATCACCTTGCCACGGGCTTGCGCTCGCTTCTGCCTTTGCGCTTTTCTCCGTGTCCTCCGGCCTTTCCCCGTGTCCTCCGTGTTTCCGGCCTTGTTGCGCCAGCCCGTACCGACGAAAAACGTCACCCGGCTCATGGGCCCGAGGAACCATCCGGCAGGATTCGCGCCAAAAAAGCCAGTCCGCTCAAGGGCCTGGGCAACCGCAAGGGTTTGTAACAACCCCTTGCTTTGATTCATGTTTTCGGGGATAATTGTCGATTCCCGGGCCCGAATGGGCACATTTTCGTCCCAAACATCGTCATTACCTTCGGCGCCCCCAACAAGGCGAAAACCATGAAAGAAGGCATCCACCCCAATTATCGCGAGGTCGTTTTCCTCGACACCAGCTGCGACTTCGGATTCGTCACCCGCTCCACGGTCGCGACCAACGAGACCATCAAGTGGAAGGACGGCAAGGAGTATCCCGTCTACAAGATCGAGATCTCGGCCGAATCGCACCCGTTCTACACGGGCAAGCAGAAGATCGTGGATACCGCCGGACGCGTGGACAAGTTCAAGAAGCGCTACGCCCGCAAGGGCAATTCCGCCAAGGCCGCCGAATAGGCCCCGCCTTGCGAATGCGAAAAGGCAGCCCGGAGGCTGCCTTTTTTGTTGCCCGCCTCGCCTAGAATGTCCGCAGCATGACGAGTTACGGGCACGCCGCCACCCATGCGACCGCCAGCGCGGCCGCCGCAGCCGAACCCCTCGACGAGCCGGGATGGGGACGGATCGCCTACGACGGCACGCCGACGCGCCTCAAGTCGATCCTCTTCCTCGTCATCTGCGCGACGTGGCTCGTCCCCGGGCTCATCGGGCACGACCCGTGGAAAGTCGACGAAGCGACCGCGTTCGGCGCGGTGATGGAGATGCTGCGCACCGGCGACTGGGTCAACTTCCGCATCGTCGGCGAGCCGTGGATCGGCCAGCCCCCGCTCTACCTCTGGGTGGCGGCGATCCTCGTGAAGCTCTTCGGCTGGGCGATGCCGCTGCACGACGCGGCGCGCCTCGCCTCGGGCCTCTTCATGGCCGCCACGCTCGCGTTCCTCTCGTTCACGTGCCACGAGCTCATGGGCGAGCGGGCGGGCCGCGGCGGCGTCCTGCTCTTCATCGGCAGCGTCGGGCTCCTCGCGCGCTCGCACGAGATGATCACGGCGCTCGCGGGCCTCTCCGGCGTCTCCATCGCGCTGTACGGCTTCGCGCTCGCGGCACGGCGACCGGTGGCCGGCGGTGCGGTCGCCGGATGCGGCATGGGCATCGCGTTCCTCGGCAACGGGTTCCTCCCGCTGCCGATGCTCGTGATGACGCTCGGCCTCCTGCCGCTGCTCGCGCCGTTCTGGCGCAACCGCGGCTACGGGCTCACCGTCCTCGCCGCCATCGCCTGTGCCGCCCCGCTCGTCGCCGGCTGGCTGCTGCTGCTTCATCACGCCTCGCCCGCCTTGCTGCGCACCTGGCTCGCGCAGGCCGCGCAGACGCACTGGAACGACCCGTCGGCGGACGAGGGACCGCTCGAGCTGCTCTACTTCGTCCGCATCCTGCCGTGGTACGCGTGGCCGGCGCTTCCGCTCGCCGCGTGGACGATCTGGCGCACGCGCCGCACGATCCTCGCCCGCAAGGCCGTGCTGCTTCCCCTCATCGCGTTCGTCGCCTTCCTCATCGCGACGTCGGTATTCGGCTCGCCGCGCGACATCGACGCGTTGCCGCTGCTGCTGCCGCTCGCGATCCTCGGCATCGCCGAGCTCGACAGCCTGCCGCGCGGGGCCGCGGCCGCGTTCGACTGGTTCGGCATGACGACCTTCTTCCTCTTCGCCGCCCTGCTGTGGATGGCCTGGCTCGCGGCGCTCACCGGAAAGCCCGATTTCGCCGCCGCCCTCATCCGCCGCGAGGTGCCGAACTTCCACTACGCGTTCAACTTCCTCGCGGTCGCCTTCGCCTCGCTCCTCACGCTCCTGTGGGCGGTGGTGGTGGCGCGGTCGCTGCGCTCCACCCGGCGCGCGCTCGTCAACTGGACCTCGGGCATCACGATGGTCTGGATGCTCGTGATGACGCTCGGCGTCCCGCTCGTCGACCAGGCACGCAGCTATCGCGCGGTCGCCTCGCGCCTCGTGGAGAACCTGCCGCCGGACTTCCGCTGCGTGGCGCGCGAGAACGTGGGCGACGCGCAGCGCGCGCTGCTCGACTACTTCGTGAACCTCACGACGATCCCGGTCGATTTCCCCGCCGCGTCGCGGTGCCGCGCGCTGCTCGTGCAGGCGACGCCGCTGCGCGCGCCGAAGGTGCCGCCGGGATGGGCCGAGCACTGGCGCGGCTCGCGCCCCGGCGACCGCAACGAGCTGTTTATCATTTATGAGCGCGTTGCGCAGACACGCGGCTAGTTGCTGGCGCCGCGCGAAAGCCGTTGAAGGGTCGCGTTGCAAAGACACGCCGCGAGGTACTCGCGCGGCGCGAAACCTTCGACCTTCCCGGGATCTTCGGCTTCACGCGAGCACTCGATCGAGCAGCTCGATCCAGTGGACGATGGGCAGCCGCGTTGCCGACTGGATATGCGCGAGGCAGCCGATGTTCGCCGTCGCGATCGCGCGCGGGGCGCCGGATTCGAGCGCTCGCACCTTGTTCGCGAGCAGCTCGCGCGAGATCTGCGGCTGCAGGAGCGAATAGGTCCCGGCCGACCCGCAACACAGGTGGCCGTCCGGAACCGGCGTGAGCGTGAACCCCGCATCGCGAAGGATCCCCTCCACCACCCCCTGGATGCGCAGCCCGTGCTGCAGGCTGCACGGCGACTGGAACGCGACCGGCCCGGGTTCTGCCGCAGTGCGCGGCAGCGACGCGAGGCGCTCGGCTTGCGCCGCGACGACCTCGGAGACGTCGCGCGCCAGCGCGGAGATGCGTGCCGCGCGCTCCGAGTAAGCCGGGTCGCCGCGCAACAGGTGACCGTAGTCCTTCACCATCGTGCCGCACCCGCTCGCGGTCACGACGATCGCTTCGGCGCCCGCCTCGACCTGGGGCCACCACGCGTCGATGTTCGCCTTCACGTACGCGAGCGCGTCCTCCTGGTAGTTCAGGTGGAACGTCACGGCGCCGCAGCAGCCGGCTCGGGGAACCTCCACGAGCGAGATGCCGATGCGATCGAGCACGCGCGCCGCGGCGGCGTTGATCGAGGGCGCGAGCGAGGGCTGCACGCAGCCGGCGAGCACGATCATGCGGCGCGCGTGGCGCACGGCCGGCCAGCGGCCCGCCTCGCGGCGCGCGGGGATGCGGCGCGCGAGCGACGACGGGAGCACGGGGCGTACCGCGCGACCGAGCGCCAAAGCCGCGCCGAAGAGCGTGCGCGAGGGGAGCGTTCGCGCGAGGAACGCGCGGCGCAGCCGGTCCCACGGCGAGCGGCCCACCTTCTCCTCGACGATGGCGCGCCCGATGTCGGCGAGTCTCCCGTACTGGACGCCGGACGGGCACGTGGTCTCGCACGCGCGGCACGTAAGGCAGCGGTCGAGGTGGAGCTGCGTGCGCCGCGTGACCGGCGCGCCTTCGAGCATCTGCTTCACCAGGTAGATGCGCCCGCGCGGGCTGTCGAGCTCGTCGCCCAGCAGGTTGTACGTGGGGCACGTGGCGAGGCAGAAGCCGCAGTGCACGCAGCGGCGCAGGATCGAATCCGCTTCCTCGCCCTCGGGCGTCGCGCGGATCCATTCGGCGAGTCGGGTTTGCATCGAATCTAGAAGTCGTACATGCGTCCGGGATTGAGGATGCCCGCGGGATCGAACGCCGCCTTGAGCCGGCGGTGGATCTTGAGGATCGCGGGCGCGAGCGGATGGAACACGCCGATCGACTTGTCGCCGCCGCGGAAGAGCGTCGCATGGCCTCCGGCGCGCTCGGCCGAGGTGCGGATCGAGAGCGGATCGGCGTCGCCGCGGATCCAGCGCACGCCGCCGCCCCAGTCGACGAGCTGGGCATGCCGGGGAAGCAGCGGCGCCGTCGTCTGCGGCACCGAGACGCGCCAGAGCGGCGCGGCACCCGAGAAGAACTCGAGGCGCTGCTCGCGCAGCCGCGCCCAGTAGTCATCGCCTCGCGCGTCTTCCTCGCCGCCCATCTTCGCTTTCGCCGCGGCGACCGCGGGGGGAGCGCCCGAGATGCGCGCTCGCAGCGTTCCGTCCTCCCACGCGGCCGCGGAGAGCGGCAGCGGCTGCCCCGCCCAGCGATTCGCCTGCTCGATCGCCGCGGCCTGGTCGAGCGCGAACGCGAGCGTAGCCTGTGCAGCGGGTTGCGGCAGCACCTTGAACGACACTTCCGTGATCACGCCGAGCGTGCCGAGCGCGCCCGCCATGAGGCGCGAGACGTCGTAGCCCGCGACGTTCTTGATGACGCGGCCGCCGAACGCGAGCGCCTCGCCCTTGCCGTTCACGATGCGAGTGCCGAGGACGAAATCGCGCACCGCGCCCGCGTACGGGCGGCGCGGACCGGAGAGCCCGCTCGCGACCGCGCCGCCGATGGTGGCGCCCGCGCTCGCGGCTTCGGCGAAGTGCGGCGGCTCGAAGGGCAGCATCTGGCGCTCGCCCGCGAGCGTGCGCTCGACCTCCTCGAGCGGCGTTCCGGCGCGCACGGTGAGGACCAGCTCCTTCGGCTCGTAGGCGACGATACCCGAGCAGGCGCCCATTTCGATCGTCTCGTCGCCGCGCGGCGGCCCACCGTAGAAATCCTTGCTGCCGCCGCCGCGAATGCGCACGCTCCTGCCTTGCGAAGCGCAGCTTCGGATGCGATCGCAAAGCTCGGCGATGAAGGCGTCCGCCATGGTCAGAATCGCGGAATGTCCGGATGCGGGATGCGGCCGCCCGCGACGCGCAGGCCGCCGAGCTCGGCGCAGCGCTTGAGCGTCGGGACCGCCTTGCCGGGGTTGAGGATGCCGTCCGGGTCGAACGCGGCCTTCACGGCATGGAACGCCGCGATCTCCGCCGGCGCGAACTGCACGCACATCTGCGCGAGCTTCTCCACGCCCACGCCGTGCTCCCCGGTGATCGTGCCGCCCACCGCCACGCACGCCTCGAGGATGCGCGCGCCCATCTCCTCGCCGCGCTCGAGGTCGCCGGGCTTGTTGGCGTCGAAGAAGATGCACGGGTGGATGTTGCCGTCGCCCGCGTGGAACACGTTGCCCACGAGGAGCCCGTACTCCTTCGCGAGCTCGTAGACGCGATCGAGCATGTCCGGGAGGCAGCGGCGCGGAATCGTGCCGTCGATGGTGTAGAAGTCGGGAAGGTGCGTCGCGAGCGCGATGAACGCGCCCTTGCGCGCTTTCCAGAGCCGCTCGCGCTCCGCCGCGTCCGCCGCGATCCGGACTTCGGTCGCGCCGCATCGCTCGAGGATCGCCCGCACGGCGCGCATCGCCTCCAGCGCCTCCTCCGCGCAGCCGTCCACCTCGGCGAGGAGCAGCGCTTGCGCCGCCGCGGGAAAGTTCATCGCCATGAAGCGCTCGCACGCCTCGATCACGACTCGGTCCATCATCTCGAGCCCGGCGGGAACGATCCCCGCGCCGATGATCTCGCCCACCGCCTCGGCCGCCTGGCGTACGGACGGGAACGCGGCGAGCAGCGTCTGCGTCGATTCGGGCAGCGGTACGAGGCGCACGGCGACGCGCGTGATGACGCCCAGGTTGCCCTCGCTTCCCGCGAGGAGCGCGAGCAGGTCGTAGCCCGCCGCGTCGAGGGCGAGGCTTCCCGCCTCGAACGCCTCGCCGTCCGCGTCGACCGCACGTACCGCGAGCAGGTTGTGCGTGGTAAGGCCGTACTTGAGACAGTGCACGCCACCCGAATTCTCGGCGACGTTGCCGCCGATGGAGCACACCGACTGGCTCGACGGATCGGGCGCGTAGAACAGGCCGTGCGGCGCCGCGGCCTCCGAGACCCGCAGGTTGCGCACGCCCGGCTCGACCCATGCCATGCGCGCAAGGCGATCGACCGCCACGATGCGGTTCATCTTCGTGAGCACGAGCAGCACGCCGTCGCTGCGCGGAATCGCGCCGCCGGAGATCCCGGTCCCCGCCCCGCGCGAGACGACCGGCACGCCGAGGTCTCGGCAGGCGCGGACCACTCGGCGCACCTGCGGCTCGCTTTCGGGCAGCACGGCGAGCATCGGCGTCTCGCGATGGGAGATGAAGGCATCGGTCTCGAAGGGCCTGAGGCCCTCGTCGTCCGCGACGATCGCGAGCGGCGGGCGCACTGCGCGAAGCCGCTCGAGCACCCGCGCGCGTGCGATAGGCTCCGGCGCGATCGGCGTTTGCGCGGCGGACGCCTCCCCCACGGCTCGCGTCGAGGGCCGCTGCTCGAGCGCCTTCGTCGGGGGCGCGTTCATCAGAAGCGCGGCAGGTCCGGGCGGGGAAGCGCCCCGCCCTTCACCCGCATCGCCCCGTACTCGGCGCAGCGCGCGAGCAACGGTACGCCCTTGCCGGGATTGAGCAGTCCGTCCGGATCGAACGCCGCCTTCACCGCGTGGAACTGCTCGATCTCGGCGCGCCCGAACTGCACGCACATCTGGTTGATCTTCTCGATGCCCACGCCGTGCTCGCCGGTGATCGTGCCGCCGGCCGCGATGCACAGCTCCAGGATGTCCGATGCGAAGCGCTCGGTCTTCTCGAGCTCGCCGGGGTTGTTGGCATCGTAGAGGATGAGCGGGTGGAGGTTGCCGTCGCCCGCGTGGAACACGTTCGCGCAGCGCAGGCCGTATTGCGCGGAGAGCTCCTCGATGCGCTTGAGCACGGCGGCGAGCTCACCCCTCGGGATCGAGCCGTCGATGCAGTAGTAGTCGGGCGAGATGCGGCCCACGGCCGGGAACGCGGCCTTGCGCCCCGACCAGAAGCGCAGCCGCTCCGCCTCGCTCGACGAGCAGCGGATCTGGGTCGCGCCGCTCGAGCGCATCACCTCGATCACCTTGGCGATCTCGTGCTCCACTTCCTCGCGCGTTCCGTCCGACTCCGCGAGGAGGATCGCCTCGGCCTCGAGGTCGTAGCCCGCGTGCACGAAATCCTCCACCGCGCGCGTCGCGAGCCGATCCATCATCTCGAGGCCCGCGGGCACGATGCCGGCGCCGATCACGTTCGCGACCGCATCGCCGGCGTGCTCGACGTCGGAAAAGGAAGCCATCACGACCCGCGCGGTTTCCGGCTTCGGCAGCAGCTTCACCGTGACCTCGAGCGTCACCGCGAGCAAGCCCTCCGAGCCGGTGAGGATCGCGAGGAGGTCGTAGCCGGGCGCGTCGAGCGCCTCGGAGCCGAGGTCGACCGCATCGCCCTCGATGGTGAGAGCATGCACGCGCATCACGTTGTGCACCGTGAGCCCGTACTTGAGGCAATGCACGCCGCCCGAGTTCTCCGCCACGTTGCCGCCGATCGAGCACGCGATCTGGCTCGACGGATCCGGCGCGTAGTAGAGGCCGAGCGGCGCCACGTGCTGCGAGATGCGCAGGTTCGCCACGCCGGGCTGCACGCGCGCCTTGCGCGCGAGCGGATCGACCTCGACGATGCGGTTGAACTTCGCGAGCGAGAGGAGGATGCCGTCGGCGAGCGGCAGCGCGCCGCCCGAAAGGCCGGTTCCCGATCCGCGCGCGACCACCGCCACCTTCGCCTCGCGCGCCACCTGGAGCACTCGGGCGACCTCCTCCTCGTCGGCGGGAATCACGGCGACGAGCGGCGTCTCGCGGTAGGCGGAGAGCCCGTCGCACTCGTAGGGCTTGAGCTCCTCGCGGTCCACGAGCACGGCGGCGGCCGGGAGGACACGCGAGAGCCGCGCCGCCACCTCCGACTGGCGGGACCGACGATCGAGGGACGCTTCGCGCACGGCGCTCACCCTACAATGATACCGTGACCACGCGGCTCCTCTTCGACGCGCTCGCCGTCCTGCTCGTGATCGGCGGCATCGTCGGCACCGTGCTTCCGGTGATTCCCGGAGCGCTCTTCGTCTTCACGGGGCTCCTCGTGGCCGCGTGGGCCGACGACTTCGCGCGCGTGGGCTTCGGCGGGCTCTCCATCGTCGCCGCCCTGGGGCTCCTCTCGGTGTTCGTGGACCTTGCCGGGTCGGTGCTGGGAGCGAAGCGCGTCGGCGCGAGCCGCCAGGCGCTCGTCGGCGCGGCGATCGGCGCCGTCGTGGGCATCTTCTTCGGGATCCCGGGCCTCATCCTCGGGCCGCTCGTGGGCGCCGTGCTGGGCGAGCTCGTCGCGCGCGGGGGCCTCCTGCGCGCCGGCAAGGTGGGCCTCGCCACCTCGCTCGGGCTGCTGCTCGCCGCGGTCGCGAAGCTGGTGATCGCCTTCGCGATGGTGGCGACGTTTCTCGCGTTCTATCTCCTCAACCAATGAAAAAGGGGTCAGATCCCTTTTCAAAACGGCGCAGATGCGTCGGGAAAAAGGGATCTGACCCCTTTTTCGCTCGCCGCCATGTCACGACATCACCGCCAGCTGCTGGTTGGCGGCCTCGAGGCGCCCCACCAGCGTGTTGAGGAAACGCTCGTCGAACAGCCGGCGGCACGAGAGCGAGGCGGCAAGCAGGTCCTCGGCGCGGATCTTCATCACGATGCAGTCCGAATTCGTCGTCACCGTCGCGGAGCGGTGGGAGCCGTTCTTGTCTTGGGCGAGGTACGACATCTCGCCGAAGCAGTCGCCCGCGGTGAGAACCGAGAGCGTGCGCTTGCCGCGCGTGACCCGGACGTAGCCGCCCGCGAGGATGTAGAACGAGTCGCCGTGGTCGCCTTCCTTGATGAGCGCGGTCTCCGGATGGAAGCGCGCCCACTTGCTGATGCGCATCACCTCCCACAGCTCGTTCTCGGGGAAGTCGCGGAAAAAAGGCAGAGTGCGCAACAGGCTGAAGCGCTCCGCGTCGGACTGGCCGCGCTTCTCCTCCGATTTGTGGTCCTTCTTCCAGGTCTCGGCGAGCGCCTGGCCGAACTCGTCCCACGTCGCGTAGCGCTTCGCGGGATCCTTGGCGATCGCCTTCATCACGATCGCGTCGAGCTCGGGCGCGAGATCGGGCCGCGCCTTGTTCGGCGGCTCCGGCTCCGTGTTCACGATCTGGTAGATCACGCTCATCGTGTTGGCGCCGTGGTATGGGAGCTTCCCCGTGAGCAGGTAGTACATCACCACGCCGAGCGCATAGATGTCGGTGACCTGCGAGGCCTGCGCGCCGCCGGTGACGAGCTCCGGCGCCATGTAGGCGGGCGAGCCCACGTTCATGATCATCGTGCGGTCGGAGACGCGGTTGATCGCCGCGCCGAAGTCCGCGATCTTGATGTCCGTGCCTTCGTTGTGCAGGATGTTGCCCGGCTTGATGTCGCGATGCGTGAGCCCGAGCGCGTGCGCGAAGGCGAGCGCGCGCACGCACTTGAAGACGATCTCGGCCACCTCGCGCGGGTCGAGGAGGCTCCCCGGCTGGCAGAACTTCTCGAGCGTGCCGCCCTCGACGAACTCCATCACGATGTAGCTGTAGTCGTCCTCGACCACCGCGTCGTAGATCTGCACGATGTGCGGGTGGTTGAGCTTGCCGGCGAGCGCCGCCTCGTTGAGGAACATGCCGCGGTAGAACGCACCGTCCTCCCGGTTCTTGAGCGCATCGGGATACGCGACCTTGATCGCGACCTTGCGCTTCGCGAACGGGTCCTCGGCGAGGTACACCTTGCCGGTCGCGCCGCGGCCGAGCTCGGTGACGACGTGGTACTTGCCGATGGTCCGGACAGCGTTCATACGCAGCGGCCGCCGTCCACCTCGAGGCACGCGCCGGTGATGAACGCGGCCTCGTCGGAGGCGAGGAAGAGCGCCGCGTTGGCGATGTCGAGCGGCTTGGACATGCGGCCCATCGGGATCGTCGCGACGAACTTCCTGCGGTTCTCGGGCGTATCCGGCACGCCCATGAACGTCTCGAGGAGTCCCGTCTCGCCGATCACCGGGTTGATCACGTTCACGCGGATCCGGTCCGGCCCCAGCTCCGCGGCCATCGAGCGCGAGGTCACGATCGCCGCGCCCTTCGAGCCGTTGTACCAGGTGAGCCCCGGACGGGGACGCACCCCGGCGGTGGAAGCGACGGTCACGAAGCATCCGCCGCCCGCCTTGCGGAAGTGCGGCACCGCGTGCTTCGCGGTGAGGAAGAGCGACTTCACGTTCACCGCGTAGATGCGGTCGAACTCGTCCTCGCCCACCTCGAGCATCGGCCGGTTGCGGTGCGTGATTCCCGCGTTGTTCACGATGACGTCGAGCCGCCCGCAGGCCGAGAGCGCCGAGCGCACGAGGCGCGCCACGTCCGCGTCCCTGGAGACGTCGGCGAGCTCGACCCGCGCATCGCCGCCGCCGGCGCGGATCTCCGAGACGACGCGCTCGGCGCCCGCGGCGACGATGTCGTTCACGATCACCTTCGCGCCTTCTTCCGCATACCGCTTCGCGATCGCCTCGCCGAATCCCGATCCGGCGCCGGTGACGATCGCTACCTTGCCCTGGAGTCGCATTTGCTTCCTGCCCGTTCATCGAAAACTAATGCGCGGCAATTATCCCCGAAAAAAGGGGGCAGATCCCATTTCCGAAGCATCGAGCCGGCTCGCGCATCCAATCGAAACGGGATCTGACCCCTTTTTCGCCGCCATCTTTCCCTTCCGCAAATGAAAACGCCGCCCCCGCGAAACGGAGGCGGCGTCCCGGCGCCACGCGGCCGCGCGGCGTCGGCTCGGGCGGGAAAGCCTAGAAAAGCCCGCTGATCTTCCCGTCGTCGGAGACGTCGATGTTGCACGCCGACGGCACCTTGGGCAGCCCCGGCATGGTCATGATCTCGCCGCAGATCATCACGATGAACTCGGCACCCGCGGCGAGCCGCACCTC
>DATNGJ010000079.1:0-6478 GCA_035605915.1 Usitatibacter sp.
CGTCACCACCACCTGCGGCCGCGACACCGACAACGCCGCCAGCGCAGACTCCCCGCTCTCCACCGCCGTCACCGCATACCCCGACGCACTCAGCCTCATCGCAATCAGCTGCAGCAAATCCTTGTCGTCGTCCACCAGCAGAACCTTGGGATTCTCATTGCTCATTGCTTAGCCTTTTTCCTTGGACTGACACGGTAATTCTTGCCGCCTGTCGTTACGCGGCGTCGGCAAGCGTACGCGCCGAACGGCGCGGAAGTGTGACACGAAAATGACCGCCGCTTCCCTCGGGCACCACCGCGATGTGGCCGCCGTGCGCCTCGACCAGCTCGCGTGCAATGGCGAGGCCCAGGCCGCTGCCCTTGATGCGCGTGCCCTCGCCCTTGCCGCGGCCGCGGAAGAAAAGATCGAAGATCGATTCGCGCTCCTCCGGCGCCACGCCCGGACCCGAATCGATCACCTCGATCACCGCTTCGCCCGACTGCACGTGCGCCCTCACCGTGATGCGCCCGCCGGGCGGCGTGAACTTGACCGCATTGCTCACGAGGTTGTCGATGATCGAGCGCAGCTTCTCCGGATCGGCCTCGAGCATCGCCGCCTCCGCATCGACTTCCAGCCGCAGGTTCTTCGAGCGTGCCGCGAGCTCGTGCGCACGCGCCGCTTCGGCCACCAGCGAATCCAGTACGACCGGCATCAATTCGAGCGACGCCGCGGCGTGCAGCGCGCGCTGGTAGTCGAGGAGCTCCTCGATCAGGCGCTGCAGCTTCACGCTGTTGTCGCGCACGATCGACACCACCTGCTTCTGCGCCGGGACGAGCGGCCCCGCCACCTGGTCGTTCAGCAGCTCGGCGCCTTCGCGCAGCGCGGTGAGCGGCGTCTTCAGCTCGTGGGACACGTGGCGCAGGAAGCGGTTTTTCTGGGTCTCGAACTCCTCGAGGCGCCGGCGCAGCCAGTCGAGGCGCCGGCCGAGATAGCGCAGGTCCTCCGGACCGCGCACCGCGATCGGCCGGGAGAAGTCGGCGGCTCCGAGCTGGCGGATCGCGTTGTCGATGGCGGCGATCGGCCGCGAGATATAGCGCGTCAGCGCGAGCGCGATGGTGAGCGCGACCGCCGTGCTGAAGAGCAGGAGCAGGATGAGGCCGCGCTGAACCTCGTCGGCGCTCGCGCGCAGACGCTCGACCTCGCGGTCGACGATGAGGTTGTTGATCGCGAGAACTTCGCGCGCCGCGTCGATGAGCTGGTCCACGCGCTCGGTGATCTCGGCGGGCTCGACGCGAACGCGCGGCATGCCGGTGAGAAGGTCGTAGAGCCCCTGCTCGTTGCCCACGGCGCGGGTGAGCGCGCCGAGCTGCGAGCCGTCGAGCGGAAGCTGCGCGATCTCGTCGGCGAGCTGCCGGAAGCTGCGGTGCACCCTCGCGTAGCCCTGCATGAGCTCCGGGTCATCGAGCACCGCCGCCTGCTGCGCCAGGCGCTCGATCGTGCCGATGCGCTCGACCAGCGCCCGGCTCGCGCGCGCGGCCTGCGAGGCGTTGAACACCGCGCTGCGGCTCTGGCCCGCGAGACGCTCGGTGTTCCACGCCGAGTAGGCGAGCGCGCCCACGAGCGGAAGCGCGACGAGGGTGAAGCCTGCGAGCAACAGTCCGAGGAAGGAGCGCGGGTAAGTCATTCAATGCGAAATCGTTACACGCGCTTGGACAAAGTCCAATGTCAGGTGTTCACGACAGATGACGCTTGTCGCTCCTGCACGACGCCTGCACGCCCGAGGATGCGGTTGGCCCCGACCACGGTGCAGTGCGACGGAACGTCGCGGGTCACGACCGCGTTCGCGCCCACCGTCGCGCCGTGCCCCACACGCACTGCGCCGAGGATCTTCGCCCCCGCGCCGATGCACACGTCGTCCTCGATCACCGGGGCGGCGGAGTCGGAGGGGTGCTTGTTGCCGATGGTGACTTGCTGCATGACCGTGACCCGGCTGCCGATCGATGCGTTGCGATGGATGAAGATTCCGTAGGGATGTGGCATCAGGATCGGCGCGGGCAGCGGGCAATAGATGCCGCAGTTGAGCAGCGTCCCCATGAAGTCCGAAAGCAGCGGCACCCGATGGCGGCAGGCGAACTGCAGGATGCGCGCGGCGAGCGGGTTCGCGCCCACCACGGTGTCCGAGAACCGGCGCTCGACGCGCCGCTCGAGCCAGCGCAGCAGCGCGCGCTCGACCTTCGCGGCCGCGGGCGGCAGCGCCTCGGCGCGCTCGACGACGATCGATTCGAGGCGCAGCCGGTACGTGTCCGGCGGATCGAAGAGCACCGCGACATCGGCGCCGCGCGGCCGTTCGGCATAGGTCAGCTCGAGCGCATCGACCCCCGACGGAAAGGCCGGCGCCAGATCGCGAACCACGCGCTCGCGCAGCGCGGAGTTTTCGAAGCCCACGAATGCGACCGCAGCGAAGCGCGGCTGCAGGACGAGATTCAGCCTGGCGAGCAGGGCAAACGGGTTCGGCAGCGCGCGGTAAAGGATGCGCCGCAACCGTGGCAGGCCGGCGCGCACCTGGTCCCACGACGCCTGCTTCGCCGCGTGGGCGAGCAAGCGCATGTCGCGGCGCGCCGGCCAGAGGTCGCCGATGCGCTCGAGCGCGCCGCGCGGGTCGGCGTGCCACAAGCGCGACAGCCAGGCGGCGCGGGCCTCGTCGATGCCCTGGGCCTGGATCGCCTCCACCAGGTTGTAAAGGAGGAGCACCTCGGGACGGCCCGAAAGCAGCTCCTCCGAGCGCAACAGCGCCCTTCCGGCGCGGTAATAGTCGCCGAGGGCGTGGACCTCGAGGAAGCTTGGGCGGCCGACTTCG
Organism: Usitatibacter sp.; assembly: GCA_035605915.1. Lineage (GTDB taxonomy): Bacteria > Pseudomonadota > Gammaproteobacteria > Burkholderiales > Usitatibacteraceae > Usitatibacter. The sequence continues at coordinate 2,837 of DATNGJ010000079.1, forward strand.
TCGCTCCACGCCAGGGTGAACTGGATGCGCTGGCGCTCGTCGCGGGAAAGCTGCACCAGGCGCAGGTCGAAGTCCTGGGCGAAGCGCGCCATGCGGCGAGGCATCCCCGGGAGGGCGTCCTGCGCGACGGCGAGCGCCAGGTCGGGCGCGGCCGCCTCCGGCCCGAGCGCGCGGAACGGCACGCCTTCGTCCCGGAGGCGGTCGAGCAGCGCCTCGGCCACGTAGCCGCGCTCGTCCATCAGCGATCCCCTTTCGATCCCACCTGCACTATCGGCCACCCTATCACCTTGATCAGATTCCCTTTCGCCAGTGTGCATGTGTCACGAAAGCGACGCAAACGCCATCCGTTCAGCCTGTGCCGAAGCGCCACACGCGGTTGAAAGGCGCGAAAACGGGTGGCTACGATCGGGCCCATGAAAAATCTACAACGCCGCGTCACCGCCCTCGCCGTCGCTCTTTCCTTCGCCGCCGCGCCGAATGTGAGGGCATTCGAAGCCGTCGACACCATACCGTGGCCCTCGGCCGGCGCCTTTCCCGCCTACCCGCCCGAATCGGACGTTCCGATCGACGTGTGGGTCCACGCCGGGGTGATGCACGACAGCAACGTCCTGCGCACCCAGACCGATGAACGCTCGGACAACATCGCCCGCCTCGGCGGCGGCCTGACGATCGACCAGCGAGTGGCGGGCCGCCAGCGGGTGCGCCTCGACGCGCGCGGCGACTACTACAAGTACGACAAGTCGAGCACGCTGGATCATTGGGCTTACGCGGTGGCGGGCGACTGGCTGTGGGAGATCGGCAACAACCTCTCGGGCGAGCTGCTGGCCGGGTACGATCGCCGCCAGGTGGACATGGCCGAGACGCTGGCCGACCGGCTCGACCTCGTCACCACGAAGCGCGCCGCCGCCACCGCGGCCTACCTGATCAGCCCGCGCTTCCGCGTTCGCGGCGCGCTCGAAGGCTCCGACACCGACCGGGAGCAGAACCGCACGACGAACGTGCGCACCACCGGTGCGAGGGTCGGCGCGGACTACGTGAGCCCGCTCGGCAACACCATCGGCCTCGAATACCGCGACACCAAGGGCGTGGCGCCCCAGGCCGAGTTCGTTCCCACGCTCGGCCGCTTCGTCGACAACGATTTCCACGAGCGCGAGTTTTCGCTCGTGTCCGTGTACGCCATCGGCTCGACGTTGAGGAGCAGCATCCGGCTGGGCCACACGCGGCGCGAGTACACCGATCTGCCCGAGCGCAACTTCAACGCCAACACCGGCGTCGGGACGGTGGATTGGCTGGTCGGAAACAAGACCGTGCTGCGCTTCGACGCGTACAGCCTGCCGCGCTCGATCGCGGACGTCTCGGCGAGCCACGAAGTGGTGAAGGGCGTGGCGTTCGGCCCACGCTGGGCGATGACGAGCAAGACGGTGCTTTCCGCGCGGCTGCTGCACGAGCGGCGCACGTTCTCGGGTGATCCCGGCATCGTCGCCGGAGGCGTCAAGCGCGACGAAGTCTACCGGCTGGCGAGGTTCGCGTTCGGCTGGGAGCCGCAGCACTTCTGGCAGGTGAGCGTAGCGTTTGACGTCGGCGACCGCGAATCCAATATCGACGGGCGCGACTACCAGTACAACGCGGTGATGGGGAATCTCGCCTACGTCTGGTAGGCGCGGCGCGTTACCTGCCGTAGGCGTCCTCGAAGCGGACGATATCGTCCTCGCCGAGGTAGCTTCCGGACTGCACCTCGATCAGCTCCAGCGGCAGCTTTCCCGGGTTCTCGAGTCGGTGGCGGGTGCCCGGCGGGATGTAAGTCGATTCGTTCTCGGTGAGGAGGAAGCTTTCCTCGCCGCGCGTGACGCGCGCCGTCCCGCGCACCACGATCCAGTGCTCCGCGCGGTGATAGTGCATCTGCAGCGAAAGCGCCGCCCCTGGCTCGACCACGATGCGCTTCACCTGGAAGCGCTCGCCGCTTTCGATGCTGTCGTAGGTACCCCAGGGGCGGTGCACCTTGCGGTGCGAGAGGGTCTCGGCGCGGCCTTGCGCCTTGAGCGCCGACACGAGGGGACCGACCGCCTGAGCCCGATCCTTTCGCGCGACCATGACCGCATCGGGCGTCTCCACCACCACCACGTCCTCGAGCCCGACGCACGCCACCAGGCGGTGCTGCGCCACGACCAGGGCATTGGCGGTGTCGGCGAGGTGCACGTCGCCGTGCACCACGTTGCCGCGCGAATCCTTCTCGCCGATCTGCCATAGCGCGTCCCAGGCGCCCACGTCGGTCCACTGCGCATCGAGGCGGACTACGACCGCCTCCGGCGGAGCGGGACTGGCGATGATGCGCTCCATCACCGCATAGTCGATCGAGTCGGCGGGGCAGCTCTCGAACGCAGCCGCGTCGACGCGCACGAACGCGCCGTCGCGCCTGCCCTGCCGGTAGGCGCGCTCGCACGCCGCGAGGATGTCGCGGCGCAGGCTCCCGATCGCGTCGATCCACACCGACGCGCGAACCGCGAAGATGCCGGCGTTCCAGAGGTAGTCCCGCGATTCCAGGTATTCGCGCGCCCGCGCCGCGTCGGGTTTCTCCACGAACGCTTCGATGAAGTTCGCTTCGGGTTCCGACATCGCGCCGCCGACCCGGATGTAGCCATATCCCTGCTCCGGCGAGGACGGCGGCACGCCGAACGCGACGAGGTAGCCGCGGTGCGCGAGCGCCGCGCCGCGCTGGGCCGCGCGCACGAACGCCTCGCCGCGCGCCATCGCGTGATCCGATGGCATGACGAGGAGCACCGGGTCGTCGGCCGTGACGGCGTGGACCGCCGCGAGCGTCAGGGCGGGCGCCGTGCCCCGTCCGGCGGGCTCGAGCACGATCGCCTTGGGCCGCGCGCCGATCGCCGCGGCCTGCTCGGCGACGAGAAAGCGGTGCGCCTCGTTGCAGATCACGAGCGGCTGCATCGACCCGTCGACGCCGGCCGCGCGCGCCAGCGTCTCCTGAAGCAGAGTGCGTGCGCCGTTCAGCGCATGCAGCGGCTTCGGATGATGCTCTCGCGAGAGAGGCCACAGCCGCGTGCCCGATCCGCCGCACAGGACCACGGGCTGGATCAGCGTCGGGGTGACGCCCAGTTCGATCAACTTTCCTCCTCGGGGACCGGGGAGGTCCCCGATTCCTGCCGTGCGTTCTAGGGATGCAGGCGCGCCTGGCGCCGGCGCTCGCCGTAAAGGCGCCGCCAGTTCCAGTCTGCGACAAACCGTGCCCGGTAATCTGCCTGGGCGCATTCCCCCATTTGGCGCATTTTTTCCGGGAACGCCTCGGCCCAGGCGAGACGCCGCGCGAGCTCGCTCGCCGAGCCCGGGTCGAAGAGCAGGCCGTTGCGGCCCGGCTCCACCAGGTCTGCGACCACGGGCAGGCGGCTCGCGATCACCGGGACCGCCTCGGCGAACGCCATGACGATCGCGTGGGGCTCGGTGTCGTAGCTCAGGCCCGGCACGACGAGGTAGGCGCAGCGCTGCATGCGCCTGCGCAGTTCCGCCGCGGCCGCGCTCGCAGTGACGATCTCGACGCGGACGCCCGGGTAGAGCTCGAGCGCTCCGAGCAGGACATCGATACCCTCTTCGGGCGCGAAGCCGCCGACGTAGAGGCCGCCGCGGCGCGCG
>DATNGJ010000080.1:0-2193 GCA_035605915.1 Usitatibacter sp.
GAGGTTCACCACGCCGTTCTCGCCCGCGCGCAGCGTGCGCGCGGCGAGGTGCGCGCCGCTCGCCTCGTCCTCGCGATACTTGATCGCGGTGACCGTGACCGTCGCGTGCGCCTCGCCGAAGCGGCCGCGATAGCGCCGGCCGGGGATGAGCTCGTGCTTGCCGTGCCAAGCGAGGCGCGCCTCGAACTGGTCTGCGGCCGCCACGGCGCCCGAGCCGCTCACCGCGTCGCTTCGCGCACCCGCCCGTACTGATCGTCGAAGCGGACGATGTCGTCCTCGCCGAGATAGTCGCCGCTCTGCACCTCGATGATCACGAGCGGTGACGTGGTCGGGTTGGTGAGCCGGTGCCGGTTGCCGGCCGGCACGAAGGTGGATTCGTTGGTGTGGAGCGCGATGTCCTTCTCGCCGTTCACGACCTTCGCCGTGCCGCTCACCACCACCCAATGCTCGCTTCGCCGGCGGTGCATCTGCAGGCTGAGGCTCGCGCCGGCCTTCACCTCGATGCGCTTGATCTTGAACCCGGGCCCTTCCTCGATCACGGTGTAGGTGCCCCACGGACGATGCACCGTGCGGTGGAGGCGATGGGCCTCGTGCCCCTGCGCCTTGAGGCGCGCGTAGACGTTGCGAACTTCCTGCGCGCGGTCCTTGCGCGCCACGAGCAACGCGTCGGACGTATCGACGATGACCAGGTCTTCGATACCGACCGCGGCGACGATGCGCTCCCCGGCGCGGATATAGCAGCCCGAGACGTCGTGCAGCACCGCGCTTCCCTCGACGGTGTTGGACCTGTCGTCGGCGATGCCGAGCTCCGCGATGGCCGCCCACGATCCGATGTCGCTCCAGCCGATGTCGCACGCGACCACCGCGACGCTGCGCGACTTCTCCATCAACGCGTAGTCGATCGAGTCTTCCGGCACGCGCGAGAAGGTGTCGACGTCCACCTCGACATGGCGCGCCCCTTCGGCCTGGAGGACCTGCGATCGCTCCATGCACGCCTCCACGCCGGCGAGGAGCGCCGGGCAATGCGTGCGCATCTCCGAAATCAACGTGCCCGCGGCGAAGCAGAACATGCCGGAATTCCAGAGGAAGCGCCCGGAGGCGACGAACTCGCGCGCCACCTCGATCGTGGGCTTCTCGACGAAGCGCACGACGTTCGTTCCGTCCGCCTCGATGTATCCGTACCCCGTCTCGGGCGAGCGCGGAGTGATGCCGAAGGTGACGAGCCGTCCCTGCGTCGCGAGCCGCACGGCCTCGCCGACGGCGGATCCGAACGCGGACAGGTCGCATACGATGTGGTCGGCCGGCAGGAGCAGCATCACGGCGTCCTCGCCGAACGCGCGGCGTACGTGAAGCGCCGCGAGGGCCACCGCCGCCGCGGTACCACGCGCAACCGGCTCGAGGAGGAAGGAAGTCGAGACGCCGGCTTCATTCACCTCGCGGAATTCGTCGCGCGTCTCGAAGAAGAGCTCGCGGTTGGTGACGGCGAGCACTTCGGCGACGCCGTCGAGGCCCGCAGCGCGCAGGAACGCCTTCTGCAGCAGGCTCTCGCCATCGGCGAGGCGGATGAAAGGCTTGGGGTGCAGCTCGCGGGAGACGGGCCAAAGCCGGGAGCCCGCGCCGCCGCAAAGGATGGTGGGTATCAACATGCGCTCGCCCTTGAGGGCAGAGGTCGAATGATACAATCTTTCATCGACTTATGCCCCAAGATTGAGGCCATTCCGCGGTCTCGCCGCCGGTCCGGAAAAGCATGCAGAAGGCGCAAGATCAAGGTTCGCGGAGGGACCTCCTGTGGTTGCCCGTGGTGGCCGCGGCGCTCCTCGTCGTCTACCTTCCGGGCCTCGGCAACGCGCTCGTCTACGACGACTCGTACCTCACGAGCGGCCTGTTCTCCGATTATGGGCGCCTGCTGCCGCTGCACGTGCGCGAGCTCTCCTACGGAAGCTTCGTGTGGCTGCAGGCGCTCTTCGGCGAGGGATGGTGGAAGCAGCGGCTCTTCAACCTCGCGATCCATGTCGCGGTGGTGGGCGCGTTGTGGGCGCTCTATCGCGAGCTGCTCCGCCACGTGGTTGCCGGTCACGACGAAGCCCCGGACACGCCGCGTGGCCGGTCTTCGGCGCTCGCGCTCGGCGTCGGGTTCTTCGCGCTGAATCCGGTCGCGGTCTACGCGGTCGCCTATCTCATCCAGCGCTCGAT